>NZ_BMCI01000002.1:0-723500 GCF_014635105.1 Haloferax sulfurifontis
TTGGACCACTTAAGGCCGTCGTATCGTGGCGACCCCCGGGAAGGTGTGTCATCCCGGTGAGCGCCAGACGACCTTGGGGTCGGGGCGTTCGGTGGAAGCGTTCGGGGGGAGTGCCCCCGTGCGCTTCTTCGCATTAGTCCGAATGCCGGGGATACATAAAAGGCCGTCGAACCGATGGCGCTACGTCATGCGGTTTCATGCCGAGATTACTCATAAGATAATGACAGACTGTCGGCGGTGAACGATGACTCTCGGAGGAACAGGTATCGCGCGACTGGAGGCCGGTCGGTCATCCCACGCGTCGTACGTTCGGTCTGACCGGGTGTCGGTCGCGCAAGCAGACGCTGGTGGCGCTGTTTGAAAGGCGTATCGACTGCTCTACGACCCGTAGTGCTACGCGTGCGTACGCACGCTGAGAATAATGGCGCATGGCGCCGGTCGCGCTATACTCGTCGAGGTGCTCGATAATGGCGCATGGCGCCGGTCGCGCTACTCGTCGAGGTGCTCGATACCCCTCTTTGAGACGTTCCCCTTGGTGATTTTCCCCTCCATCCAGCCGGGCTTGTCCTCGGGGGCACTGCTGTTCCACGCCCACGCGTCGAAGATGTGGACCTTGTCAGTCCCCTTCTCGCGGAGTCGAATCTCGACTGCGTCCGACTTCGCCTCGTCCTCGGACCCGGCGGGGTCGAGTCGTCGGGC
Source organism: Haloferax sulfurifontis (assembly GCF_014635105.1). NCBI lineage: Archaea > Methanobacteriati > Methanobacteriota > Halobacteria > Halobacteriales > Haloferacaceae > Haloferax > Haloferax sulfurifontis. The sequence goes on from NZ_BMCI01000002.1 coordinate 700, forward strand.
CGCCTTGAGCGCCGCTTGCCTCGGCATACTGCCCGAAAACACACTCGTCTCTGTACCGTCCTCCTCTCGGAGCACGAAGTTTCGCTTACCGTCCTCGCGTACCATGATTTTCCACCTCTATGCCAATGAACCACATGGCACATGATAAATATATCGACGAATTTCGACCGACGACGCCGTGTTGCTTATAAACTCGACCGATTTGTCGGGGCGCCAACCCTCACCGGAGTAGCGACGGGTTTCCCTGCGAGACGGTCCGGTTGCGGCGAAAATCACCACTCCACGGGAAGACGGAGACAACACTTATGTATCCCCTGCGGCGAACCAACGGATAGACCCCCAGATGGTCCGGAAAAAGAAGCTCAGTCCGAGTGGCGCCAAAGACGAGAACGGCGAGTACCACAACGTCCACGTCAACCTCCACGAAGACGAACTCGCGGTCGCCGGGATGGAGATCGGTGACGAGGTGTTCGTCCGCGTGCGGGACGGCAAAATCATCATCCAGAAAGCGGACCCAGACCAGGTCGAACACGACTTCTAAGCGCGTGACCCGCATCGTCTCGAACCGACTCACTCCCAGCGGAAGGCCCGACAGACAGCAATGAATCCCTACCGACTCGCCAAGCCGCTCCTGTTTTCGCTCCCACCCGAGACCGCTCACCGGACCATCCACGGACTGCTCGCGGCCGCTCGCGGCACGCCCGTCGAACCGCTCTTGGAGCGGCGCTACCGCGTCGAGGACCCCCGGCTCGCCACGCGCGCGTTCGGCCTCAACTTCCCGAATCCGGTCGGCGTCGCGGCGGGCTTCGACAAGAACGCCGAGATACCGACCGTCCTCTCGGCGCTCGGCTTCGGTCACGTCGAGGTCGGCGGCGTCACCGCGGAGCCCCAGCCCGGAAACCCGAGGCCGCGCATGTTCCGCCTCCCGGAAGACGAGGCGCTCATCAACCGCATGGGCCTCAACAACGAGGGCGCGGACGCGGTCGGAGAGCGCCTCGCCGCCGGACCGCACCCGGACATCCCGGTCGGCGTCAACCTCGCGCTCTCGGAGGTGACGCCCACCGAGGAGGCCCCAGCGGACTACCGCTACACCTACGAGCGCGTCGCCGACGGCGCGGACTACTTCGTCGTCAACGTCTCGTGTCCCAACAGCGAGGGCTTCCGCGACCTGCAGAATCGCGACTCCCTCGAAGCGATTCTCGGGACGCTCGTCGACGCCGGTGCCGACCCGCTTCTCGTGAAACTCTCGCCGGACCTCCCGGACCCCGCCGTGGAGGACGCGCTCGAAGTCGTCGACGACCTCGGGCTCGACGGCGTCATCGCCAGCAACACGACCACCTCGCGGCCCGACACCCTGCGGAACCCGAACCGGGCCGAGCGCGGCGGCCTCTCCGGCAAGCCCATCGAGGCCGAGGCAACGAACATGATTCGCTTCATCGCAGAGCGGACCGACGTGCCCGTCGTGGGCGTCGGCGGCGTCTCGGACGCCGAAAGCGCCTACCGGAAGATTCGCGCCGGGGCCGAGATGGTCCAACTCTACACGGGCATGGTGTACGAGGGGCCGTCCATCGCCCGCGACATCAACCGCGGCCTCCTCGACCTGCTCGACCGCGACGGCTTCGACGACGTGACCGACGCCGTCGGGTCGGGGCTGTAGCGTCGTCCGCGACGACCGCTCACCGCGAGGTGAGAACCGACCGCCCGCGCATCGGTGTCGAACCGAAGACTAATTTTCGAGCCAGTCGCTTGACAAGACGTGCGCCCGCCCTCCACTCGTGACTCCGGCGTGCTCGCGGTCCTCGCCTCGAACGCCGTCGCGCCGGTCGGCGTCCTGTTCCTCGGTTGGGCACCGGCCGCGCTCTTCGGCGTGTTCGTCGCCGAAATCGCCGCCGTGCTGTGCTGGACGCTCGTGAAGATACCCTTCGCGGCCAAGCGCCCCAACAACACCATCGGCGACGGAGACCGGCTGTTCGGCCCGTTGCAGGCCAAGCGAGGGTCGGTTTCGCTCCCCGGTCCCCTCCCGGAGTGCTACCCGCGGAACGTCCCGACGCTCCTCATCGCGGCGTTCCTGCTCGTCCCGCTCGAACTCGCCGTCGCCTTCGTCGCGTTCGGCCTGACCGACCCGGTCGTCACCGACGAAGTCGCCGGGCAAATCCTGCTGGGCGGCGTGGGCGTGTTCGTCGGACGGGGCGTCGAAACGCTCACCGGCTACTTCGCGGCGGGCGGCTACCGCGACCACTCCGCGCGGTCGGTGTTGCTTCCCCCGTTCAAGCTCCTGTTCGCCGTCGGACTGCTGATGTTCGTCTTCGGCCCGTTCGCCGTCGAACTCGAAAACGACGTGTTCCTCGTGGTCCTCGTCGGCCTGAAACTCCTCTACGACCTCCGCGCGCTCCAACTCGAACGGAGCGAAAAGCGGGGCGTCTTCTACCGCCTCTACGGGAGCGAGGAGACCGAGATAGAACCGGTTCCGGTCGAGGAGCCGAAAAGAGCGCCGACCTATCGAACCACGCCCGCCCGCGCGGTCGCCATCACCGATGCGGCCTACCAAAGCCTCCGGTACACGGTCACCAGCGGCGTGCTGTGGTGCTACGGCGTCGCCGCCGCGCTCGTCTTCTTCGGCGCGTGGGCGTTCGCGCTCGCACCGCTCGCCCTCGCCGCCGCGTTCGGGACCCTCCGGGGAGCCTCGCGCTATCTGGCCTCCGGTCCCGTCGAGTTCCGGAGCTACGGTGACGTACTCGTCGTCCACGACGCGCTGTTGGACGAACCCCAAGCCCGCCTCGAACGCGACGCGGTCACCGACGTCAGCGTGTCCGCAGACGCCGTCGACCGTCTGTTCGGCACGGAGACGGTGCGGTTCGAGACCGGCGTGGACACGAGTCCCGACGTGGGACTCACCGTCCCCGACCCCGAGGAGGCTCGCACCGACGATGCGAACGCGAACCACCCGATGACGGTTCCCCACGTCGAAGACGCGGCGGCGGTGCTGGACGCCTTCAAGCGCGAGACAGGGGCCGAAACGGAGACTGCGACCGAAGCCGCGCCCGAACCAGCGGCGTCCGGCAACGGCGACTGACGAGCGGTCAGCTGAGCGACCGACTGCCGAAAGAAAAACGAAACCGAAACCGACCGAACCGCCTCAGTCGGCGTGCTGGACGATGACGATAGCGTCGCCGGCTTCGAGCATGTCGCCGTCGCCGACGTACTCGCGGGACTCCTCGATGGTGAACATCTCGGGGGCGAGTTCGACGCCCGCGACGTGCATCACGCCGTCTTCGACCTCGTAGTCGTCGTCTTCGAGGGCGGCCTCGATGTCCGGGACCTGCGCGCCGTACTCGGGGCCGACGAGCGAGTACTCGAGGTCGACGCCGGTGACGACCGACTCGATTTCGGGCTCCTCGTCGAGCAGTTCGAGCTCCTCGATGTGCATGACGCCGCTCACGTCTTCTTCGAAGCCGTGGATGTCGCCGTACACTTCGACGAGGTCGACGGAGGCGTTCATCGAGAGCTGGTTGTCGCTTTTGTACTTGCGGAGCGCGCCGACGACGGCCATCGCCGTCTCGCCGGCCGCGACGTCGGCGTCGAGGCCGAGCGGTTCGGGCCACGGCTGGTCGTGGACGCTCGCCTCGTCGTACATGTCGCGCCACAGCTCCTCCGTGACGTGCGCGAGGATGGGCGCGAAGCAGGTCAGGAACCGCTTGTGGGCGGTCTGGAGCGTGTAGGCCGCCGAGGGGTCGTCGCCCTCGCGGACGCGCTGTTTGGCGATTTCGAGGTAGTCGTCGCAGAACGTGTGCCAGAAGAAACTCCGCAGGCGGTCGCGCGCCTTCGAGAACTCGCGGTTCTCCAGTTTCTCCGTGACGAACCCGAGCTCGCGGTCGAGCGAGGCCAGAAGCCAGCGGTCGATGGCCTTCAGGTCGTCGTGGTCGAACTCGGCGGGCGCGTCCTCGGTGAGGCTCTCGACGAGCTTCGAGGCGTTCCAGAGCTTCCGCATGAGCTTCTCGCCCGCGACGAGGCCCTTTTCCTGATACGGCAGGTCGTCGCCGACGGCGCTCCCGGCGGCCCAGTAGCGGGCGGCGTCGACCGGGAACTTCTCTAAGACCTCGTCGGGCGAGACGACGTTACCGACGGACTTCGACATCTTCTCGCGGTTCTCGTCGAGGACCATCCCGTTTATCATCACGCTGTCGAACGGGACCTCGCCGGTGTGCTCGTAGCACTTGACGACCGTGTGGAACAGCCAAAAGGAGATGATGTCGTGGCCCTGCGGGCGCATGTCGAACGGGTAGAGTTCGGGCCGGTCGAGTTCCATCGCCTCCGTCTCGGGGTTCCAGTCCCAGCCGCCGTTGATGAGCGGCGTGAGCGACGAGGTCGCCCACGTGTCGAACACGTCGTCCTCGGCGGCGAACTCGTCGTGGCCGCACTCGGGACAGGCGTCGACCGGCGGGTCGTCCGAGAGCGGGTCGACCGGCAGGTCCTCGCGGTCGGCGACGACGACGTGCTCGCAGTCCTCGCAGTACCAGACGGGGAACGGAATCCCCGAGGAGCGCTGTCGGGAGATGGCCCAGTCCCACTGGAGGCCTTCTATCCAGTTTTTGTACCGCGTGAACATCTTCTCGGGGTACCAGTCCATCTGCTCGCCGGCTTCGAGGTACTCCTCGCGCTTGTCGAGCAGTTTGATGTACCACTGGTCTTTGACGAGGAACTCGACGCTCGTGCCGCACCGCTCGTGGACGTTGACCGTGTGCGTGATGGCGCGCTTGTCGAGGAGCGCCCCGGCGTCGTCGAGGTCGGAGACGATGGCCTCCCGCGCCTCGTCGGCGGAGAGCCCGGCGTAGTCGTCGGCCTCCTCGGTCATCGTGCCGGACTCGTCGATGGCGACGCGGAGCGGCAGGTCGTGGGCCTGATACCACTCGATGTCCGTCTGGTCGCCGAAGGTACAGCACATGACGAGACCCGTGCCGGTCTCCAGGTCGACGCGCTCGTCTTCGAGGATGGGAACCCGCTGTCCGAACAGCGGAACCTCCGCTTCCTGCCCGACGAGGTGCTCGTTGTCGTCGTCGTCCGGGTGGACGAAGACGGCGACGCAGGCGGGGAGCAGTTCGGGTCGCGTCGTGGAGATGACGAACGACTCCTCGGACTCGGCCACGCCGAACTCGATGTCGTGGAAGTGCGAGCCCTGCTCGTCGTCTTCGGTCTCGACCTGCGAGATTGCGGTCTCGCACTCGGGACACCAGATGGCGGGGGCGCGCTGGCGGTACTGCCGACCCTTGTCGTAGAGGTCGACGAAAGAGAGCTGGGAGACGCGCTGGACCTCGGGCGAAATCGTCTGGTACGTCTGGTCCCAGTCGATGGAGATGCCGAGGTTCTGCATCTTCTCCGTGAACTCCCCTTCGTACTCCGCGGTGACCTCGCGGCAGAGCTTCTGGAACTCGCGTCGCTCGTAGTCCTGGTGTTTGATTCCGAGTTCGTCCTCGGTCAGGAGCTCCGACGCGATGCCGTTGTCGTCGTAGCCGAACGGGAAGTACACCTCGTCGCCGCGCATCCGGTTGAACCGAGCGACGAAGTCCTGGAGGGTGAAGCCGTAGACGTGGCCCCAGTGGAGGCTCCCGGACACCGTCGGCGGCGGTGAGTCGATAGAGAAGACGGTGTCGGGGTCTACCGCACGCTCCGGGTACGCGTACAGGTCTTCGTCGACCCACCTCTCTTGCCACTTCGCCTCGACGGTTTCCGGATCGTATTCTCCGCTCGGCATTGCGTTGGCGTACCTACAGCCGGGCGGACTGTTAAACGCCTCGGTTAAGTGCCCGAGGGGACGGAATTCGGCCGCGCGAGCCGTGACTACCTACAGCACAGAAAGCGCCGACGCGAGGTCAGAGCGCAGGTCGTCGACGTGCTCGACGCCCACCGACAGCCGCAACAGCGAGTCCGAGATGCCGAGCGCGTCGCGTTCGGTCTGCGAGAGCGGCGAGTGAGTCATCGTCGCCGGGTGCTCGATGAGGCTCTCGACGCCGCCGAGGCTGACCGCCAGCGGGAACTCCCGGAGTTCGCCGAGGAACTCGGCGGTTCCGTCGAGGTCGGTGTCGAGTTCGAACGACAGCACGCCGCCGAAACCCGACTGCTGACGGGCCGCGAGGTCGTGTTGCGGATGGGACTCCAACCCCGGATACAGTACCCGCGTCACGGCCTCGTGGGAGTCGAGGAACTCGGCGATTTCCATCGCGTTGGCCTCGTGCTGGCGCATCCGTAGCGGGAGCGTCTTGATGCCCCGAAGCGTCAGATAGGAGTCGAACGGCGAGAGCATCGACCCCATCCCGACGCGCTGGAGGAAGGTAATCTCCTCCAGTACGTCCTCGCGGTCGGTGACGACCGCGCCGCCGATGGAGTCGGAGTGGCCGTTGAGATACTTCGTGGTGCTGTGGACGACCACGTCGGCCCCGAGCGAAAGCGGGTTCTGGAACTGCGGGCTGAGGAAGGTGTTGTCCACGCCGAAGACCGCGTCGCCCTCGTCGGCGATGGCCGCGATGGCCTCGATGTCGCAGAGGTGCATGAGCGGGTTCGTCGGCGTCTCCATCCAGACGAGCGCGGTCTCCTCGCGCATCGCGGCCGCGGCGTTTTCGGGGTCGGTGGCGTCCACGAACGACACGTCCACGTTCAGCCGGTCGGCGAACAGCCGGTTGAGCATCGTCTTCGTCCCGCCGTAGAGGTCCTCGAACGCGACGATGTGGTCGCCCGGCCGGACCACCGCGGTCATCGTCGCGGCGATGGCCGCCGTGCCGGAGACGAACGCCAGCGCGTGCTCAGCGCCTTCGAGCGCCGCGAGCCGGTGTTCCAGCGCGTTCCGCGTCGGGTTCGACAGCCGCGAGTAGAGGTACTCGCCCGCGTCGGGGTCGAGCGTCTCCAAGTCCGCGTCGGGGTCGATGCTCGGCACCGCGTAGGTCGACGAGAGATGGACCGGAACGACGACGTCCTCGACGCCCGGAGCCGGGGCCTGCCCGCGCTCGCCGTGGGTCACCGCCAGCGTCTCGCGGCGTACATCATAATCATTCATACGATAAATCCGGCGACTCGCGTCCTAAAGGTTTCTATCGCGTTCTGACCAAATGCACGAAAAGAATTACTTGCGTCGTTAAATTACCTCAAGTTATCCGATTTCGGTTCGTAGACCATCAAAAATATCCCCGAGCACCTGTACCAAAGCCGACAGGTCTGGGGCCCACCGTTTTCCGCGACTCGCTCCGCTCGTCACGCAAAAATCTGGACCAAAAACGACCGCCGAAACTCCTACGCCAGCGCCGACAGGTCGAACTCGAACGCCGCGACCGGCAGTTCGAGGTCGTGGTCGACGATGACCTTCGGGTGGAGTTCGCCGACGACGCCGACTTCCTCGCCGTCGATGACGACCGCGGCGGTGCGGCCGTCGATGAACGACGGGTGGTCGGTCGCGGGCGTCTCCAGTTCCGCGTCGAAGTCGCGGCAGAGCGCCGCGAGTCGGGCCTTCGCGTCCTCGTAGGTCGCGTCGTGGCGCGCGAGGACGGCCGCGACGTGGCGGGCCTCGGCGACGCGGGTGTTCTCGTCGTCGTCGCGGTGGGCCACGTGGCCGATTTCCGCGAGGTCCTGCGGGTACGCCCGGTGGGTGTTGTTCTCCAGCACCATCGTCAGCGAGGGAAGCACCCACGTCCGGAGCATGGTGTAGTCCTCGCTGTACGGTTCGGTGATGGAGGCGGGCTCGCCGCCGCCGAGATACTCGGAGCCGACCTCGACACCCATGCGCTCGTAGTTCTCCCCCTCCGAAATCATGTGGAAGTTAAGCAGGTCCTCGAAGCCGAGGCCGACCAGCGAGGTGCGGACGGCGTCTTCGAGTCGGGAGCGCTCGTGGCGCTGGCCGACCGTCCCCACGTCGGGGTAGCGCGGTTCGAGTTCGTTGAAGCCGTAGGCGCGGCCCACGTCGTCGACGAGGTCGAGCGGGTGGAGCACGTCCACGCGGTACGGCGGAATCGAGACCTCGTAGACGGTCTCCTCGCCGAGTTCGGCGTTCGCGTCGAGGCCGGAGCGCTCGAACAGGTCGATGACCTCGTCCAGCTCCAACTCGACGCCGAGGACCGTCTCGATGCGGTCGTGAGAGACGTGTTTCGTCTCGACTTCGAAGTCGGGCTTCGTGACGGTGCCCGTCTCGTACTGGACCTCGACCTCCTCGATGGTCGCCCCGCGGGCGGCCAGCGCGTAGCAGATGATGTTGCACATCCGGTCGATGGTCCACTGGTCGGTGCCGGTGAGTTCGACGAGCAGGTCGCGGGAGTCCGTCGAGACCTCGGTCCGGCGGCCGTTGATGACCGGCGGGAACGAGAACAGGCCGATTTCGTCGTAGATGGCCGGGTAGCGGTCGTACTCGCTCACGAGGTCGGCGTACTTCCGGCCCGTCGCGTGCTGTTCGAGCACCTCGGCGGGCGTGAGTTCGTCGTTGGAGTCGAGCGCGACGAAGGTGTCGCCGTCGGGCTCGATACCCGTGTACGTGATGGAGTTGCCGGAGGCGTTCTCCGAGAGCACGTCGCCTTTCAGCATCGTCAGGTCGTGGATACCGATGGCCCCCTTGGCGCGCTTTCGGCCCATCGTCGCGTGGAGCTTCTCCTGCAACTGGATGAGCGAGTCGAGCGCGGCGTCGTCCAAGTCGACCCCGCGGACGACCGCACCCGTGACGTAGGGGCGCTCGTCTGGCACGTCGTCGTCGACGACGAAGGTCCAGTCGGGGTCGTTCGTGTTCGGCACAGCGACGCCGCGGGCGTCGCCGTACTGGTAGCGAAGCGAGCGGGCGACGCCCTCGACCGACAGGCGGTCGAGGCGGTCGGGACCGAATTCGAGTTGGAACGCCCCGTCGTCGGTGACGCCCTCGAACTCCAGTCCGAGCGCGAACAGGTCGTCTTTGAACTCCTCGTCGGACTTGTCTTCGTGGCCGGTCAGGCGGCGCAGTTCGTCGGGTTGAACGTCGACTACGGGCATTACTTGAGCACCTCCGTCTCGCGGAGCAGGTCGAGGTCACACAGCGTTCCGTGCACGTCGCGGATGTCGTCGAAGCCGTACATGAGCATCAGCAGGCGCTCTAAGGCGAGGCCCCACGCCATCACGTCGCACTCGACGCCGAGGGGGCGGAGCACCTCCTCGCGGAACATCCCCGAATTCCCTATCTCGATGAGTTCGCCCGTCTCGGGGTGTCGGCCGAACAGCTCGAACGACGGCTCAGTGTAGGGGTTGTAGTGCGGCTTGAACTGGATGTCCGTGATGCCGAAGTGAGAGTAGAACTCCTCGAAGGTGCCCATCAGGTCGCGCACCGAGAGGTCCTCGGCCATCACCCAGCCCTCGATCTGGTAGAACTCCAAGAGATGCGTCGGGTCGAGCGTGTCGTTGCGGTACACCTTTTCGACCGAGAAGTACCGTTGCGGCGGCTCTAACTCGCCGACCTCGTGACCGGAGAGATAGCGCATCGACAGCGACGTGGTGTGGCCCCGGAGCGCGATGGCCCGCGCGAAGTCCTCGGACCACGGCGAGTGGTAGCCGTCGCCGTCCTCGCCGACGCCGTTGAGGTGGGCGTCGCGGACGTTGTCGATGAGGTCCTCGGGGATGTCCTCCATCGGCGGCACGTCGAGGGCGAAGCGGTCCCAGTGGGTGCGCGCCGGGTGGTCCTGCGGCATGAACAGACAGTCGTTAATCCAGAAGTCCGCGTCGGCGTGCGGGCCTTCCATCTCGGCGAAGCCCATGCCGGTGAGCACGTCCTTCACGCGGTCGGCGGTCTGCCGGAGGATGTGCTTCTTGCCGCCGCGGGCCTCGGGCGCGTCGGCCTCGACGTTGTACTCGGTGAACTCCACGTCCTCCCACTCGCCGGAGGTGAGCATCTCGGGGGTGAGGCGGTCGACCGTCTCGGCCGCCTCGACGCCCTCCATCAGCGCCGTGACGCCCTCGTCGGTGAGGGTGACCGCGCGGATGGTGCGCTCGTGGCGGACCACGAGGTTCCGCGATTCGAGCTGGTCGAGCACGTCGCCGTCGACGGACTCGCCCGCGTCGAGGGCCGCGAGCGCGGCGGCCTCCTCGTCGGCGTCGGGGTCGGCGTCCGCGTCGGGGGCGAGTTCGCCCGAGTCGATGTGTCCGTAGCCCTTGCGCGCGAAGTTCGACAGCGCGATATCGACCTGTGGGCCGCCGAGGGAGGACGCGCCGATGACCTGTCCCATCGGGACCGCGTCGCCGTCGCCCGCGTCGAGCGCGGCGCGGTAGAGACGGACCTCGGGGAGGCCCTCGTCGGCGTACTCGACGCCCTCGTCTGTCAGTTCGACGGACTCCTCGGTGGTCTCGGCGACCGAGACGAGTCCCTCGTCGCGGAGGTCGAAGACCGCGCCCGTGACCGTCTCGGGCTTCTGGTCCGTCGCCTCCGCGAGCTGTGCAATCGTTCGTTCGTCCGTGGCGCTCGCGGCGTTCAACACCGCGACCTGTGATTCCGGAAGTCGCATCTGGTTCGTTGTGGCGTTAGCCGTCTGGTGGTCGGTTAGCAGTTTCGAAGCCTCGCCGCGCTGGCGGGGCTGACCGGCGGGGTCGGTTTCGTCCGGCGGGCGCGGTGACGCCCGGCCGGAGTCCGCCGACCTCAGGCGGTCAGAAAGAAAAATCCGAACCCGTCGGTGGTCGGTTCGCTCGCTCGCGCCCCGCGTTCGGGCTCGGATGCCATATGCGACCGATTGTGAGTGCCGAGTAAAAGCGTTGCGCGTCCACGCCGAGTCACTCCGAGCGCAGATACGTTCTTGGTACCGGCCGACCGAGAGACGGCGAAGACGAATGCGAGACCTAGACGCGACTCTCTCGGCGATTCGCCTCGGCCACGAGGCGTCGCTCATCGTCAAACCCCCGCACCGCCCGGACGACAGAGACGACGTCGAGGCCGTCCTCGTCCGGGCCGCGCCGCCCTACGAGTTCGACGACGGCGAACTGACCTACCGCGTCGTCGAAGACAGAGGCGAGGGCGAGCGTGCGGGCGACACCGGCTTTCGCGTCCTCGCGTCGCGCGACGTCGCCGACCCCGTCCGCGAACTCGGCGAACTCCGCGCCGTGGTCGATATGAGCGCGTAACGCGGCGTCGGCTTCTCTCGGTCCCTCTCAGGCCACGTTCCGCTCGCGGAGCGTCTCGCCCGATTCGAACCGGTCGAGCGACAGCGCCGACACGTCCACCTCGCAGGCGTCCTCGCCGAGACACAGGTCAGCGACGGCCTCGCCGGTCGCGGGCGCGTGCTGGAAGCCGTGGCCCGAAAAGCCCGCGGCGACGACGAGACCCGGTTCGACCGCGTCCAGAATCGCGTGGTGGTCGGGCGTCACGGCGTACAGCCCGGCCCAGCCGTTTCGAATCCGCGTCTCCGGCCCGAAGTAGGCCGCGGCGTCGTCGGCCCGCTCGGTCGCCTCGACCGCCCACTCGACGTCCATCGACTCGTCGAACCGGTCGGGGTCCACGTCGGGGTCCGATTCCGAGAAGTGCCCGCCGACAACGGCGGTCCCCTCCCGCTCCGGGCGGAAGTACGCCCCCGTGTCGAGGTCGATGGTGAGCGGGGCGTCCGCGGGGAGGTCCCCCTCGGGTTCCACGACGGCTATCTGCCGGCGGCGCGGCGCAAGCGGGAGGTTGACGCCGGCGAGCGAAGCGACCCGGCCGGACCACGCGCCCGCCGCGACGACCACGGCGTCGGCGTCGATGGAACCGTCCGGCGTCTCGGCGCGCCAGCCGCCGGCGTCGGGAGCGGCCACCGCATCGGCCGAACCGTCGTCGAAACCGCCGTCGGAGCCGCCGTCGCCGACGCGAGCGAGGTCGGTCACCGGCGTCTTCGTCCGGATATCGACGCCGGCGGCGCGGGCCGCGTCCGCGTAGCCTTGTACCGCGGAATGCGGGTCGGCGACGCCGTCCGCGGCCGAGAAGGTCGCCGCGACGAACGACTCGGTTCGGAGTTCCGGGAGGTACTCGGCGGCCTCCGCGGGCGAGAGGACGCGACTCGGCGCACCGGCCTCGGTCTGCATGGCGACGTTCTCCCGGAACGCCGCGGCGGTCTCCTCGGTCCGGGCGAGAAAGAGGTAGCCGGAGCGCCGGTAGTCGATATCGACGCCGAAGTCGTCCGCGAACGACTCCCAGACGGGGACGCTGGCGAGCGAGAGTTCGACGTTCACGCGCGTCGAGAACTGCGTTCGGATGCCGCCCGCCGCGCGACCCGTACTGCCGCCGCCGAGCGTCCCCGCCTCGCAGACGGTGACCTCGGCCCCGCGGCCGGCCAGCGCGTGGGCGCAGGCGAGTCCGACGACCCCGCCGCCGACGATGAGGACGTGCATGGTCTCGTCTGATTCGCCACCGACATGAGTGTGTCTGTCACATACTGTCGAGGAACAATATTTTCACGCGGCCGCGGAGAGTAGTCAGGGTATGGTCCGTATTCTCTCCGCCGACGCCGTCGGCGAGTTACTCTCGCTCGCGGAGCTGTTTCCGGTCGTCGAGGAGGCGTTCGTCAAGCAGGGCCGCGGCGAGGTCGAACGCCCCCCGCGGCCGCACTTTCCGGTCGGCATCGACATCGACAGGGTTCGGGACGGGACCGGCGGCGAGGGAGTCGCAGGCTCGGGAGAGGAACCGACAGAGCGGGACGGCCCGCTCGGCACCGGTCTCACCATGCCGGCGTACATCCACGGCCGCGAGGTGTACGCGACGAAGCTCGCCGCCGTCCACCCGGGGAACGCCGCCCGCGGCCTCCCGACGGTGAACGCGCAGGTCGCCCTCACCGACGCGACGACCGGCCTCCCACTCGCGCTCCTCGACGGGACCACGGTCACCAGCGCCCGGACGGGCTGTATCGGCGGCCTCGCCGCGGAGTACCTCGCGGGCGACCCGATTCGGCTCGGCGTCCTCGGCGCGGGCGCGCAGGCCCGCTGGCAGAGCCGCGCTATCGCCGTCGGCTCCGCGGTCGAGTCGGTCGCGGTCTACTCCCCCAGCGAGTCCCGCGAGGCGTGCGCCGCCGACCTCCGCGAGGACGGTCTCCCCGCCGAGGCCGTCTACTCCCCCGAGGCGGCCGTCGCCGGCGCGAACGTCGTCGTCACCGCGACGACCAGCGAGACGCCGGTGTTCGACGGCTCGTGGCTCGCCCCCGGAACGCTCGTCGTCGCCGTCGGTGCCTACACGCCCGAGACGCGGGAACTCGACGCCGAGACGTTCGAGCGGGCCGCGCGGGTGTTCGCCGACGTGCCCGAGGAGGTTGCCGAGATTGGCGACGTGCGCGGGGCCGACCTCGACGAGTCCGACCTGATTCCGCTCTCGGCCGTCTTCGAGGGCGACGCCGGCCGCGACGACGCCGACGAGATTCTGGTCGTCGAGAGCGTCGGTTCGGCGGTGCTCGACGCCGCGACCGCCGAGTACCTCTACGAGAAGTCGATCGCGCGAAGCGTCGGAGAAGAAGTGGGGTTGTGAGCGGTCGTTAGTGTCTCCGCCTCGTTAGTGTTCGGCGGCAACGCCGTGTCGGCTTTCAACCGCCACGAACTCCCGCCTCACTAATGTTCGGCGGCAACGCCGCGTCGCTCCGTCTCTAAGTCGATGTCCAGCGAGTCGAGGACCTCTTCGGCCTCCTCGCGCTTTTCGTGGTGGTCTTCGAGGAACTCGCGCATCATCGTCGCCGCCTGCTCCTTACAGCCGCCGCAGAGGCGCTCGCCGCCGACGCACTCGTCGTAGACCTCCTTGGCGAGTTCGTCGTCGTCGCCCGTCAGCAGGTAGGCGTACAGCTCGTACACCGGACATTTGTCGGCCTCGCCGCCGAGTTCGCGCTGTTCTTCGGCCGTGTCGCGGCCGCCGGTCGTCGCCGACTTCACCTTGTCGTAGCCCTCCTCGGGCGCGTCGAGAAGCGAGATGTGACTCGCCGGAATCGACGACGACATCTTGCCGCCGGTGAGGCCGGTCATGAAGCGGTGGTAGATGGACGACGGCGGGATGAAGCCGTAGCCGCCGTGGTGGGCCTCGACCTCGCGGGCGAGTTCCTCGGCCTCGTCGACCCCCACGTCGAACGCGTCGATGTGCTGGTCGTACCGGCGCTTTTCGCCCTCGATGTCCTCGATGAGCGCCTCGAACGCCTCGTCGGTGGCCTGCCGGGCGAAGAATCGAATCCGCGGGCGGAGCGGTTCCATCCCGGCGTTTTCGAGCTTCTCGACCGCGGACTCGCGGACCGACTCGGCGACGAGCACGCCGGCCGCGTCGAGGTCGGCGTCGGCGAGCCACTCGGCCGCCTCGCCGCACCGCGGCACGTCGGCGTCCTCGGCGTACTCCTCGCGGGCGTCGTGGGCGGCCGCGACGAGCGGGCGCTCGGCGTCCGCGAGTTCGAAGCTCGCGAACGCCTCGGTCACCTTGAAGAATCGCATCCGGGTGGCGAGGTCTCGGGCGAACCGGACGTGGGGGTCCTGGTCGGGGCCGACCGGGATGACCGTCGGCTTGGGGTCGTCCAACTGCGGGTAGAGGATGTCGGCCATCTGCGTGACGACCGACTGCATGTGCGAGACGTTGGTCTCGCCGTCGAAGCCGTAGATGGACTGGAACTCCGAGAAGTTGGCCTTCCCGCCGAGTTCGAACGCGAGCCGCTGGAGGCGGTCGTTGTCCGACTGTCGGTAGAGTTCGCCCGCCTCGGGGTCGAACCCGAGCGCGATGAGCGACAGCAGGTAGTCGCGGCTGTGCTCGTTGATTTCGTCCCACGGGATGCCGCGGGCGGAGTGGGCCTCCATGTCCGCGATGAGGCCGTAGGCGTCGCCACCCTGCCGTTGATGCCAGATTATCTCGTCGAAGACGAGCTTGTGGCCGATGTGGGGGTCGCCCGTCGGCATGAACCCCGAGAGGACGGCGAAGTCGTCGCCGTTTCGCATGGCGTCGAGGACCGGCCGGTAGTCGCGGTGGCCGAAGATGACCCCGCGGCGCATCAGGTAGTGCGGGTTCGGCACCTCGTCGAGCACCTCGTCGAACTCCTCGATGCCGAACTCCTCGAACAGCTTCCGGTAGTCGGAGACGGTCGACGAGCCCCACGGGTCGAGGGCGACGTCATCTGCTCCCTCTGCTGTGCCTCCATCGGTGCGGATGCGCTCCGCGGGTTCGTCGTCTGTCATGGCGTGAGCCGACTGACCGAAAGCCAGTCTATCTCTCCGTTGTCGTCGGTCAGCGCAAAAACCATTCGCTTGCGGACACCGCCGGCGAGGCGCACGTCGAGCGAGAGGTCCCGCGGGACGAACGTGTGGTCGGGCGCGACCACGCGCACGAGGAACTCGGAGTGCGAGAGGTCCGACACCGACTCGAACTCCGTGTAGACGCGGAAGTCCGAGCCGAACTTGAAGCCGCTCTTGGGGACCGTCTTGGCCCCCCGGAGCGCGGCGTAGACCGCGAGCCGACGGTCGAATCGGTCGCCCTCCACGTCGCGGCCGCGGGAGACCACGTCGGCCTCGTCGATGGCGAGCGCGTCGGCGCGGGCGAGATAGGCGGCTTCGAGGAGCGACAGCTGGAGCGGCCCGCTGTCGGCGTTTCTGCCGTACAGGCGCTGGCCGAAGAATCCGCGCTGGTAGAGGCGGTCGACGCCGTCCCAGACGAGCGCGCGGTCCGAGAGGAGTTCGGCGTCGAGGTCGGTCGGGAGGTCCTCGACCGCCGTCCCCTCGGGGGAGTAGCCCTCGGTGTCGAAGTAGGTCAGGTCGCCGTCCTCGTCGACGATGGCGAGCACCACCTCGCCGAGCGACGAGACGGGGATGGACTCGCGCTCGCCGACGACGCGGACGCGGTGTTCGACCTCGCCGTCCCACGGGCCTTTCCCGCGGGGGTAGACGAGGAAATCAGCGCCCGCGGCGTCGTCGACGCCGGGCCAGCCCTCGCGGGCGGGCGAGAGGTAGAACCCGCGGTCGCGGAGGTCTTTGTAGACGACGAAGTCGAGGGTGGTCCCGGTGCGCGCGAGGAGTTCGCGCAGGCCCATCCCGTCCACGCCGTCGATGTCGTCCCGCGAGAGCAGGTGGGCGGCCTCGACGGGCGCGACCTCCAGATCGTCGCCGCCGGTGGGTCTCCCGTAGCCGCGGGAGTCGTGGAACCGCTGTCGAGCGTCGCCCGGGAGGTGGACGACGCCGTCTTCGAGGCGTCCTTGCATACCCGAATCGGGGCGCGGGGACGACAAAGGGTCTGCGATGCCGGCGGCGGGTCGGCGCGCGGGAACGTCGGGGCCGCCGCAACCGTCTGCTCGTCGCGGGGTGCGTCCGTGGATGCGCCCGCTCGGCCGGCCGTGTCGCCAGCGACGGGGCCACGCCCGTCGCCCCTCGTCTCGGCTCATCGGCCCTCGCAGGTCGAGTCGAGACACCGCCGGCCGCGACCCGTCTCGAACGTCGGCAGGCCGCAGTCGCAGTCGTCGACGACGACGCCCGCGGGGATAGAAAACGCCGTCTCACACTCGGGGTAGGCGTCACAGCCGGCGAGCAGACGGCCGCTCCGCCGGATGACTCGGAGCGGCGACCCGCAGTCCGGACACGACCACTCGCCGTCGAAGCGGTCCTTCACGCGGTCGTCCAGCGGGTCGCACCGGCGGTCGATACAGACCTCGAACGACGCGCCGCGCTCGACGCGCATCAGCGGCAGGCCGCAGTCGCCACAGGTCTCGTCGAGGACGGTCGCGCCCGCCGGCAGGCGGTACTCGGTTCCCGAGTCGAGGGCGACGACGGCCCCGTTCGTCCTGACGAGCGGGTCGCCGGTGTCGGGATGTGAGCCGACCGGGACGCCCGCGTCGCTCGCGGGGTACTCGGCGCGGCCGGCCACGTCGTTCGACTCGACGGTGAGCGTCTGGTCGCCGGCGCGGGCCACGAGGCCGAACGACCCCGGCCCGGACTCGACGGTCAGCGAGTCGGCGCGGGTCAGCCACGCGACGGGCTGGTAGCCCCCGGCGTCGTGGACGAGGACGGTTCGGTCGGGCTTGGCCACGACGACGACCCGGCCGCGCTGGGTGCGGTCGCGGGAGCCTTCGAAGCTGACGGTGCAGTCGCCGGCGAAGACGCGTATCGAATCCATGCGGCGGGGTGGTTCCGGGTTCCGATTTGAACCTACGTGCGAGGGTTCTCCGGGCATGCCGCGGAACGAAGCTCTTTGGTCGGCCGCGGCCGAGGGCGAACCATGGACGCGAACGTCGTGCTGTTCGACATGGACGGAGTGTTAGTCGATTCCGAGCAGTACTGGCACGCCTTCGAGGACGAGTGGGTGTTCGCCGACGCCATCGAGTCCGGCGACCCCGACCACGAGGAGATAACGGGGATGAACTTCCGCGAGATATACGACTACCTCGACGCGACGTACGGGACGACCGTCACGAAAGACGAGTTCATCGCGGCGTACCACGAGAACTCAGAGAGCGTCTACGGCGAACACGTGGTCCTGATGGACGGCGCGGAGGAGCTGTTTTCGGACCTCCGCGCGGCGGGCAAGAAGCTGGCAATCGTCTCGTCGGCCCCGCAGGACTGGATTTCGACCGTCCGCGAGCGGTTCGACCTCGACCCCCTCGACCTCGTGCTCTCGGCCGAGGACATCGACAAGGCCGGCAAGCCGGAACCCCACATCTACGAGCACGCCGCCGCCGAGTTCGGCGTCGCCCCCGAGGACTGCGTCGTCGTCGAGGACTCGATAAACGGCATCGAAGCGGCCGTGCGGTCCGGCGCGTACACCATCGCCTACCGCGGCGGGCAGAACGCCGACCTCGACCTCTCGCAGGCGGACGAAATCGTCGACGGGCCGGAAGAGTTGCGGGCGGCGTTGCTCGGCGAGGAGTAAGGGAAACGCGACCGAAAACAGTCAGAACCCGACCGACCCCGCGGTTTCCGCTATTCGACCCGAACCGTCCGCGACTCCCGAATCGGGAGCATCGGCAGGTCGGGGAACGTGACCTCTACGACGAACTCCAGTTCGTCGTCGGTCGCGCCGAAGACGCCGACGGGGACGGTCTCCTCGTCCGAGAGATAGCACGTCTTCGCCGACATCTCCACGTCGTTGACGGTGACGCGGATGCCGACCGAGCCGCCGCCGCCGTCGTTTCGCACCCGGATGTCGTGCATGTCGCTCTCGCCGCGGGCGACCGACTCGGGGAAGTCGCCCCAGTCGATTTCGGGCGCGGGGAGGTCTTTCGCGCTCTCGATGACGCGCTCGGCGACGCCCTGCGAGAGGCCCGCGCGAGTGAGTTCTTTCACGCCGGCGTCGACCACGTCGGCCGGGGTGGAGAGCCCGCCGGTCGCGAGCTTTCGCGCGCGGCCGGGACCGATACCGTCGACGGCCGTGAGCGCCGCGGCGTCGCGACTGACGCCGTTTTCGACGCGGGCCTCGACGCGCCTCGCGAGGTTGGCCGCGCGGGCGTCCGCGAAGGTGTCGAGGAACTCGCGGAGCGCCGAGAGGAGTCGGAGCGCGTTCTGCTTGATGACCCACGCGTCGCTCCGGAGTTCGCTCGGCGTCGAGTTCGCCATGCTGGCGTGGAGGATGGCGAGCACCTTCTTCGGGCCGTCTTCGAGCGTGGTCGAGACGCCCGTCAGCACCGAGTCGACGGCGTCCACCTCGGACTGGCGCGCCGATACCTGCCGGAAGTCGGCCGCGCCCGCGACGGTTTCGAGGACGTTGTCGGCGGTGATGCGGTCCCGTTGCGCGAGGTCGGCGAAGCGGGAGGCGGTCCCGAGTCGGAGGTAGTACTTGGAGGTGAGTCGCCCGAGCGGGGTCGCGTCGATGGAGAGGTCGTCGTCCATCTCGACGAAGCCGCGGGAGACGAGGCGGTCGAGCACGTCGCGGACGCGCTCGCGGAGGTCCTCGAAGTCGTACGCCGCCGGGTTCGACTGCGCCCGCCGGTAGTAGAACGTCGTCTCCAGCCACGACATGACGTCGTCGAGGTCGCGGATGGTCCCCATGGCGATTTCGGCGTTGAGGTGCGAGTCGAGGTCTTCTGCGAGGCGCGACTCGATTTCCTTGCCCTCGCGGAGCAGGCGGCGGTACTTGTTCTGGTCCGAGCGGTCGCAGACGACCCAGCCGTAGCCCACGTCGTCGTAGCCGGGGCGGCCCGCGCGGCCGAGCATCTGGAGGATGTCGAGCGGCGAGATGTCCACCTCGCCTTCGAGCGGGTCGTGGTGTTTCGTGTCGCGGATGACGACACAGCGAGCGGGGAGGTTCACGCCCCACGCGAGCGTCGAGGTCGAAAACAGGAGCTGAATCTTGCCCTCCTTGAACCACTCCTCGACGGCCTCGCGGTCGTCCCGCGAGAGGCCGGCGTGGTGGAAGCCGACGCCGTCCAAGACGCCCTTGGCGAGCGAATCGTTGCTCAGTTCTTTGGCCTCGTTGTGGAAGTCGTAGTCGCCGCGCGCGCCGATGGGCACGTCGCGCTTGGCGAGTTCGTCGCGGGCCTTGGCGGCCGCGCGGACGGCGTCCTGCCGCGAGGAGACGAACACGAGCGACTGGCCGCCGTCGCGGATGTGCGGCTCGGCGAGGTCGAACGCCCGGTACAGCCGGCGGTACTTGTCGGCGAAGGAGTTCTCCCCGTGGGAGTAGGTCTTGACGCCCGCGTGGAGGTCGACCGGGCGGTAGTCGTCGCCGAACTCGAAGGTCGTCTCGTCCGGCGCGTCGAGCCACGCCGCCACGTCGTCGATGTTGGGCATGGTCGCCGACAGCGCGACGATGCGGGGGTCGCAGATGCGGCGCATCCGCGAGACGGTGACTTCGAGGACGCCGCCGCGGGTCTCCGAATCCAGCAGGTGGACCTCGTCGATGACGACGCAGTCCACGTCCTCGATGAACGAGTAGCGCGCGGAGTCGTGTTTCCGGGTCGCGGAGTCGGTCTTCTCGGGCGTCATCACGAGGATGTCGGCGCGGGCGGCCCGCCGGGGGTTCAGGTCGCGCTCGCCGGTGACGACGTACACCGAGTAGCCGAGGTCCTCGAAGCGCTCCCACTCAGTCTCCTTCTCGGTGGTGAGCGCGCGGAGCGGGGCGATGAAAAGCGCCGTCCCCTCGTCGCGGAGGGTCCGACAGATGGCGAGTTCGGCGAGCGCCGTTTTCCCGCTGGCGGTGGGCGCGGAGGCGACGACGTTGTGGTCGGTGTCGAGGATGGCGGGGAGCGCCTCGCGTTGCATCCGGTTGAACTCCTCGAACCCGAAGGCGTCTGCGAACTCGGGGACCGCCTCGGCGACTTTCACTGGGCGCACCTCCGGGTGCGCGCTGGCGTCGGGGACGAGACGAAGACGAGCGTCATACACGAAGCCGAGTCGTCCGTGGGGAAAGGCGTTTCTCCATCCGGCGCGGCGGCTCGCGGGTGTCGAACGAGCGGAAAACGGAGGGGCTGAGGTTGGTGGGTGGTGGGGCGTTCCGGCGGAACGCGGCGGGGTGTTGTGGGTGGAGGGCCGAGGTTGGTGGGTGGTAGGGGGGAGGATTGATTCGGGGACCGAAGCGCCGGGGCGCTTACGCGGCGCCGGCGAGCGCGGCGATGAACGACCAGTTCGTCCCCGCGGTGGCCTCGTGCTTCTTCGATTCGGCTTTGGTCATGTTGCGGCGGTGTTTCCAGTTCATACTCGATAGAAGTCTTTACTCGGATATAAGTTTTTCAGTTATGTGATACATCTAGCACGGTTGTACATGCTGTTTGATGGAAAGTCGTGATATATTCGACCCGAACGTTTCGTTTTCCATGAAGGTAGTGTCTGTTTGAACGATTCTGAACAAGGCGTGATAGCGCGGAACGTGGTTGACGGAGGGGAGACTAACAAGAGACGCGGTTTCGCTCGTCTGAGCGGGCAATACCGTCGGCAACCCGACAGACGGCGGACCAATCCTCACGTTTTTGCCCGTCGCCCCGCAAGAACTGCCTATGCGCACGCGGCGGAAGCCAGACTGGTTGAAGATGCGACCGCCATCGGGCCGGCGTTTCACCGATATCAAATCGACGCTCCGGGACCGGAACCTCAACACCGTCTGCGAGGAGGCGAACTGCCCGAACCTCGGTGAGTGTTGGAGCGGCCGCGACGGCCCCGGCACGGCCACGTTCATGCTCATGGGCGACCGGTGCTCGCGCGGGTGTAACTTCTGCGACGTGACGACCGGCGGGATGGAGCCGCTGGACCCCGACGAGCCGGCGAACGTCGCCGACGCGGTGACCGAAATCGGCCTCGACTACGTCGTGTTGACCTCCGTGGACCGCGACGACCTGCCGGACCAGGGCGCGGCCCACTTCGCCGAGACCATCCGCGAAATCAAGCGCCGCGACCCCGAGGTGCTCGTCGAGGTGCTGATTCCCGACTTCCAGGGCGACCCCGAGCACGTCCGGAAGATAATCGACGCCGGCCCCGACGTCATCGCCCACAACATCGAGACCGTCGAGCGCCTCCAGTGGCCGATTCGGGACCGCCGCGCCGGCTACGAGCAGTCGCTTTCGGTGCTCCAGCAGGTGACAGACGAGTCCGACATTCACACGAAGACCTCCGTCATGCTCGGCCTCGGCGAGCACGCCCACGAGGTCTACCAGACCCTCTCGGACCTCCGCGAGGCCGACGTGGACATCGTCACGTTCGGCCAGTACCTCCAGCCCTCCCGGAGCCACCTCGACGTGTTCGAGTACGTCCACCCCGACGCCTTCGAGACGTGGCGGCGCGTCGCGGAGGACGAACTGGGCTTTCTCTACTGCGCGTCCGGCCCGATGGTCCGGTCGTCGTACAAGGCCGGCGAACTGTTCGTGGACGCGCTCCTCCGCGAGGGGTCGAGCGTCGAGGAGGCGCGGCAGGCCGCCCGCGCGGCCGCCGGACAGTAGGTCGCGGCCGCCGCGACGCACCGACTGCGTCCGCCGTACCGCCCCCGTCCGCGCGACTCAGCCACCCGGGTCCGACATCCGGGTCTGACCCCGCGCCCGCCCCGAAACAGTCCTGCAATGCTGTCGATATTTCCGATTATTTCTCGGCGATGTGTGGGTTCACACTAATGAACGTCAGGAAGAATCGTTTAGAAGCGAAAATGTCCAATTTTACCCCGCGTGAGTTTACATAGCACGACGCGAACCGCAATATTCCGAGCCAAAGTAAATTATATACGAAAACAATATAACGCCGGCGGGTGTCGATTTTGCCATGAACAGGAGGGTTCTCCCGTGAGCGTGCTTCAACGCGACCCGCAGGACCAGGTACGAGTGCTCGACGAGGACGGGACCGTCGTCGGCGAGGTCCCCGACGTCGACGACGAGACGCTCGTCGAGATGTACCGCTACATGCGTCTCGCCCGGCACTTCGACACGCGGGCGGTGAGTCTCCAGCGACAGGGGCGGATGGGGACGTATCCGCCGCTGTCGGGACAGGAGGGCGCACAGATCGGGAGCGCGCTCGCGCTCGACGAACAGGACTGGATGGTTCCGAGCTATCGCGAACACGGCGCGTCGTTGCTCCGGGGCCTCCCGCTGAAGCAGACGCTTCTGTACTGGATGGGCCACGAGAAGGGCAACGAGATGCCCGAGGGCGTGAACCTCTTTCCGCCCGCGGTCCCCATCGCCTCGCAGATTCCGCACGCGACCGGCGCGGCGTGGGCGAAGAAGCTCCGCGGCGAGGACGACACGGCCGTCATCTGTTACTTCGGCGACGGCGCGACCTCCGAGGGCGACTTCCACGAGGGACTGAACTTCGCGGGCGTCTTCGACACCCCGAACGTCTTCTTCTGTAACAACAACCAGTGGGCCATCTCGGTGCCGCGGGAGCGACAGACCGCCGCCGAGACGCTGGCGCAGAAGGCGACCGCCTACGGCATCGACGGCGTGCAGGTCGACGGGATGGACCCGCTCGCGGTCTACTCCGTGACGAAGGCGGCGCTCGACAAGGCGAAGAACCCCGGCGAGGGCGAGGGCCGCCCGACGCTCATCGAGGCGGTCCAGTACCGCTTCGGCGCGCACACGACCGCCGACGACCCCACCGTCTACCGCGACGACGACGAGGTCGAAAAGTGGAAGGCGAAAGACCCGATTCCGCGGCTGGAGTCGTTCCTCCGCGAGACGGGCCGCATCGACGACGAGACCGTCGAGTCCATCGAAGAAGACGTGAAACAGCGGGTCGCCGACGCCATCGAGGCGGCCGAGTCCGACCCGCGTCCGGACCCGAGCGAGATGTTCGATTACGCCTACGCCGAGCGGACCCCGGAGATTCAGGCACAGTACGAGGAGTTCGAGGCGCTCCGCGAGAAGTTCGGCGACGAAGGATTCCTCAGAGAATGAGCAGTCAGAACCTCACCATCGTGCAGGCGGTACGGGACGGTCTCTACACCGAGATGAACCTCGACGACGAGGTGCTCGTCATGGGCGAGGACGTCGGCAAGAACGGCGGCGTCTTCCGGGCCACGGAGGGACTGTGGGACGAGTTCGGCGACGACCGCGTCATCGACACGCCGCTGGCCGAATCGGGCATCGTCGGCACGGCCGTCGGCATGGCCGCGATGGGGCTGAAGCCGGTCCCCGAGATTCAGTTCTCCGGCTTCATGTACCCCGGTTTCGACCAAATCGTGAGCCACATGTCGCGGTTCCGCAACCGCACTCGCGGCCGCTACACGCTCCCGATGGTGCTTCGGGCGCCCTACGGGGGCGGCATCCGCGCCCCCGAGTCGCACTCGGAGTCCAAGGAGATGTTCTACGCGCACGAGGCCGGCCTGAAGGTCGTCATCCCCTCGACGCCGTACGACACGAAGGGACTGCTCATCTCCGCCATCCGCGACCCCGACCCGGTCATCTTCATGGAACCGAAGCTCATCTACCGGGCGTTCCGCGGCGAGGTCCCCGAGGAGGACTACACGGTCCCCATCGGCGAGGCCGCCGTCCGCCGCGAGGGCACGGACGTGTCCGTGTTCACCTTCGGCGCGATGACGCGCCCGACGCTCGAAGCCGTCGAGAACCTCGAAGACGAGGGCATCGACGCCGAGGTCGTGGACATCCGCACCATCTCGCCGCTCGACCGCGAGACCATCGTCGAGTCGTTCAAGAAGACCGGCCGCGCGGTGGTCGTCCACGAGGCCCCGAAGAACGGCGGCCTCGGCGCCGAAATCACGGCGACGATTCAGGAGGAGGCGCTACTCTACCAGGAAGCGCCGGTCAAGCGCGTCGCGGGCTACGACGTGCCGTACCCGCTGTACGCGCTGGAGGACTACTACCTCCCCTCGGTCGCCCGCGTCGAAGAAGGTATTCGTGAGGCGGTGAACTTCTGAACGATGGCGCTCAAGGAATTCAAACTCCCCGACGTCGGCGAAGGCGTCGCGGAAGGCGAACTCGTAACGTGGCACGTCGCGCCGGGCGACGAGGTAACCGAAGACCAGGTGCTCGCGGAGGTCGAGACCGACAAGGCGCTCGTCGACGTGCCCTCGCCGTTCAACGGGACGGTAGAGGAACTCCTCGCCGAGGAGGGCGAGGTCGTCCCCGTCGGCAACGTCATCATCACCATTCAGGAAGATGGCGACGACGACGAGGCCGCGGCAGACGCCGAGGCCGCCGACGCGGACGCCGAAACGCCCGATTCCGAGGCGGCCGAGAGCGGTGCCGACGACGCTGGCGACGACGGGTCCGGTTCCGGCGGGCGCGTGTTCGCCCCGCCGAGCGTCCGACGGCTCGCCCGCGAACTCGGCGTCAGTCTCGAATCCGTCGACGGGAGCGGCCCGAGCGGCCGCGTGACCGAGGGCGACGTTCGCGCCGCCGCGGAAGACGACGGCGAAGGCGACGACGGACCCACCGGCCCGCGGACCGTCCAGACCAACGGGAAATCCGCGACCGCGAAGCGCGACGAGGGAACGTCGGCATCGGCGACCTCGTCCGCCGCGTCGGCCGAGAGCGCCGACCGCGAGCAGACGCTCGCCGCGCCCGCGACCCGCGCGCTGGCCAAGGAGAAGGGCGTCGACATCGACGCCGTGCCCGCGACCGAGATGCGCGACGGCGAGGCGTTCGTCTCGCCCGAGGCCGTCGAGGAGTACGCGCAGGCCCAGCGCGAGGCGCAGGCCGCGGACGCCTCGGCGGTGGCCGCCGAGGCCGACGCCGGAACCGCGACCGCCGAGGCGACGAGCGGGTCGCCGGCGGCCGAGAGCGCCGAGGTCGAACCCGGTGCCGGCGAGCGCGTCCCCTACAAGGGCGTCCGCAAGGCCATCGGCGACCAGATGCAGCGGTCGAAGTACACCGCGCCGCACGTCACCCACCACGACGAGGTGGACGTGACGGAGCTCGTCGAACTGCGCGAACAGCTCAAGCCCGTCGCCGAAGAGCGCGGCTCGCGGCTGACCTATATGCCGTTCGTGATGAAGGCGGTCGTCGCGGCGCTGAAGGACTTCCCGTACCTCAACTCGCAACTCGACGAGGAAAACGAGGAAATCGTCCTGCGCGACGAGTACAACATCGGCGTCGCGGCCGCGACCGACGCCGGCCTGCTCGTCCCCGTCGTCCACGACGCGGACCGCAAGGGCATGCTCGAACTCGCCGACGAGATGAACGAGAAGGTCGAGAAGGCCCGCAACCGCAAAATCGCGCCCGAGGAGATGCGCGGCGGCACCTTCACCATCACCAACATCGGCGGCATCGGCGGCGAGTACGCGACGCCCATCGTCAACTACCCCGAGGTGGCGATTCTCGCGCTCGGAGCCATCAAAGACAAGCCGCGGGTCGTCGACGGTGAGGTCGTGCCGCGAAAGGTCCTCACCCTCTCGCTTTCGTTCGACCACCGCATCGTCGACGGCGCGCAGGGCGCTCGATTCACGAACCGCGTCAAGGAACTGCTCGAAGACCCCAAACTGCTGGTGTTAGAATAATGGTCGTCGGAGACATCGCAACCGGAACCGAACTGCTCGTCATCGGCGCGGGGCCGGGCGGCTACGTCGCCGCCATCCGCGCCGCACAGAACGGCATCGACACGACGCTCGTCGAGAAGGACGCCTACGGGGGCACCTGCCTCAACTACGGCTGTATCCCCTCGAAGGCGCTCATCACGGGCGCGAACCTCGCCCACGAGGCGGGCAACGCCGAGGAGATGGGCATCCACGCCGACCCCGTCGTCGACATGTCGCAACTGCGCGACTGGAAGAACGGCGTCGTGGACCAACTCACAGGCGGCGTCGAGAAGCTCTGTAAGGCCAACGGCGTCAACCTCATCGAGGGGACCGCCCGCTTCAAAGACGAGAACGCGGTCCGTATCGCCCACGGCGGCGAGGGGCAGGGCTCGGAGACCATCGAGTTCGAACACTGCATCATCGCCACCGGCTCGCGCGTCATCCAGATACCCGGCTTCGACTTCGGCGACGAGCCGGTGTGGTCGTCGCGGGACGCCCTCGAAGCCGACACCGTCCCGGAGCGACTGGTCGTCGTCGGCGGCGGCTACATCGGGATGGAGCTGTCCACGACGTTCGCCAAGCTCGGCGCGGACGTGACCGTCGTCGAGATGCTCGACGACATCCTGCCGGGCTACGAGTCCGACGTGGCCCGCGTCGTCCGCAAGCGCGCCGAGGACCTCGGCATCGACATGCACTTCGGCGAGGGAGCAAGCGGCTGGCGCGAGGAGGACGACGGCATCATGGTGACGACCGAGACCGAAGACGGCGAGGAAAACGAGTACCGCGCCGACAAGGTGCTCGTCGCCGTCGGGCGCTCGCCCGTCACCGACACGATGGACATCGAGAGCGCCGGCCTCGAAGCCGACGACCGCGGGTTCCTCTCGGTCGACGAGTGCCGCCGCACCGACGTGGAGCACATCTACGCCGTCGGCGACGTGGTCGAGGACACGCCGATGCTCGCCCACGTCGCCTCGAAGGAGGGCATCGTCGCCGCCGAGCACGTCGCCGGCGAACCCGTCGCCTTCGACAGTCAGGCCGTCCCCGCGGCCGTCTTCACCGACCCCGAAATCGGCACGGTCGGCATGACCGAGGCCGACGCCGAGGAAGCCGGCTTCACGCCCGTCGTCGGGCAGATGCCGTTCCGGGCGTCCGGCCGCGCGCTGACGACGAACCACGCAGACGGCTTCGTCCGCGTCGTCGCCGACGAGGAGTCCGGCTTCGTCCTCGGGGCGCAAATCGTCGGCCCCGAGGCCTCGGAGCTCATCGCCGAACTCGCGTTCGCCATCGAGATGGGCGCGACGCTCGAAGACGTGGCCTCGACCATCCACACCCACCCGACGCTCGCCGAAGCGGTCATGGAGGCCGCCGAGAACGCGCTCGGGCAGGCGATTCACACGCTGAATCGGTAAACGCCGCAGAACAGCCCGGCTTTTTTGTTTTCACCCGTCGTCGAACCACCACAGCGCCAGCATCGTCCCCACGACTGCCACGGCCGCGGGAATCGACTCGTCGACGCCGAGTGTCCGGACGTCGAAGAGGACGACGCCCTCGGACAGGGCGGCGAGCGCGAGGACCACGAAGGCGAAGCCCGCCACCCAGATTTCGGGCGTGTTGACGTCGCTGATTGACATGCGCGGTGCTACGGCCCCGAATATGATAAGTGTTAGCAGACCCCAAGCAGTCTACTCGTCGGCGTCGAGAATCCCGTGGCTCTCGAAGAGCTTTCCGAGTCGGTCCATGGAGGCGACGACGGCGTCGCAGGCCGGGCGGACCGCGTCCTTGGGGACGAAGCCGACCGAGAGGCCGGCGACTTCGAGCATCGGCAGGTCGTTCGCGCCGTCGCCGACCGCGACGGTGCGGTCCATGGGCACGTCGTGTTCGGCGGCGTGATTCTCCAGCGCCGTGTCCTTCGTGCCCTCGATGAGCGACCCCTCCACGTCGCCGGTGAGGCGGCCGCCCTTCACGGGCAGGCGGTTCGAGACGATGTCGTCGACCTCGACGCCCTCCTTTTCGAGCGCGCGCTCGACACCGCGTTCGAACCCGCCGGTGAAGATGGCGACGTGGTGGCCGTAGTCGCGGAGGCGCTGGATGAGGTCGGCCGCGCCGGGGCGGAGTTCGACCTCGCCGTAGGCCTCTTCTGCGAGTTCCTCTTCGAGGCCTTCGAGGAGGCGGGCGCGCGACCGGAGGCTCTCCGCGTAGCTCATCTCGTCGTTCATGGCCCGCTCGGTGATGTCGGCCATCTCGTCGGCCGTGCCGTTCTTCTTGCCGAGGAGGACCGTCATCTCGGAGTCCGAGAGCGTGCCGTCGAAGTCGAAGGCGATGATGCGCATATCTGCCCGTCGTCGCCGCGGGGTTTCAAAGCTTCCGCGTCGGCAGTTATGCGGCGGGGGACGCGCGCTGGCGAGTCGGCCACCGGCGGGAAATGAGGGGTGACCGCGCACAGCTATTTATCCGTCGTCTCCCTGACAAGCACGTATGGACGACCGTCACGACGCCGAACACGAGACGCTCAGCGACGTCGAAGCGGACCTGACCGACGACTTCGGCAACGGGGACGACAGCCCGCTCCGACAGTTCGTCCGAAGCCTGCGCGACCTCGACGACGCCGACGTGCGCGCGGTCGGTCAGTACGACGGCGAGACGTTCGAACTGCTCTACCTCCGCGAGGATATCGACGAGGCACTCGGACCCGAGGAGCGCGGCGAGCGCGTGAAGACGCTCGTGATGAAGGCGCTCGGCGAGCCCATCAACGAGCCCGAACTCGGCGACTACGGGGATTTGAACGCCGTCATCAGGTGGTTCGACGAGGTCGTCGTCGCCATCTATCCGCACGACGAGTGGTCGGGGGCCATCGCGACGTTCGACCGGGCGAACTCGCCCTGGTCGACCTCGCGGTGACGCACCTCTCGTAAGTGCCACTCGTAAGAACGTCCGCGGGGCGGCCGCGACGCCCGCTCAGATTCGAAGCGGCGTCCACGACCGCGGGCCGTCGTCGAGGCCGCGGACCCGGAACTCGGGGTCGCCGTCGGTGTCGCGCGTCTCGACGAAGCCGTCGAACGGCTGTTTGAGGAGCGCGAGTTCGGGCTCGTCGACGAAGCCGGTGTCGAGCGTGAACACGCCCGAAAAGTCCGCCGCCGAGATGCGACCCGTGATGACGTGCAGGAACTGGAACAGCCGCTTGAGGTCGGTGTACATCACGAGCGTCGAGAGGACGTGCAGGCCGACGCGGGCCGACCGGCTCGCCTCGTAGTACTCCCGGAGCGACTCGGTCAGGTGGATGCCGATGCCGGTCAGGTCGCCGGGGCTAGAGACGTACCGGAGGTTCCCCGCGTCGGCGCGGTCGCCGAGGAGGTCGGCGACGCTCGTCGTGTCGATGACCTCGAACTGCTCCGGGGGCGACCCGCTGATGTACGACAGCTCCCGTGCGATGCTCGGCGCGGGCTTTTTCGTCGTCACGACGACCGTCCCCGCGTCGTCGCGCTCGCCGGGCGCGAGCATCGAGAGCATGAGCCGCCGCTTCCGCGTCATCGTCGGGCCGGCGATGAGCACGGAACCGGAATCCGGAAGCGACACCTCGGGCGGTTGCGTCGCCGGCGAAGCGTTCTCGGGACGGGAGACCATCTACCGAATCTATCGGGTTCGGGCAGATAATACTAGTGGGCGAGCACGTCGCTCCCCAAACCGTGCGAGACAGTCTCAATGTCACGATATCGGCCGTTGTGACAACCCTTAACCCGCGCGGGTCTGACCCTACGCGCATGAAGGTACTCGTCACGGACCCGATCGCCGACGCGGGTCTGGACCGGTTACGCGAGGCCGGTTACGAGGTAGAGACCGCGTACGACGTCGAAGGTGACGCGCTACTCGAAGCCGTCTCCGACGCGAACGGACTCATCGTCCGCTCCGGAACGCAGGTGACCGCCGAGGTGTTCGAGGCGGCTCCCGACCTCGTCATCGTCGGACGCGCCGGCATCGGCGTCGACAACATCGACATCGACGCCGCGACCCAACACGGCGTCATCGTCGCCAACGCGCCCGAGGGGAACGTCCGCGCCGCCGCCGAGCACACGGTCGCGATGGGCTTCGCCGCCGCGCGCTCGATTCCGCAGGCCCACGCCCGCCTGAAGAACGGCGAGTGGGCCAAGTCCGACTACCTCGGCAACGAGGTCAACGGCAAGACCCTCGGCGTCGTCGGCCTCGGCCGCGTCGGCCAGGAGGTCGCAAAGAAGTTCTCGTCGCTCGGGATGGACATCGTCGCCTACGACCCCTACATCGGCGAAGAGCGCGCCGACCAGCTCGGTGCCGAACTCGTCGAGTTCGACGCCTGTCTCGCCCGCGCCGACTTCCTCACCGTCCACACGCCGCTGACCCCCGAGACGGAGGGACTCATCTCCACCGACGAGCTCGAAACGATGGGGAGCGGCTACCTCGTCAACTGCGCTCGCGGCGGCGTCGTCGACGAGGCCGCCCTCGCCGAGGCCGTCGACGCCGGCGTCATCGACGGGGCCGCGGTGGACGTGTTCGCCGACGAGCCCGTCTCGCCCGACAACCCGCTTCTCTCCGTCGACGACGTGGTCGTCACGCCGCACCTCGGCGCGTCCACCTCGGCCGCACAGGAGAACGTCGCCGTCTCGACGGCCGACCAAATCGTCGCCGCGTTCCGCGACGAGCCGGTCATCAACGCGCTCAACGCGCCCTCGGTCGACGAGAGCGCCTTCCCGCGCATCCAGCCGTACATCGGTCTCGCCGAGACCGCCGGGAAAATCGCCGCCCAACTGCTCGACGGCCGCCTCGGCGAAGTCGAAGTCACGTACACCGGCGACATCGCGGGCGAGGACATCGAACTCGTCACGGCCTCCGCGCTGAAGGGCGTCTTCGCGCCGCTCGAATGGCAGGTCAACGCCGTCAACGCCCCGCAGGTCGCCAAGGAGCGCGGTATCGAGGTCGTCGAGTCGAAGTCCCGCCAGTCGGACGACTTCCAGAGCCTCGTGACCGTCACCGTCCGCAACGGCGACGAGGAGATGACCGTCTCCGGGACGCTTTTCACCGGCGAGGACCCGCGCATCGTCCGCATCAACGGCTACCGCCTCGACGCCATCCCGTACGGCCAGATGCTCGTCGCCCGCAACTACGACAAGCCGGGCGTCATCGGCTTCATCGGGACCGTCCTCGGCGAGAACGACGTGAACATCGCCGGGATGTTCAACGCCCGCCGCGCGAAGGCCGGCGGCGAGGCACTGACCGTCTACAACCTCGACGACGACGTGCCGGACAGCGTCCGCGAGAAGCTCCTCGCCGACGACCGCATCATCGACGTCGACCTCATCACGCTCTGAGGCGGCCGACCCGCGCCTCTTTCTAAACGAACGCCCGCACCGCCCGCACTACCGTCGGCCGAGCGCCGACGCGACCCGGTCGACCACGCGACCGACGGCGGTCCGCACCGCGTCGGCCGCGCTCGATTCGCTCCCGGAGCGGCGAGACCGGTCGTTCCGCCGGCCCGAGCGGCCGTGGGCCCGCGTTCGACCGCGACCGCGGCTCTCGGCCAACAGCCGTTCGTAGCGGTCGATTATCTGCTGTCGGTCGGCGTCGGCGCTGTCGAGACGGGCGTTGAGCCGGGCGTTCGCGCGGCGGAGCGCCTCGTTCTCGCGCCGGAGGGCGTCTCGGCCCCGCGCGTCGGCGGGAGGCGACGACTGACGACGACCGCGAGGCGGCGCGGACGCGGATGGGGACGCGGACGCGGGTGAAGACGTGGACGCGAGTGAAGACGCGGACGAAGTCGAGGACGCGGCTGGCGACGAGGCCGCGGCCGTGGACGACCCGGTTTCGGTTCCGTCCGGGGGGTACGTTCTCGACCCGGCCCCGTCTCGACTGACGGTTCCGGTCGGCATGCTACTGAGCGACATCGTGTGGCACGACGTACCACAGAATGAAAAGAATGTGTCAGACGCGCACCCGACGCGCGTCATCGCCCGCGGACCGAGGGCTCCGAGCGCCGTCGTGCGCGGCCGTCGGCGACGGGTCGGTACCGGGCCGGACGCCCTACTCGGCGAGGTGTTCGAGGACCGCCTCGGTGTCGTTCGGGACGGGTTCGGGGTCGTCGCCCGCCTCGAACGCCGCGTCGGGGTCCTTCAGGAGGTGACCCGTCGTGAGACAGACGACCTGTTCGTCCGCGTCGACGACGCCCTCGGCGCGGAGCTTTCGGAGGCCGGCGACGGAGGCGGCGGAGGCGGGTTCGACGCCGACGCCCTCGCCCGCGAGGTCGCGCTGTGCCTCGGTGATTTCCTCGTCGGAGACGGCGACGGCCGTGCCGTTCGTCTCGCGGATGCCGGGGAGCGCCTTCGGCGCGTTGACCGGGTTGCCGATGCGGATGGCGGTCGCGCGCGTCTCGACCTCGTCCCAGCGGCGGGTCTCGTCCCAGCCGTTCTCAATGGCCTCGACCATCGGGGCCGCGCCCTCGGCCTGCACGCCGGTCAGTTTCGGCACGTCGTCGGCGTCGAGCGCGCCCGACTGGACGAGTTCGCGGAACGCCTTGTAGAGCGCGGAGGTGTTGCCCGCGTTGCCGACGGGGAGGACGATGCGGTCCGGGTAGGTGCCGTAGTCCTCGTGGAACTCTTCGAGGATTTCGAGGCCGATGGTCTTCTGGCCCTCCAGTCGGAAGGGGTTCAGCGAGTTGAGGAGGTACGCCTCGCCGCGGGCGGCGAGGTCCTGTACGATGTCGAGACAGGAGTCGAAGTTGCCGTCGACTTCGAGGATGCGCGCGTCGTGGAGCGACGCCTGCGCGATTTTCCCGGCGGCGACCTTGCCGGCGGGGAGCAACACGAGCGTCTCCATCCCGCCGCGCGCGCCGTAGGCGGCGAGCGCCGCGGAGGTGTTCCCGGTCGAGGCGCAGGCGAGGCGGCCGACGCCGAGTTCCTTCGCCACGCGGACGCCGACGGTCATGCCGCGGTCCTTGAACGAGCCGGTGGGGTTCATCCCCTCGTGTTTGACGCGGAGGGTCTCGACGCCCACGTCGGCTTCGAGGCGCGGGACCTCGTGGAGCGGCGTCGCGCCCTCGGGGAGCGAGACGCCCTCCTCGAAGGGGAGCGCGGCGTTGTAGCGCCAGACGCCGCGGCCCTCGAAGTCGTCCCACGTCGGCGGGGACGCGTAGCGGACTTCGAGGAGGCCGTCGCAGTCGTCGCAGGTGTACCGAACGTCCTCGAACGGCGCGAACTGCGCGCCGCACGCGATACATTCGAGCCAGGTGCCGTCGTCGGCGACGGATGGCTCCTCGGGGGCGGGTGCCGTGAGTTCGAGGCTCATTGCTCGGGCGGTGGCACCAGAGGGACAAAAGCGGGCGGGTTTGGGCGGCACCTGCCGGGCGACGGACTCGCCGGGAGCGCGGTCGACCGGGGGCCTACGACTCGCCGAACGCGTCGATGCGGGCGTGAACGTCCTCCGCCCACTCGTCGAGGGAGGCGTGCATCATCTCCTTGGCCTCCGGGAGCGGCGTCGCCGTGTACTGGTAGACGTAGCCGCCGGGGTCGAGCAGGCGGCGCTTGCGCTCGGTGAGACCCTTGTCGAG
The DNA here is from genome assembly GCF_014635105.1 of Haloferax sulfurifontis. Classification (NCBI taxonomy): domain Archaea; kingdom Methanobacteriati; phylum Methanobacteriota; class Halobacteria; order Halobacteriales; family Haloferacaceae; genus Haloferax; species Haloferax sulfurifontis. The sequence goes on from NZ_BMCI01000002.1 coordinate 34,083, forward strand.
GAGCGTCGTCAGCGAGCGGTTGACGTTGCTCCGGTCGCGGTCGAGCACCTCCGCCAGTTCGGCGACGGTGCTTCCGGGGTTGTCGAGTAGTGCGAGATACGTCCGGCTCTCGTGGCTCTGGATGCCGAAGACGCACGCGAGGACCTGTCCGAAGTTCGGGTCCTCGCTCTCCATCAGTTCGCCCATGTCCGGTGCGTCGGCCATGCACACCTGTTCGCCGTGCGTCGGATTAAACCCTCACCTACAGGCGAGCGGGCGGCCGCCGCGGCCGGGACGCCGCACCGACGCTACTCCGCTTTCGCGTAGCCCATCTTCAGCACGCAGGCTCGCATCCCGTCTTCGTCCTCGTGTTTGTGGAGCGTCGTCGGCGTGTCGCAGTAGAAGACCGTCCCGTCGTGGCGGAGCGTCACCTCGTGGACGCCGCCGAGCAGTTCCGCTCGGACGACGACGCGACGACCCTCCCGGAGCGCGTCGAGGATTTCGTCTGCGGTCAGTTCGCCGGACTCGACTCGAAGCGGCTCGGGCATACCAGAGGCTCGCGGGCGAGCGGTATCAGTATTGTCGGTCGCGGCTGGGGCCGACAGAAGCGAGTGCCGGCGGCGGGCGACGAGGCCGGCGAGGGAAGACCAGCCCCGGCTCAGTTCGTCGTCCAGTTGGACCGGTGTTCCTCGTCCGTCGTCGGCACCTCCACGCCCTCGACGGCCTCCGCGACCTCGGTCTCTTTCGGCGTGTCGATGTGCCAGCGGTCGATTTCGTCCTCGAAGCCCCGCAACGTCTCCGACACCATCGACTTCAGCTCGTCGTCGTTGACGTTCACCTCGAAGACGAACCGCTCGTCGCCGGTGCCGCGGCCGACCCGCTGGATGTTCGCGCTCACGAGTTCGTTGTCGAAGTAGTACGGGGCCAACTGGGTCATCACGTTGCGGTAGACCGTGTCCTCGACCTTCCGGAGCGCCTTCCGGCCGGCGGAGTCGGCCGCGCGAGCGACGTAGTTGATGGAGTCCTGCCATGACTCGACGGCCCCCTCGTTGTCGCCCTCCTCGACCCGCTCGTAGGAGCGAGAGAGCTTCTCTCCCGCCGTCTTGAGGTCGTCGTTGGGGGTCTTGCCCGCCTTCTCGCCTTCGCCCTCGCCGACGCTGGCCTGCTGGGCCGTCTTCTCGTTTACGTCCTCGCCGAGCCGCTCGTGGGACTTCGGCCGCCACTCGTCCCAGTCGTCGAAGGCGGTGCCGTCGACGTCGGCGTCGCGGAGCGCTCGGGTGATTCGCTCCCCGTGTTCGACGACCTCGTCCCAGGTGCCGCGGCGTTTGAACCCGGAGATGCTCTCTTCCATTGTCGTTGACGGGAATACGCGCCAGACGGTATAAACTCTACGAGGGGACAGGTTCGCACACGGGTGAGAACGTCTAGCGCTCCCCGTAGACGAAGCGCTCGGCGGCCGCGTCGAGGCGGGCCGACACCCGGCCGAGCCACGCCGCCGGCGACGCGGCCCGGAGCGCCGACGCGTCGAGCTCGATTCGGTCGTCGCCGAACGGGTCGCGGTCCTCGCTCGCGGCGGCGTCCACGACGGTCGTCATCGAACACCGGCCGCACGCCTCGCGGGGCGAGTCTGCCATGCGCCGCGCTTCGGAACCATCACGAATAAACCTTGGTTTCCGGGCGGGTCGCGACGGGCTTATACGCTCGAACGTGTTGCTCCGTCTCATGGGATATCGCGTCGTGGACGCCACCGCCGTCGAACCCGCCGAGGACCGCCCGTGCGAACTCCGCCGCATCGGCGGGGAGGGGGGCTTAGAGACCGTCGCGCTCAACCGCTTCCGGGCCGCACCCGGCGAGCAGGTGCCGCTTTCCTATCACTACCACACCGAACAGGAAGAGGCGTTCTACGTCCTCTCGGGCACGCTGTTCGTCGAGACGCCGGACGAGACGTTCGAAGTCGGCGCCGACGGCCTGTTCGTCGCCGACCCCGAGAGCCCACACCGGGCGTACAACCCCGAGGACGCGGACGAGGCCGTCGAACTGCTCGCGCTCGGCTCGCCGGCCGTGTCGGGCGACGCCGTGCCCTACGACCCCGACGAGGAATGAGGAGCGTCGAACCCGAGGACGCTGGGGGAGCAGGAGACCCGGACGGGGCGGACGGGGCGAGCGACCCGGACGCATCGACAGCCAGTCCCGCCCTCGACCGCCCCGAGTGGGACGACGAGTACCTCGACCGAGCGGCCGAGCGGCTCATGTACAACTACGACTTGGAGCGGGAGTACGCCGTCCGCGGCGAGCGGTTCGACCTGTTCGGCTCGATGCGGATGGAGAGCCAAAAGCAGTTCCTCCACCGGTCTATCAACTACGCCAACCACCACGCGATGGAGTACATGTTCGCGCGGCGGGTCGAGTCGGCGACGGTCGCCGAACTCGAACGGCTCGTCGAACTGGGCCACGCGCTCGCCGACGAGTGGATAGCACCCGACGAGGAGCACTACGGGACTGACTTCACCTTCGTGCTCGTCGCCGACGCGGTACCGGAGGAAGTCCGGGCGTTCGTGTCCGACTTCGCCGACCGGACGCTCCTGAAGTTCGGCTACTACGGCCACTACGAGGTGAACCTCGCCGTCGTCGCGCCGGCCGACGAGGACGCCGTGGCGAGCCGCAACGCCGACTCGGTCGCCGCGTTCACGCTCTGGAGCGACGGCTCGCCGGCGGTCTCAGACGGGCTGTTAGACCGGCTCCTCGGGAAGTTGCGTCGGTGAGAAAAAACGGAGGTCGGAGGTCGAACGGCGAACGACCGCGCGTCAGTCGTCGCTCGGTCGCGGGCGACCGCCGCTACCGCCGCCGCCCGAACTCCGGGCGTCTCTGATGTTGTCGTAGCCGATTTTCGCCAGTGACAGCGCCAGATAGACGAGCACCAGCGCGAGGACGATTTGGACGACCGCCGACACCATCGCGAAGGTGCCCGCCGAGTCCAGCCAGTCGGGGTTCATGAACTTCGCGTAGATGTTGTCGTGGAACGCGAGCCACAGCAGGCCCAGCGAGGTGATGGTCGTCATGAGCGCCATCGGCAGGCCCGTGCTGAGAAGCTGTTTGGAGTCGTCCCAGTTGGCCAGCCAGACGGTCGCGGTCAGGAGCGCCAGCGCGGCGAGAAGCTGGTTCGCGCCGCCGAACAACTGCCAGAGCGTCAGCCACGAGCCGCTGGTGATGAGGATGTACGCCGGGAGCGACTGCACGAACGCGTTGCCGTAGCGGTTGGTCGCGAACTCCTCGACCGGCGTCTCGGGCGTCCCGACGATTTCCTCCATCATGTAGCGACCGAGGCGAACCGCGGTGTCGGTCGACGTGAGGAGGAAGCTGACCAGCACGAGGGCCATGAACGGCCCGCCGAAGGAGGTCGGGATACCGAAGCTCGACAGGATGACGCCGCCGCCCGCCGCGAACGTCGGCAGGGCGAGGCCGATACCGCCGCCCACGTCGGGCGCGATGATGGCGACCGTCGCCAGCGCGACGGTGGCGAGGAGGCCCTCGCCGAGCATGCCGCCGTAGCCGATGACGCGCGCGTCGGACTCCTTGTTCAACTGCTTCGAGGTCGTGCCCGACGAGACGAGCGAGTGGAACCCGCTGATGGTCCCGCAGGCGATGGTGATGAACAGAAGCGGGAACAGCGGCGCGCCGGAGCGGCCGATAAAGCCGTAGTACGGTTCGAGGTTCGTCACGAGCGGCTGAGACGGGGTCGTGAAGAGCGTGCCCACGACGATGGCGACGAGCGCGCCGCCGACGCCCGCGTACAGCAGGAACGACGAGAGGTAGTCGCGCGGTTGCAGGAGCACCCACACCGGGAGGGCGCTCGCAATCGCCCCGTAGACGAGGATGAGCGGCACCCACGCCGCGGTGTTCCCGTTGAACGAACTCGCGCCGGGGAGCCACGCGCCGGAGCCGGAGAACAGGACGAACGTCTCGGCGGGCGCGCGGGCCGCGGGTTCGAACAGCGCAACCGGGAACTGAATCCCCGCGTAGACGCCGACGAACATCGCGATGACGAACGCGGCGGTCCCCGGCAGGAACGGGAGGTTCAGCTGGTAGAGGTAGACGCCGAACAGCACCGCGAGGACGATGTACACCAGACTCGCCGTGGCCGCCTCGGGATAGGCGTTGAACACGATGGCCACCACGAGGGCGAACACCGCGACGACGAGGACGATGGTGAGAAACGCGAACCACAACAGCATGTTCTTGCCGCGCTCGCCGACGTACTCGCCGATGATGTAGCCGATGGACTTCCCGTCGTGTCGCAGACTGCTCGACAGCGACACGAAGTCGTGGACGCTCCCGAGAAGCGGATTCCCGATTGCAATCCACGCGAGCGCGGGGGCCCAGCCCCACACCACGCCCGCCGTAATCGGCCCGACAATCGGCGCGCCGCCCGCGATGCTCGAATAGTGATGCCCCAGTAACACCGGCTTTTTCGCCGGAACGTATTCTTGACCGTCTTCGTACTTGTGCGCTGGCGTCTCACGACTGTCGTCGAGTTCGACGAACTGCGCGAGATATCGGGAGTAACCGAGATACCCGATCGTAAACAACGCAAATACCGTGACGACCATCCAAATGACTTGTACCATGGTACGCTGCCCCATTGGAAGACACGAAAATGCCTACCTTAACGGTAACGATAGATAGGTATCTATCGTGTTCGAACGACAGGTTCGTTCGGAGGGTACGTCGAAAACTCCCGCCGTACGGCTCGTTGTGACAGCTTACTGAGTATTCGGCGCGGTGTCGATGTCGAGTTCGGACGCGACCTCGCCGAGGAAGTCGCCTTTGACCTCGGAGACCCGCGTCTCGACGGCGGCGACGAGCGGCGGTGAAAAATCCTCGCGGAGGTCGGCGAGTCGCTCGCGCTCTGTCTTGACCCGCTCGCGCAAGAACGTCGCGCCCCGCCCCGACTCGTCGGGGTCGGGTTCGGGCGTGAGGCGGTTGACCGCGAGGCCGCGCACGTCGAGGCCGTAGGAGTCGAGTTGGTCGATGGCGCGCTCCGTCTCGCGGAGCGACAGTTCGTCGGGGTTCACGACGAGGAAGAAGGCGGCGTCGTCCCGAAGCGTCGCCTTGGCGAACGAGAAGTCGTCGCGGCGCTGTTCGAGGCGGGCGATGATGGGGTCGCCGTCCATCATGCGCCGGGGTTCGTTGTTGCCGATGGCGGCGCGTTCGAACAGTTTGACCGACTCCTTTCGCTTGTGAAGGAGCCGCTGAATCCAGCCGTCGAGGTACTCCGGCAGGGAGAGCAGTCGGAGCGTCCCGCCGGTCGGCGAGGTGTCGAAGACGACGCGGTCGTAGTCGTCCGCCGAGCGCATCACGTCGATAAAGCGGTCGAACAGCGCCGACTCGTACGCGCCGGGCGTCTGGTGGGCCATCTCTATCTGCCGGTCTATCTCGTTGACCATCGCGGGGCTGACCTGGTCGCCCATCGCCCGCTTGGTCTCCATGAGATGGTCGCGCACCTCGGTCTCGGGGTCGATCTCCATCGCGTCGAGGTTCGGTTCGTCCGCGACGGCCGCCGGCTCGTCGGTAAAGGACTGGTCGAACACGTCGCTCGTGCTGTGAGCCGGGTCGGTCGAGACGAGGAGCGTCCGGACGCCGTCGCGGGCGCACTTGACCGCGTAGGCGCTGGACATCGTGGTCTTGCCGACGCCGCCTTTGCCGCCGAAGAAGACGAATTTGCGCATGTTAGAAGTGGTACTGGTGACCCTTGCGTTCGAGGAGCGACCCGCGGTCCCACATCCGCCGCTCCCACGCCTCGAACTCGTCTTCGAGGTACGGGAGCAGTTCGGCGGTGTAGTACGAGATGGGCGAGGGGATGCCGAACGCGTCGGGGAAGCACGCGAGCATGAACGCGTCCTCGTCGTCCTCGGCCTGTTTTTCTATCTTCTCGTAGGCGGGGTGCGAAATCATCCCGTGGTAGAGACCGCGGAGCCACTCTTCGACGAGTTCGCGGAAGGATTCGATGCGCGCGGCGAGCGTCATCAGTTTACACACTCACCCGTTTTCGGACAAAAGGGTATCGTTCACGAACGTCCGCGCTGGATACCTGCGATTTCATATGTGCGGACCCGGTAGGCCCGCTCATGAACGCGGGGGAGACGATTCCGGTGACGGTGCTCGGCGGGAGTCTCGGGGCGGGCAAGACGACGCTTCTCAACCACCTGTTGACGAACGCCGGCGACCGCGACATCGCCGTGCTCGTCAACGACATGGGCTCCGTGAACGTCGACGCCGAACTCGTCGCCGAGGAGTCCGACCTCGCGGTCGGCGACGGCGTGACCGAGCTCTCGAACGGCTGTATCTGCTGTGAGCTACAGGACGACCTCGAAACCGCGGTCGTCCGCCTCGCGCGCGAGCGGTCGTTCGACCACCTCGTCGTGGAGGCGTCGGGCGTCTCGGAGCCGGGTCCGGTCGCCCGGCTGTTCGTCACCTCGCGGGCGGCCGCCCGCTACGACGTGGCCGGTCTCGTCACGGTCGTCGACGCCAGACTCTTCGCCGACACCTTCGGCGGCGGCGACCCCGACCGAACCGTCGCCGAGGAGGGAGACGGATCGGTGCGCCCCCTCTCTGACCTCCTCGTCGAGCAGGTCGAGAGCGCCGACCTCGTCGTCCTCAACAAGCGCGACCTCGTCTCCGACGCGGAGCTCGCGGCAGTCCGCGACGCGGTCGAGGCGCTCCGCCCCGGCGCGACCGTGGTGGAGACGACCCACGGCGACGTGGACGTTGACCTGCTCCTGTCTGACCTCCACGACCCCGACGCGCCCGTCGGCTGGCGGGCCGCGTTGGAGAGTGACGCGGACGGAAGCGAGGGCGACCGAGACGGCCACGGCGACCACGAGCAGGACCACGGCCACGACCACGGCGACGCAGACCACGACCACAGCCGCGGCGACACCCCCCACGCCGAGGCGACCTACGGCGTCACCTCGTTCGTCTACCGTCGCCGGGCACCGCTCGACCCCGACGGCGCGGCCGAGGTTCTCGGGGACCTCCCGGATTCGGTCGTCCGCGCCAAGGGCTCGCTGTGGGTCGCCGGGGCCGAGGACGTACACTTCACCTACAGTCAGGCCGGCCCGTCGGCGTACGTCGCCGCCGCCGGCCCGTGGGTCGCCTCGCGCCCCGAGTTCGAACAGGACACCTACCGCCGCAACCACCCCGAACTCGACTGGCACGACGACCACGGCGACCGGCGGACCGAACTGGTGTTCATCGGCCGCGGGATGGACGAAGCCGCGCTCGCGGGCGCGCTCGACACCCACCTGCTCGACCCCGGCGCGTCCGCGGACGCCGGCGGCTACCCGACCGAACCCGGCGCGGAAGTCGCGCTCGCGGAGCCGACCCGGGAGCGCGAGTCGGTCCCGACCGCGGGCGCGGCCTCGGAGAGCGGACGATGAGCGGCGAGTCTGAGCGGGCCGGCGACGACAGGGGCCGCGGAAGCGACGACGAGGAACGGGGAGAGAAGATAGAGTGGGGCGAGGGCGACCCGCGGGTGCTTTTCGCGATGAACCTCGTCCTCTCGACGGCGTTCGCGGCGGTGGTCGTCTACGGCCTGTCGTACCTCGACCTCGCGGCCTTCTCGGTCGTCAACGTCGCGTCGGCGGCGCTGGTGCTCACGGCGATTACGTACCTCGTGACGAACTGAAACCGCCGGATGAGTCACCGACCCATTCTACGCGTGAACTACCCGCAGGGCACCGCTTGCGGCCGATAGCCGCATTTATGTCCTTCGGGAAACCGCCTTCTCAGTAAGATGCCCATCGAAGACCGAGACGACGCGTACCTCATCACGCACGCGCTGGCGAAGGACACGCTCTCGCGCCTCCGGGACGTGGAGACGACGCAGGTCGCCTTCCGGAAAGGCCTCGTCAAACTCGGCCGCATCTGTGGCTACGAGATAATCGACGGCGCGATGGAGACCGAGTACGTCACCATCCAGACCCCGCTGGCCGAGACGACCGGCGAGCGCGTGAAGGGCCTCGACAACGTCGTCATCATCAACGTGCTCCGCGCCGCGACGCCGTTCGTGGAGGGACTGCTCAAGGCGTTCCCGCGGGCGAAACAGGGCGTCATCTCCGCCGGCCGCGACGAGGAGGCGGGGATGGACGACGACGGCGGCTTCCCCATCACCATCGACTACGTGAAGCTCCCCGAAATCACGGAGAAAGACACCGTCATCGTGGCCGACCCGATGCTCGCCACCGGCTCGACGATGTGCTCGGTCCTCGACCACATCCTCGACAACGCCGGCGTCGACCCCGAGAAGCTGTTCGTCCTCTCGGCGGTCTCCGCGCCCGACGGCCTGCTCCGCGTCGACAACGAGTTCCCCGAGGTCGACCTGCTGACGGTCGCCATCGACGACTACCTCGACGACGACGGCTACATCGTCCCCGGACTGGGCGACGCCGGCGACCGCGCGTTCCGCACGACGTAACTCGGTCACGTCCCGTCGCGCCTCGCTTCGACGCGCGGGAGTCGCGGACGGCCGCCTCGGCCGCCGACCCGGATTCGGGTAACGACTAAGTTACCGCCCGCGCACCTCCGACGCATGGACGAACCTCGCGCCACCGGAGGGAGCAGACGATGAGCGACCCGTGCGATGGCTGTGGGCGGGCGGTCGAAGACGCCCTCGCCCGCGCGGTCCAGTTGCAGGTCGACGGCTCGACCGTGGACGACCAGCGGCTCTGTCCGACCTGTTTCGCCGACTGGATAACCAAGTACGAAGACCAGATGTCGCCCAAGCAGTCGTCGGGCGACTCGACGGACTCCGAGATAATCGTCGACTGACGGCACCGATTCGGGGTCGCGTCCCCGACGCCCGACGGCCGGGGGCCGACGAACCGCCGTCCGAACCCCCTCCCTTCGGGTCGAAAACAGGCTTCCGGCGGCCGGTTTTTCGTTCGAGTCGAACGTCCCGAACCGCACCCCCGTAGACTACTGTGAGAGGCTGTTACAAGGGGTGCGGCGGGGTCGACACCCGACTCGCCGAACCCCTTCGTTTCGGGTCGAATCCCCCGAGAACGGGGCGAATTCGAAGGCGAACGCGGAGAGACCGTCGCGTCGAGACCCGACCGAATCGGACCGACAGCCCGAGACTTCGGTTCCCTTTCGACCGACCGGTTCAGGGATGCACCCCGTTATCGAATTACTATTCAAAAACCGGTAATCATCTGGCAGTATCGACGGGAAATTCGGGATATACTGGTCGTTGACATGAACAGCCATAAGTACGTATCGCCTCGAATGGGACTGTATGACTCGGAAGCTTGACCGCCGACAGTTTATCGCCGCGACAGGTGCCGTTGGCCTCGCCGGCCTCGCCGGCTGTTCCGGCGGCGGCGGCGAAGAGACGACGACAACGACCGAATCCGGTGGCGAGGAGACGACCACCGCCGCCGAGGAGACGACGACCGAATCCGGCGGTAACGGTGGCACGGAGACCCGGCTCTCGTGGCACGCCGGCGGGACGGGCGGCACGTACTACCCCCTCTCGAACGAGTTCAAGTCGGTCGTCGAGGCGCAGACCGACTTCACGCTTCAGGTGCAGTCCACCGGCGCGTCCGTCGAGAACGTCGGGAGCCTCGCCCGCGGCGACGCGGACTTCGCGCTGATTCAGAACGACGTGGCCTACTTCGCCCGCAACGGCGAGGGCATCGAGGCGTTCCAGGGCAACGCCGTCGAGAACCTCCGCGGCGTCGCCACGCTCTACCCCGAGACGATTCACCTCGTCACGCTCGCCGACACGGGCATCGAGACGCCGTCGGACCTCTCCGGCGCGACCATCAACACCGGTGACCTCGGCTCCGGGACGCAGGTCAACGCGACCCAGATTCTCGAAGCCCTCGGCATCTCCGACTACAGCGAGCAGAACACCGGCTTCTCGCAGGCCTCCGACCAGCTGAAGAACGGCGACATCGACGCCGCGTTCGTCGTCGGCGGCTGGCCGGTCGGCGCTATCGAGGAGCTCGCCGCGACCGAGGACGTCCGCATCGTCCCCATCGAGGGCGACAACCGGCAGGCCGTCAAGGACGCCGCGCCGTTCTACGCCGACGACGAGGTCCCGTCGGGCACCTACGGTCTGGAGAACCCCGCCCCGACCGTCTCGGTCAAGGCCATGATTGCGACGAACGCCGAACAGCCCGAATCGACCGTCGAAGCGGTCACGAGCGCCATCTTCGAGAACGTCGACGACCTCACCATCAAGACGGACTTCATCTCCAAGGAGAGCGCGCAAGAGGGCATGTCCATCGAGCTTCACCCCGGCGCGCAGGCCTACTTCGGCTAAGCCCGGGCGCTTCGCTTCACTTTCGAACAGCGGATTCCTACCCACCTTTCGATGCTTAATTCGACTCCCACACGTCTCCTCGTCGTAGTCGCGGTGCTGGCGGTCGCCGTCGGCGGGAGCGCCGCCGTCCCGGCCGGACAGGCGCTCGTCGTCGAAGACGCCGAGACCGGCGAGCGACTACAGACGATTCCGGTCGAAGAGAACACGACCGTCGCGCTCGAATACACCCACAGCGTCGAGAAGACGCGCGTCCTCGACGCCTACGCTGTGCAGGACGGCGAGCTCGTCATGACCAGAATGGAGTTCAAGTCCTACGGCGCGGGCCTCCCCGCTCGGGCGAACGTGACGACCGAGAACGGCTCGTTCGTCTTCGACCCCGAGGGGAGCTACGAGGACCTGTACGTCAAACCCGGCCGCATCGCCGGCCACAAGCTACACGTCGGTGAGCAGACCTACGACCTCGTGGCGCTGTCCGACGCGCGCTCGGTCCGCCTGTACGTCACGCACCGCTCCGTCCTCGACGCCGCCCTCCACTGACCAACGATGAACCGAACACACGACGAGGGCCGACCCGACGGCCCCGACGACGAAGACGCCTCCCGGTCCGCACCGGAGTCCGACGCGGCACCGGCCGACCCGCCGGTTCGAACCGACGGCGGCGAGCCGCCCGCGGACGACGACCGCGAGGCCGCGAGCACCGACGAAGAACTATCCGAAGAAGAGGCACAGGAGATGCTGGAGGGCATCGACCGGAAGCGGACGCTCTCGGGCTGGGCGGCGATTCTCACGTCGTTCGTGGCCATCGCGTTTTCCGTCTTCCAGTCGTGGCTGGCCGCCCGCGGCTTCGAGTTCGCCGCGACGCTCCCGCTCGTCGGCGAGGTGTCGCTCGGCGCGCTCCAACTCCTGCAGGTGAACTCGATTCACGTCGCCTTCGCGCTCGTGTTGGCGTTCGTCCTCTTCCCGCCGACGACCGGCCACGGCAGGTTCGCCACGGCGCTCGGTCGCGTGGTCCCGAGCCTCGCGTCGAGCCTCGGCGAGGACCACCCGCTCACCCGCGGTGCCGCGGGGGTCCGCCGGTTCGTCCGGTGGCTCGCGGTCGACCCCGGCCGCGAGCGCGTGACGCCGCTCGACGCGTTCTGCATCGTGCTCGCCGTCGCCACGGCGGCCTACATGGTGTTCGAGTGGGGCGAGATTCAGCAACTCCGCGTGTTCGGCCTCGAAGCCGGTCGGACGGTCGCCGAGTACCTCGGCGCACCGTTCGTCTGGTTGGGCGACGTGCTCGGCCCGCTCGGCTTCCTCGCCGACGCGGTCGTCGCGGTCATCGGCGTGCTCCCCTTCGCGGACGTGTCCTACCCGTTCTTCCTCGGCGCGGTCGGCGTCCTCCTCGTCCTGGAGGCGACCCGCCGCTCTCTCGGGTTCTACCTGATGGTCATCGTCGCCTCGTTCATCGTCTACGCGAAGTTCGGCTACCTCATCTCGCCGTCGACGCCGCTGGTCGGCGTCCTCTCTATCCCCGAGGGGTCGTGGGCGAACATCATCCAGAACCTCTGGTACAACACCGAAAACGGCGTCTTCGGCATTCCGGTCACCGTCTCCGTGCAGTTCATCTACATCTTCATCCTGTTCGGGGCGTTCCTGGAGATGTCCGGGGCTGGCCAGTGGTTCATCGACCTCGCGTACGCCGCGACCGGGACCCGAAAGGGCGGCCCGGCGAAGGCGTCCATCCTCGCGTCCGGCTTCATGGGGACCATCTCCGGCTCCTCCATCGCCAACACGGTGACGACCGGCGCGTTCACCATCCCGCTGATGAAGCGCTCTGGCTACCGCTCGGAGTTCGCCGGGGCCGTCGAGGCCTCCGCCTCCTCCGGCGGGCAGATTCTCCCGCCGGTGATGGGCGCGGCGGCGTTCCTCATGATCGAGTTCATCGGCGTCCCCTTCTCCGACATCATCATCGCGGCGGCCATCCCCGCCGTGGTGTTCTTCTTCGGCGTGTGGGTGATGGTCCACCTCGAAGCGACCCGGGCCGGCATCGGCGGCCTCGACCGCTCCGAGGTCGTCGACCTCGGCAAGCACCTCACCCGCGGGTGGTTCTACCTCATCCCGCTCGTGTTGCTCATGTACTACCTGCTCGTCGAGCGCCTGACGGTCGCGCGCTCGGCGTGGTTCACGCTCATCGCCATCATGGCGCTTCTGTCCGTCGTCGCGGCGTACAGCGAGCGGACCCGCGTCCCCCTCTTGGGCGCTATCGCGGCGGCGTTCGTCGCGCAACTCGGCTCGTACGTCACCACCGGCGTCGGCGTCGTCGACGCGGTCACGGGCGGGAGCGGCGAACCGCTCGGCGCGACCGCCGCGCTCTTCGCCGCGGCCGGCGACCTCGGCATCATCGCCATCTTCGTCAGCCTCGTCGTGATGCTCGTCCGGCCGGCGCTCGACTCGCCGCTTTTGGAGTTCGACGACGCGGTCGACGAGGCGGCCGACAACGTCGCCACCGCGGTCTCGCGGCCGTCGCTGTCGGACCTGAACGTCTTCCGCTACGTGACGTTCATCGGGAAGTCGATGGACTCCGGCGCGCGCACCTCGACCGAGGTCGTCGTCGCCGTCGCCGCCGCGGGCATCATCCCCGGCGTCGTCAGCGCGACCGGCCTCGGCCCGAACCTGACCGCGCTCATCAAGGCGGTCGCAGGCGGCTCTATCGTCCTCTTACTGCTTTTCACCGCCATCGCCTCCATCATCCTCGGGATGGGGATGCCGACGACGGTGACGTACATCATCCTCGTCTCACTGCTCGGCCCCGCCATCGCGCAGTCCTCGGACATCCCACTGCTCGCGGCCCACCTGTTCATCCTCTACTTCGGGGTGATAGCGGACATCACACCGCCGGTGGCGGTCGCGGCGTACGCCGCCTCCGGCATCGCCCGGTCCAATCCGTTCCGGACCGGGACGAAGGCGTTCTCGCTGTCGCTCAACAAGGCAATCGTGCCGTTCGCGTTCGCCCTCACGCCGGGCATCCTGCTCCTCCGCGGGCGCGGTGAGTCCGCCGCAGTCATCACCCTCGCCGACGTGGCCGACATCGGCTACTTCGTCCCCGAGGTGGTCATCCCGGTCGCGGGGGTCTTCGTCGGCGTCATCGGACTCGGCGCGACCGTCATCGGCTACCTCTACAGCCGCGTGTCGCGGACCGAACGCGCCCTGTTCGCCCTCTCGGCGTTCCTCCTCATGGCCCCGATGTTGCTTTTGAACGCCGCGTTCGACTTCGGGGGCTTCCTCGGCCTCGTCGGGGAGGTTCCCAACACGGTTCCCGTCGACCTCGCCATGCGCGCGGTCGGCGGGGCGCTGTTCGGCGCGCTGGCCGTGAAGAACCGCCGCGAGGCGGGCGACAGGGCCGCGCCGACCGTCGCGGAACAGGCCGAACCGACCGACTGACCGCCGACTGGCCGTCGAAAACAGAACTTCGCGGCCGCGCTACTCGATGTCCGCGCGGCCGCTTGTCGCGCTCCGGATGCGGTCGCGGAGGTCCGGGCCGTCCTCGACGGGGACGCGGACCTCGAAGGACACGTCAGCCTCGTAGGCGGCGTCGAACTCGACGCTCGCGCTCTCTAAGAGCCCGCGGACGCTCCCCGAGTCGTCGTACTCGACGGTCGCGGTGAACCGCTCGTGGGGTATCTCCTCGACGACGCCCGCCGCGTCGAGCGCCTCCTTGACGGCCCGGGAGTACGCGCGGGCGAGGCCGCCGACGCCGAGGTTGGTGCCGCCGTAGTAGCGCGTCACGACGGCGGCGACGTTGCGCACGTCCTGCTGAACGAGGACGTTGAGCGCCGGTTTGCCCGACGAGCCGCTCGGCTCGCCGTCGTCGCTCTGGTACTCGCGGAGCATGACGCTCCCCCCGCCGGGGACCGACGACGAGGCCGACCCCGCGGGCACCCGGTAGGCGGGGACGTTGTGGGTGGCGTCGGGGTGGCGCTCCTCGATTTCGGCGACGAACGCCTCCGCCTCCTCGACCGTCTCCGCGGGGGAGACGTAGCCGATGAACTCCGAGCCGTTGACCTCGAAGCGGGCGTCGGCCCGGCCTGCGACGGTTCGATAGGCGTCGGTCATGCCACCGAGTTGGCGTCGCGGCGTGGAAAAGCGTTCGCACCGTGTCGGCGGCGCGCCGACGAGGGAAACAGGCGGTATGGAGTCGCCGGGGGACGGCGGCGGACGGCGAAGGAACGGGGACGCAGACCGAACGGCGACGCGCTACTGACCGCAGGCGTCCGCGTACGAGGTACACCCGTTTTGGATGCAGACGCCGCAGAGGTGGCGCGTCTCGGAAATCGGCTCACCACAGCACATGCAACTGCGCATGGAACCCATGCGAACACCTACCGCAGGAGGTGACAAGAATCTTATTGCCCCGTTGACAGAATATTCGCGGAGCCGACGGGCCGGCTCAGGCGATGGTGATGCGGCGGACGAAATCGAGGTTCGACAGGTCGTTGAGCAGGTCGCCGGGAATCGGCTCGTCGGTGATGATGTAGAGTTTCGGGTCGTCGGTGAACTCGGGGTCTTCGCTTATCGTCTGGCGAATCGAGATGTCCGCGTCGGCGAGTTTCGAGGTGACGGTGGCGACGATGCCGGGCTCGTCGGCGTCGGCGACCTCGACGGTGAGCACGGAGAGGTCGAGGACGGGCGCGAGGTCCATCAGGCTCGGAATCGACGAGATGTTCTGGAAGATTCGCCGAAGCTCCTCGTCGTCGAGGATGGCGTCGGTCGTCGAGTCGACGACCCGCCGGTCGACGTCGGCCTCGCGGGCGATGCCGGTGTTCGGTATCTCGATGCCGCCTGAGACGACCCGTCCCTGGTCGTTGACGGAAAAGCCCCGTTCCAAGAGGAGCCGAATGACAGCCTGCTGGCTCGGACTGCCCTCGAACTTCTCCATAATCTCGTCGAACATTCGTTGGTCGGGGGATTTGCGGGCGGGTACATTAAGTGGTCCGTCACCGGCGACGCCGCGGCGGAGGGGTTCGGAGGCGACCCCGCGAGCAGGCCACCGACCCCGCGACCGGGGAGTGGGTTTAACCGTCGGCGCGGAGACCCGTCGTCCATGCGCGAACTACGCACCTGCGACTTCTGTGGGGCCGACGCCGTCGGCGTGTTCGAGGTACTGCCACCGGCGTTGACGCCGGCCGACGACCAGCGCCGCGTCGTCCTCTGCGAGCACTGCGAAGAGACGCTGAGCGAGGTCATCGCACCGCTTCTCTCCCGACTCGGCGTCGACGCCGACGTGGACGTGGCCGACGACGCGCGGGCCGAGACGGGCGCGTCCGCGGCACCGGAACGGACCGCGAGCGGGTCGGTCGGCGAGGCCGCCTCGGTCGACGTGAACGCGGTCGAGCCCGCGCCGACGCCGCCGGAGCCGGCGAATCACGACTCGCCGGACGAGACCGACGACTCCGACGAAACAGAACAGACCGACGAAACAGAGCCCACCGACGAAACAGAACAGACCGACGAAGCCGACGACGAAGCGGAGCCGATCGACGACGACTCCGCGTCGGCCGCCGCCGAGGAGACGCAATCGACCGCCGGGTCGTCCGGCCGGGGCGGAGAGCCGCCGAAGTTCCGGAAGGTCATCCGCATCCTCCAGAACCGGGAGTTCCCCGTCGAGCGGGCTGAGGTCGAGGCGCTGGCGTCCGGCGCGTACGACCTCGACGACGACGAGGTCGCCGACATCTTCGACTACGCTATCGAACGCGGCCTACTCGTCGACGACTCGGGGACGCTCCGGCGGCCCTGAGCGGTCGAACGTGCGGAGACAGGGGAGAAAAAGCGGGCTACAGTTTCCCTTTCGTGCTCGGCGTGTCGGAGCGCCGCGGGTCAACGCGGGTCGCGTCGTCGAGCGAGCGCGCGAGCGCCTTGAACAGCGCCTCGACCTCGTGGTGGGCGTTGTCGCCCTCGACGCCCGCGTGGAGCGTGAGGCCGGCGTTCACGGCGAGCGACATGGCGAAGTGCTCGGCCATGTGGCTGGTGAACTGGCCGATAGAGGGCTGGGAGAAGTCGCCCGAGAACTCGAAGAAGGGCCGGCCCGACACGTCCACGACGACCGAGGCGACAGCCTCGTCGAGCGGGACCTTCCGGTCGGCGTAGCGGACGATGCCGCGCTTGTCGCCGAGCGCCTCGGTGAACGCCTCGCCGAGGACGATGGCCACGTCCTCGACGGTGTGGTGGTCGTCGATGTGGAGGTCGCCGTCGCACTGGACGGTCAGGTCGAACAAGCCGTGTTTGGCGAAGGCCTCCAGCATGTGGTCGAAGAATCCGATACCGGTGTCGACGACCGCGTCGCCGTCGCCGTCGATTGACAGCGTCACGTCGATGGTCGTCTCGGACGTCTCGCGGGAGACGGCCGCGCGTCGGTCGGCGTCGCTCATGTCGCGTTCGAGGCGGGCCGCGTATATAGGGATTCTCGTCGCCGCGCGGGGCGATTCTCGATTCCGACGCGTCAGACGCTCGTCTGACGGACGTTCATGGTTTTGGACGCGTAGGGTGGGGTATGCATCGAAAGGGAGCGCTGGTGGTGGGGTACACTATCTGCGTCGGGGGGCTCCTGCTTACCGCGCGGTCCGGGGTCGCTGTCGCGCTCGGCGTCGCGCTGGTGACGCTCGCGGTCGCGGCGGCGGTGATCGGCGGGGGCGTCTGAAATGACGGGGAGCGAATCGACGCGGTGGGAGCCGAGCCGTCCGGGGGCGAGCGAATGATGCGTCGCGGAGCGACCGCCAGCCCGAAGCGGGACGTCGTGACGGTCAGCATGCTCGTCCTCGCCGGTCCCTTCCTCGCGACCTCGCGCCCCGTGACCGTGGTAATCGGCGCGCTGTTCGTCGCCGTCGGCGTCTACGGAACCGTCGAGAGCCTCGTTGCCGCCGCGAGCGCGTATCTCGACGCGTAGCGGTCGCGGCGTCTCGGACTGTCTCGGCGCGCCGGCGACGCGGCTACGCCTCCATGGCTTCTTCGAGCGTGAACCGACCCTCGTAGAGCGCGGTCCCGACGACCGTCGCCGCCGCGCCCGCCTCGCGGAGCGCGCGGACGTCGTCGAGCGAGGCGACGCCGCCGGAGGCGACGACCGGGATGTCGACCGCGTCGACGACCGCCGAGGTCGTCTCGAGGTGGACGCCTTCGAGCTGTCCCTCCACGTCGACGTCGGTAAAGAGGATGGCCGCCGCGCCGAGGTCCTCGTACCGGGCGGCCGCCTCTGCGGGGTCGAGACCGGTGCCCTCGGTCCAGCCGGAGACGACGACCTCGCCGTCTTTCGCGTCGAGGCTGACCATCACGCCGTCGGGGTAGTCGGCGGCGAGTTCGGCCACGATGTCGGGGTTCTCGACGGCCGCGGTGCCGAGGATGACGCGGTCGACGCCGCGGTCCAAGAGGTCGCGGGCGTCGTCTGCGGTGCGGATGCCGCCGCCGAGTTGGAGCGGCACGTCGACCGCGTCGAGGACGGCGTCGACCGCCGGGGCGTTCTTCCGCTCGCCCTCGAACGCGCCGTCGAGGTCGACGAGGTGGAGCGTCTCCGCGCCGGCGTCGACCCAGCGGCGGGCGGCCTCGACCGGGTCGCCGTAGGTCTTCTCGGTGCCGCGTTCGCCCTGCACCAGCTGGACGACTTCGCCGTCTTGCATATCGACCGCGGGGACGACTTCGAACTCCGGGAACATACGTCACCGTGGGCGAGCGGCGTGCGTAAACGCACCGGATACGGCGACAGGGTGGCCGGATACAGCGCCCCGAGACCGGAGACGGCGACTCGGATGCGACACCCCGAATACGGCACCCCGGAGTGGGCGACGCCAATCGGGCGACGAACGTAACAAGCGAACCAACAGTTCGGAACGGCTTTGTCGCGCCGGGGTTCACACACACTCAATGAAACTCTTCGGTTCCAGCGGCACCCGCGGCGTGGTGGGTGAGAGCCTCACCCCGGAGTTCGTCCTCCGCGTCGCCAAGGCCGCCGGCACGGTCTGGAACGCGGACCGGGTCGCCATCGCACGGGACACCCGAACGACGGGCGAGATGTTCGTCAACGCCGCCGAGTCCGGGCTGGCGAGCGTCGGCGTCGACGTGGACGACCTCGGCGTCGTCCCCACCCCCGCGGCGGTCCGCTACTGCGAGAACCAGTCCGTTCCGGGCGTCGTCATCACGGCCTCGCACAACCCGCCGGAGTTCAACGGCGTCAAGCTCGTCGGCGACGACGGCGTCGAACTCGCCGTCGAGGAGCTAGAGCGCATCGAAGACCACATCCTCGCCGAGGAGTTCGACGTGGCCGAGTGGGACGGCGTCGGGAGCGTCCGGTCGGTCGGGACCGCGAACGACGACTACCGCGAGGACCTCCTCGCCAACGTCGACCGCGAGAAAATCGCCGCCGCGAACCTCACGGTCGCGCTCGACCCCGGCCACGGCGCCGGGTCGCTCGTCACGCCCGACTTCCTCCGCGAACTCGGCTGTGAGGTCCGCACCGTCAACGCCCAGCCCGACGGCCACTTCCCCGGTCGCCAGTCCGAACCGGTGTCCGAGAACCTCCGCGACCTCGAACGCCTCGTCCGCGCGACCGACGCCGACGTGGGAATCGCCCACGACGGCGACGCCGACCGGGCCGTCTTCGTGAACGAGCGCGGCGAGTGCATCTCCGGCGAGGCGTCGCTTGCCGCCCTCGCGGCCGCCGCCCTCGAACCGGGCGACGCGACCGTCTCCGCGGTGAACGTCTCCCAGCGCCTCGTCGACGTCTGCGAGGAGGTCGGCGCCGACCTCGAACTCACGCCCATCGGCGCGACGAACCTCATCACCCGCGTCCGCGAACTCTGGCGCGAGGGCCGGAACGTCCCCGTCGCCGGCGAGGGCAACGGAGGCGTGTTCTACCCCAACTACCGCCTCGTCCGCGACGGCGCGTACATCGCGGCGAAGTTCCTCGAACTCGTCGCCGAGCGCCCGCCGAGCGAGCTCGTCGCGCCCTACGAGGACTACTACAACGTCCGCATCAACCTCGAATACGACGAGGAAGCCGAGCTGACGGCGATGCTCAACGCCGCCGCCGACTACGCCGAATCGGCCGACGCGACGCCGAACACGACCGACGGCTACCGCCTCGACTACGGCGACGCGTGGGTGCTCGTCCGCCCCTCCGGGACCGAGCCGAAAGTCCGCGTCTACGCCGAGGCTCGCTCCGAGGAGCGCGCGACCGAACTCGCCGAGGACGCCGCCGACGCGCTCCGAAGCGCGGTCGCGACGCTGTAACTCGACCGCAGAACCGACCGGAAAGAACCTCTTTTCACGCGCCGCTCACAGGCTAATCGCCGCGAACAAGAGCGCCAGCGCGCCGAACACCAGAAGCATGAAGCCGCGTTCGAGGTCGTCGCCGTCGAGTTCGTCGTCCGGCGGGTCCTCGCGGGTCGGGTCGAGGACGAACTCCGGGTCGTCCGAGCGGGCGACCCGGCGGGCGGCCGCGGCGCTCTTGAGCAGTCGGCCGCCGAGGGCGAAACAGCCCAGCCCCACGACGATGGCGACCAGCGAAATCGGACTGACGTTCACCATCGCTCCGGGAACTCGGTCATCGGTGTGTCGCCGCGGCGGTCGCGGCGGTGGTCACCCCGGCCGCCCCGCCGGTCGGTGTCGTCATCGGTCGGCTCGCATCGGTCACTCGTCGTCGTAGACCGCGTCGGGGTCGAAGACGCGCTCGCCGACGTGCTCGCCCTCGACGGTGCGGTAGAAACACGACCGGTGACCGGTGTGGCACGCGCCGACGTTCTGGTCGACGAGGTACAGCAGGGTGTCGGCGTCGCAGTCGACGCGGACCTCCCGAATCTCCTGTGTGTGGCCGCTCGAAGCGCCCTTCTCCCAGAGTTCGTCGCGACTCCGCGAGTAGTAGTGCGCCCGGCCCGTCTCGATGGTCCGGTCGAGCGCCTCCGGCGAGACGTACGCCAGCATGAGCACCTCTCCGGAGTCGGCGTCCTGCGCCACGGCGGGGACGAGGCCGTCCTCGCCGAAGTCGACATCGACGGTCATGATTCGGGCCACGCGGTGGCGGGGGTTATCTCTTGTGCGTCGCCGCGGGGAAGGCGCGCCCGCCCGGCGCTCCGCGACGACTCAGACGATGCCGAGCGCGCCGAGGACGCCGAAGAGGACGTCGCCGTAGACGAACGCGACGACGAGGCCGACGAACATCGGGACGAGAAACGGGATGCCCGGCGAGATCCACACCGACTCGCGGGACGTCACGAGGTCCAGTCCGCCGCGGAGTTTCTCCGGCGACGTGCCGTAGGCGGTGCCCTCGATGCTGTCGAGGAACCGGGCCGCGCCCCACGGGTCGTCGAGCGACGCGTCAGGGTCGGCTTCGCGGCCGTCGTCTCCGGGAGCGTCTCCGCCGGCGGCGTCCACGGTCTCGCCGTCGCCGTCGAAATCGGCCGACGTGCCGCCGTCGGTGGCCGCGCGGTGGACCGCGCCGTCGGTCGGGTCGAACGTCTCGTCGATGCTCGCGGGGTCGCGGAGGGCCTCGGGGTCCGCCAGCAGGTCCGCGAACGTGAGGCCGCGCCAGCGGAGATACATCCGGAGCGCGTCGAGGTCGAGGCCGTTCCGCGTGATTCCCTCGGGCGACTCGAACAGGCGGCCGTGGGCCGTCGAGAGCGACGCCACGGAGACGCGGCGGCCGACGAACGAGATGGGGAACTCGAACTCGCCGTCGGCGAGGTTCCGGACGGCGAGGAAAAGCGGGTACGCGAGGCCGACGATGACGGTGTTCGTGAGAATCGTCATCGAGAACACGCCGAGGCGGGTGGCGGCGAGCGGGAACTCCGTCCCGGCGAGGGTGTAACTGGGGAACGTCGGGAGCAGGATAGCGAACACCATGAGCGCCTTCGCGTCCGCGCCGCCGAAGCCGCCGAGCCGCCAGAACAGGTACGAAAGCGGGACGACGAGACAGACGCTCACGCCGACGCGAATCAGATAGAGTCGGTCGAAGACGGTCTCGGGCGGGAGGTGGCCGACCAGTTCCCACGCGAGCAGGACGAGGCCCAGCGCGGCCAGCGGATACCAGACGACGTTGGGGACGCGGCGCGTGCGAACGTCGCGTACCGCGGTCCACGCGAGGACGGGGAGCACCGCCAACCGCAGGAGGTCGGGGAGCGTGCCGATACCGAACATACCCGCAGACTGGGGGCAGGGGAGTTAGGTGTTCGGGACGGGTATCAATCCTGAAACCGACCCCGACGACGGTCAGAACGCCGCGAGTTCGACGAACGCGACGAGTCGAATCGAAAGCGAGAACAGCGCCATCGCGGCCGCGGGAACCCACACCGACGCCGAGCGGTGGTAGCCGAGGGCGGCGATCCCGAACGCGAGCGCCCGCAAGGCGTGTTCGACGCCGCCGGGAACGTCGGCGAAGGCGGTTCCGAGCGCGACCACGCCGAGCAGTCCGAAGGCGAACACGGGAGCGAGCGCCGGCCGCGAGAGCGGGCGAAGCGACCGCTCGACCGCGCTTCGGTACGTCACGCCGGCGGCGACGCAACCGCAGACGGCGGCGACGAGGAGGAGGGAAACGATGGTGACCCGCCACGGCTTCGGGAAGACGACGAGCGTGAAGGCGGCGTCGCGAAGCACCGAGCGAAAGAGCGTCGCGAGCGCGGCCGTCGCGGCGACCGCGCGAGCGGGCGAGAGGCCGACCCGCGACGAGACGAGGTCGAACACGACCGCGACGAGGAGTCCGAACCCGAGCCCCGCGAGCGCCACGTCTTCGGCGGCCTGAACTGCCGCCGTTACGACCGACGCCTCGGGGTGGTACGTCCACCCGACGAGCGCGGCGAACGAGGCGTCGAAGCCGACCGCGAAGAGGGCGCTCGCCGCGACGACGGCGAGTCCCGGCGCGAGGGCCGTCGCCAGCGCGTCGGCGATTCGGGAGCGCTCGGGAAGACCGAACGGGAGCGAAACGCCGCGATAGTGCGCGTAGACGAGCGTCGGAACCGCGAGTCCGGCGACGTTCGGCGACGAGAGCGTGCCGGCCACCGGGACGCCGAGGAGCCTGAGTGCCACCCAGTAGCTGACCGCGCTCGCCACCGTGAGACAGGCGAGAAACAGTCCGATTCGGCCGAGTTCAGTCGCTTCGGTCGGGAGGGGTAGGTCGGCGCGGAGCTCGCGGGCGGCGGTCGTGAACCTCGACACGAGAAAAGCGACTGCATCGCGGGACAAATCGCTGTCGGCCTCGCGGTTCGCGGGGCGGACAAACGGCGTACCCGCGGGTCACGGGTCGGCGCGTCGAAAGAAATGTGCGGGTGGGCGCCTCAGATGACGCGGTTCTGACCCGTAAGGTTATACGAACGTTTAACACTATGTGCCTCATCTGAGCCGGTATCGATGGCAAGGGACGACATGATAGGCGTCAGGGTGTCTGAGGCTGAGAAAAAGAAGTTCGAGAAGCATATCGAGGACACGAGCGAGTACGACTCGGTGCCGCGCATGATGCGGTCCTTGACGCGGGACCACATCAACGGGTATGGGGAGGAGGCGACGACTGCGGTTGACGCCGAGGAACTGGTGAATGCCGTTGAGATTGGGCTATCCTCCGTACACGAGCGTCTCGAAGAGCTTGAGGATATGGTGGCAGAGGTGAACGCGGCCACCGTTTCTTCGGACGAACACTCTGCTCTTGCTCACGACATCGTAGCCGAACTGCCAGTCTACCCGGACGGCCCCGAGTTCCCCCATCCTGCCGACCTTGACAGCGGCTCGCCGGACAACATCCAGACGGCCCGCGCGCTCTCGACGGCGGGAGCGTGGGCGAACTACTTCGAGGTCGATGACGATGACGCGCGGTCCGCTCTTGCCCGGGCACTACGGTTCCCTGACGTGAAGTTCGTCGAGGGGGAGTCCGGTTACCGGCGCTACTACAAGACCACGGAGGACATCTGATGCCGCCTCGGTACAAGGGTGTAGAAGAGTGTAGGCCAGAGGTGCAGGACTACATCGATGAACTCGATGTCGGTACAGATGACGACGACGAGGATATGCGGGACAGTGTGAGCACGAGGCGATACAAGCAAGACCTCCGGTGGTTCGACCACTGGTTGGATGACAACGACATCGAGTCGGTTCACGACGTTAGCGTAAAACACACGAACCGTCTGGGACGAGACCTCTCTAACCTGTTCAACGGAACGACAAGCCTCTACCGCTGGGACCGTATCCACGCGTTCTACGAGTACCTCGTAGCCATCGAAGACATCGAGTCGAACCCGCTGGCCCGCTGGAACGACAATAAGGACAAGAAATGGGGGATGACGAAGCGGTCTCAGCAGTCCAAGGAGTTGGGAGAAGACGAGGCGTATGCGGTAATGCTGAAAGACGTGCGGGCGATGGAGGAGAACGTGGGTCGGAACCGAATTCGTGACCAAGCGTGCATCCGCGCCTTATGGCAGACCGGGATGCGCAGAGGGGAGTTGTCAGGGCTTCTTACCACTGACATCAACCGTGACGCTCGTGAGATACACATCCGAAAGGAGAACGCTAAGAACGACGAGGGGCGGTACGTGGCGTATCAGGAGTCGCTGGAGGTGTTGCTGGAGCGATGGATAGACGGAGGCCTCCGGCGTGAGATGCTGGGTATCACGAAGGAAGAGCAGGAAGAGGGGAAGGAGCCGCACAAACACCTCCTCGTTGGGGAACGCGGTGCGCCACTCTCGGCGGAACGAATCAACGAAATTGTCATCGACGCCGCCGACCGTGCCGGGATAAATCGCAAGATGTACGCGGATGCCAACGCCCCGGTGGACCCCGAGACGAAGAAGCCGAAGAAGAACCGATGGAAAATCACGGCACACAACGTCCGACACGGTTACGGAAACTATATGATAAACATCGCACCAAAGCAGGATGGCGAGGACGGGCAAGCGCGCTTGTGGGAGGTTTCTAAGCAGATGGGGCACTCCGACCCGTCGATTACAGATGACATTTACTCGGAAGATGACCCTCGGGCGGGAATCGGCTACGCCCACAACTACGGCCCAGAGTAACCCTCACCACCCCTTGGGGATACACCTTTGTGCGATATGTGCGTCATCTGATATATGTCACAAGAACGATGTGACTCAATCGGTGGTGTACCGACCGACGAAACCCCTGAGGAGCGTATCGTCCGCCTCGAAGCGATGCTCTTGGAGATGTACGAACACCAGCAAGTAACGCTGGCGCTCGGCCTCTACGAAGAAGCCGAGGAGACCCGCTGGAACATCGACGACACGATGTTCGCCCTTGCCCGGGCGAAAACGGAGGTGACCTCCGGTGGTCGCTGATGGCAGACGTACACGCTCTGGCCCACCGAGACTGCGGCGGGAACCTCGTCTACCGTGAAGAGGAGTTCATCCCGTTCTCTCCGGGTAGCACCTTCGGTCACGTCCGAAAAGCGCGTTCCGTGTGCGCTGAGTGCGGTGAGGAGTTCCTCGTCCTTGAGGACTACTTCGACGCCGCGTACACGGACGCAGACGATATGGAGTGGCTGGTCGTCCGACTGTACCGGGGCGACGAGACCCTCACTCTCGTCAACGAAGACCCCGACGTGTGGGCGCGCAAGACGGACGAGAACCAGATTCGTCTGGGTGATTTCTGATGCCCGCGCTCGACCTCTCGACGTGGGACAAGGCCGACCGTCTCGACTCGATTCGGGCCGCCGCCCGACGCGCGGACGTTGACTGCACGTCGTTCGTTGACGGCGGCGCTCTGAAGCTGATTATCGGTGACGAGTCGCTCCCGAACTCGTGGCTTGCGTCGGACACGTGGGTTGACGCCCGTGATTCCCGATGACCGGCGTTCGCTGGACTCCATCGGTCGAGTCGCTCGTTATCGCCCACGACCACGCGGTTGGCGGCGATTACCCCGACCACTTCGACGGTGGGCGCTCGACCCGGGCGAAGCAGAGGCGAGACAACTTCGCCGGGAAGCTGGGCGAGGCCGTCGTCTCGGAGTGGCTGGACTCGATGTGCGTGCCGCACGACTGGGACGCGTTCGAGGATGCTCCGTGGGCCGCCGACATCTCGCTTTACGGCCTCACCATCGACGTGAAGGCGCGTTACCCGTGGACGGCCCCGAACGGTCTGCCCGACCTTCCGATTACGTCGTCCCGATGTGCGCCCGACCTCTACGTCCTCGTGGAGACCTCGCCGGGCGCGGACGGCTGGACGACGACCATCGTCGGCTGGATTAGCTACGACGAGGCGCGCCGCGTCTGGCGGGACGTAGACTACTACCACACCGCCAACAAGGAGGTGCGCCGGAGTGCCCTCCACACTCCCTCGTCACTCCTCGACGGGCTCGTATCGCTCTCGAACACCGCGCAGGACGGTCAGACTGCACCCCGCGCAGAAGCATGAGTACCACGACTCCCTCCAATACCGACGAATCGCTCGATGTTCTCCCCCAGCCCATCCGCCACCGGCTATCGGAGCTACCCGACGACGTGTGGGCGGGCGAGCTTGCCGACGTGGTATGCGTCCACTGCGGTCACAACTCGTGGGCTGAGACCGATGATGAACTCGGCTACGAACGCCACTGGGCGCACCACGTGGACGCCTACGAGTGCCTCTATTGCGGGGCGACTGGTGGCCGCGTCGTCGATGGCCGCAACGATACGCCGGTCACGTCCCGCCACGTCGGGTGTATGGAGTCCACCCGGGCACCGAGCATCCCTGAAATCGACCCCGAGAACCCGCCGTGGGCGGATGATTCCGATGAGTAACGGCCTCGCCCAGTGGCTCCCGTACAAGCAGAACTGGGAGCGCGTGTTGGGCAAGCTCCCCGCCGCCGGACAGACGTGGCGAGTGCGGCAGACCAACCTCGACCGGCACGTTCCGACCATCCTCGAAGGATACGGCGTCATCGAAATCGTCGAACGGGATACTCGGAACGGCCACGTGTGGCGGACGACGCACTCCGGGGCCGAGCAGGTCGAGGCGTCCCTCCGCAAGCACACGGACGCCGACGAGATACTCGTCACGGTCCAGACGGACGAGGAGGGCGAGAATTACCAGTTACAGGCGTTCGCCTGAACAACGCGTATCAGACACCCTGTTTTTCGACTTCGCTTCAGAAAGGGCAATTACGGACGTATTTGGAGAACCGACGCCGAGGTTTACAAGTCGAGCTTGAACTTCTCGGGAACCGGCTCTGGGGACGATTTGAACGCGGTGTTGTCGCTCCACTCCTTGATGTCCTGTATCACGAAGTCCGACAGGGTTCGGATGTCCACCGCGCCCTCGGCCCGCCGCTCGTCGATTTCCTCGTTGGGCACCCGAATCGTGTCGGAGTGTTCGACCATCCTGCCACCGGGCGCGTCCATCAGGATGTCGCCCATAGCGAACATCCCGCCGTTGCAGTTGTCGATGGCAGTTATCTCTATGACGACATCGCCATCGTCGTCAGTATCGACGATGTTGGCGCGGACGTACCGGCTGAACGTGAACTGGCCTTGACCGTGGTCTTCACCCCGGTCCATGTAGCTCATCACGATGTCTGCCTCGTCGG
The DNA here is from genome assembly GCF_014635105.1 of Haloferax sulfurifontis. Taxonomy (NCBI): domain Archaea; kingdom Methanobacteriati; phylum Methanobacteriota; class Halobacteria; order Halobacteriales; family Haloferacaceae; genus Haloferax; species Haloferax sulfurifontis. The sequence goes on from NZ_BMCI01000002.1 coordinate 60,907, forward strand.
TGTGCTTGTTCGCAATCGGGTCGTCAGCGAAGTAGTAATCCATACGTGCTGATGACTTTCGTCCCTCTTGGTTCCTTGGGGTAGCGTGCTTCTCTGCGGTAGTGCTTCGGTGAGTTATGTCAATATTGTGACTTCACTTAAGGGGTCTGTTATCATCGGATATATTATATGGCAAGTAACAAGCATATGCTGGCCAAGAAGACCGAATCGTACTCAGACTACCTCCTGTTCCTCATCGGGGCTCTCGGCTTCTCCGGGCTCGTCGGGGCTATCGTCGTCACGATTTTCCCCGCTTACTCCGCTAACGGACTCATCGACCTCCAGTCGGTGCTGTTCTCGGCGTTTGGGAAGGATGTCCTCCTCGGTGCTGGACTCGCCTCCGGCGCGGGCGCTCTCGCATACGGCTCGAACCAGACCGTGGACGCCATCACCAACGTGCAGGATAGCTGGAAGGAGACCGAGGGTGCGGCGGCTCTCGTCGCTACCGGCTTCCCGCTCGCCTACACGTTCCTGCAGGGTCTGCAGGATGCGGCGGCTGGAAGCTTCGAGATGCAGGCTCTGTTCGTCGCTATCTACGTCGTGGCGTTCACCCACCTCGTAGACCTGTAAAGTGCGGTAACCACCCTCTCAACCCTCCAATCATGGAACGCAACATCCAGAAGATGACGAGCGCCCTCCTCGTGGCCACCCTGCTCGTGGCCGCGCTCACCGGAGTGGTCGGTCTGGTCGCCGCGCAGGAGACCACGACTACGACCACCACCGAGTCCACGGACACGACGGACTCGTACACGGTGAACGCCACGGCCAACACGACCGGGAACGCCAGTGCGCTGAACGTGCTGGTCAACGGCACGGACCAGAACCACGACCTCATCGCCAACGGCTCGTTCGGTACCACGCTGGCGAACGGGACTACAGTCACGTTCGAGTACGTGGACTCCGGCGGGAACGTCACGGCGACCGCCGACTACACCGTCGGCTCTGGCCTCACGACGCTCGACATCAACGACGCAAGTATCGACATCAGCGAGTCGCTCGCTGACACCAGCGGTAGCGGTTCGGTCACCCTCGACGAGAACAAGATAGCGAACTCTGTCGTCGCCGGGCTCATCCTCGCCGCCATCCTCGTCCTCTTCGGCTGGAGAGGTGGTAAGCGATGATGCGGCGTGACCAAGTGCTGTCACTCGTTCTCACCGCGCTCGTCCTCTCGGGGACGGTCGTCGGCTCAGTGGCTCTCTTCACGGAGAACGCCCGGGCCGACATCGACCTCGACGGCTTCCACGAGTGTGCGGACGACATAGCTGTCGGCGGCGGATTCCTCATCCCGTACACCATCTACGATAACGTCGTCAACGAAGCCTGCTGGGACAAGGACACCTCCCTCTCCAGCGACGAACTGCAGGACCTGACGGACAACGGAACGTACGAGACTGTCGTCACCCTCGTGGACACCCGCTCCAACGAGGACCGCCTCATCGACTCGCTCCTCAACACCGAGGAGTTCTCGAAGCGCCCCGTCTGGCACGAATCCGAGCTTCAGGCCGCCGACGTGTACCTGAACAACGGCACGGAGTCCGACTTCGTGAACGCCGGTACGACGACCATCGATGACGCGTACGACCAGCGAAAGGCAAGCCTCGCCGGGAAGTACAACCGGGACGTTCGCAACGCGGAGAACACCTACAACAAGCTCGTTGAGGTCAACCAGTCGTCTCTCGTCCACTTCTACGTGAACGGGAGCGAGGTGGACACCAGCGGCGGCATCACGTTCTCGGTCCCGACCGGAGCGAACGACACAGCCAACGGTACGGCCTACTCCATCGGGGAGACGAGCGTCCAAATCGCCACCGTCACCGTGAACGGCACGACCTACGACTTCCGTGACAACGTTGCGATTACGATGGAAGACCCGGCAGGCGAGTTCCAAGAGGTGCCCATTCTCGGACGCACCATCTACAACGAGGCGGAGCAGGTCACCAACTGGGGCACCTTCAACGAGTCCACGGCCACTCGCATCGTTGATGATGACGGCACGACTGGATTCGCTAACCTATCCGCCGGGCTCAACGGCACCGGCACAGGCGATGTGGTCTACGTGAAGGGTGGTGACTACACCGTCTCTGGTTCAGTCACCGTCCCGGCAGGTGTGACTCTCATCACCGATGAACAGGCAGTCATCAACGACGATGGTGGTGCTGTCTTCCAGATGTACGACAACTCCGTCCTCAAGGGATTCGTCGTCATAGGGAACGGCACCGACTCCGGCTACGTCGGGGCGAACATGATGGGTAACGGTGTTGTGGTCACCAACAACGAGTTCAGGAACCTCCACGCCCCCCTCACGGCGATGGGTGACACGGGCATCACGTTCGACGACAACTACGTCCACAACGTGCAATACGGGATGCAGTTCAACGACTATGCGTCCTTCACCACCATCGATGGGAACTACTTCGTGGACTACACGGAGCTTCACTACGACAACAACAATCCGGGTGCAGATACGTCCAGCTACGTGACCAGTGCCTCTGGCACGAACCACTACAGCAAGTTCTACTCCTTCACCAAGCGAATGGTTTCCGAGCAGGAGGCTGACCGGCAGGAACTCCTCAACGAGTGGGGCGACATTAACTCCGGCTACGCTCACGAGGTCTGGAATCAGCTTCAGGTGGATGCCATTAGCATCACGGACATCGTGACGTTCGAGCAGATGTTCACTCAGTCGTTCGACGCTGAGGACACCGGCTCGATTGCGTTCTTCGACGCGCAGTACCTCCAAGCGGGGATGACGGGCCACGAACTGCGCTCGACGGCGGTCGTCGAGGTGCAGACGGGCTCCAGCGTCCTTGCGAACGCACAGACCTCCAACGAGGTTGTCCTCCCGCAGGACAAGACCTACAGCGGCCACATCTGGACGATGAACCCGCCCGCTGGTGGTGAGTGGCAGACGAACACCACGTACAACACGACCGAACTGGGCGGCCCGGTGTACGTCGTGTACTACCAGCAGGTCGAGAAGATGACCTCCGACGGCATCGTCGTTGAGACCGAGCCCGCCACCATCGCCGTGAAGGGTGAATTCCGGTTCAACGACATCATCGACGGGAACGGCACATCCGTAGACCGCATCGGCCACGGTGGGACGCCGCGCGTTGACCCGTACAACGCCTCTACGTACACCGAAACTGTGGAGCGCGTGAACGAGCGCAACGTCGAGATTGTCAAGACATTCGAGTCTGACAACGGTGGCGGCGGTGCGGGGTCGTCCTGCACGGACGGCTACCCCATCATCGGGTGTGTTGACGGCGTGTTCGCTTCGTTCGCCGGTCTCCTCGTCGTCCTCGTATTCGCCTACGCGTTCGCCTCCCGGGGCATCGGCTCTGTCATCGACGCCCTCCTCGGCGGGCGATAGGCAGTCAATCACCCTCTGGCGGTCGTGAGACCGCTTAAAGGGTCCCGAAGCATCTTATTATTTACACTATGACGACAGTAGTACGAGCCGTTGCAGTCGCTCTGCTCCTGTCGCTCGTGGTCTCCGCGTCCGTCCCGGTCGGCGCGCAGGAGGGGACGACCACTCCTACGACGCCGCCGAACGAGACGACGACCTCCACCCCGACGGCGACTCCCACGGAGACGCCGACACCGGACAACGGAGGTGAGACGCAGACCCCGGGCGGCGGGCAGGCCGACGGATTGAACGTGACCGCCGAAGACCTGTGGAAGGTCTTCAAAGAGAGCGAGGACGCCGAGAAGCCGTCCGAGAACAGGATTCTCAAGCAAATCGGACCGAACCTCTACGTCACCGACGCCGAGTGGGACAACGACGCCGGACTCGTCGAGGTCACTATTCGTGCCCGGGTGACGACGCGCGTCACCATCACGGACGCCACAGGGGTATTTAACGGAGACAACGTTGGAGACAAACAGTCTGTGACCGTCCCGCGCGGGACCTACACGCTCGTCCTTCCAGCCACGCCATCTGACCAAGACCCTACCTATCAGGCAATCTCATTCGACCCGGGCGATGGCCACGTCTATGGATTGGAAAGCAAGGATTCGCCCGATGGTGGTCAGACGTTCTTCGACAGTAATCGCCCTATGTGGGTCTGGTTCCTGTACTTCGCTGGTGGGTTCCTCGCCCTCGGCGCACTCTCGTTCGTCTACCGTCTCCGCAAAATGGACACGGGGACGCCGTACACGAGCGACGGCATCAAGCTCCCGAAGAGATTCCGATTCGGCATCGAGGCGGTCGAGGATGACGATGAGCACGAGAAGGACGGTGAGAGTGCATGACGCCACAGAACAACGTCAAGGGCATCGTAGACGGGCGTCGGAGTCGGCTGGAGGTCATCCTCCGGTTCATCACCGATTGGCGTTACATCCTCGTCCTCGGCGGTCTCGTAGCGTGGGCTGGGGCCGCGTTCGGGTACTGGACGCTTCCCGAGTTCACCGACGTACACAAAATCACCCTGCTCGGGGGCGTCGGCGGTTGGTTCGGTATCAAGTACGGCATCTGGCCCATCGCCAAGGGCCGTATCCGCTCGACGGACGTGGAGGTCGAGCTAATCGGGCTCGACAACAACGTCCTTGACACCATCTTCATCCCCGAAGACGAGTGGATTGAGTACACCATCGTCGGCGGGTCGATGCGGGACAAGCACAAGCTCTCCGGGCGCACGAAGTTCGCCGCTCGTGGCATCGACACCGAGGAGAAGCTCATCGTGCCGGACGGGGACCGTCCCGAAGACCCGGACATCCCCGACCACCTCCAAATTCTGGGTGCCGGTGCGAAGGAACTGTACAACAAGCTCAAGGGTCCTGCTCTGGACGAGTTCCGTCAGAAGAGGCGGCAGGTTCGAGAGCGCACCGTCATCAAGGAGGAGGCGAAGTTCGAGGAGCAAATCGAGCAGGCCGAGACGATGGAGAACATCGGACGCGGCGACATCGAGGTTACCGATACAACCGAGGTGGACGCCGACCGCAAGGCTGGTGAAATCGTCCTTGATGCCGTGAAGCGGGGCAACCCGGGTGACGACGATGAGTAGTGACGCGGCGGACTGGGCCGTCCAAGAACTCCGGCGCGCGCTCCGCAAGAAGGCCGCCGAGGACGAACCCGGGGCAATCCCCGAGACACTCAGCGCACCCACGAAGGAGACGCTGGCGTTCCTCGTGGACTTCCTCACGGCGTACCGGCTGTACGGCAAGCAGTCCAACGTGCTCCCCGACGACTACCGAGAGTCAGTCAAGTACCGCTGGCTGATGGACCGCCTCGAATCGCAACTCGCACACGATGCGAACATGCACGGGAAGTCATCTGTGATGCGCGGCATCTCCGGGCGGCAGGACGAGCGCATCGACGCGTCGTCGTTCCCGTTCCTGAAGACGGTCGAGGAGTTGTTCAAGCCCGACGACAGAGACCATATGCTCAATCTGGTCATCTACGCTCCGCCGCCTCCGGTCGGACCGACGGGTGTTGGCAAAACCGACTTCGGCTACTCGGTCATCGACGCGGCGCGGATGATTCACCCGGGAGGCCTGACGGTGGCCTCGAACAACACGTCCGACCCGTTCGAGGATGTCGAGTCGTGGACGGAGCTAGAAGCGTGGCTGGAGGCCACGGACGGAACGAAGCTGTTCCTCTGGGACGAGGCCGCCCAAGTCCTCCAGTTCGACGACATCGACTCGGGTCGAGAACTCTCCCGACTCATCAAGCTCCTCCGCAAGTACGACTGCCATCTCATCGTCATCGGGCACACCGGGAAGGACATCCCCAAGGACATCCGCCGGATGGTGCTGTTCGCACTCAAGGAGTCCAAGAAGAAGGCTGTCATCGGCGCGGGCCTCAAGGAAGACAACGTGGGCTGGATGCAGATTAAGAACGTCCTCTACCGCCTCAACAACATCCGCGCAACCACCATCGAGTACGATAGCATCGGGGACAAGGGCCGATTCGTGTTCGACCGAGAGGACGCGGTGGACGCGCGGGCCGACCCGGGTGACGACGTGGACGACACGTACCACCAGTGCCAAGCGACCACGAAGAAGGGTGACCAGTGCGGGAAGGAAGCTCGGTATCCCCGAGGAGAGCCCATCTACTGTGGAACCCATCGGAGCAAGCTCAACGACGACGAAAACGACGATTGAGCCGAATCCGCACGCACGCGTGGGCGCGTAGGGCAGTTCGGACATACACACACCTGTCCCCTGCACCGGGGGCACTCGTCGTCGTTGAACACGCGTTGAACTACTACATTCGCTCACACAGGCATGGATAACCAAATCTGACGCGCTGAATCAGGGGTAATTGCGTGCAGAGGATACTCAAAACCACGTTTGTTCGTCAGATGTGGCCACATCGAACATGAATAGTCCGGCAGGTTCATGCACTGCCACTGAAATGTGGTCCGTATGTCTGGCGAGTCTGCGGACGGCATCGACTACGACCTATCTGAGGCCCAAATTCGGCGGGCTCTACGAGAGTACGGCGTCCAGAAGAGCGAGATGAACAGTATGATGCTGGCGGTAATGCGTCTCATCACCTCTCGGGAGTTCTACGAAGACTACGATACTCGATACAATCTCCCCGATTATGCGTTCCAGCCGACGACCATCATCGAGGCAGGTGGCTACAGGGAAAACACGCGGGAGAGCGTACGGAAAGACGCGCTGAAGCCTCTCCGAGAGAAGGGTGTCCTCGGATACGACGAGCCGGTTCCGAACAGTCCGAAGACGCACTACTTCCTCGCACAAGAGTTCCGTGAGTACCTGAACAACGCGGAACTGGAGGAGGTCATCAGCGAACCCGACCCCGTGGAAGACGGCGGTCGAACGGTCTCGCTCCCGTACCACGACGAAGAACTACACCGCGCGGCGGGCGAACACGCCGAACTGATTGCCGACGGCCTGCGAGACCTCGTTCCGCGACTGGCCGAGTCGCCGGTCCTCGTTCACGAGGGGCTGGACAAGTCCGAGCGAGAGGACATCGAGGCAAAGGAACTACCCATCAGCTTCGATGGGCTCTCGTTCCGGCTCTCGGTGTACCCGGACGCTATCGCCTACGACGAGGCGAATCAAGTTCTGTACCTGTTGGAGTCGGTAACGAGCCGTGGGCCGTTCACCGACCGCCGCATCCAAACGCTCCTTGACGACCTGAACGAGCGGAGACAGGGAATCGATGGTTGGAGCGACGGGTCGGACGGCCCCGCCAGCTTCCGCGTGGTGTTCATCACGATGTTCCCCGACGTGGGACGCTTCCGAACCCACTTGATGAAGATTGGCGGCGGCTCGTACATCTGGCTCTCTGACCACCCGGGAGACCTCCGAGCGTTCGGGAAACACGATACCAGCGGTGACGAGCCCGCCGGAGACGAACTCGTGTACCAACACGAGGTCGAACTCTAACTGCCCTTACTCAGCGATTCGTCGATGGCGAGGTCGAGCGCCTCCCGAATCTCCTCTCGCTCCACGTCGCTGAACCCAAGGACGGAGTACACGGCCTCGTCGAGGACACTCCGGTCTTCGGACTCGACGAACTCGTCGAACGCATCGACCAGCGTCTCCAACTCGTCGTCGGTGCGGGCGGCGAGGTCGAGCGTCTGGATGGTCTTCGATGACGAGACGTTCAGGTCACACACGCCGCCACCGTACACCTGCCCGGCGAGGCGGAGACAGAGTTCCCCGAGGTGGGAATTCAGGTAGGCGAGAAGTGGCTTGAGATACCGCTCATCCTTGACTGTCGTGGCGAGGAAGTTCTCGTTCGGCACCACGGCGTCGGCGTTCCAGACGGCGGTGTAGTTCTGGTACACGCGCCGAGGGAGTAGAATTTCCGAGGGGAGCCGACTCACGGCCTCATCGGTGAGGTCGTACCACGGGTCACGACTGGCGTTGCGGATGCGAGTCTTGTTGTGGAGGCCGTCGTACGTCTCGTCGCTATACCGCTTCTCCACCGTCCGGTTCTCCGCCGCCTCGATGTACTCCAGCGCGGCGGTCCCCGCCAGTTCCTCCTTCGAGGTTGGGCACCAGAAGACGCGGTACGAGCAATCTTCCGCTCGAACGACGGGCGACTGGTGGTCACGGGACGAGTACGCAATCGGACGGAGGTACTCATCCTCGATGTCGTCCCGCGCGGCGTCGTTTTCTTCGATGATGTAGAAGTCCTTTGCAAGCGTCTGAACGCCAATCATCGGGGTTGCGAACTCCGAGAGCGGAACGAAATCTTCGCTCCCCTTGATGGCCTCAAACACGTCCGGCGCGCGGAGCCAGATGTCCCAGTAGTCCTCCGGTCCGAGCGCGCGCTGGGGAACCCGGGCGGCCTGCACCGCCGTATCGGTCAGGTCGTCGAGCGACTTCGACCCGCTTCCGTCGAAGATGTCGGTACTGTCGGCCTGCACGAACCGAACGTCGTTCGTAGCGGGCATCCGAATCGTGTTCTCCCGCTTCTCTGCGAGGATGCAGACGGCGTTCGCAAGGTCATCAAAAACGCGCTCTTGGAACCCGATGAGGCCGTGGACGTAGAATTCGTTCAGGAGGAACCGCTTGAACTCCTCGCCGTACTTCCGCTTCATCCACGAGTTCGACACAATCATCGCCATCTTCCCACCGGGAGCGAGGAACTCCGTCGCCTGAAGTAGGAAGTAGACGTAGAGGTCGCTCTGGTCAGAGAAATTGTACTCGTTGGAGAACTGTTCGATGACGTTCTCAGCGTTCTCGAAGCGATGGCGGATGACGTACGGCGGGTTCCCGACGAGGGCATCCACCTCGGGAAAGTCCGCTTCGAATATGTTCTCAACGCCGACGTGCGGGAACTCCGCGCCGGTCTGTTCCCGCGCCGATTCTTGGAGCGTCTCAACGGCCTCCTCGTCGATGTCCGCCCCGTAAATCTGCCCTCGGGCGGCGTCCTCGGACGCACCGAGGTCGAGGAGGCGGTCGTACGCATCGAACACGAAGCGTCCCTCCCCGACGGAGGGCTCCAATACCGTATCACTCGAATCACGGACAGCCCACTCCACGAGGAAAGATGAGACGGATTCGGGAGTGTAGGTCTGTCCGCGCTGTTTCTGTTCCGAGGCCACGTTACTCATACCGAGAATCTGGTCCTACAAATACCCGGGGCATCGGACGCGGTACTGGATGTCGGTATCCTAGAGATTATTATTCGTGTCGCTTCCACACCGTCTATGCCGAACTGTCCGTGGTGTGCGGCACACTTCCCAAAAGGAGGGACCATTTCAACTCATATCCGTGGTTGTCAGGAAAAACCCGATTTCGATAACCTATTCGAGAGGGTAGCACGGATAGAAGACAGACTGACGCGGATTGAAGAAGAGTTGGATATGGACCACGAGTGACGGTAAATCCGGGCCCGTACGTAGTTATTGCCACCGAAAATCGTCTACGAGGAACTGACTGCGCGCGGAACAGTTTTATCGCCTAACACACTCGGTTCGAGTATGAGTGGCGACCGTCTTTTCCAGTACGTCGTCGGCGCGGTCGGGACGACCATCATGGTGCTGGTCGTCATCGTCTTCTTCGATACGCTCCTCGCCTCGCCCGCCGCCCTCCAACCGGGCGACCCGTTCTATCCTGTCCAGCAGAACCTCGTTGAGACTGTGGCCACAATCCTCCCTTGGCTCGTGCCCGGTGCAATTGGGGCCGCCATCGTGGTCGTCGCTACTCTCCGTGACGGGTTCTGACCACGATGGGGCTTTCTCTTACTGATACGTATCCGACGTGCAGGGATGACCGAACCCAGTCAGATTCCGAGGAAACGCTTGACAACGCGTCTGAAAATGTGTGCTTCTGGTGCGTCCTCCCCGATGTGGTCGTACACGAGTTCGTCGAAAGCCTCTTCTAATTCCATCTCACCTGTCAATACCTTCTCGATGAGTTCCTCTCCGAGTTCGTATCCGAACACGAACTCGCCTTTGAGGTAGCTCACGAGTATGATTTTGTGGATGACGGCTTCGTTCGTTAGTAGCATCCGGTTCCACCCCTGCTGAAACCCCAGCGTGGCGGTGGGCCAGTTGTACAAATACAAGATTTCCTCCTCATCCTCGTCTACCAATTCGCCGGAGTAGGCAAGCGTATCGACGACGACCGAGCGTAGGAACATCGAAATCGGGAACACCAGCAGATATACAGATAATAGGATGGCGAGCCCACCGAGGATGGTAAACGAGCCAACGAAGAGAGCGAGTGCGCTACCGCTGACACCAATCAGAATCTCCCCGATGGTATGTCTCCGTCGGATTTCGGTCCTCGTGCGCTTAATATCCGAGAGCAACTCCGCCTTCTTCGGTGCCTCTTCAGACACTTCGATTCCACGAACGTACTTCAAACGCATGTCTCGCCTGAATCCCACCATCTCGTCACCGACACTACTGTGGAAGACCCTTCGAATACGGGAGAGGCCGAAGCCGCGTGTGAGTACATAATCTCCAACACGCGGGGCAAAGGTTGAGATGACAATCATACCAGAAACGAGCTTGCTCTGCATATCGATTTTCAACAGGGCAAATACCGGCTTTAGAAGCCGTCCGGCGAACAGCAGTACTCCGAGTACGGACCCTACAACGAGGACTAACGCCTGTTCATACAACCGATACCGAGGGGCAGGGAGACAGCTTAGAAAAACCACGAACAACAAAATGCCTAGTATGTGGTCAATCACTATCGTTAATAGATGCGATGAGCCTACATGAAGTCTACTCCGCGTGCTAGACTTTTAGCGACGGTGCTCTCTTACTGACCTCTCTCGAACACGTAGTATGGCCATCATCCGACGCGGCGAGAAGCGCACTTGGGCGTCCCCCGGCGAGAGCGCGGCCTACGTCTTCGTAGGAGTTGACGGAGATACCCACTTCGGGGACGAGGACTCTGAGGACGAAACGGAGATGGTCGCCATCTCGCCGGACGACACGACCGAGGTGGTCTGCCTCCTGCTCGACCGCGCGGGGTTCGATGATGTTGCAGGTGCCCGTGATGCGCTCGTCGAGTGGCAGGCGGAGTTCGAGCGCCCGGGGTCGGATTAGTTCCACATATCGGACATCGTTTCGACCCGTGACGCCACTTATAATCCTATCAGATAGTGTATATGTATGGATTCACAGGACGAGAAGCGACTGGAGCAGGTTCGAGAGTTGGAGGAGGCGGTCCTCCGTGTGAACCCGGGCTGGGTCCCGAACGAAGACCCGCTCGTTGAGGTCGTCGAAGACCCCGACTACGAAGGGCGGGTAGTGGCCGCCTGCCACGCCTACCGAATGGTCGGTACCGGGGAGAACCGAGACGACGCACTGGTCGAGCTACACAAGAAGCTGGGGCAACTGCAGGTCGTGGCAGGTGGATTTCCGTGCCCTGAACCGCTCAACTCGGCCATCGTAGCGACGAACCGCCTCGTATGTGACGACAACCTCGACAGCGTGGACTACGAACGATGATGGGGAAATCGAACATCAAGCGAGTGCATATCGAGGGACTATCCGAGGCTGACGAGGTTCGAATTATCGTAGACGACGAGATTGAGCCGAAAAGCATAGAATGGGAGATATTGGACCCTCCAGAAGCTCGTCAAGATGAAGAAGAACCATTCTCAGTAATCACCCTGTCTCTGATTCCGTGGTCGGGGGAATCTCGATGAAGCACGCGTTCTACATCGTCGTCGAATCCGTTCGGATGGTGCTGGTGACGATTACGCTGGCTATCGTCATCCTGCTCCACATCCTCGACATCGGTGACGAAGTTGAACCGACGTGGGAGCCGACGCCGCCAAAGCACGCGTTCGTCGGGCCGACGTGGACGGACGCAGACGGGTTCACGTACTACTTCATCTCTGAACCAGTTGAGGGCTCGTGGTCTGGTCGCCCTCGGGTCGTCGTTCGCCCGTGCGGGTAGCCCGGGTTGCGTGGCTTGCCGGTTAGTCCAGAGCGCCCTCGTTCAATCGGTAGTATATCCTATCATCAAAAACGGCTTCGTCACCCATCTTTTCGGCCACTTGCTCATATTCCGCTTCGTTTCGGGTTATCTCGGCAATTGTGTCTACCCTAAATCTGCGCTTATCAAGTATCCCTTCCTCAACCAGTGACTCCATAACGGATGTGATTAGCGCAGTTTTCTGATTAATTATCTGGGCGTGCATAATATATTCCACATCTATCGAGCTACCCGTAGGGAATTCCAACTCGGGAAACAGTTCTCCCCTCATCTCTGCCGGTGTCCAGATAGCACCCTCGTTTTCCTCCAACACCTGAATAACCCTCTCTCTCAGCGAAGGTACGGGTTCACCACGGGACCAATCTACCATACCAGATGATTTTCCCCGGCGAATGAAAAGATATTCGCACTGTGCCGTGCCGTTCCACTTGTTCTACATCGACATCGGTTCGAAGAAGAACCTAAGCACTCCAACAGCTTACACTATGTTGACGTACTCCGACCGCGCGCGTATCTGACCTGCGGCGTCACAGCCAGAAAATGCGCTGTAGTGCGGTTGGAGACTGTGGCGGCGGTGAACGACAAGGTGACGTGGCACTCCTAAATGCGCGTCAGGTAATCCTCAGTGCCGTTGCCGCACGAGCAGAAGTTGAATTCGGAGCAACCCCGGGCGAACGTGTACACTGCGCCCACGGCTCGGTTGGACTCTCGAACGGGACTGTAGGCCGAACCACGGCAACACCGGGAACGCGGGTTCGAATCCCGCCTGCTCGATACGTCTGATTATGACCCATTTTCCGACGCTGACCGTTCACACAGCCCCGTTTTTCGCTCGTTGACGCACCAAACCCCTACTCTCACGAACTCGTGGGAGCACCTATAGTCCCATTTCCCGAATATTCTGGTAGATACGACATGGCTGAACCAAGCTACGATTGGGACGAGAATGGTGGTGAAATCAAACTGGAGTACGATGACCTCCGAGACCTGTTTACCGACGGAGGAGTGCAAGTGGTCCTCGTTGGAGAGCACCGGAACTACTACCCGACCATCACGGTGAAGCGATAATGCAGATTGAACCGATGCCCAACAGCGAGGGCGAGTACCGTTGCTGGCTCAGCGAGAGCGAACAGAGCCGCCTCGCCTCGTACTACGCGGAAGACCTCCAGCGAGAGGTGGCCGTCCGACTCATGCTCTCCGGGCTCCGCTCCGACGAGGTGACGCGCGTGGCGAAGCAGGACGTGCGGAAACTCGACGCTGACGACGAAGCGTACAAACTCCGCATCTGGGCGTCGAAGACCGGCTACCGAGAGTGCCCCATCAGCGAGCGCCTGAAGACACTCGTCTACGCGCTGTCGTCCGCGCAGGGAACGCGCGGCGGTCGGGCCGACAAGCCCGTGTGCGACGTGACCACGAAGACCCTCTCCCGATGGGTGGACGAGGCAGTCGAAGCGATTGCCGACGAGACTGGCAACGACGACTGGCGCAAGGTGTCGTGCCATGACCTCAGACGTAGCTGGGCAACATCGACGTACTACAAGCTCTTCGCCAGCCCTGTTGCCCTCGACCTCGTGCGACGCTGGGGCGGATGGTCCGACGCCGAGACGTTCCGAGCGAATTATTTGGGCCGTGAGCCCGACGACCTCGCCGCCCGGTTGATGACCGACGCCGGACTCGCATGAAAATCGAACGACCATATAGACAAATTGATATATCGGGGCCGTCCGTTGGTGGGGTCGATGTCCGACGATACAGAAGACGAGCGGCCCGATTTCATCCGAACAAATCACGAAGACCAGTACCCTGACGATGCCCGGGACGCGCTCGACGACGAGGACGAACCGGACGAACCCGGCAACGAACTCGGTACTGAAGGTGACGAAGGATGGGAGGAAGATATGGACACCAGCTACGACGTTCCCGACCGTTCAACAATCAGTCCCGAGGAGTTAATCGAGGCGAGACCGGGAACTCTCGTCTGTCACGAGTGCGAGGAAGAAATGCACATCAAGACAGGTTCGTCATCACACGACTGCGAGTGCGGCCACTCATGGAGGGTTATCTGCGTCCCGGCGGGAGTGATGGACGAGACCAGACCGTGACGCCACTTAAGAGGTCAACGAGACTACATTAGAACGCGGCGAGAGCCGCCTTGACAGCACCGTCTAACGACCAAATCTGTCGAAGAACATCACCGAGCGCGGTCACATCGTTCACCTCTTCCCGCAGACGCGCGCTCGACCTCGCCCGGGCTCCCTCCGGCCCGGGCACCATTCATGTGCTACCACCGCGTCCGCTGTGCGGAAGCACCGGGGGACTCGCTTTCTACCGCAGTACCACACCAATTCACAGATTTACTGAGTTGGTGACTCAGACAAGCAATATTTAAGCACTCATAAAATAATTGATATGTATGAACGTACCAGAGAACGTCCGACTGGCCGTCCGAGCAGAGAGCGTGGAGAGCATCACGACGTGGGAGACCGGCGAGGATGACGATGACGAGCCGGACCACCCCGACGACCAGCGTAACGACGAGTGGGGTTGGTAGGGACGCCCCCTGCAACTCGGATTTTCTTTTTCTCGCCCTGTTCTGACGAAGCCGTCCGAACCCCATCCGTGCCGATTCCCCCAAACCACCGTTTTCAGCCGTCCCAGCGGTTCGGGGCGTGGCTGTTACATTCCTTGTCTACTCCAGCTACTACTACTACAATATCTAATTAACACTTAACTAACTACTTACTACTACTAACTCACATTCTTACTGTGAGTGGTGTTCTGGCGAGTATCGACCGGCTGACTCTGCCAGTCCTGTGCGACCCTCCCTCGGATTCGGCGGCTCACCCCGAGAAAAAGAAAATCGGGTTGACCTGCTCCAACCCCTCCATGAATTGAGTTACAACCACCAAAACCCTCGAATCTGGGCGTTTTAGGCGTGTGAGTTATCGCTCCAAGATTGTCCTAACTCACTTTCCAAACGGGAGAACACCTATATGGTATCTTTCCTGATATGTATGTACTATGATAGACTCAACCATCTATCTGAACGAGGAATCGGAGCGTAAGCAGGTCTCTATGCCCGTCTGGGCGTATGAGGCTCTGAAGCGAGCGGCGAACGGCACGGCGATGACCAAGGGTCTCGTTGCGTATGAGGCTCTCCTCCTTGAGAACGACAAGTACGAGGACGCTTTCACTGCGATTGAGTCCGAGGTCGATGACCAGTTCGTCGATGTGGTCGGCACGGATTCGCTGGCGTTCCTCCAAAAAAAGAAATTCGCCGCGCGGTCTGAGGGCATCGACGAACTCGTCCGGCGCGTCGCTGATGGCGACCCTCACGAGACTGCCGAGCGAGTCAACTTGCATCTGCCCGTGAGTTTGACCGCTCAGATGGAGGGACGCGGACTCGGCTCGGAGATAGCTCACGCTCTGGCGGGAGTCCAAATCGCCCCGTGGTCGTCTCGCATCGAACGGTGCGACATCAAGCGGCAACTCATCACCCACGCCCGGGGCGACCACGTTGCCGACCCGCACCCGTTCGTGGAGGCCGTGATGGCCGAGGACCCGTCGCACTGGGACATCGACCCGATGCTCCCCGACTTTGAGTTCGACAACTGGTGGGAGTCCCCCAACGTCACATTCGACCTCATCCACCAGCGCGGCACGGAAATCCCGAACACGCACACGTGGCGAGTCCCTGCACTCCAAGCGGCTGTCAACAACGCAGAGGGAGCGGTCACTCGGTCTGATGTTGTCGATGCCGCTATGGACGGGATGCATGTCTCCACGCCTGAGACTGCGCGCAAGTACGCCGACCGGATTGACTTCAGCGAGTCCGGCGGCGTCGAAGTGGACTTCGTGGCTGACGGCCTCACTCAGCTTGCGGAGATGGCCCGTGACAAGATGCCGGACGGTCATCCGAAGGAGAACCTCCCCGCACACGAGCTTCTCCTAATTGACGAGGAAGTCTATGACGTGGATGGTGCATATCCATCGGAAGAGGATGCCCGGGATGCGCTGGAGTCCGTTCGTTATATGACTGATGCGGGGTCTGCGTCTGCACCGTTCCAGACGAAGGCGAACGCGGCGTTCTTCCAGTGGCTGGACCGTGAAATCGAAGCCCTCTAACGCACTTCTCGGATTTCGTAATTGGGTTTTGTGCCAGTAAAAATCAGCTACTCCTCCTTCTCGCCCTCTGCAAACTCGATGTAGTCCCGCATCGCTCCTGCTGGCCACAGATAATCGTGACCATCCCGCCGGAGCCAACCCTGCTCGACCAGTTCGTCGATGGTGTCGTCGTCGGGAGCTTCGCCCGGGATGAGATAGCCTCGGGTCAGAAGTGTTTGCCATGCAACGTCCCAGCGGTCTGTGTTCGGGAACATACTGAAAACAACGCGTAGCGACCTCAAAGGGGGTCTCTCGCTACTCGGCGTCCACGTCCTCGAAGTGGTCGGCCAGACTGTCCACACCGGGGACGTACCGTTCGATGACGGAGCGAATCCCTCGCAGGTACGTCTCCGCCGCCTCGTGCCACTCGTACACGTACGAGCGGAAGTCCTCGAATTCGTCTCGCTCCACCACATCCTTCCCCCGGGCGTCGTAGGCGGCGGCCTTCTGGGACTCCCGAAGCCGCCGGAGTTCCTCCTGCATCTCTCTGAACTCCTGTGCGCTCACCTCGTGGGAGTCCGGTTCCTCGTGGATGATGAACTTTGCCGCCGCGCCGAGCCCGCGTTCGAGTTCCCGACGCGCACCCCCGGTGAGAGACCACTCGTACTGCTCCCCAAGGTGGGTGTCTCGCTTCACGAGGTCCACGAGCCCGAGGTCGTTGAGCTTGTTCCGGCGATACTGCACCTCTGACGGGTTGAGGCCAGTCCGTTGGCGAATCTCGTTCGTGGATGCTTCTCCGAGTTCTTGGATAGCGAGCAGGATTTCCGCGCTCTTGGGGTCTACTTGCCCCCGGATGTCTCGACGATTCATATGTGAGTTGATATGATTCCGAACCCCAAAGGTGCTTACATAATCACCAATAGAACGCCAATAATCGCTGGGTAGGTAGTATGGTGGATTATACGTGTGACCGAGCACTCACGACCCCTCTCTATGAGCCTCCCCCGTTAGCGACCTATCAGGCGAGCGTTCTGAATGAGGGGGGCGGTCTGAATGAGGTGTGTCCCTCCGACCTCGAACGACTTGTCAGGCGAGCGTTCTGAATGAGGGGTGGGTGGCCGCGCCCGGCGAGGGGCAATCCGGGGTTCCCCGTTGGGCCCGGCGCGTCGCCAGTGCGCTGGATGTATCTGGAGGTCAGTTGTTCTACAGGAACTCGGATTTCAGCTTCAGAGCGCCGTTCTCCCCCAAATAGTGTCGAAACGCGGGTGGGAGCGTACCGCGCCTGTTAAACGATTGTTTAACGTTCTGGGTTAGATGACGCGGTTCTGGAGGTAGTCGAGGTGCTTCGCGTTGTAGACGATCTTGACCTCGTCCTCGATGGGCGAACCGATGCAGGTGAGACGGACGTTCTTGTCGTTGACCTCCTCGTCGGAGAGGATCTGCTGCATGTCCATGTCGATTTCGCCCTCTTTCAGAATGGCCGCGCAGTTCGCACAGGCACCTGCGCGACAGCTGAAGGGCCAGTCGTAGCCCTGAGCCTCGGCGGCTTCCAGGATGTACTCGCCCTGGTTGACTTCCATCTCACCGTAGTCTTCAGCGTCGAGACCGGCGTCGGCCGCCTCTTCGAAGAGGTCGTCGTCGTCGAGGTCCCAGCCGTTGTCGTCGAGAACTTCGTAGTTGAGGTAGGTTACCGTGGGCATCGACAGAGGATTCGAAGGCCACCCCATTAGACTTTGCTGTTCCGTGCGCCGAATTCGATTCGCACCGCGGCGATGGCCGCCCGTTTGTTTCATTGTTGACCGTGATAGTTTCGAATCGGCCGACGCGGCGGGCGAGCGCGTCAGATAATGTCAGCCGAGAACAACGCGTACGACGCGATGGCCGAAAGCGAGGGCGTGAGCATCCAAAAGAAGATGACGCGACCGGTCGTGCCGGGGTCGAACAGGTCCTGTGCGGAGAGTTCGTCCGGCGCTTCCTCGCCCATCTTCGGGACCTCGTCCTCTCGCTCGGCGGCGAGCGCGTTGACAGACACTTTCGGGGCCTCGCCGCCGCTCAGGGCCTCGCCGATGGTGACGGTGCGGGTCGCCCGGCCCCAGCCGAGGCCGACGATGCACATCGTCGCGCTCACGGCGAGGCTGGCGGGGATGCCGATGGCCGACAGGAAGGAGATGAGCGACGCGCTCACCGTCTCGACGATGAGCGCCGCGAGGATGGGCAGTTGCGTGAGGTCGTTGCCGACGGTGTCGAGCGTCCGGCGGGCGATGGTGAACGCGCCGAGGCCGATTGCGCCGCCGGCGATGAGGATGCCCGTGTTCATTTCGAGCGCCCCGTTGCCGACGAGCGGGGCGACCGCGTTGGCGACGTTCGACGCGCCCGCCGAAAACGCCATGTAACAGGCCACGACGACGACGAGGACGGTGCTCCCGAACTCGCGGTAGGTCGTGTTCGGCCCGAGTCGCGGCCGCGGAACGCCGCCGTTTCGGTCGAGCGCGACCAGCGCGCCGGGACTCCGGTCGAGTTTGAGCCACGCGTCGAGATAGGGGTAGACGTACCGCCCGATGACCGCGCAGACCCAGAAGGCGATGACGGGCGCGACGATCCACCACGAGATGATTTCGAGCATCACGCCGGCGTCGAGCGACCCGTGGGCGAGGCCGAGACCCGCGATGGCCCCGACCGCCGTCATCGACGTGGAGGCGGGGACGCCGAAGGTGTTGGAGACCAACAGCGCGAGGCCGACGAAAAAGAGGACGGCGACGCTCGCCGCGAGCGTGAACTCGTTTTGCGGGACGATTTCGCCGCCCATCTTGGCGACGACCTCCCTCCCGAGGGTCCACCCGCCGAGGAGCGCGAACCCGGTCATCAGGGCCGCGGCGGCGAGTTTCCCGAGCACGTCGCTCCCGACCGCGGGGCCGAAGGCGACCCCCGTGGACGAGCCGCCGATGTTGAACCCGACGAACACTGCCACCAGGAGACCGACGAAGAGGAGTGCTTCTACCACGCAGTCACCTACTGGCGCGGGAATAAAAGGAACGGCGGTCGGTCGCCGGTCAGTTCGCCGCCACCGCCGACGCCGCCGCCGATGCCAATGTCGATGCCGACGACGACGCCGATGCGGCGACCGGGAACGACTCGCCCGCGTCGGGCGCGCTCAGTTCGACGCGGCGCGAATCGCCTGGTCGAGGTCGTCGATGATGTCGTCGACGTCCTCGATACCGACCGACAGGCGGACCATGTCGGGCGTGACGCCCGCGGCGGCCTGCTCGTCTTCGGTGAGTTGCTGGTGGGTCGTCGACGACGGGTGGATGACGAGCGTCTTCGCGTCGCCGACGTTGGCGAGGAGCGACGCGAGTTCGACGTTGTTGACGGTGCCCTTGGCGGCCTCGTAGCCGTCGGTGAGGCCGAAGGTAATCATGCCGCCGTAGCCCCCGTCGAGGTACTTCGAGGCCTCCTCGTGGGTCTCGTGGGATTCGAGGCCCGGGTAGTTCACCCACGACACCTTCTCGTGGTCGTCTAAGAACTCCGCGACGGCCTGGGCGTTCTCGCAGTGCGCGCGCATCCGAAGCGGGAGCGATTCGAGCTTTTCGAGCGTCTGCCACGCGTCGAACGGCGACTGGGCGTTGCCGAGGTCGCGCAGGCCGCGGGCGATGGCGGCGTAGGTGAAGCCGGCGGGACCGAACGTCTCGTCGAAGTTGACGCCGTGGTACGCCGGGTTCGGCTTGGCGATTTCGGGGTAGTCGTCGGCGTACTCGTCCCACGGGAAGGTGCCGCCGTCGACGAGGATGCCGCCGATGGTCGTGCCGGCCCCGTGAATCCACTTCGTCGTGGACTGCCAGACGAGGTCCGCGCCGTGTTCGATGGGGTTGCAGAGGTAGGGCGTCGCGAACGTGTTGTCCACGAAAAGCGGGGTTCCGTGGTCGTGGGCGACCTCGGCGATGGCCTCGATGTCGGGCGTCACGAGCGCCGGATTGCCGATGGTTTCGAGGTGGACGAACGCGGTGTCGTCGTCGATGGCCTCCTCGTAGGCGTCCACGTCGAGGGTGTCGACGAACCGGGTCGTGACGCCGCGGCGCTCGACGGTGTGGGTGAGGTAGGTGTAGGTCCCGCCGTACAGCGACGACGCGGAGACGATGTTGTCGCCGGCCGAGGCGAGCAGGAAGGTGGCGAGGTCGAACGCGGCCATCCCGGACGACGTGGCGACCGCGCCCACGCCGCCTTCGAGCGAGGCGAGGCGCTCCTGCAACATCCCGACGGTCGGGTTCATCAGCCGCGAGTAGATGTGGCCCGGCTTTTCGAGGGCGAACTGCGCGGCCGCGTCGGCGGCGTCCTCGAAGACGTACGAGGTGGTCTGGTACAGCGGCGGGGCGCGCGCGCCCGTCGCGTCGTCGGGGCTCTGTCCGGCGTGGAGGCTCCGCGTGTGGAAGCCCGGGCTGTCGTCGTCGCTCATACCTCGACCGTCGAATCGAACGGGGGTAAAGCGGGGTGTCGGTCGCAATTCCCGCCGGCTTCTGCGACGCGGGACCGACGCGCAAGCCGAAGAGCGCCGGGCAGAAGCCGGGACGACACCCGCGCCTCAGCGCGAAAACAGCGAGGAGTGGACCGGCGCGAAGTCCTTCTCGTCGTCGGGTTCGCCGCCGTCGGGTGCGGTGTCGGTCACCGCGCGGCCCGCGACGCCCTCGTCGACGAAGTCGCCGAGCGGCGGCCCGACTTTCTCGGGTTCGACGAGGAAGGCGTCGTGGCCGTGGTCGGACTCGACGACGTGGTGGGCGACCGGCGCGTCGACGCGGCGGAACGCGCCCGCGAGCGACTCCGACTGCTCGGTCGTGAAGTGCCAGTCGCCGGTGAAAGAGATGAGAAGCGCCTCGCCCTCGAAGGCGGCGAGCGCGGCCGCGTCGGACTCGTAGCCCTCCGAGAGGTCGAAGTCGTCCATGGCGCGCGTGAGGTACAGGTACGCGTTGGCGTCGAAGCGCTCGGCGAACTTCTCGGCCTGATAGTCGAGGTAGGACTCGACCTCGCGGTACGGGAAAAACGAGGCCGCGGGGTCCGAGGGGAAGGCGTCGCCGCGGTCGCCGCGGCCCGCGGAGCGCCGGCCGAACTTGCGCTCCATCGAGTCCTTCGAGAGATACATCAGGTGGCCGAGTTGGCGGGCGAGGCCGAGGCCCGCGTCGGGCGAGGGGCGCTCTTCGCCGTAGTAGTCGCCGCCGTTCCAGTTCGGGTCCGAGGTGATGGCGCGGCGGGCGACGGCGTCGATGCCGAGACACTGCGAGTCGAGGCGGGCCGCCGAGGCGACGACCGCGAGGCGCTCCACGTCGTCGGGGAACTGCACGGCCCAGTCGAGGGCGTTCATGCCGCCGACGGAGCCGCCGACGACGGCGTGTAAGCGACCGACGCCGAGGTGGTCGAGCAGGCGGCGCTGGGCGCGGGTCCAGTCGTGGACCGTGACCGGCGGGAAGTCGGTTCCCCACGGCTCGCCGTCCGGGCCCTCGCTCGCCGGGCCGCTCGTGCCGTAACACGACCCCGGGACGTTCACGCAGATGACGTAGTAGTCGTTCGTGTCGAGCGCCTTGCCCGGCCCGACGATGTCGCCCCACCACGCGCGGGCCTGTCCGGAGACGCCCGAGTCGGTGCCGTGGCCGGCGACGTGCTGGCTCCCGGTGAGGCCGTGACAGACGAGGACCGCGTTCTGCCCGTCGAACTCGCCGTAGGCCTCGTAGGCGACTTTCAGGTCCGGCAGTATCTCGCCCGACTCGAACTCGTGTTCGCCGATGTCGACGACGTCGGATTCAACCCGGCGACCGGGCGTGGTTCGCGTTCGGCTCATTTCTCCTCCGAGTCCCCGTTGGCCTGCTGACCCAAGGCGCGTTCGATTGCCTGGTCGAGGTCGGCGATGATGTCGTCGGCGTCCTCGATGCCGACAGACAGCCGGAGCATGTCGGGTGCGACGCCCGCGGCGCGCTGTTCGTCCATCGAGAGCTGGGCGTGCGTGGTCGACGCGGGGTGGATGAGAAGCGACTTCGCGTCGCCGATGTTGGCGAGGAAGCTCACGAGGTCGACCGACTCGCAGACGGTTTTTGCGGCCCCGTAGGCCGCCTCGTCGTCCTCGCCGTCGAGGCCGAAGGTGACCATGCCGGCGTAGCCGCCCTGCAGGTACTCCGAGGCGAGGTCGTGGGTCTCGTGGTCCTCGAAGCCGGGGTAGGTGACCCACGCGACGCCGTCGCGGTCGCGGAGGAACTCGGCGACTCGGCGGGCGTTGTCGCAGTGGGCGCGCATCCGGAGCGCGAGCGTCTCGACGCCCTGAAGCGTCTGCCACGCGTCGAACGGCGACTGGCAACTACCGGTGCTCCTGACGGCGCGCTGGCGGACGGCCTCCGCGAAGGCGCGCTCGCCGAACCGCTCGACGAAGTCGACGCCGAACGCGGGGTTCTCGCCGGAGAGTTCGTCGTAGTCGGCCGCGTCCCACGGGAAGGTGCCGCCGTCGACGACGACGCCGCCGACGGTCGTGCCGGAGCCGTGGAGCCACTTCGTCGTCGACTCCCAGACGATGTCCGCGCCGTGTTCGATGGGCCGACAGAGCGCGGGCGTGGCGAACGTGTTGTCGACGACGAGCGGGACGCGGTGCTCGTGAGCGACCTCCGCGATGGCCTCGAAGTCGGGCGTCTTCAGCGAGGGGTTCGCCACCGTCTCGACGTGGACGAAGGCGGTGTCCTCGTCGATGGCCGCCTCGTAGGCGTCGACGTCGAGGGTGTCGACGGTCCGGGATTCGATGCCGCGCCTGACGGCAGTCTTCGAGAAGTACGAGGCTGTGCCGCCGTACATGTCCTCCGAGAGCACGACGTTGTCGCCGACGGACGCGAGGACGGTCGTGAGCGCGTCGAGCGCGCCCATGCCCGAGGCGGTGGCGACCGCGTCGACGCCCGCTTCGAGGGCGGCGAGGCGGCGTTCGAGGATGCGAGTCGTCGGGTTGGAGATGCGGGAGTAGACGTCGCCGTCGGCTTCGAGGGCGTACAGGTCCGCGGCGTGGTCCGCGTCGTCGAAGACGTACGACGTGGTCTGATAGAGCGGCGGGGCCCCTGTCGCCGGGTCCGGGTCCTGTCCGGCGTGGAGGCCGAGCGTGCGGAAGCCTCGATTCATGTATCAGGTGCATAATCTTCGACGAACGAATAACCGTCAGTTACGGCAAGCGTTGCCCGTGGTTGGCGGCGGGGAGCGGTGCGGAGCGGCAGGGACCGACAGCCAACGACCGACGACCGACGGAGAGGGACAAACGGGGACCGCGTCGGAGAGTAACTTGCATACCTCGGCGGCGCGAGAGGGGAACTAACGCATGAAGTGTCTCCGGGCCCACTTCGACGCCGAGGAAAACCCGTTCGGGAGCCCGTACGACGTGTTCGCGGTCGACGGCCGCCACCCGTGCGGAGAGCTTCGTGACCTCCGGCTCCGGCCCGACGGAACCGTGGTCGAACTCTGCGTCCTCGAAGACGCGCCGCCGGACATCGAGGCCCGGCTGGCCGACCACCCCGATATCGTCGACTTCGACGCCGACGAGACGGCCGACGGCGGCGTCGTCTGTCACGTCCACCTCGTCCCCGACGACGCCGTGCGACGGTTGCTCGAACTCGTCGACGAACACGACCTGCTTTTGGACATGCCGATTCGGCTCACCCGCGAGGGCGTCGTCGTCAACGTCCTCGGGAGCCACGCGCAACTCACGGGCGCGGTCACATCGCTCCCCGATTCGCTCACAGACGCGTTCTGCGTGGGCGGCCTCTCGGACTACGAGCCGGTCCGCGGCGGCGTCCGTCTCACCGCCCGCCAGCGCGAAGTGCTCGACACAGCCGTCGAGCGCGGCTACTACGACATCCCGCGTCGGGTGTCGGTCGAGGAACTCGCCGCGGAACTCGACTGCTCGCAGAGCACCGCCTCCGAACACCTTCGGAAGGTCGAATCGCGCGTGATGAACCGCCTCGGGTGACCACCGCCGTCTCGTCGCCGACTTGGTGGGCCACTATATAAAGGACCGGTCGGCATCGGCAGTAGCACCATCTCGGTGCCGGTCGTCTCTCTATCCATGTCAGAAGCGACGCAAGGCAGTCGAGAACGGCCGCCGAGTCCGCCGTCGAAGCCCGTGGTTCACCACACCCTCCGGTACGCGGACGACCCGCTGACGTTCGTCACCGAGGTCGCCCGCGAGTACGGCCCGGTCGCGGAGTACGACATCGGGGGCATCTCGTTTTACCAGCTGAGCGACCCCGAACTCGTCGAGCACGTCCTCGTGCAGGAGAACCAGCGGTACGTCAAGGGCGAGCTGTTTCAGGAATCGCTCGGGACGGTCCTCGGCGACGGCCTGCTCACGAGCGAAGGCGAGTTCTGGCGACAGCAACGCCACCTGATGCAACCGGCGTTCCTCCCGCAGATGCTCCGGCGATACAGCGAGGTGATGGTCGAGTACACGGAGCGCATGCTGTCGTCGTGGGAGGACGGCGAGACGCGCGACATCCACGCGGACATGATGAGCCTCACCGTCGAAATCGCCGCGAAGACGCTGTTCGACGTGGACATCCGCGAGGAGGAGTCCGCCGTCGGCGACGCTCTCGAAACCGTCATGGACTACTCGTCCACCTCGATGAAGCGCCCGGTTGACGTGCCGCGGTGGCTCCCCACCCCGCGTAACCGCCGGTATCAGCGGGCGCTGGACGACCTCACCGAGGTCGTCGGCCGCATCGTGACGGAACACCGCGACGGGGACCCCGACCCCGAGGCCAACGACGTCGTCTCGCTCCTGTTGACGTTCCGCGACGACGACGGCGAGCCCCTGTCGGACGAGGAGATACGCGACGAACTCGTGACCGTCCTCCTCGCCGGCCACGAGACGACCGCGCTGGCGCTCACCTACACGCTCCACCTCCTCGGGACGAACTCCGAACAGGCGGCGACGCTCCGCGGGGAACTCGACGCCGCCCTCGACGGCGAGCGCCCCGGCTTCGGCGACCTCGACGACCTGAGCTACACCGAGCAGGTCGTCAAGGAGGGGATGCGCGTCTACCCGCCGGTGTGGGAACTCATCCGCGAGGCCGCCGAACCCGACACGGTCGGCGGCTACCGCGTCGAACCCGGACAGACCGTCGCGGTCCAGCAGTGGGTCCTCCACCGTGACCCGCGGTTCTACGACGACCCCCTCGACTTCCGGCCGAGTCGGTGGACGAAGGACTTCGAACGCGACCTCCCGAAGTACGCCTACTTCCCGTTCGGCGGCGGCCCGCGGCGGTGTATCGGCGACCGCTTCGCCATGCTGGAAGCGCGCCTCGCGTTGGCGACGATTGCTCAGTCGTGGACGGTCGATCCGACCCACGACCTCTCGTTCGACCCCTCGATTACCCTCCGGCCCGAGGGGTCGGTCGAGATGGTCGTGAACCGGCGGTAAGCGTCGGCGGGGCCGCGTCGGTCTGTTCCCCGCAGTCTCAACGCGCTTCGACCGTCGCCAACACCCTTATTCTCCGAGGCCGTGGACCGGTTCCATGGCCGGAGACTTCCTCCTCGTCGCCGCCCTCTTCCTCGCCGTCGGCCTCCCCGCGGCGGCGTTCCCCTACCGCGTGTCGAAACTCGGCGAGCGGGTCGATGCCATCGGGAGCAAGACCCCGAAAGACGAGGTCGAACCCGCCGAGTGGAACGTGACGCTCACGCGGTTCGTCGGCGTCTTCATGTCCGCGCTCGGGGTCGCCTACCTGTTCGCGTGACGCGGGTCGGCACGAGCCGTCGCCGCCGGCCGCACCGGCCGACCCGCCACCACCCCAGAGCGTTTACCCGCCGTCCGGCCGACACCCGAACCAATGAGCGACGCCGATGTCGACGCCGAGTCGAACCCCTATCTCCGCGACCCGCCGACCGAGTTCGAGCCCGCCGAGTCGCTCTCGCGCGAGGCGGCCGAGGAGCAGGCCGCGCTCCTCCGCGAGGCCGTCAGCGAGCACGACCACCGCTACTACGTCGCGGCCGACCCGCTCGTCTCCGACGCGGCCTACGACGCGCTGTTCTCCCGGCTGGTCGCGCTCGAAGGCGCGTTCGACCTCGACACGACCAACAGCCCGACGAACCGCGTCGGCGGCGAACCCATCGACGCGCTGGAGACGGTCGAGCACGTCGCGCCCATGCTCTCTATCGACCAGAGCACCGAGGCCGCCGACCTCCGGGAGTTCGACGAGCGCGTCCGCCGCGAGGTCGGCGACGTCGACTACGTCTGCGAACCCAAGTTCGACGGCCTCTCGGTCGAAGTCGTCTACGAGGACGGCGAGTTCGTCCGCGCGGCCACCCGCGGTGACGGCCGACGCGGCGACGACGTGAGCGCGCAGGTGAAGACGATTCCGACCGTGCCGCTGTCGCTCCGCGGCGACCACCCCGACCGACTCGCCGTCCGCGGCGAGGTGTACATGCCGAAGTCCGACTTCAGCGACCTCAACGCCCGGCGCGTCGAGGCCGGCGAGGACGCCTTCGCCAACCCCCGGAACGCGGCCGCCGGGACGCTCCGCAACCTCGACCCCTCGGTCGTCGCCGACCGCCCGCTCGCGGTGTTCTTCTACGACATCCTCGACGCGAGCGCGCGCCCCGACAGCCAGTGGGCGGCGCTCGACCGCCTGCGCGAGTGGGGCCTCCGCGTCGCCGACCGGGTCGAGCGCGCCGCGGACGTAGAGGGAGCCATCGACTACCGAAACCGGATGCAGGCCGCCCGCGACGACCTCGACTACGAAATCGACGGGACGGTCATCAAGGTGGACTCGCGGGAGGCCCGCGAGCAGTTGGGCGAAAAGAGCCGCTCGGTCCGCTGGGCGTTCGCCTACAAGTTCCCCGCGCGCCACGAGGTGACGACCGTCCGCGACATCGTCGTGCAGGTCGGACGAACGGGCCGACTCACGCCGGTCGCCATCCTCGACCCCGTCGACGTGGGCGGCGTGACGGTCTCGCGGGCGACGCTCCACAACCCCGACGAGATAGCCGCCCTCGGCGTCGCGGTCGGCGACCGCGTCCGCGTCAAGCGCGCCGGCGACGTGATTCCGCAGGTGGTCGAGGTCACCGAAGACGGCGGCGGGAGCTACGAGTTCCCCGACGAGTGTCCCGTCTGCGGGAGCGCGGTCGACCGCGACGGCCCGCTGGCGTTCTGCTCGGGCGGGCTGTCGTGTCCGGCCCAACGGGAGGCCTCCATCGGCCACTTCGCGGTCAAGGGCGCGATGGACATCGACGGCCTCGGCGAGGAGCGCGTCGCCCAACTCGTCGACGCGGGCCTCGTCGAGACGGTCGCCGACCTCTACGACCTGACGGCCGACGACCTCGCCGAGTTGGAGGGGTGGGGCGAGACGAGCGCCGAGAACCTCGTGGCCGCCGTCGAGAACGCCAAGCATCCCTCTCTCGACGCGTTTCTCGTCGGCCTGAGCATCCCCGAAGTGGGCGAGGCGACCGCCCGCGGCCTCGCCCGCGAGTTCGGGGCAATCGAGGCGTTCCCCATCGATGCCGACGCCGAGGACGGCGAGTTCGACGCGTTCGAAGAACGCCTGACGACGGTCCCCGACGTGGGCGAGACGGTGGCGCGTCGCGTCCGCGACTTCTTCGAGAACGAGGACAACCGCGCCGTGATTCGCGCGCTCCTCGACCGCGGGGTCGACCCCGAACCCGTCGAGTCCGGCGGCGACGAACTCGACGGCCTGACGTTCGTCGTGACCGGAACGCTCGCCGCCAGCAGAGGTGACGTGAAGGAACTCGTCGAATCGCACGGCGGCAACGTCACCGGCTCGGTCTCGGGCAACACCGACTACCTCGTCGTCGGCGACAAGCCCGGCCAGTCGAAGCGCGACGACGCCGAGGCGAACGACGTGCCGACGCTCGCGGAAGCCGAGTTCGAAGAACTGCTCGCGGAGCGCGGCGTGGCGTATCCGCCGGAATAGAACAGTCGGAAGTCGGCGTCACCGAGACGGGCGCTGGCGCGACCGCCTCGGGGGCAGTACGTCGGCCTCAGAGGTCAGCCTTCTCGAACGCCCAGTAGCCGAGGAGCGGCGGGACGACGACCCACGCGAGGAGGATGGCGAGGATGAACGGCCCGGTGAAGTAGAACGGAAGCGACTCCGAGAACGCCGACTGAACGGTGAGTCGCTCGGCGAGACCGGCCTTGAACAGGCGGGCGGCGACCGCAGGGCCGTACAGTTCCGCGACCAGCGTCTCGTAGGCCCGAAGCGGGTTCAGATACTTGATGAACAGTCTCATCTGGACGATTTGCGGCGCGGTCAGCGCGGTGAGACCGAGCTGTTCGACGACCCAGTTGACGAGCCGCGGGACGCCCGTGGCGACCGTCGACCAGAGGACGGCGAAGATGAAGTACAGCCCGACGGTGCCGAACAGCGCCTGCCGCTGGGAGGCCGAGGTCGCCGAGAGCCAGACGCCGATGGAGACGAACGCCGTGGCGAGGAGTCCCGAGAGGGCCACCTGTCCCGCGTAGGAGACGAACATGACCTGCCCGCCGGTGAACAGCATCGCAAAGAGGGCGACGACGAAGCCGACGAGCATCGAGATGATGACGACGAGCGTGCGGCCGACGAGCTTTCCGAACACCACGTCGCGCCGGGAGTTCGGAAGCGACAGCAGGAGCTTGATGGTGCCCGACTCGCGCTCGTCGATGAGCGATCCGTGGGCCGTCACGAGCGCGATGAGCGCGAGGACGAACCCGAGCATACCCGCGTACGAGAAGTTGAACAGCCCGCCCGGCGCGGTGGTGAGGCCGAACAGCGTCTCGGAGTTCGCGCCCGCGCCGGAGAGCAGGACGCCGTAGAACAGCGCCGTCGACCCGCCGATGAGGAGGGCGAAAAACAGCGTCAGGCCGAGGAGCCACCGCGACCGGAGGGCGTCGCGGAAGTCCTTGCGCGCGACGGATTCGAGCGTCACGCCGCCACCTCCGGTTCGTCGGCCGAGTCGTCGCCCTCGGTGTACGCGAGGAAGATGTCTTCGAGCGACGCCGAGTCGGTCTCGAAGTCGGTGACGGTCGCGCCGCCGGCCTCGACGGCCTCGATGACGCGGGTCTTGGCGTCGTCGGTACAGCCGACGACGAGGCGGTCGCCGTCGGTCTCGACCGACGAGACGCCGTCGAGCGCGCGGACCGCGTCGAGGTCGGCGTCGCCGTCGACGTCGATGCGGAGAATCGCCTCGGCGTCGACGCGGTCGCGGAGGCCCTCGATGGTGTCCTCGGCGATGAGTTCGCCGTCGCGCATGATGCCGACGCGGTCGCAGACGGCTTCGACCTGTCCGAGCACGTGGCTGGAGAAGAACACCGTCGCGCCGCGGTCGGCCTCGGCGCGGACGATGTCGCGCATCTCGCGCGCGCCGGCGGGGTCGAGCCCGGAGGAGGGCTCGTCGAGGACGAGGAGGTCGGGACTGCCGGCGAGCGCCATCGCGAGCGCGAGGCGCTGGGACATCCCCTTGGAGTAGCCGCCGGCGCGGCGGTCCGCCTCGTCGGCGTCTAAGCCGACGCGGGAGAGCAGTTCGTCGGGGTCGTCGTCGGCTTCCTTGGACTCGATGGCGAACTCGACGTGTTCGCGCCCGGTGAGTCGGTCGTACACCTCGTAGCCCTCGGGGAGCACGCCGGTCCGACGCCGGACGGCCACGCTCTCGGCCTGCGCGTCGTGTCCGAGCACGCGGACGGACCCGCTCGTCGGGCGGGCGAAGTCGAGAAGCATGTTGATCGTCGTCGATTTTCCGGCACCGTTGGGACCGAGGAACCCGAAGACCTCCCCCTCAGCGACGGAAAACGAGAGGTCGTCGACGGCGGTGACGGCGTCGGTATCGGACGACGGGAGGAGGGAATCGAACAGTCCCTCGTCGTCTTCGAACCGTTTCGTCACCCCGTTCAGTTCGATGGCGGCCATGGGCGGGCCTGCGTCGCACTGCCTTAAAGTGTTTTAGGTGCGAAAATCACGGGCGATAACATTCCGGGTCGAAATCGGCGGTCGCCGGACGCTCACCTCGCCGCCGTCGGGCGGCTCGGACCCCTCGTCGGCTCAGACCTCGTCGTCGGGCTCGTGGGAGTCGGCCATCTTCGTCGCCTCCGTCGCGTACCGCTCGCGCAGGTCGTCGTCGGCCACGGGTTCGAGGTTCTCGGTCGGCGCGTCGATGGCGGCGGTCACGGTCATCCGGCGCTGGTGCATCACGGCCGCGGCGAGCTCCTTCCGGAGTTCGTACTCGCCGTCGGGCGTCGCGTAGATGAGGATGATGAGGTCCCGGTCGTCGTAGGACCGCTCGACCAACCAGAGCCGCGTCGTGTCGTCGTCGCTCATGGGCCGTGGTTCGGCCGGGGTTCCCTTACGCGTGCCGGCATCGAACCACGGAGCGTGCCGCGACGCCCCCGCCGTTTATTCACTCCGCAAGCGTAGGGTTCCGCCATGTTGGAGACGTTGCTCGGCGACGACGTGGAGTCGTCGGGCCGATACTTGCCCGAACTCATCTACGGCGCGAACGACGGCATCGTCACGACGTTCGCCGTCGTCGCCGGCGTCGCGGGCGCGTCTTTGAGCCCGGGCATCGTCATCGTCCTCGGGTTCGCCAACCTGTTCGCCGACGGCTTCTCGATGGGGATGAGCAACTACCTCGCCGAGCGCTCGGAGGAGGACTACCACGACGCTCGCGGCGACGGCCACGCCCGGACCGACGGGAAGACGCCCGTCAGGACCGCCGCCACGACGTTCGCCGCCTTCATCGTCGCCGGGTGGGCGCCGCTTTTTCCGTACGTGTTCCGGGTCGAGCCGCTGTTTCCCGTCTCTATCGCCGTCACCGCCGCGGCGTTCTTCGCCGTCGGCGCGAGTCGGAGCCTCGTGACGAACCGCTCGTGGCTCGCTAACGGCGTCGAGATGTTCGTCGTCGGAATGGCGGCCGCCACGGTCGCCTACGTGGTCGGGAACCTCCTCGCCGGCGTCGCCTGAGCGGACCCCCGTCCACGTCAGGCAGACCGGCTCCCGGTCAGTTCCTCGACCTCGGTTGCGAGCGACGACAGCGCCCGCGTGCTCTCGTCGGTCGCGGTGACGATGCTGTCGACCGCGCCCTCGGTCTCGACGGTCCGGTCGCGCACGTCCTCGATGGTCGCGGTCAGTTCCTCGACGGCCTCGGCCTGCTCGTCGGTCGCGCGGGAGACCTCCGCGACGCCGTCCGCGGCGGTGTCGATGGAGGAGGCGATCTCCTCGAAGGCCGCCAACATCTCGGAGATGCGGTCGTCCGCGTGCTCGATGCGGTCGTTGGACTCCGTCGCCGCGTGGACCGCCTCGTCGGTCTGCGACTGGATGTCCTCTATCTGCGTGGTGATGTCCTCGGTGTGCTGGCGCGTCTCGTCGGCGAGCGACTTGACCTCCTCCGCGACGACGGCGAACCCGTCGCCGTCCTCGCCGGCGCGGGCGGCCTCGATGTTCGCGTTGAGCGCGAGCAGGTTCGTCTGTTCGGCCACCTCGGAGATGACCTCCACGACCGCCTCGATGTCGTCCATGCGGCCGCCGAGTTCGGTCACGCGCTCGACGAGTTCGTCGCCCATCGTGACGACGCTCTCGGTCGCCTCTCGCGCCTCGCTGTTGGCCTCGCGGCCCGCGGCGGTCGCTTCCCGCGCCTCCGAGGCCGCCGTGTCGACCTCGTCTGCGGTCGCGGCGACTTCCTCCATCGTCGCGCTGAACTGTTGCATCTGGGTCGCGCCCTCGTCGAGGAGGTCGCGCTGTTCCTCGACGTTCTCGACGATGGCGTCGGCCGCCGACGCCGCCCGCGTGACCGCCGCGGTCGCCGTCTCCGTCTCGTCTTCGACGTTCGACGCCAGCGTCGAGAGGTTCCGCGCCGTCTCGTTGACCGCGTCGACGACGAGATACAGTTGGTCGTCGACCGTGCCGCGCTCCGCTATCGTCGCCCGCGCGTCGAGGTTGCCCCGGCTCAGTTGGGTCAGCGTCGACTCGACCTCGGAGACGAGCGCGGCGACCTCGCGGTGGCGCTCGACCTCCGCCGTCCGGTTGCGGACGGTCTGGAGGACGCCGACGAGCTCGTCGCCCTCGTAGAGCGGCATCGCGGTGTGCCGGGCGTGACAGTCGTCGCCGCTCGCGTCCGTGAACGTCTCTTCTGCGGCGTAGAGCAGGCGGTCCGGGTCGTCGAGTTCCACGCCGTCGAGCGACGCGGCGTCGCGGGGGCTGTCGAGGACCTGCCCCGCGAGCACGCGGGCCGCGGCGTTGCCGTAGAAGGTCTCACCGAGGTCGCGGCGGCCGAGCGCGGCGTCCGCGGACGTGCCGGTCAGCGACTCGACGCCCGAGTTCCACGCCGCGATGCGGCCCTGTTCGTCGAGGACGAACGCCGGAAGCCCGACGCCGTCGAGGAGCACGTCGTCGTCGACGTTCAGGTCGGGCGCGTCGGCGGCGGAGCCGGCGACGATTCCGCCGTCCGGTACCGGAGCCTGCCCGCCGAACCACGAGCGGACGCGAGAGAGTATACCAAGTGACATTAGAGGCCACGTTTCAGAGCATCACAGGAGTATCTTTCGAGCATTTTATCAAAACAGATAATCAGAAGACACCAAGGCGGCGACGCGCCCGACGCGTCAGCCTCAAGCCTCTCGCGCGGTAAGCCACCCCAGATGGACCCTGCCGCGGTCAGCGAACGAGCCAGCGCACTTCCGGCAGACCCCGGCGTGTACCAGTTCGTCGCCGGCGACGCGGTGCTCTACGTCGGGAAGGCGGTCGACATCCGCGCGCGGGTTCGCTCGTACGCGGACCCCCGCTCGGAACGCATCTCCCGGATGGTCGCCCGCGCGGAGCACATCGACTTCGCCGTTACCGACACTGAGACGCAGGCGCTCCTCCTCGAAGCCAACCTCATCAAGCGCCACCAGCCGCGCTACAACGTCCGCCTGAAAGACGACAAGTCCTACCCGCTGGTCCAGCTGACGGCCCACGCGGTCCCGCGCATCGAGGTCACGCGCGACCCCGAGGACTCGGCGACCGTCTTCGGGCCGTACACCGACAAGGGCCGCGTCGAGACGGTCGTGAAGGCGGTTCGAGAGACCTACGGTCTCCGCGGCTGTTCGGACCACAAGTACGCGAACCGCTCGCGGCCGTGTCTCGACTACGAGATGGACCTGTGTACGGCCCCCTGTACCGGCGAAATCGCGGAGCGCGACTACCGCGGGGACGTCGAGTCGGCGGTCCGCTTCTTCGAGGGCGAGACGGGCGTCCTCGCCGACCCGCTCCGCCGGGAGATGGAAGCCGCCGCGCAGGACGCGGAGTTCGAGCGCGCCGCCAATCTCCGCGACCGACTGGAGGCCGTCGAGTCGTTCCACGGCGCGGGCGAAGACGCCGTCTCGTCGCAGTCCGACGAGCGCGCCATCGACGTGCTCGGCGTCTCGCTCCGCGGCGACTCGGCGACCGTCGCCCGACTCCACGCCGAACGCGGCCAGTTAGTCGACCGGACCCGTCACCACCTCGACGCGCCCGAGGGCGAAGACCGCACGGCGGCCGTCCTCTCGGCGTTCCTCGCGCAGTTCTACGCCGAGCGCGACCTCCCCGACGCGGTCGTCCTCTCGGAGCGCCCCGACGACGAGGACGTGGTGGCGTGGCTCGAAGCCGAGGGCGTGGGCGTCCGCGTCCCCGGCGCGGGCCGCGAGGCGAAACTGGTCGAACTCGCGCTGAAGAACGCCCGCCGGCGCGCCGGCCGCGACGACGGCCTCGCCACGCTCGCCCACGAACTCGACCTCGACGTGCGCCGCGTCGCCCGCATCGAGGGCTTCGACGTGAGCCACGCGCAGGGCAAGGCCGTCGTCGGAAGCGACGTCTGCTTCGTCGAGGGGAGCGCCGAGACCGCGGACTACCGCCGGCGGCGACTCCCCGAGCGCAACGACGACTACGCGAACATGCGCGAACTCGTCCGCTGGCGGGCGACCCGCGCGCTGGAGGGCCGCGACGACCGCCCGGACCCCGATTTGCTCCTCATCGACGGCGGCAAAGGGCAGTTGAACGCCGCGCTCGACGCCCTCGAGGAGACCGGCTGGGACGTGCCCGCCGTCGGCATCGCCAAGGACCGCGAACTGGTCGTCACGCCCGACCGGACGTTCGACTGGCCGGACGACGCGCCGCACCTGCACGTCCTCCAGCGCGTCCGCGACGAGGCCCACCGCTTCGCCGTCCAGTACCACCAGACGCTCCGCGACGAGGTGAAGACCGTCCTCGACGACGTGCCCGGGGTAGGTCCGAAGACGCGACGGGCGCTCCTCACGCGGTTCGGGAGCGTCGAGGGGGTGCGCGAGGCGTCGGTCGAGGACCTGACGGACGTGCCCGGCGTCGGCGAGAAGACGGCCGCGGAGTTGAAACGGCGGCTCTGAAGCGGCGGCTGTGACGGGGCTTACGCCTCGAACGCCGGCGAGCGAACCACGAGCACCGCGGC
Organism: Haloferax sulfurifontis; assembly: GCF_014635105.1. Lineage (NCBI taxonomy): Archaea > Methanobacteriati > Methanobacteriota > Halobacteria > Halobacteriales > Haloferacaceae > Haloferax > Haloferax sulfurifontis. Next base: position 95,359 of record NZ_BMCI01000002.1, read on the forward strand.
GACGACCGCCCACGGAACGACGGCGACTGCGCCGACGGCAGTCGGGCCGAGTAACGACGGCGCGCCGGCCGTCGCAAAGAGAGTTCCGAGGCCCGCGAAGGCGTTGAACATCCCGTGACCGAGCGCCGCGGGCCACACCGAGTCGGCGCGGAGCGCGACCCACGCGAGGAAGACACCGACCGCCGTCGTCATCCAGACCATCGCCAGAAATCCCGTCCACGGCGCGCCGGGGTAGCCGAAGCCGTAGTTGTAGCCGAGCGCGATGAGCGGCCAGTGCCACGCGCCCCAGACGACGCCCAAGAGGAGGACCGCCCGGCGGGGACCGAGCGGCAGGAGCTTCTGCAGGAGGTACGCCCGCCAGCCGAACTCCTCGCCGAAGGCGAAGGCGGTGTTCACCGTCGCACCGAGGACGAGCCCCTGTGCGACCTGTGCGACCAAGACGAGTTCGAGCGACGCGCCCGGCGGGAGCACCCCGCGGAGCGCCGTCGCGTCGGGGTCGAAATACGCCGGAAAGAGCGCGAAAAACAGCGCCGCGCCGACGGCGATGAACAGACCGGGGACGAGCCACGCGAGGAGGTGGGTGCCGAGGTTCGACCGGAGCGCGGGGCGAATCCGTAGGTCGGTCCATCCCTCGCCGGTGACGAGCCGGGTGACGACGTTCGCGACCGACGGCGAGAACATGTAGCACGTGCTGACGAGCACGAGCCACAGCGGGAGTCCGAACGCGACCGGCGGTGAGTTCGTCAGGCCGCCGGTGAGAGACACGGCGAGCGCGGTCGCGCCCGCGAGTCCGAAGGCGACGAGGAGGAAGACGAAGACGCGGCGAGACTCGAACGACTCGGCGCCCGCGTCCGGGTCCGTCCGGCCGTCCCCAACTGTAGACATACGAGAACTATCGACCGGCGACGAGATAACGGTTGACGCCGGGGAGACACGGATGTCAGCGGGAGGAGACGCGGAACCGCAAAAAGTCGGTGTGTCGAGAGCCGGACGGTATGTCGAGAACCGGACCGAGTTACGCGATTTTGTTGTACTGGTCGCGGAGCTTCTCGGCCGCGTCGTCCATGAGGTCGGCCTCGTAGTCGTCGAGGTCCCACTCGACGACCTCCTCGATGCCGTTCGAGCCGAGCTTGACGGGGACGCCGAAGGCGGTGTCCTCGTAGCCGAACTCGCCGTCGAGGACGAGCGAGCCGGGGAGCACTTCGCCGGTGTCGTGCAGGACGGCCTCGACCATGTGGGCGACGCCGGTCGCCGGGCCCCACTGGGTCGCGCCCTTGCGCTCGATGACGTCCATGGCGGACTCCTGGAGGTCGCCGAGAATCTCCTCTTTCTCGTCGGCGGAGAAGGCGGGGTCGTTGCCGTCGACGCGGACCTTCGAGAAGACCGGCACCTGCGCGTCGCCGTGCTCGCCGAGGATGGTCGCGTCGACGTTCTTGACGGGCACGTCGAAGCGCTGGCTCAGCACGTAGCGGAAGCGGGCGGAGTCGAGGCGGCCGCCGAAGCCGATGACTTTGTGGCGGTCGCGGTCGCCCGTCTCGTAGAGGTGGCGGTTGAGCAGGTCGACGGGGTTCGACGTGGTGATGGAGACGAAGTCGTCGTTGTGCTCCGCGAGCGAGGAGCCGATGTCGTCCATGATGGGGGCGTTGTCGCCCGCGAGGTCGATACGGGTCTGTCCCGGCTGGCGCGGGATGCCCGCCGTGATGACGACCACGTCGGAGCCGGCGGTGTCCTCGTAGCCGCCCTGCGTCACGACCGTGTTGGAGTCGTAGGCGATGCCGTGGTTCGTGTCCGCCGCCTGTCCGACCGTCTTGTCTTCCATCTTCGGGATGTCAACGAACACGAGTTCGTCGCAGACATCGCGAAGCGCGAGGTTGTACCCAGCCGCGGCACCGACCGTGCCGGCCGCACCAATCACGCTAACTTTCGTCATGCCACATTAACGACGCTGTGGATTCCGAGTAAACGTTTCGGAACGGGCACCGTCGCGCGGTCTGTCGATTCTGCGTACGTCAGTCGTCGAACTTCGGGCGACTGCGGCGGGGTACCGTCGGTGGCGAGAGCCGGTGAGACCGTCGGTGACGAAACCGACCGAGCGACGCCGTGGGGTTTTTCGACGCACGTCGCGTCCACACCCACATGAGCGACTTCGACAAGGAAGCAGAGCGCCAGCGACTTCGCGAGAAGTACGAGCGAGACGAGACGAAGCGCCGGTCGACCCAGCGGATGAGCGAGTTGCTCCTCAAGGGCGCGACGATGACGAACAAGCACTGCGACAACTGCGGCGACCCGCTGTTCCGCTACGAGGGGCAGGTGTTCTGTCCGACCTGTCAGGCCGAGGGACAGGCCGCGGCGAACGCCGACCAAGACGCGGAGCGGGCCGCCGAGGCGGCCGTCGAAGCCGACGCCAACGAGGGCGAGGCCGCGTCCGGCGGGGCGACCGCGTCCACAGAGAGCGTCGATGCGGCGGCCGGTTCTGCGACCCCCAATGCCGAAACAGCGGGAACTGAGCGACCGCAGGCCGGGACACGCCAGTCTGCGCCGGCCCGTGGGAACCGCGTCGCCGACGAGGCGCGCCGCGACACTGCCGGCTCGAACGGGCGGGTCCCGTCGGCGACACAGTCCCGAACCGCGGGCGAGCAGGGGACGACCGAGCGACGCGCGCCCCGCGAGGTCGCCGGCGACGTGACCGCCGCGCGCGAGTCGCTCGTGCGGACGCTGACGTGGGCCGCCGAGCGCGCCGAGGCGACCGACGACCCCCGGCGGGCGACGGAGTTCCTGACCGCCGCGCGCGAGGCCGCCGAGGCCATCTCGGCGCTCGACCGATAACCGACCGACGCGTCGTCGCGTCCTCGCGTCGGCCGTCGCTCCCGGCGGTAGAACTTACCGCCCCGCGGACCCTCTGTTTCGTATGGACGTACTCATCCCCATCGACGGTACCGACGCCAGCAAACGCGCGCTCGACTTCGCCATCGAGATGGTCGTCGGGATGGGCGGGAGCCTCCACGTCGTCCACTACACGAACAACCAGACCGACGCGACGGAGGCCATCCTCGACGACGCGCGCGGCAGGCTCGAAGCGAGCGATGTCGGCGGCGAGCCGGAACTCTCGACCCTCACGGTCGACGTGTGGACCGCCGACCGCGTCGGCGAGGAGATTCTCGACACCGTCGAGCGCGGCGGCTTCGACCACGTCGTCATGGGCCACCACGAGGACGGCATCGTCGAGCGAACCGTCTTCGGGAGCGCCGCCGAGACGGTGCTTCGGGCCGAGGCCGTTCCGGTGACCATCGTTCCCTGACGCGCTCCGGGCGGTGACCGCGGCTCAGCGGTACTCCGAGCCGACGACCTCGCGGATTCGCTCGGCGGTGACCTGGCCGACGCCGCGGACCTCTCTGAGGTCGTCCTCGTTTGCGGTCATGACCGCCTCGACGCTCCCGAACGCTTCGAGCAGGGTCCGCGCCGTCACCGGGCCGATGTCGGCGATGGCGGAGACGACGTACTCCTGTTGCTCGTCGAGCGTCTTCGCGCTCTTGCCGCCGTGGACGCTCACGGTGCGCTCGCGGTCCGTCTGCTCGCGGGTGGCGATGGTCGCCAGCATCTCCGCGGTGTCGTCTTCGTCCTCGGTGAAAAGCACGCTCACGTTGAAGTCGACCGCGACCGACGACAGCGCCCCGCGAATCGCGCCGGGGTGGATGTTGCGCTCCTCGTAGAGGCCGCGCCCCTCGATGACGAGAAGCGGCCGGGCGTAGTGGCGCGTGAGGTCTGCGACCTGCTCGAATATCGAGCGGTCGCCGCCCGTGAGCGTGTCGAGGAAGTCCGAGACGCTCTTTCGCTCGACCGCGACGCGGTCCGAGAGGACGTAGTCGCCGACCGCGAGCGTCTCCAGTCGGGTCGTCAGGTCCTCGCGCTTCGAGAGGGTGCGGGCGATGTTGGAGTCGAGTTCGCGCTGGTCGACGACGATTTCGACGGTCTCCTCGTCGTCGGTTCCCGCCGCGGCGACGGTGGCCGGGTCGTCCGCCTCGTCGCGCTCGGGGGAATCGCCGTCGCTGTCGTCGCGGTCGTTGCCCTCATCGCCCCCGTCGCCGTCGTCCGCCCGCGCCAACTCCTCGTCCGAGGGACCGAAGTCGGCGAGGCCGGACTGCCCGTCGGGGTCGGTCGCGGCGGCGGCCGCGGTCTCTCCGTTCGAGGCGGACGACCCGGCGGCCGACGCCTCGTTCGCACCGCCCTCGCTCGCGGCGTCAACCCCCTCGTTTCCGGTGGAACTCCCCGCGTTACCGGCGGAACCGCCGTCGTCTCCGGCGAACGCCGAGAGGTCGCGCTGTGAGGGGTCGAGTTCCGCTTCGAGGTCGTCGGCCGCGCCCTTGAGGTCTCGAAGCTCGTTTTGCATCGTCTTCTCGCGGCGGCGCGATATCCAGAAGTACGCCTCGTCGCGGGTGTCCTCGGCGAGGAGGACGACCACGCGGCCGTCGGCCTGCCGGCCGGTCCGGCCCTTCCGCTGGATGGACCGGATGGCCGTCGGCACGGGTTCGAAAAAGAGCACGAGGTCGACCTCGGGCACGTCGAGGCCCTCCTCCGCGACGGAGGTCGAGACGAGCACCTCGAACTCGCCGCTTCGGAACTTGTCGAGGGTCTCCTGCTGTTCGTTCTGCGTCATCCCGTCGGAGCCCTCGCGGTCGCCCTGTCCGACGAACCGCCGGACCGAGAAGCTCTCCGAGAGGAACTCCGTGAGAGCCTCGGCCGTGTCGCGGGACTCGGTGAAGACGATGACGCGCTCGCCGTCCTGGATGCCGAGCGTCTCCGCGAGGAGGATGCGCGTCTTCCTGAACTTCGGGTGGAGGCCGTCGAACGACTCGGCTTTCCGCATCGCCTCGCGGACCTTCGGCTCGGCGACGAGTCGCTGGCTCGCCTTCGACGCGCCCGACGACCGGGCGGCGTTGCGCTGGCGCTCGAAGTACCGCCGGACCGACTCGACCGACTGGGTCTCGACGAGTTCGACCGCCCGGCGGAGCTTCATCACCTCCGCGTGCGTGGACATCCCCTTGTAGCCCTCCGACTTGTCGGCGTTCATCAGCCGCTGGAGCTCCGCGCGCATCCGGTTGAGCTTCTTCTGGGAGATATCGGGCTTCGTCGACTTGGTGACGCCCAACTGCTTGAGCTTCTCCAGCCGGTCGGTGATGACCTCGTTGAGGGCGTCGCGTATCTCCAGGATCTCGTCGGGGAGCTGGATGCGGTTCCACTCCACGTCGGTGTCGTGGGTGTACTCCGACACGTCGGCGTCCTCCTCGGTCATCACCTCCACGTCGACGATACCGAGGTTCTCACAGACTTCGAGGATGGCTTCCTCGTCGCCGCCGGGCGAGGCGCTCATCCCCGTGACGAGCGGGTTCTCGGCGTCGGCGTGGTAGCGCTCGGCGATGTAGACGTAGGCGTAGTCGCCGCTCGCGCGGTGGCACTCGTCGAAGGTGAGGTGCGTCACGTCCCGAAGCGAGATGCGGTTGCCGATGAGGTCGTTTTCGATGACCTGCGGCGTGGCGATGACGATTTGGGCGTCCTGCCAGAGGGCGGCCCGGTCGTCGGGCCGCACGTCGCCGGTGAAGACGACGATTTCGTCGTCCGGAACGGTCAGCGCCTCGCGGTAGAAGTCGGCGTGCTGTTGGACGAGCGGCTTCGTCGGCGCGAGAAACAGCGACTTCCCGCCCACGTCGTAGAGCCGCTGGGCCGTGACGAGCAGGCTGACGGTCGTCTTCCCGAGGCCGGTGGGGAGACAGACCAGCGTGTGGCCGTTGCGCGCGGTACCGGCGAGGCGAATCTGATAGAGCCGCCGCTCGATGAACGACGGCGCGAGTAGCGGGTGGTCCACGTACGCAACGTCCTCAGAGGCCGACATCGGTGACGATTGCTCGCCCTCGCCGATAAGGGTTCGCAGAGCAGGGTGAAACTAAAGGAGTCCGCCGGAAGCGACCGCGGCGGTCGTTACCCAGCGCTGTCGGCGGTATCGAGGTCGGGGTCGTCTGGTCGCGCGGTCGGGAGCGACGCTCCGAGGAGCGACGCCCACTCGGCGACCTTCTCGTTGTGCGGATTGGACATAGCGCTTCCCCAAGGAGATATACTCTCAACTATCGTATATAACGGTTGTGCCGATTCGACGGATGGACCCGTACGAACGAGACCGGGAGACCGTCGCTCCACCGGAAACACTGGGGTCGAGCGCCGGTCCGCCGCGGGAGCCGCGGTCAGTCCTCGCTGTTGCCGGGACCCCACGAGTCCGGGACTTCGATGACGTACCGGCCGTCCTCGCGGAGCGAGATGATGTACTCGCTTCGGTCGTACAGCTCCATGAGGTTGAGCTCGTACTGACCCGGATTGACGATTTTGATGCTCTCGAACTGGTCGTTGAGCTCCTCGCGAAGCTGGTCAAGGTCGGGTCGCTCGTCGGACGACGGCTCGATGACCGTGCCGTCGGCGTCCGTGGGCGCGGCGCCCGCGGGCTGGCCGGCCGCCGCGTCGGGGGCAGGAGACACGTCGGGGTCGGAAGGCGCTTCCGACGGCGTCTCCGCCGCCGAACCGCGCCGGTTCGCATCGGCCGCGGCGAGTTCTTCCGGCGTGACGATGTCGCTCCGGGCGCTCTTCTGGGAGTTGTCCTCGTCCGTCTCGCGCGCGTTGATTGTACCGGGGTCTCGATTCGGGGGCGATGCCGAACTCGGCGAACCATCGGACTGACCCGCCGCGGGCTCTCCTCGGGGTTCGTTCCGCGACGCCGGTGGTGGCTCTTGGGGGTCTGCCCCCGGCGACTCGCCGGGCGCTGACGGCCACTCACCCCACCCGCGGGGGTCGGGTTCGGGTCCGCTCCCCGTGTCGGCCGCGCCACCCGCGTCGCTCGACCCGGTCGCCTCGGTCGGCGACGGCTCGCTTCGGGTCGAACCCGCGGCGTCGCCGGTCTCGGTTCGCTGTGGGGCGTCGGCGTTCGCGTTCGCCCAGTCGCTGACGGTCATCGACTCCTCGTCGGTCGAGTCGGGATGGGACTGTTGCTGTGCGCGGTCTCGGACGGCGTCGGCCGCCGAGGAGGTCAGGTCCCGCGTTCCGGCGCCGCCCGCCGACGGCGTGTCACCGCTTGCGCTCGCGGGAGCGCTCCCGCTCGACGCGGGCTTGAACTGAAACTTGTTGCCGCCGCAGTTCGGGCACCCCGAAAGCATCTCCTTCGAGCCGTCGGGGAACACCTTACCGCACGTGGTGCATTGATGTGGCATTGGTGGATGGTAGCGCCGGATGGCGCGTGAGGGCGTTCGTGGGACCCCCTATTTTCGGGAGACGAGCGCGCTGATGAGGTTCTCGTCCTTGTGGAGCGTCTGAATCTGGTTCGCCGGACCGATGACCGTGAGCTTCTGGGTCGACTGTCGGCCCATGAGCCGGTCGAGGAAGCTCTGGTCTGCGGTCTGCGAGCGCGGATACGTCTCGATTTCGATACCGTTGAACTCGTCGGGGCTTATCTCGGCCATCGTGACCTCGATGAGCTTCGACTCCTCGTCGGGCGAGAGGCCCTCTTCGAGGATGACGATGTTGCCGTCGCGGACGCCGTCGAGGATGAGCCGAATCTTCTCCATGCTCGTGAGGTTTGCCATCCGATTCCCGCTGAAGAGGTCTATCTGGACCCCGTCGGTGCCGTTGTCGGAGGCGGTTGCTTCAGGCATGGTGAATCACGCGAAGTACTCCGCGATTTTGGCGTACACTTCGTCCATGTTCTCCCCTTCGAGCGCTGACAACTCGACTGTTTCGTGCTGGGGGTACGCGTTCGCGATGCGCTCGACGTTCGCCTCTTCGAGGTCGATCTTGTTCGCGAAGATGAGCACGGGCAGGTCCTGGCTCTCGATGATGCCGATGAGCATCGTGTTGACCTGCGAAATCGGGTCTTTCGTACTGTCGAGCACGTAGATGACGCCGTCGACGTCCTCGCGGAGCCAGTGCATGGCCTCGGCGACGCCCTCGGTCGCCTCGCGGGACCGGCGGACGGCGTCGTCCTTCTCCATGTCGTGTTCGAGGAACTCCTTGTAATCGACTTTCGTCGTGACACCCGGCGTGTCGACGATATCGATGGTGACTTTCTTGCCGTTCCGCTCGATTTCGACGTTCTCCTTCCGCCTGGCGCGGCGAGTCTCGTGAGGGATGTGGCTCTCGGGACCGATGGCGTCACCGGTCCAGTCACGGGCGATACGGTTTGCGAGAGTCGTCTTCCCGGCGTTGGGCGGGCCATATATACCGATCCGCTTCGGCTCGCTCTCCGAAAAGAGCCGGTCGACGACTCGTGAGATGCTGTCTCTTAAATCTGTGAGCAGTCCCATCCTGGGCCTCCCGCACCTCCCGAACGCGTCGTGGAGGGCGTATGGAGGTATCACCCAACCGGACTCACTTAAGCACTACGTCAGACACCAGTCACGTGGGAGACAAGACGACAGAAAGGGCCGGCAAAGTCGGTGGCCGACTCGGTGAGCCGGCGTCGAGCGAGAATATTCGGCCTGTCAACGACCGGTCATGGCGTATCGAACGGACGAGACGAGACGAAACCGAGTTGGGCCGACTCCGCGGTCGTCGCTCGAATAACTGTTACTTCGAGCGTACGCGTGCGAATCTCGAACGCCTGCCGAGCGGTGGCTCTCACGCAGTGCCGGTCGGTGCTCGTGAAACTCGGAGAACGGTCCGATACCACTGAACCGGGTTCGACACGGCCCGACATCACGTCAGCAGTCGCGTCGAGACGGAGTGGGTTGTTCCCACGGACGCGAAACGGTCGGGGCGCAAAACAGTCGGGTTCGAAACAGTCGTCGGGTGACACCCCCACCCCTTCGTTTCGGGTGGAACGGGCCGAAGGGGTGGGTGGGGGGAGACCGCTAGACGGCGGTCGAGTGTTAATTGAATATAGAGAGGATGTAATAATATCTACTTTTCCTTTACTACGGATTTGGTTGGCGAATATACGTAATAAAACCACCGCTATACAAAGACCAACGAGACCCCCCACCCACCTGTTCACGGCTCCACCCGAAACGAAGGGGTGTGGGGCAATCGACACCCAGGCGTTTCCCGTCGAACTGGAGAACCACCACTTAATTGCACAGGAAATCGAGGGGTTAGACAGCGACGAGAACCGTTCTATCTCCCGATTTTTCGAAAAGCGTGTTTTCGCCGTCTCCACTCGAAACAGGGGGGTTCGGCCCACCGATTTTTCTCGTCGGACGCCACCCACACGCTGAGTTCCACTCTAACTGCCTCCGATTGTCGGTTCGCGTGAACCGCAGACTCGACTCGGAACCGTCGGTCGTCAGAGCCGAGTACAACTCTGACGGCCCGACCCGTCTCGACTTGGTGCGACTCGGCGCGTCTTCGTCCGACTCGCCGTGGTTCGTTCGACCTAGTGCGTCTTTCGTTCGTCTCGTTCGACTCGCCGTGGTTCGAGAAGGTTCTCGATTCGATGACCAACCTCGCCCACATGTCTTCTTCGTCCGGTCGCTCGGCGACTCCGCAACTGAGCGTTCGTCTATTCGCTTCTCGGTCGACCGACGAGCGCCCACTTACTACAGCCGTCGCCTCCGACGATATCGCGACTGTTCGTGTTGAAACGGTCCCGACCCCCCGAGTTCTGGTCGAACGACGGCAGACGAGTCGGAGAAGTAAGATTTTTGTACCGACTGTTCGTTTGGTTCCTTTGCATCATCTGGAATCGCCTTCTTCGGCGTGGTGTGAAAATGCCGACTATCTCCGGCTTCACACACCCTATGCGCCGATTTGGGGCGACAATTCCACTTGAAACAAAGGGGTATTCACGATGGACGAGGAAGAGAATCCGAGAGGCGGCACACGAGAGGGAGCCGGGGACAGCAGGTCGGACGACATCGTCGCGGACGCCGACCCCGGCGCACCGAGTACCGACGCGTCCGACGGCGACGCGCCTGCCGACGGCTCTTCCGCCGCGGACGACGTATCCTCCGAAGAGAGCGTCTCCCCCGAGGACGACGAGGACGTGTCCCCCGAAGACATCGACATTCAGGCGAGCATCGGCCCCGACGCCGACGCGCCCGACGGGGACCTCGACCAGCACAAAGACCCCGACGTCGGCCTCGACAAGGTCGTGCTCAACGACGACGAGGGGTCGAAAGGGCTGTTCGACGACCTCCTCGCCGGCGAGCCGATTTTCGAGAACAAGGAGGTCCTCCGCCCGTCGTACACCCCGCACGAACTCCCCCACCGGACCGACCAGATAAACCAGATGGCGACGATTCTCGTCTCCGCCCTGCGCGGGGAGACGCCGTCGAACATCCTCATCTACGGGAAGACCGGGACCGGCAAGACCGCGAGCGCGAAGTTCGTCAGTCAGGAGCTCGAATCAACCTCCCAGAAGTACGACGTGCCCTGCGAGGTCGAGTACATCAACTGCGAGGTGACCGACACGCAGTACCGCGTGCTCGCCCAGCTCGCCAACAAGTTCATCGAGAAGAACGTCGAGCGCATCGAGGCCGAACAGGAGCGCCTCGACGAGATGCGCACGCGGGCGACCGAAGACCCCAACGCTCTCGCGGACACGCCGTACGACTCCATCGCCGAAATCGACGAGCGCGCGGCGGAACTCGACGACGACGCCGACGAGATGGAGACGGTGCCGATGACCGGGTGGCCGACCGACCGCGTCTACACGACGTTCTTCGACGCCGTCGACTACAAGGAGCGGGTGGTCGTCATCATGCTCGACGAAATCGACAAACTGGTCGAGAAGTCGGGCGACGACACGCTCTACAACCTCTCGCGGATGAACTCCGAACTCGACAACTCCCGCATCTCCATCATGGGCATCTCGAACGACCTGAAGTTCACCGACTTCCTCGACCCCCGGGTCAAGTCGAGCCTCGGCGAGGAGGAAATCGTCTTCCCGCCGTACGACGCCAACCAGCTCCGCGACATCCTCCAGCACCGCGCCGACGTGGCGTTCAAGTCCGGCGCGCTCACCGACGACGTGATTCCGCTGTGCGCCGCGTTCGCCGCGCAGGAACACGGCGACGCCCGGCGCGCGCTCGACCTGCTCCGCACGGCCGGCGAACTCGCGGAGCGCGGGCAGGCCGATACCGTCGAGGAGGCCCACGTCCGACAGGCGCAGGACAAAATCGAACTCGACCGCGTTGTCGAGGTCGTCCGCACCCTGCCCACGCAGTCGAAAATCGTCCTCTTCGCCATCATCCTCCTGGAGAAAAACGGCGTTCGCAACATCAACACCGGCGAGGTGTTCAACATCTACAAGCGCCTCTGCGAGGAGATCGACGCCGACGTGCTGACCCAGCGCCGCGTCACCGACCTCATCTCGGAACTCGACATGCTCGGCATCGTCAACGCCGTCGTCGTCTCGAAGGGTCGCTACGGCCGAACTAAGGAAATCAGCCTTTCTGTCCCCATCGACGAGACCGAGGCCGTTTTGCTGACGGACTCCCGTCTCGGCGACATCGAGAGCGCACAGCCGTTCGTGCAGGCGCGGTTCGACAACTGAGACTGAAAAACGAAGTCCGCGAAGTCCGACGCCGACTCTGTTACTTTTCCCGCGTCACGCCGCGAGCGCGTCGGCTCGCGCCGATGTCGCCGATGGTTCCGATAGCTCCGGCGGCTCGACCTGAAGCGGTGCCGTCGTCGCCGGCGCGTCGCCTCCCGCCGCGTTCGTCGTCGACACGTCGGGAGCCGCCGTCTCCATCGTCGTCACGTCGACGAGTTCGACAGGGGCCGGCGCGACCGGCGTCGTCGTCGCCATCGAGTTGGCGAGCGTCAGTCGAACCCACCCGAGAAGCGGGATGCGGATTCGCGCGACGCCTTGGACCCACTCGGGGCGGACCGGGTCGGCGATGCCGCTCACCTGGTCGTACCGTGGGTTGTTGTCGCCTTTCGTGATGAAGCCGCTGTACTCGGCGGGGCAGTTGGCGAGTTCCCGGCAGTTGTCGGCGGCCATGTACTCGGGGTTCGCCCTGTCGTACCAGTTCTCGCCGTCCTCGACCCAGAGCATCGCCCGGTGGATAATCGGGGGGCCGCGGGCGCCGGGGTCGTCGTAGACGATGACGCTTCCGGGCCCGCCGAACTTCCGGTAGTCGACTTCGGCACCTGTCTTGGCCGTGACGACGGCGGTCCCCTCGACCGCCGAGTCGGGGGCGTATCGCTCCGGCCCCGTGATGAACACGAGGTCGCCTTTGTACATGTGCGGTTCCATGCTCCCGCTTTCGACGGCGACCATCGGCGGCCACACGCCGCTCACCGCGAACAGGAGCAACCCGACGGCCAACACGGCGAGCGCGCTCGTCAGGATTTCGCGGACGAACAGAAGCGGCCCCTCCTCTGCCGTCCGAAGCCGAGTTAGCACGCCTTCGTCGGAGGCGGGACCGCGCCGCGGGTCGGGGGAGGGGGGGCGGCCGTCGTCGTCACTCATCACTCCCAGTTTACCCGGACCGGGTTTCAACGTTCTGGGTTTCGGCATCCTTTTTGCCGCGTGTCGCACACTCCGGGTGTGCCACTGGAGACGCCGGCGCGCATCGTCCGAGCGCTCGTCGGTCGCGGCTACAACGCCGAACGCGAGGCCGTGACACTCATCGCCGGCTCCGACGACCCCGGCCGAACCCTCGCCCGCGTCGTCGAAGCCGCCCCGGACGACGCGCTTCGCATCACCGCCGACCACGTCCGCGAGGTGCTCGCCTCCGCCCCCGCCGCGGACCCGCCGGGAACCGAACCGACGGTTCCGACCGCCGCGGACGCCGCCGCATCCGACGCCGCCGCGTCCCACACCGCCGCGTCAGACCCCTCTGTTTCTGATGCAACATCGCACGACAACGCGGCTCACACCTCTCAATCGACTCCAGCCGAAGCGAAGGTGAGCTCGGGCGGTCGGAACGTCGACCCGGCGCTTCGCTCCCTCGAAATCGCCAACGACATGACCGGGCAGTCGACGGGGACCGGCGAGTACGACGACTTCGTGAAGGTGTTCCGCGACCGCTACGAGAAGCTCTCAAAGATGCTCCGCGGGCGCGTCAACCACCGTCCCGCGAAGGCCATCTCGAACATGTCCGGCGGCGAGGACGCGGAACTCATCGGCCTCGTCGACGACGTTCGGTCCACGAAGAGCGGTCACTGGATTATCGACCTCGAAGACACGACGGGGACGTTCCCCTGTCTCGTGATGAAGGACAAGGACATCGCGGGCTACGTCGACGAACTCCTCATGGACGAGTGCATCGCGGTGCAGGGGACGCTGTCGGGCGACGCGGGCATCCTCTTCGTGGACTCGATGCACTTCCCCGACGTGCCGCGGAGCCACCGCCCCAACACCGCCGACAGGGACGTGCAGGCGGCGCTCATCTCGGACGTACACGTCGGCAGTCAGGAGTTCATGGCCGGCGCGTGGAACCGCTTCGCCGACTGGCTCCACACCGAGGAGGCAGAGCGCATCGAGTACCTCCTCATCGCCGGCGACATGGTCGAGGGCGTCGGCGTCTACCCGAATCAGGACGAGGAACTCGACGTCATCGACATCTACGAGCAGTACGAGGCGTTCTCCGAGCACCTCAAATCGGTGCCCGGCGACCTCGACATCGTGATGATTCCGGGCAACCACGACGCGGTCCGACTCGCGGAGCCCCAACCCGGCTTCGACGACGAACTCCGCGACATCATGTCGGCCCACGACGCCCGCATCACGAGCAACCCCTCGATGGTCACGCTCGAAGGCGTCAACGTGCTCATGTACCACGGCGTCTCGCTCGACGAGGTCATCGCCGAACTGCCGGCGGACAAGGCGAGCTACGACGAGCCGCACAAGGCGATGTACCAACTCCTGAAAAAGCGCCACGTCGCGCCGCAGTTCGGGGGTCACACCCGCCTCGCGCCGGAGGAACTCGACTATCTCGTCATGGAGGACGTCCCCGATATCTTCCACACCGGCCACGTCCACAAGCTCGGCTGGGGCAAGTACCACAACGTCCTCGCGGTCAACTCCGGTTGCTGGCAGGCCCAGACCGACTTCCAGAAGTCCGTCAACATCGACCCCGACGCCGGCTACGCGCCCATCGTCGACCTCGACACGCTGAACATGACGGTTCGGAAGTTCTCCTGAGGCGGCGGCCCGTCTCAGACTCGAATGCGCCCCGTTAGCACGCCGGATGTGCGGCGACCGGGACCATTCCGCCGTCGCTTTTTATGGGCGACGCGCACAGAGTCGGTGATGACCGACGACGCGCTGTTCGACGCGACGAGCCTGAACGACCTGTCGCTTTCCAACCGAGTCGGGTTGGCTCCGATGACGCGCATCAGCGCCACCGACGAGGGGCTGGCGACCAACGAGATGGCCCACTACTACCGGAAGTTCGCCGACGGCGGCTTCGGCTTTCTCGTCACCGAGGGCGTCTACACGGACGACGCGTACAGTCAGGGTTACCTGAACCAGCCGGGGCTCGTCACCGGCGACCACGTCGAGGCGTGGACGAACGTCACGGACGCCGTCCACGAGGTCGACACGCCGATTTTCGCGCAGTTGATGCACGCCGGGGCGCAGTCGCAGGGGAACACCCACCTCGATGGCGACCGGACGCTCGCGCCCTCCGCGGTCCAGCCCGACGGCCAGAAGGCCGAAGCCTACGGCGGGAGCGGGGAGTTCGCGGTCCCGAAGGCGGCCGACGAGACCGACCTCGAAACCGTCCGCGAAGGATTCGTTCGGGCGGCGCGGAACGCGGTCGAAGCCGGCTTCGACGGCGTGGAACTCCACGGCGCGAACGGCTACCTGCTCAACGAGTTCCTCGCGGCCGACGCGAACCGGCGCGACGACGAGTACGGTGGCGGTCCCGAGTCCCGAGTCAAATTCCCGGCCGAGGTCCTTTCGGCGGTCGCCGACGCGGTCCCCGAGGAGTTCGTCGTCGGCGTCCGCGTCTCGCAGGAGAAAGTGACCGACGGCGACTACGAGTGGCCCGAGGGCGAAGAGGCGGCCGCGGTCTTCTTCGAGGCGCTGTCGGCCGCCGGAGCCGACTACGTCCACGCGACCGAGACCGACGCGACGAGTCCGACCTTCGGGGCGGGCGGCCCGTCGCTCGCGGAGGCCGCCGCCGAGTACGTCGCGGACGACACGGTCGTCGTCGCCAACGGCGGCCTCGGCGACCCGGACGCGGCGCGGGCCGCCCTCGACGCCGGCGCGGACCTGCTCACACTGGGGACGAGCGCGCTCGCCAACCCGGACTGGCCGGCGCGCGTGGCCGCCGGCGACGACCTCGACGCGTTCGACCCGGCGAAGTACCTCGCGCCGACCGCCGGGCTCTCGGACCACGAAGTGCCGTCGGAGCCGCCGCTCGCGGACGACTGACGCGCGCTCGACGCCGAACTCTCTGACGCTGAACCGACCACCGAACCCCTTCGCTTCCACTCGAACTCTCGTTTCACAACTCCTCGACGCCGCCGTATTCGGCCGCGCTGACTCGATTCGACTACCCGAGCGTCACGTCGAGGTAGAGCATCACGACGACGCCGAGCATCGTCCCGAACGTCGCCACGCGCTCGTGACCGTTCGAGTGCGTCTCGGGGACGATTTCGTCGGAGATGACGAACAGCATCGCGCCGGCGGCGAAGCCCATCGCGTAGGGGAGCAACGCCGCGGCGTACTGGACGGCCCACGCGCCGAAGACGGCGAGCGGAATCTCCACGAGGCCGGCGCGGATGCCCGCGAACGTCGCGTAGGTCGTGTTCCGAAGCCCGGCGTTGACGGCGGCGATGGAGACGGCCAGCCCCTCGGGGATGTTCTGGATGCCGATGGCGAGCATCAGCGGGATGGCGGTCCCGAGGTCGCCGGAGCCGAAGCCGACGCCGACGGCGAGGCCCTCGGGCATGTTGTGGATGGTGATGGCGACGATGAACAGGATGACCGATGCCATCTTTTTGTCCGTCTCCGGGGCGTCAGCCCGGGTCTTGCCGGTCACGAGGATGTGGACGTGCGGAATCCACAGGTCGGCTTGGTCGAGGACGACGACGCCGATGACGAAGCCGGCGAGGACGGGAATCGGATTCCCGCCCGCCGCCTCGATGCCGGGGAGAATGAGGCTCGTGAAGCTCGCGGCGAGCATGACGCCGGCGGCGAAGCCGAGGAGCGTGTCGAGCGAGCGCTTCGAGGGGTCGCGCCAGACGAGGATGAGGAGCGCGCCCAGCATGTTCATGCCGGCGATGACGACGCCGCCGAGGAGGCCCTGCATCACCGGGTCCGAGCCGGCGAGCGAGACGAACAGCTCTTCGGCCGCGGTCACAGTCGTCTCACTTCCGGTCGTCGGCTCCCGCGTCGTTCGGTCATGGGCCACCTGACGGGCGGGAGGTATGTATGCCCTCGGTCGGTTCTCGCCGCCCGCGACGACCGACTACCCCGTCTCGTCGAGGACGTACCGGACCGTCGGCGACCCCTCGAACCGCGGACCGTGGCCGACGCGGTCGAAGCCGGCGTGCTCGACCGCGTCGCAAAGCGGCGTCTCGGATTCGAGGACGAGCACCTCGACCGGCAGGTCCTCGGCGCTGGCGAAGCGGAGCGGCTCTTCGAGCAGTCGCCGCACCGCCGTCTCGGTCCCGCCGAGCCGGGTGACGTGGAGGACGCCGTCGCGGACGTCGAAGCCGACGAACCCGAGCACCGGTTCGTCGTCCGCCGGCGCGTCGGCGTGGGGGTCCGACCCCGTCTCGGCGGTGGCGAGGCGGACCGTCCGGTCGCGTATCAGCCGACGCATCGCTCGTATCGGCGCGTCGGCGACGGCGGCGAGCGCCTCGGCGTCGGTGTCGACGGCGTCTCTGACATCCATGTCCGAACCTTCCGCGGCGTCGGTGATAAATCTCCGCCCGCGAGGCGTCGGTACGGGCCGTCTCAGCGCCGGATTCGCGGGTGACGGCAACGGTTGAATCGGAGGACATAGTTATACGTCCCCCCGCGTTAGCCCCTCGCATGTTTACCAACGAAGCCCCGAAGCGACGCGACGCACCGGAGGGACGATGCGCGTAGTCGCGAAGTTCGGCGGCACCTCGCTCGGTAGCGGCGACCGAATCAACCGCGCCGCCGACTCCATCGCCGCGGCCGTCGAACACGGCCACGAAATCGCCGTCGTCGCCTCCGCGATGGGCTCGACGACCGACGACCTCCTCGACGAGATCAAGTTCGAGGCCGACGACCGCGACCGCGCGGAAATCGTCTCGATGGGCGAGCGGACCAGCGTGCGCATGCTCAAGGCGGCGCTGGCCGCCCGCGGCGTCAACGCTCTGTTCGTCGAACCCGGCACGGACGAGTGGCCGGTCATCACCAACGACCTCGGCGAGGTCGACGTCGAGGCCACGAGAGAGCGGGCCGCGAAGCTCGCGGCCGAACTCGACGGCGTCGTCCCGGTCATCACCGGCTTCCTCGCGCAGAACCACGACGGCGAAATCACGACGCTCGGCCGCGGCGGCTCCGACACCTCCGCCGTGATGCTCGGCAACTACATGGACGCCGACGAGGTCGTCATCGTGACCGACGTGGAGGGCGTCATGACCGGCGACCCGCGGGTGGTCGAAGGCGCGCGCAACGTCGGCCGCATCACCGTCGACGAGCTTCGGAACCTCTCGTTCCGCGGGGCCGAGGTCGTCGCGCCGTCGGCGCTGTCGTACAAGGACGCGGCGCTCGACGTTCGGGTCGTCCACTACCAGCACGGCGACCTGCTCACCGGCGGGACGCTCATCGAAGGCGAGTTCCACAACCTCATCGACATGCAGGAAGAGCCCCTCGCGTGTCTCACCGTCGCCGGGCGGGCGATTCGCAACCGACCGGGCATCCTCGCGGACCTCTCGGCCGCCCTCCGAGAGGAGGACATCAACGTCGACTCGGTCGCCTCCGGGATGGACTCCATCACGTTCTACGTCCTCGAAGACGACTCCGACCGGGCCGAGGCCGTCCTCCACGACCGCGTCATCGCCGACGACGCGCTGTCCTCGGTCACCGTCGAAGACGACATCGCCGTCGTCCGCGTCACCGGCGGCGAACTCCCGAACCGCCCCGGCGTCATCCTCGACATCGTCCAGCCGCTGTCCGACGCCGGCATCAACATCCACGACGCCATCACCTCCGCGACCTCCGTCGCCATCTTCGTGGCGTGGGACGACCGCGAGGAGACGCTTGGCATCATCCAAGACGAGTTCTAACCCGACCCCGCCCCGTTACCTCTCGACGCTGTTTTCGCGCGACTGCGTCCACGCCAGCGACGCCAACGGCCGGTGAGCCACGACGGCCGCCGAGGTCGGTTCGTGGCGGTTCGTGGCGAGAGCGGAACAGCCGGCGACACCGATGCACACACCCGTCCACGAGCGCCGGAAACCGGTCGTCGTCCCTCGATTTTCCGCCTGCCGATTACTTCACATTCGCGGGCCTATTGCGGGCATGAAATCGTACAAGGCGAAGATGGTCGAGCCCATCGAACTCCCCTCGCGCGAGGAGCGCGAGGCCGCCCTCGAACGGGCCGGCTACAACGCGTTCAACCTCGACGCCCGCGACGTGTACATCGACCTCCTGACCGACTCGGGGACGGGCACGATGTCCGCCGAGCAGTGGGCGGCGATGATTCGCGGCGACGAGGCCTACGCCGGAAGCGAGTCGTTCGCCCGCCTCGCGGAGTCGGTCTGCGACGTGATGGGCTTCGAGCACGTCGTGCCGACCCATCAGGGCCGCGGCGCGGAGAACGTCCTCTACGGCGTCCTCTTGGAGGACGGCGACGTGGTGCCGAACAACTCCCATTTCGATACGACCCGCGCCCACGTCGTCAATCAGGGCGCGGAACCCGTCGACTGCCCGTCGCCCGCCTCACGGGACCCCAACTCCACGGAGACGTTCAAGGGGAACTTCGACATCGACGCGGGCTACGCGCTCGTCGAGGAGGTCGGTGCCGACGCGATTCCCGTCGTCGTCCTCACCATCACGAACAACTCCGTCGCCGGCCAGCCCGTCTCGATGGCGAACATCCGCGCCACCGCGGAGTTCGCCCGCGACATCGACGCCATGTTCGTCATCGACGCCTGTCGGTTCGCCGAGAACGCCCACTTCATCAAGACCAACGAGGCGGGCTACGAGAACCACTCGGTCGCCGAAATCGCCCGCGCGCAGTTCGAACACGCCGACGCGATTACGATGTCCGGCAAGAAAGACGCCCTCGTCAACATCGGCGGCTTCGCCGCGATGCGCGACGAGACGGTGTTCGAGCACGCGAAACAGCGCGCCATCCTCTACGAGGGCTTTCCCACCTACGGCGGCCTCTCGGGGCGCGACATCGAGGCGATGGCCGTCGGCCTCCGCGAGGCCGTCACGCCGCCGTACGTGACCGACCGGGTCGAGCAGGTGGCCGAACTCGGTGACCTGCTGGTCGAGGCCGGAGTTCCCGTCTACCAGCCGACGGGTGGGCACGCGGTCTACCTCGACGCCGGCGAGGTGTTCCCGCACGTCCCGAAAGACGAGTACCCCGGACAGCAACTCGTCTGCGCGCTCTACCTCGAAGGCGGCGTCCGCGGCGTCGAACTCGGCGGATTCGCGTTCCCCGGCACGGACCGCCCGGACCTCGTGCGCCTCGCGCTCCCGCGGCGCACCTACAGCCGCGAGCACCTCGAACACGTCGCCGAGACGGCCGCGAAAGTGATGGCCTCTGCCGGCGAGTACGGCGGCCTCGAAATCGTCGAGGAGCCGCCGATGAAGGAGCTTCGGCACTTCTCGGCGCGGCTCGAACCGGTGTCGAACTGACGATTTCGGGACGGCTACTCGCTTTTTTCCCTACTTTCCCTCGTACAGCCGACTCGCCAACCGCTCCGGCAGGCCGACCTCGCGCACGCGCTCCGCGACGCGGTCGATGTCGTAGTTGACGCGTTCGGCTTCGATTTCCATCGCGTCGAGGTCGGCGACCGCGTAGGCCGCCCGCGGGTCGCCGTCGCGGGGTTGGCCGACGCTTCCGGGGTTCAGCACGATTCCGTCGTCGTAGATTCGGTGGCCCTGTACGTGGGTGTGGCCCAACACCAGCAGATCCTCGTCGTCGAGGAGCGACGGCGAGAAGTCGTCGGGGTAGGTGTAGCGGTCGGGGTCGCTCGGGTGGCCGTGGGCGAGTTTGACCCGCTCGTCGGCGACGTGCCGCGTGTTCGGGAGCGCGGAGAGCCACTCCATCGACGCCGGCGACAGCGCGTCGCGGGCGTAGTCGACGCCCGCGGCCGCCATGCTGTTGAAGCGGAAGCCGGTCCCCGACGTGACCGCGCGGTCGTGATTCCCCGAGACGGTCGGCACGTCCCGCTCGGCGAGTTCGGACACGCACTCCTCGGGCCACGGGTTGTAGCCGACCACGTCGCCGGCGCAGACCAATCGGTCGACCGGCGGCATCGATTCGAGCACCGCTTCGAGTGCCGGGAGGTTCCCGTGCACGTCCGAGATAACGCCCAGACGCATGGCTCGGTGTACGGCGTCGCGGCTGAAAAATCTCGGGCCGGGGCGGCGTTACTCGCCGTTGTAGAAGGCGGTCTCGACCGCGTCGCCGACGGTCGCGGCGGCGGCGCAGACGGCGTGTTCGAACTCGTGGTCGTACAGTTCGCGGGCCGCGTCGGCGGCGGTCTCCGCGTCGAGGTCGAACGCCCGCGGGTCGTCTTCCTCGTAGGTCGCCACGAGCGTGGGCTCGGCGACGGCTTCGACGACGAGCGCGTCCTTGCGGACGATGCCGATGAAGGCCTCGTCGTCGCCGACGACGCCCGCGATGCGGGGCGTGTCGTAGTCGTCCTTCTCGTAGTCGAGCGCGAGCAGAATCTCCGCGAGGGCGTCCCGCGGCGGGTAGCCGAGGTCGAGTTTCTCCGCGATGGGGTCGACCTGCGAGCCGTTGCCGACGACGACGTAGTCGCCGCCCTCGCGGACGCAGTTGTAGGCGATGTAGGGGTTGTCGGTCTCGGGGGCGTCGGGCGTCGGCCCGACGGTCAGGGCGTCGTCCCGGTCGACGACCTGTCGGTTCGGGAAGGACCGAGAGGAGACGCGATACGCACCGATTCCGGGGCCAACGACGACGAAACGTCCGACGTACATACACGACAGTGGATAGAATAAGGGCAAATAGTTGGCGGTTTATGCACACCTGTCCGTCGCCGTGCGACGAAATCCCACGGCGGAATCGACACGCAACGTTTACAAATACCCGCGAAGTACGAACTGATGCGAAGTCCCATGGGGTAGTGGCCAATCCTGTTGCCTTCTGGGGGCAACGACCCAGGTTCGAATCCTGGTGGGACTACTTCTCAGCGTTCTACTCCCGATGAGGCTACGCCGTCCCCTTGTTCTCCAGTTGAAACGAAGGGGTAGGTTTCAGAAACCAAAGGGGTCCGTTTCGAGTGGAGTTTTCCATTACAGACTCTCAAACTCTCGAATACGGACGGTACAGGCCGCGAAAATCGTTTAGCGGTCGACCGCGAGGAGCGCGACTCGCTCTCTGACCAGCGCGGGGAGGTCGCCGTCGGCGACGCGCAACTCCGCCTCGCCCACGTCGAACACGTCGCGGACGAGCGCTTCGTCGTAGTCGCCGAGGGTTTCTGCGGGTTCGAGGTCGAGTCGGTCGAACAGCGCGGCCTCGGCTTCGGCCTCGTCGCCGCCGTCGACGAGAATCACGACGGGGAGCGCCCCCTCCGAGACGCCGATTTCGAACGCGCGGTTGATCTGCCGGCGGCCGCTGGCGTAGAGGAGGATTTCGACGGCGCGGTCGCGGGCGATTTCGTTGCCGCGGGCGATGGCCCGGTCGGCGAGTTCGGTCGCCCGTTCGAGGTGCTCGCGGTCCACGACGTACCGGGCGTCGAACGCCTGCACCGTCGCGCCCGTCTCGTCAGCTATCTCGCCGACCGCCGCGATGAACGAATCGAGGTTCGCGACGGTCGCCTCGGCCTCGACGAGCCTCATTCGAAATCACCCAGACTGGCCTGCTGGTCGGCGCGCTCTTTGGCCGTCTCGAAGCCGGCGTCCTCGGGCACGGCGTCGTCCGGCGCGTCGTCTTCGTCCACCTCGTCCATCGACGGGTTCTTTCGACCCGCGGCTTCGAGGATGTTCTGTGCCGTCTTCCTGCGGCCCCGGAGGGCGGCGAGGATGCGCGATTTCTCGGCCTCGCGGAGGTCGGCGCGGCTCTCCACACCGGCTTCGAACAGTCGGCGGGCGCGCTTTCGGCCGACGCCGCGGACGCCGGCGAGGTCGAGCAGTTCCTCGCGGACGCCGTACTCGACGCGCTTTTTCGCCTCGCGGACCGCGTACACCGAATCGAGGTCGAGTTCGGAGGCGAGCCGCTCGGCCGCGCCGAGGAGCCACTCGGCCGTCTCGACCTTCCCGCGGATGTCGCCGGGGCCGACGCCGTAGCGCTCGGTGATGCGGTCTTCGTCCACCTCGCCGACCCAGTCTTCGAGGAGCTTCGCGGTCTTCAGCGCCGACAGCCAGTCCTCGAACGCCACGTCCTCGTACTCGGAGGGGACGCGCCCGAGGAACTCCGGTTCGCGCTCGTAGCACAGCTCGGTGTACGTCTCGCGGTCGCCGGACTTCAGGTAGAGCCGGTACATGTCCGGCGTCCGGCAGACGAGGTGATAGAGGCCGAGCGGCGTCGGATACGTCCGGTCCGTCTCGAACGCGTCGGCGTCCCCGCCGCCGCCGTCTGTGTCGTCCGCGCCGTCCCCGTCGTCGCCGCCTCCACCGCCGCCGTCGTCGGCGACCATCTCGCTGGCCCGCTGGAAGCCGCCGGGCTCGTCGTCCGAGTCGCTCCGGTCTCGCTCCGGCTTCTCGGGCGTCTCGCCCGCGAGCGCCCGGAGCTTCTCGGTTCGGTGGTCCGCCGCCCATTCGAGGCCGTCGATGATTTCGGCGGCGCTCATCGGGTCGAGATAGAGCCGCGAGACGGTGTGGCCGACGGGCGTCGCCCGAATCGTCTCTCCTTCGAACTCGACGAACCCGTTTACTTCGAGGTAGTCGAGCACGCGGTCTGTCACCTGCCCGAGTCGCTCGGGGTCGTCGGTCTGGGTCGCATACAGCGTCTGGTCGAGGAATTCGAGCAGTCCCTCGCGGGTGTGGGCGAAGCCGGAGGCGACCGTGGCGAGCAGGTGCGTCCGCAGGGCGGGCTCGGCCGCGAGCTTCGACCGCACGTCCTCGGCGTCGGCCCAGATGTACCGCTCGAACAGCTCGTCGCGGGCGTCCGCGTCCTTCGCCAACAGCACCGCCTCGCCGTAGGGGTCGAGGCCGGGCCGACCGGCGCGGCCCATCATCTGGTGGACTTCGAGCACGTCCAGCGGTTTCATCCCGCCGTAGTCGCCGTCGTAGCGTTGCCAGTCGCGGACGACGACCCGTCGGCTCGGGGTGTTGACGCCGGCGGCGAGCGTCGGCGTCGCGCAGATACATTTGATGAGTCGGTCGCGGAAGGCGTCTTCCACGAGGGTGCGGTGCTCCGCGGCCAGCCCCGCGTGGTGGAACGCCGCGCCCTTGGCGACCGCCTTGGCGAGGTCCTCGGAGGTCTCGGTGTCGGACACGTCGCGTATCTCGGCGGCGAGTTCCGCGAGGTCGCTCCGCTCGTCGCCGGTGAGGTAGCGCTCCGTCACGCCGGCCATGCGGCGGGCCGCGGACTCCGCGTTGCGCCGCGAGTTCACGAAGACGAGCGAGGAGCCTTGGTCGCCCTCACCGTCGCCCTCTAACGCGTCGGCGACGAGCGCGGGCGTCTGTCGTTCCCCGCGGCCGACCGGCACCTCGCGTTGGCTCCCGTCGGCGAAGGAGACGGCGTTGCCGTAGTGGACGCCCATCTTGAGGTCGATGGGCCGCCAGTCGGACTTGACGAGCTTCGCGTCGAGCCAGTCGGCGACGACGCCCGCGTTGCCGACGGTCGCCGACAGCGCGACGACCTGCAGGTTCGGGTTGAGCCGGCGGAGCTTCGCCAGCGTGACCTCCAGCGTCGGCCCCCGATGGCGGTCGTCGACGAGGTGGACCTCGTCGGCGACGACGCAGGTGAGTTGGTCCATCCACGCCGCGTTGTTCCGGACGAGCGAGTCGACCTTCTCGCTCGTGGCGACGATGATGTCGCGCGAGGAGAGCCACTCGCCGTCGGACTCGTAGTTGCCGGTCGAGACGCCCACGTCGATGCCGTACTCCTCCCAGCGCTCGAACTCGGCTTTCTTCTCGGAGGCGAGCGCCCGAAGCGGGACGATGTACAGCGCCTTCCCGCCGCGCGCGACGCTCGACAGCATCGCCAGTTCGGCGACGAGCGTCTTCCCGCTCGCGGTCGGGACGGCGGCCACGAGGCTCTCGCCGTCCGTCAGGCCGGCCTCGACGGCCTCGGCCTGCGGCG
Source organism: Haloferax sulfurifontis (assembly GCF_014635105.1). Lineage (NCBI taxonomy): Archaea > Methanobacteriati > Methanobacteriota > Halobacteria > Halobacteriales > Haloferacaceae > Haloferax > Haloferax sulfurifontis. Next base: position 119,712 of record NZ_BMCI01000002.1, read on the forward strand.
GGTACAGCTCCTCGATGCCCTCGTCGCGGAGGGCCTCGGGAATCCTCGTCGGCAGGCCCGTCAGGTCCGCAGTTCGCATTGCATCCCCCTTGGACCGTCCCCCGGTTTAAGCCATCGGGTCGGGTCGGTCGCGGGGGCGGCGCTGTCGGCGGTGTCGGCCGCGCCGTCACGACGCTCGTCGCCGCCGCCGCCGAATCGGCGTCCCGCGTCGGCAGGGCTTTGTACGGCCCGGCGGTACGATTGCCCATGAAAGTCGAGTACGACCGCGACACCTGCATCGGCATGTTCCAGTGTGTCGACGAGTGGGAGGGCTTCGAGAAGAACGTCGACGACGGCAAGGCCGACCTCGTCGACGCCGAGGAGACCGACGACGGCGTCTTCGTCCGCGAGGTTCCCGAGGACGCCGAGTTCGACGCGAAGTTCGCCGCCCGCGTCTGCCCCGTCGAGGCCATCCGCATCCTCGACGACGACGGCGAACAGCTCGTCCCCTGACCGCGACGGCGACGAGCCTGTGTGCTCTCTCGCGTCCGCGACGCGACCGGACCGTGTGACCGCCGCCCGTGGGGCGCGTCCCCGAACCCCTCCGTTTCGACTGGAGATTCGCCGACGACAGAGTGTAAAAGTTAAGCGGCGGCCCCCTAATCGTGCCACTATGAGCCAAGCGACGAAAATCGTGCTCGGTACCGTCGGCGTGTCGGCCCTGCTGGCCGTCGTGTTCATCGGGATGAGCATCGCCTGAGCGGATGTTCGAGACGCGCACCCTGCCGTCGGACCTCGAATCGGTCCGCGACGAGTACGCCCCCGGCGCGCTCGTCTTGGACGTGGCCGGCGACTTCGACACCGTCCCCCCGGAGGCCGCGGAGAACCTCGGGCTGGTGGTCGAGTCGCTCTCCCCGGCGGCGTACCCCGCCGAGTGGCTACCAGACGACGCGCCCCAACAGCTCCGGCGCTACGCGTCGTCCGACTTCACCATCGGGATGCCCGGCGACGGCACAGTGACGTGGTCTCGGCAGACCACGCCGCCGGTCGTGCTGGTGAAGTACCGCGCGAAGGGGACGCCCGACGACTTTCTTGATTTCCTCGTCGCCGAGGCGTTCGTGCAGGCCGGCACCGACGAGATTCCCGAACAGTTCCTGCCCTTCTTCGGCGAGCGCTACCGCGACCTCGCCGCGGCGACGCCGCTCGGCCCGAGCGAGACGTATCAGGTCGCCGCCGCGCTCTACGAGGGATGGGTCGGCCTCCACACCCGCGAGGCGTTCGCGTCGTGGGAGGGCCGATACGACCGCCTCCACGAGGCGTGGGTCGACGCGGGCGGCCGGCTCGACGACCGACTCGAAAACCTCCCGCGGCTCGTCGCGCTCGGCAGGCTCTCGTTCGCCGAGGCGACCGAGTTCGCGTGTTCGGCGGTCAAACACGAGCGCGACCTGCCCGCGCCGTTTTCGGCGCTGGACACCGCGGCGTACCGCGACCACGGGCCGAGCTACGCGGTCAAGTGGGCCGAAAAGACGTTCGAGCAACTCGCGGCGGACGATGACACGGCGTCGGGCGGCGACGCCGACCCGACCGCCGCCGACGACGCGGACCCGGCGTAGCCGGTCGCCTCGCGTTCCGCCTCAGAACTCGGTCGTGACGGTGCCGTCCTCGTTGAGGTCGACGACGCCGTCGAACAGTTCGCGGAAGCGGTCGAGCGTCTCCTGGTCGTGGACCTCCTTCGAGAGGTGGAACAGCCCCACCGCGTCGAACTCGTCGAGGAGTTCGAGAATCTGCTTCGTCGCCTCGAATGCGCCGTCCTCGTCGGCGTAGTAGGCCATCTCCGTGACGGAATCCACGCTGAGCCGGAGCTTTCCGTCGTGACCTTCGAGGAACTGCCGGGTCTTCTCGACGATGGCGTCGAGGTCGTCGGGGGACGCGACGTAGTGGATGTTGTCCGAACTGCGTCGGGAGTAGCCGCGCTCGATAGACAGCGTGTCGAGGATAGTGGCGCTGGACTCGTCGACCTCGTAGTGTTCCAGCTTCTGTTCGACCTCGCGCGCGGTGGTCCGCGTCGAGACGACGAGGAAGTGGTCGGTGTCGACCTTGAAGAAGTCCGTGTCGATGCGGTCGGTCTCGCCGATGCTCGGATGAAGGAGCAAGATACCTGTGCCGCCCGGAATCGTCTCGGGCGCGTCTTCGATGGCGAGCTCGTAATCCATACCCCAAGCAGTTACCCTGCCGACTTAATCCTTCATGCCGTGTGACCGGCGTCGTCCCGGAATCGTAACGTATGTTCACGCCTCTCGGCGAGGTCAGAACAGCGAGTCGGCGGTGGCCGCGCCGATGACGCTGAACACCGCGCCGACGCTCGTCGCCTTGAGCGTGATGCGGAGCACCGCGAGGTCGACTTCGTATCCGAGGACGGTGACGAGGCTCTGTCCCGACACGTCCGAGAGGAACGTCCCCGGCGCGTCGAACGCGAGCGCGAGGATGAACACGGAGAGATACGAGACGGAGATGAGCGAGATGAACCGGACGGGAATCCCGCCGACCTCGCGCTCTCTGTCGGGGTCGCGGTCGTCGGCCTTGTAGAGCGCGCCGTAGCCGACCGCGAGCACGATACAGAGCGTGAGGAGCGCCTGCGCGAACGACATGCTCCGCGCGAGCACCCACACCTCCTCGGTGACGACGAACGGCCCCGCGAGGAGGAAGCCGCCGACGACCTGCTGGGCGGTGTCGGCGAGCGCGAACCGGCGGCGGACTCCGACCATACACCGGTCGTCGTGACGGCGGTAATTAAAAGGCGCGACGGGGGGACGCGACCGAGTCGTCGCCGGACTCGCCGCCCGTGCGGTCCGGTCCGAACGCATTTTCACTCCGGCGCGCGAGGCTCCGGTATGAGCGTCCGCGACGAGTTCGACGCCTGGGCGGCCGACGGCCGCGACAAGGGCATGGAGGACCGACACTGGCACACCGCGAAGCACGCGCTCGCGCGGATGCCCGTCGAGGAAGGCGACACCGTCGTCGACCTCGGAACCGGAAGCGGCTACGCCCTCCGCGCGCTCCGCGACACGAAGGGCATCGGCCGCGGGTTCGGCCTCGACGGCTCGCCCGAGATGGTCCAGAACGCCCGCGAGTACACCGACACCGACGACCTCTCGTTTCTCGTCGGCGACTTCGACGACCTCCCGTTCGAGGACGACAGCGTCGACCACGTCTGGTCGATGGAGGCGTTCTACTACGCCGCCGACCCGCACCACACCCTCGAAGAGGTCGCCCGCGTCCTCAGGCCGGGCGGCACGTTCTACTGCGCGGTGAACTACTACGAGGAGAACGTCCACTCCCACGAGTGGCAAGAGCTCATCTCCATCGACATGACCCGCTGGTCCCACGCGGAGTACCGCGAGGCGTTCCGCGACGCCGGCCTCCACGTCGCCGAACAGGACTCCATCGCCGACCTCGACATCGACATCCCGGCGGCCGCCGAGTTCCCGACCGACGACTGGGAGACCCGCGAGGCGATGGTCGAGCGCTACCGGACGTTCGGCACGCTCCTGACCGTCGGCGTCGCGCCCTGACTGAACGGCGCGAAAAAACGACTCCCCTCGCTACTCGACGATGTGAGCCGCCGCCGGGTCGAATCCGACCTCCATCGTCGTCCCGATCTCGAACCCCGCGTCCGACTGTTCGCCGCCGTCGTCGACCGCCACGACGAGTTCCGTCCCGCCCCAGTCGAGTCTGACCCGCGTCGTCGCCCCCTGAAACTCGGTGTCGACGACGGTTCCTCGTATCTGGTTCGTCCCCGCGCCGACCCGGAGCTGTTCGGGTCGGACGCAGAAGGTGAGTTCGTCGCCCGGTTCGGGACGCGCGGGCCGGCTTCCGTCTTTCGCATCGTTTTCAGCGCGTTCGCCGGAGACCGCTCCCGCCCGCCCGAGCACGCGCCGGCCCTCGGCCAGCGTGAACACCGCGTCGCCGACGCCGACGCGAATCCCCCCCGTTTCCGGTCGAGACTCGACGACCGCGTCGAGGACGTTGTTCTCGCCGAGGAACTCCGCGACGAACCGCGTCCGGGGTCGGTGGTAGAGTTCGCGGGGGTCGCCGACCTGTTCGACGCGGCCGCGGTTGAGGACGGCCACCCGGTCTGAGACCGCCAGCGCCTCCGACTGGTCGTGGGTGACGTAGACGGTCGTCACGCCGAGTTCCGACTGGATGTGCTTTACCTGTCGGCGGAGTCGGTCGCGGAGTCGGGCGTCCAGCGCCGACATCGGCTCGTCGAGGAGGAGCAGGTCCGGGCCGGGAGCGAGCGCGCGGGCGAGCGCGACGCGCTGTTGTTGCCCGCCGGAAAGCGAGTCGGGGTCGCGGTCTTCGAACCCCGCGAGGTCGACGAGGTCCAACAGTTCGGCGACGCGGTCGTCGCGGGAGCCGCCGCCCGGCGGGTCGGTAAACCGGAGGCCGTAGGCGACGTTCTCGCCGACGCTGAGATGCGGGAACAGCGCGTAGTTCTGGAACACGACGCCGACGCCCCGCGACTCGGGCGCGACGCCGGCCATCGACTCGCCGTCGAAGCGGACGGTCCCCTCGGTCGGGGCCTCGAACCCCGCGATACAGCGGAGCGTGGTCGTCTTCCCACAGCCGGACGGCCCGACGAGCGTGAAGAACTCGCCGTCGTCGACCGACAGCGAGACGGAATCGAGCGCCGTCGCCGACCCGTAGCGCTTGGACACCGCGTCGAGTTCGAGTCTCACGGGTTCGCCTCCGAAGTCACGTGCTCCCCTCGCCGGCGGACGGTCATAATTCTCACTTCCGGCGCTCCCCCGCGTTTCGCTCTCTGCGTCCGCCCCGGTTCGCCCTCCGGCCCCCTCACAGCTCGCCCCACCGGCCGCCGAAGCGGTCCACGACGAGGAAGCTGGCGGACGTGACGAGAAGCAGGAGACAGCCCATCGCCGTCGCGGGGCCGAGCCGCCGGCCGAGGAACCGCTCGACGGCGACGGGCATCGTGTAGCTCCCCGCCCCCTCCGCGAGGATGATGGTCGAGTCGAACTCGCCGATGCTGATGGCGACGGCGAACGCCGCGCCCGCGACGACGCCGGTCCAGACGAGCGGCAGTTCGATGTCGACGAGCGCGCGGGTTCTGGTCGCGCCGAGCGACCGCGCGGACTCCACGAGCCGGCCGTCGAGCCGGGCGAAAAGCGGCGCGACGTTCCGGGTGACGAAGGGGTACGCGCCGACGGCGTGGGCGGCGACGATGGCGAGCGCGCCGGTGACGCGGATTCGCGTCCCCAGCACGTCGACGCCGAAGACGAGGCCGCGAAGCAGGCCGAGGCCGACGACGATGCCCGAGACGGCGAAGGGGGCCATCGAAAGCACGTCGATGAGGCCGCGCCCGCGGTACCGGCGGGTCGTGAGGACGGCCATCGTCACGCCCATCGGGACGGCCACGACGAGCGTCCCCGCGGCGAAGCCCAGCGAGTTCAGGATGGCCGGGAGGGGCTTGACCTGAAAGCTCGCGCCGGTCGCCTGCCGCTCGGCGAGGAAGGCGTAGTTGGCGAGGGTGAAGCCGCCGTCGCCGCCGGTGACGCTCGCCAGCACCATGCTGGCGATGGGGACGACGAACACCAGTCCGACGACGAGGGCGTAGCCGGCGATGCCGACCGTCCGAAGCGCCGATTTCGGCGTCCAGTCGGACGGGAGGACCGAGCGCCGGGGAAGCGGGTTCGCCGCGCCGCCGGCGGACCGCTGGCTCGCCTCGTATCGGAGGTAGACGGCGGTCAGCGTGATGGAGACGGCCGTCTCGACGACCGCGAGGCTGGCGGCCTCGGCGTACGCGAGGTCTCGCACCCGCGAGTAGACGAACACCTCGATGGTCGCCAGCTGGAAGCCGCCGAGCGCGAGGACGATGGGGAACGACGCGAAGGTGAAGATGAACGTCAGCGTCGCGCCGACGCCGATAGACGGCAGGAGTTGCGGGAGGACCACGTCGCGGAAGGCCCGCCGCGGGCTCGCGCCGAGCGACCGGGCGGTCTCGACGGTTCGGGCGTCCACGCTCTCCCACGCCGCGGTGACGACGCGGGCGACGAGCGGGGCGTTGTAGAACGCGTGGGCGACGACGATGGCTTCGAGCGTGAACAGCAGTTCGACCGGCGGGAGGCCGACGAGCGAGAGCGCGCGGTTCAGCGTCCCGTTGCGGCCGAACGTCGCCACGAAGCCGATGGCGACCATGATGGAGGGCATGACGAACGGGAGGATGGTGAGAGAGCGGAGCGTCTCGCGGCCGCGGAACTCGAAGCGGGCGAACAGCCACGCGGCGGGGAGGCCGAGCGCGAGGCTGGCGAGCGTCGAGTAGAACGCCTGCTTCGCCGTGAACCAGATGATGTCGACGAGGTAGAACTCGCTCGTCAGCACCGCCGCGATGGGTTCGACAGTGAGTCGGCCGTCGGCGAGGACGGCGTCGGCGAAGACGGTGGCGACGGGGTAGTAAAACAGGACCAGAAGGACGACGGCGGTGAGCGCCGCGACGAGGGTGAGCAGTCGCTGTTCGAGGGCGCGGGCGGCCCGTCGAACCGAGGCCGAGACGCGGCTCACCGGCTCACCTCACTTGCTGGCGAACTCGCGGGCCCACGCGTCGGTCCAGTCACTCAGGTTGTTCTGAAGCCGGTCGTAGGAGAACGTGACGGCTTCCGGCGGCTCTTGGGCGTACTGCGCGAACTCCTCGGGGAGTTCCGCGGTGGTCGTCGCCGGGAACTGGACGTTGCGGACGGCGATTTCGGCCTGCACCTCGGGCCGGAGCACGAAGTCCATGAATTCGGCGGCGAGGTCGGGGTTCGACGCGTCGGCGAAGGGGGCCATCCCCTCGGGGTTGGCGTAGCCCTCGTCGTTCAGGAAGCGAATCTGGTGTCTCGCCATGTCCTCGCCGGACTCGGCGGCGTACACCTGATCGGTCGAGTACGAGACGACCATCGGGGCCTCCCCGTTCGAGTAGGCGTTGTAGGAGTCCTCCCAGTTGCCGAGGACGCGCACGTCGTTTTCCTTCAGGCTCGCCCAGTAGTCGAGGTAGCCGTCTTCGCCCTTGGCGTCGATGGTGTGGAGCAAGAACGCCTGTCCCGTCGCCGACGACGTGGGGTTCTGCGCGAGGAGCGCGCCCGCGTAGTCGGACTCCAGCAGGCCGTCGAACGTCTCGGGGGCGACGAAGTCGCCGTCGCCGTCGCCGTAGGTCTCGTCGTAGACGAGCGAGATGTAGCCCGTGTCGTAGGGGACCGCGCGGCCCTGCGGGTCGAAGTTCAACTGCTCGTTCACGTCGCCGAGTCGGGACAGCCCCTCGGCGGGCGAAAACAGCGCGTCGTCGAGGTTCTCGTCGATGCGGACGAGCATCTGCGCGTCGAGGCCGACGTAGAGGTCCGCGCCGGACTCGACGCCCCGGAGGGCGCGCTCGATGTAGTAGTTCACGCCCGAGTCGGGCGTCTGCCACTCAAGGGTCGCGTCGAACTCGGACTCGAACGCCTCTTTCAGCCACGGCCCGGGACTCGAACTCGGCGCGTCGACGAACGAGCCGTAGGTGCCGACGGTGAGCGTCGGCGACTCGCCGCCCGTGGTCGTCCCTTGGGTCGTCGTTGTCGTCTCGGTCGCGTCGCCCGAGGCCTCGGTCGTCGCCTCGTCGCCGCCGGTCCCGGCACAGCCGGCGAGGAGCGCGGAGACGCCTCCCGCCCCCGCGGCCTTCAGGAAGCTACGTCGTCTCATTACTCGGTTGTTGTACTCTGTGGTACTTAACGGGAGTGATGTTCCCGGGGCGGTACCCGGCCGAAACCGTCGGTTTCGAGCCTCGTCGCGGGAGAACGACTTTACCCTCTGCCGGAGTATCATCGGAGGTGACTGCTTCTCGTCCGTACGTCTTCGGCGGCGTGCTCGCCCTCTTTGCGCTCCTCGCGGCGGTCATGCTCGCGAACGTGCTGGCGACGGTGTTTTTCGCCATCACCGTCGCCTACCTGCTCGTCCCGCTCAGGCGAGGCCTCGAAGCGCGCGGGGCCTCCCGGTGGGTCGCCAGCCTCGCCGCCACCGTCGTCGCGGCGGTCGGCGTCGTCGTCGTGCTCGCGCCGCTCTTCGTCATCCTCTTTCTCCGGCTGAGCGACATCCTCGAACTCGCGGCGCTCCTCCCCGACGTGGTGACCGTCGAGTTCCTCGGGATGGTCGAGACGGTGACGCTGGACGACGTGGTCGCGGTCGGCCTCGGCCTGCTCCAGTCGGTCGGCCGCGCCGCCGCCACCGCCGCGCCCGTGGTGCTCATCAAGCTCACGCTGTTCGGCTTCCTCGTGTTCGCGCTCCTCCTCAGCGGCGACGCCGTCGGCCGAACGCTCCTCGCGCTGGTCCCGGCCGACTACCGGGACGCGGCGACGGCGCTCAACGAGCGGGCCCGCGAGACGCTGTTCGCCATCTACGTCCTGCAGGCGGCGACCGCCGTCGGCACGTTCGCCATCGGCCTCGTCGTCTTCTGGGCGCTCGGCTACGACTACGTCGTCACGCTCGCGACGGTCGCGGCCGTCCTCCAGTTCATCCCCATCGTCGGCCCGAGCGTCCTGCTCGCGGCGATGGCGGCCTACCACGTCGCCGTCGGCGACCTCGTCGCCGCCGCGCTCGTCGTCGCCGTCGGCGGCTTCGCGGTCGCGTGGCTCCCGGACATCCTGATTCGCCCGCGGCTCGCCAAGGAGACCGCCGACCTGCCGGGGAGCCTCTACTTCGTCGGCTTCGTCGGCGGCCTGCTCAGCCTCGGCCCGGTCGGCATCATCGCCGGCCCGCTCGTCGTCGCGCTCCTCGTCGAGTCCGTGGACCTGCTCGGCGCGGAGTTACGCGTCGATGGGGGTGGCGGCGTCGGTGGGGGCGGCGACGATGGCGGCGAGAGCGACGGAACCGCCGGGACCGAGGGCGGTGACGCCGCCGACTCGCTCCAGTCGTGACCCTGCTCGTCAGTCCTCGACGACCGCGCCGTCGCGGGCCTCCCACTCGGTGAGACTGCCCTCGTAGAACGCCACGTCGTCGTAGCCGAGATGCGAGAGCACGACGTAGGTGTGGCTGATGCGCCGGGCGGTGTTGCAGTAGAGGACGACCCGCCGGTCCGGGGTGACGCCCGCGGCCTCCAGAATCGAGTCGAGTTCGTCCCGCGGCTTCAGCCCGCGCGTCTCGTCGTCGACGAGCTCGCGCCAGTCGACGTTGACCGCGCCGGGGAGGTGCCCCTCCTCGTACTCCGCGGGGTCGCGGGTGTCCACGGTGACTGTCTCGGGGTCGTCGAGCGCGGCCTCGACCGCCTCGAAGTCCACGAGCGGCGTCTCGGCCGGTTCGGTTATCTCGTAGACCGTCTCCGCGACCTCGGTCGCCTCCGTCGTCGTCTCGCGCTCGCGGTTCCACGCGCTGAAGTCGCCGTCGAGGAGGTGGAGCCTGTCGGGGTCGTGCCCGTAGAGGAGCGCGGTCACGAGAAAGCGGGCCGCGAACACGCCGTGGGTGTCGTCGTAGGCGACCACGTCGTCGTCGGCCGCGATACCCGCGCCCGACAGGAGGTCGGTCCACGCGTCGCGGCCGGGGAGCATCCCCACGTCGCCGTCGGCGCTCCGGAAGCTGTCGAACGGTATCGAGACCGCGTCGGGGAGGTGCCCGATGCCGTCGAACTCCCAGCCGTCGCGCACGTCCACGACGCGCACGTCGCCGAGCCGGTCCGCGAGCCAATCCGAAGAGACCACGTCTACCATGACCCCACGTTTCCGGGCCGCGGATTTAGGTCCGCCCCTCCTCACACCCCTCGCCACGTGTCCGGGGTAGCGGACGTTGTTGCTGGTTCCGTCGGATACCGGACTCAGATAGCGCGTGACGGTTGTTCTCCGAGTCGCTTTCGCCGTCTCCCCCGCCATATGTAGGTCAATATTGCCGCATCACCCGAGGTCAGGCCGTACATGCCGTCGCTGTGAGAGTTATGGGTCTTCCTGTTGTACGGGGAAACGCGATGTCAAACTCCGATTACGCGAAGGACGTACTCGTCTCTGCGGACTGGGTGGAAAGCCACCTCGACGAGTTCCAGAGCGACGACGCGGCGTACCGACTCGTCGAAGTGGACGTGGACACCGAGGCGTACGACGAGAGTCACGCCCCCGGTGCCATCGGGTTCAACTGGGAGTCCCAACTGCAGGACCAGACGACCCGCGACGTGCTGACCAAGGAGGACTTCGAGGACCTCCTCGGCTCGCACGGCATCTCCGAGGACTCCACGGTCGTCCTCTACGGCGACAACTCCAACTGGTTTGCCGCCTACACCTACTGGCAGTTCAAGTACTACGGCCACGAGGACGTTCACCTGATGAACGGCGGCCGCGACTACTGGGTCGACAACGACTATCCGACGACCGACGAAGTCCCGTCCTTCCCGGAGCGAGACTACACCGCCAAGGGTCCCTTCGAGGACATCCGCGCGTACCGCGACGACGTCGAGAAGGCGGTCGACAAGGGCCTTCCCCTCGTCGACGTTCGCTCGCCCGAGGAGTTCTCCGGCGAGATTCTCGCGCCCCCGGGACTGCAGGAGACCGCCCAGCGCGGCGGCCACATCCCCGGCGCGAGCAACATCTCGTGGGCCGCGACCGTCAACGACGACGGCACCTTCAAGTCCGCCGACGAACTCCGCGACCTCTACGCGGACCAGGGCATCGAAGGCGACGAGTCCACCATCGCCTACTGCCGCATCGGCGAGCGGTCGTCCATCGCGTGGTTCGCCCTTCACGAACTCCTCGGCTACGAGAACGTCACCAACTACGACGGCTCGTGGACGGAGTGGGGCAACCTCGTCGGCGCGCCCGTCGAAAAGGGTAACTGAGACGCCTCGTTTCGGTTCGATTCGACCAACCGTACGGTTCTTTTTGCGGCTTACATCGGGAGGACGCTGATGCCGACGGCGACGAGCACGCCCGCGCCGAGAAGCACCATCACGCAGTAGCCCATGATGTCGCGGACCGACAGGCCGCTGATGGAGAGAAGCGGGATGGCCCAGAAGGGCTGAATCATGTTCGTCCACGCGTCGCCCCACGAGGCGGCGACGGCGACCCGCGGGATGGACTCGCCGGACGCCTTCGCGGCCGTGACGAGCGTCTCGCCGATGACGGCCCACTCGCCACCGCCGGAGGGGACGAAGAAGTTCACGAGCCCGGCGGTGAAGAAGGCGAACGCCGGGAGCGTCCCGTCGGGCGCGACGGCGACCATGCCCTGTGCGATCTGCGTGGCGAGGCTGACCGACCCCTCGGGCGCGTAGGCCATAATGCCCATGATGCCCGCGTAGAACGGGAACTGGAGGATGATGCCCCAGACGTTCTCGACGGCCTCGACGATGGCCTCGATGTACGCCTTGGGCGTCCCGTGGAACAGCAGGCCGAGAAAGAGGAAGCCGAAGTTGACGATGTTCAGGTTGAGGTTGTTCCACGGCATCGTCCCGTTCTGCACGCCCTCGAAGAAGTACAGCGCGACCGCGAGCAGGCCGACGAGGCCGATTGCCACGCCGATGCCGAGCGAGTGCTCGATGCGCGTCGCGAGCGAGGCGTCCTCGGGGACGGCCGTGGAGGCCCATCCGCTCGTCGTCTGCTCGCCGCCGTCGGTCGCCGCCTCGAACTCCGCGGGGTCGATCGGCGTCTTCTTCGTCTCGTCGGTCGGGTACATGAGCGCGAACAGCGCCGGCAGGAAGAGGAAGCCGACCGCGACGACCAACGCGAGGTTGGCGACCGTGAAGATGGTCCCACCGGTGCCGAACGTCGTGTCGAGGATGCCCGCTTCGATGAGGAAGTTATCCTCGGTGTTCAACAGGAGCGGAATCGACCCCGCGAGGCCGCCGTGCCAGACGACGAACCCGGAGTACGCGCCGGCGACGACGATGGGGAAGTCGATGCCGCGCATCTCGGTCGCTATCTTCCGGGCGAAAAGCGCCCCGACGACGAGGCCCAGCCCCCAGTGGACGAACGACGCCGCGGCGGCGACGACCGGAACCATCGCGGCCGCGCCGCGCTCCGTGTTCGGGACGCGCGCGAGCCGCGTCAGGAGCCAGTCCACGGGCTTCGTCTGCGCGAGCGCGTAGCCCGTCATCAGGATGAGCGTCATCTGCATCCCGAACGAAAGCAGGTTCCAGAAGCCGCCGTACCAGCCGTCGAGAAGCAGGTTTCCGGCGTGTCCGACGACGCCGGTCCCCTCGCCCGGCGCGACCGATACCAGCGCCAGCACGAACGCCACGCCCGTCAGAATGATGGCGAACAGAAACGCGTCGGGGAGGTACTGTTCGACCAGTTTCGAACTGCGCTCCGCCGCCTGCCTGATAGCGTTTGTCATAGCCCGAGTTATTTCATGATAATACAATACATAATGTTTAATATTCGAACGGGTTCGGCTCGGTTGGATGTCATGAACCGGCCGACTCGGCGGGCGACTTGCCAGTCACCCCCTCGCCCGTCGCAGACTCGAGCCGGACTCGCCGCCGCCGATGGGTACAAACCCGAGACGACCATACGGGGCCGTATGACCGAACTCCTCGACACCCTCCGCGACGACCACGAGACGCCGCTTTCCCGACTCGGCTCCTCGAAGGCGCTGTACGCCGTCACCGGCGGCGAGATGGACGGCGACGCGGTCCGCGCGGCCGCCGCCGCCGAGGCCGCCGCCGCCGCCGACCTGTTCGACTGGTGGGCCGACGACGAACCGAACGACGAGGCCGCCGCGCTCTTTTCGGACCTCGCCGACACCGCCCGCGAGCACGCCGACACCGTCGACGCGGAGCCGGACGGGTCGAAGCCGAACGTCTACGACGTGCTCGCCGAGTTCGAGACGACCGACGGCCGCCTCGGCGGCGCGCTCGCCCGCGCGCTCGTGTCGCTGAAGACCGTCGAGCAGATGGTCGGCTTCTTCGTCGGCGACGCGGACCCGATGGCCGCAAACGACTTCCGCACGCTCAAGTCCGACCTCAACGACCAACTCGACGCGCTCGGAGCCGCCGTCTCCGACCTCGTCGAAGACGACGCCGTCGCCCGCGAGGCCGCCGACGCGGTGGTCGAAGCCGCCTACGACGAGTACGTCGAGACGCTGGAAGGCATGGGCGTCAAGCCGAAGAACGTCTGCTGACTCGCTTTTTCATATCCGGGGTCGCGGGGCGACCCACTCGGCGCGAAATCCGTCTTCGCTCACCGAGTGCCGACAGCGCCGACTGGCGGCGTAACGGGTGAGTTCCAGTAGAAACGAAGGGGTTTGTCAGCCGGTCGTCAGACGCCGGGGACGCCCTTGCGGTATTCGAGGACCTCGCTTCGGGCCTCGCGGACCGTCTCGGCGACGTCGCCGTCGAGGTCCTCGGCGAGGTCGTGGAGGACCGTCATGTGCCGGGCGAGTCGCCCGTGGTCCGGTCCCTGCTCGCGCGTCGCCAGCTTCGCCAGCTGGTCGGACTGTTCGTAGAGTCGCTCCTGTACGTCGCCGTCGGTCGCCTCGGCGGCTTCCTTGAGCAGGTTGCTCGCGCGTTCGAGTTCGGCTCGGGTCATACCGGATTGTTCGACAGCCCGCCCCAAAACCGTTCCTCCGGCGACAAGCACCGCCTCGCTCAAGTACGCCGCGACCCAAGGACGGGCAATGAGCGAGTCCGGTCCCCTGTCCGCCGACAGACCCGACGCAGACCGCGAATTCCGCGTCGACGCCCCCTTCGACCCCGCGGGCGACCAGCCCGAGGCAATCGAGGCGCTTGCCCGCGGCTTCCGCGAGGGCGCCGACGTACAGACCCTGCTCGGTGTCACCGGCTCCGGCAAGACCAACACCGTCTCGTGGGTCGTCGAGGAGATTCAGAAGCCGACGCTCGTCCTCGCGCACAACAAGACCCTCGCCGCCCAACTGTACGAGGAGTTCAAGGGGCTGTTCCCCGACAACGCGGTCGAATATTTCGTATCGTACTATGACTATTATCAACCCGAAGCTTACATCGAACAAACCGACACCTACATCGACAAGGACATGTCGATAAACGAGGAAATCGACCGGCTCCGCCACTCCGCGACCCGGTCGCTTCTCACCCGCGACGACGTCATCGTCGTCGCCTCGGTGTCGGCCATCTACGGCCTCGGCGACCCGAAGAACTACACCGACCTGTCGCTCCGGCTGGAGGTCGGCCAGGGGATGGACCGCGACGAACTGCTCGGCGCGCTCGTCGACCTCAACTACGAGCGCAACGACGTGGACTTCCGGCAGGGGACGTTCCGCGTCCGCGGCGACACCGTCGAGGTGTTCCCGATGTACGGCCGCTACGCCGTCCGCATCGAGTTCTGGGGCGACGAAATCGACCGGATGCTGAAGCTCGACCCGCTTGCGGGCGAGGTGAAGTCGTCGGAGCCGGCGGTGCTCGTCCACCCGGCGGAACACTACTCAATCCCCGAAGCACAGCTCGAAGGCGCAATCTCCGAAATCGAGGAGCTGATGGAACAGCGGGTGAAGCACTTCCAGCGACAGGGCGACCTCGTGGCCGCCCAGCGCATCGAAGAGCGCACCACCTTCGACATCGAGATGCTCCGCGAGACGGGCCACTGCTCCGGCATCGAGAACTACTCGGTCCACCTCTCGGACCGCGAGCCGGGCGACGCGCCCTACACCCTCCTCGACTACTTCCCCGACGACTTCCTCACCGTCATCGACGAGTCGCACGTCACGCTCCCGCAGATAAAGGGCCAGTACGCCGGCGACAAGTCCCGAAAGGACTCGCTTGTCGAAAACGGCTTCCGCCTGCCGACGGCCTACGACAACCGCCCGCTGACCTTCGAGGAGTTCGAAGAGACCGTCGGACAGGCGCTTTTCGTCTCCGCGACGCCCGGCGACTACGAGCGCGAGCACTCCGACCAAATCGTCGAGCAAATCGTTCGGCCGACCCACCTCGTGGACCCGAGAGTCGAGGTGACGGAGGCGACCGGGCAGGTCGACGACCTGATGGCCCGCATCGACGAGCGCGTCGACCGCGACGAGCGCGTGCTCGTCACGACGCTCACGAAGCGGATGGCCGAGGACCTCACTGAGTACCTCGAAGAGGCCGGCGTCGACGTGGCCTACATGCACGACGAGACCGACACGCTCGAACGCCACGAACTCATCCGGTCGCTCCGCCTCGGCGACATCGACGTGCTCGTCGGCATCAACCTCCTCCGGGAGGGCCTCGACATCCCCGAGGTGTCGCTCGTCGCCATCCTCGACGCCGACCAGCAGGGCTTCCTGCGCTCGGAGACCACGCTCGTCCAGACGATGGGCCGCGCCGCCCGCAACGTCAACGGCGAGGTCGTGCTCTACGCCGACGAGATGACCGACGCGATGGAGGCCGCCATCTCCGAGACACAGCGCCGCCGGCGCATCCAACAGGCGTTCAACGAGGAACACGGCTACACCCCGACGACCATCGAAAAGGAGGTCGGCGAGACGAACCTGCCGGGGAGCAAGACCGACACCCGCGGCGTCTCCGGCGACGAACCCGCCGACGCCGACGAGGCGGTCGAACAGATAGCCTTCCTCGAAGACCGGATGCAGGAGGCCGCCGACAACCTCGAGTTCGAACTCGCCGCCGACATCCGCGACCGCATCCAGACGCTCCGCCGCGAGTTCGACGTGGACGCGCTCGAAGACGGTGTCGCGCCCGAGTACCCCGACGAACACGACGGCGACGGCGACGGCGACGGCGGCCTCGCACCGCCCGACGAGTTCTGACCGGCCGTGTCTCGACCCCCAACGCTGACGTTCGCGGCCGGCGGGCTTCTCCACCGCGACGACGGCCGACTCTGTCTGGTCCACCGGCCGCGCTACGGCGACTGGTCGCTCCCGAAGGGAAAGCTCGAACCCGGCGAGACGCTGGTCGAGACCGCCGTCAGAGAGGTCCGCGAGGAGACGCGCTGTGCGGTCGACTGCGGCGGCTTCGCCGGGCGCTACGAGTACCGCGTCCCCGACGACGCCGGGACACGGAGCGGCCCGAAGGGCGTGTTCCTCTGGCACATGCGCGTCGCCGACGAGCGCCCGTTCGAACCTGACGGCGAGGTCGACGCGCGCCGGTGGGTCACCCCCGCCGAAGCCCTCGACCGGCTGACGTACGAGACCGAACGGGCGCTGGTCAGACGGGCGTTCGAACTCAACGACTGAGCGCAGATTTTGGATAGAAACACATGTTACTGGTTTTTCGACGCGCGTCGGTGTGTGGACCGTACCCAAAATGCCGGGGAGACACCAAGACTTATTAGCCCATCCTCGCTATGCCCGTTCCACCGTGATCCGCACCTCGGCGGACGAGCCTGCAACCCACACCGTTCACCACGCCTACCCCAACGGAGGCATTACCTGAATGGTCCGCGGATTCGAGCACTCCGTGCTCGACAGTTCGGGCGACCACCGCACGCCGGTCCATCCGGTGTGCGACGCGGTCGCATCCTCGGGAGATGGTGAACACGCGCGGGTCGGTGCCGCTGGTGACTCGGCAAACGGGCTGTTTTCGACGCGTCACTCCACGCGAGTGCACGCGGACGCTACTGCGTACTGACAACAACGAGAACCATGAGCTCTCAGTCTCTCAGTCACGTCCAGAAGTCGTTCCTGAAGTACCAACACATCCTCGTGTTCATCGCTCCCCTGTTGTTCCTCGCCTCGGTGTTGACCATGGCACCGACGCCGTCGGGTGCAGGCATGGAGTACTGGCTCCAGTACTGGTGGCTGTTCCCGGTGTTCCTCACCGGCGCGACCATCGTGAACACGGTCGGCATCAGCGGGTCGGCGCTCTTCGTCCCGTTCTTGATCTTCATCTTCCCCATCTTCGCGCACCCGCTCGACTCGTCGACGCTGGTGAAGGTGGGCCTCATCAGCGAGGCGTTCGGCCTCTCCAGTTCGGCCGTCGCCTTCATCCAGTACGGCCTCGTCGACCGTCGACTGGCGCTGACGCTCGTCGGCGGGTCGATTCCGTTCGTCATCGGCGGCGCGCTCCTGTCGTTCGTCATCCCCGACGTGGTGTTCCACGCACTGCTCGGCATCGCACTGCTCGCCGCGTCGTACCTGCTTTTCACCGCCGACCTCGGTCACGAGGACCACGGTTCGTCGGGCTCCGACCACGCCGCGGCCACCGACGGCGGCGTCTCCGCGAGCCTCCCCAACGACCCCGGTAAGCTCGGTCCCGCGGGCGTCAACACGGCCGACGACGGGACCGTCACCCGCGTCGACCGCGAGGGCGACGACTACACCTACACCCGCGGCGGCTACCTGCGCCGCTTCGCCAACTACAGCGTCGGCGGGATGTTCCAGGGTCTCGCCGGCTTCGGTATCGGCGAACTCGGCATCATCTCGATGCTCGGTACGAAAGTCCCCGTCCGCGTCGCCATCGGGACGAACCACATCGTGGTCGCGCTGACCGCCATCCTGGCGTCGCTCGTCCACGTCTTCGGCGGCGGCCTCGTCGGCGGCCACTCGCTGAGCCTCGCGACGACGCCGTGGAACATGGTCGTGTTCACCGTCCCCGCGACGGTCCTCGGCGGCCAAATCGCTCCCTACGTGTCGAACGCGCTGGAGACCAGCGTCATCAAGAACTTCGTCGGCGTCCTCTTCGCCGTCATCTCGGTCGCGCTGTTCCTGATGGCGCTGGGTATCTAACGACTCGGACCCGTCCGAACCACCTCGCTGGCACCACTTTCACAGTCCCCGATTCTGAACGTCCACCCATGTACGACCACATCCTGCTTCCGACCGACGGCAGTGACGCGACCGACGCGACCATCGAGCACGCGGCGACCCTCGCGGAGACCTACGGCGCGACGGTCCACGTGCTGTCGGTGGCCGACTCGCGCAACCGCTTCGAATCGCCCTCGGCCGGCATCGCGCCGGACGTGTGGGAGAAGTCAGAACTCGAACGCGCCGAGTCAGCGGCCGACGCCGCAATCGAGGCGCTTCCCGACGGCATCGAGACCGAACGAACCGTCGTGGAGGGCGTCCCGCACTCGACTATCGTCGACTACGCCGCCGACACCGAGGTCGACCTCGTCGTGATGGCGACCCACGGCCGCACCGGCCTCGACCACTACCTCGTCGGCTCCGTCACGGAGCGCGTCGTCCGGCAGTCGGACGCGCCGGTGTTGACCGTCCGCGCGGCGGACGAAGAATAAGACCCGCGAGCGGGCCGCCCTACTCGAACTCTTCCGCCAGCGCGGCGCGGTGCTCGCGGCGCTTCTGGAGCGCCGAGTCGCGCAGTTCGCGCTCTTCTTGGGAGTCGCAGACGAGGTCCGGGACCGGAACCGGCTTCTCGTCGTCGTCGAGCGCGACGAAGGTGAAAAAGGAGGTGAGCGTCTCGCGGCGGTCGCCCTCGCTCGGGCGCTCGGCCGTCACGTCGACCTTGATGTCCATGCTGGTGCGACCGGTGTCGAAGACGTACGCCTCGACGGTCACCACGTCGCCCACGTCGATGGGCGCGAGGAAGTCCACGTGGTCCATCGACGCCGTGACCACCTGCCGCTCGGCGAAGCGCCGGCCGGCGATGGCCCCGCAGACGTCCATCCACTCCAAAATCCGTCCCCCGAGGGCGCGCCCGAGGTTGTTCGTGTCGTTGGGCATCAGAATCTCGCTCATCTCGGCGCGAGACGCCGACAGCGACCGCGTCCCGACCGACGACTGCTGTTGCATACCACACGGTCCGTGACGAGCGGGGTTAAATTATTCTACGTCGTAAAAAATAGAAATAAAGGCGATTAATCGCTCGGGTTGGGGGTTTAGCGGGTCGCTCGACGTTTCAACGACCTAGATGATTAATAGTGTTTATCCCGTTTAGTACGGTGTCTGCGCGAACCGCAGACCGGTGGTGGGACGCCGACACCCGTCTCTCGTCCGCGTTCGGGGGGACGTTCCCGAAGGTTCCGACTCTCGTTCGACCGGACGGGTGGGGAATCAGCCGCGACCCGAACTCGACGCACCGAGCGGTCTCCCGTCTCACGTCCGCCTCGCGCCTCGCCGAACCGCGACGGCCGGACGACGGGACCCACGTCGGTCGCCCCCGCAGACCGGCCACGACGCTGTACCGGCCCCGGTGCGCCGAACGGGTCACCGACTGATTCGCGTATCGGATTTTTCGCTCATTCGACGCGTTCAGTTTCGACGCCGCCGTCTTCGATTTCGATGTCGACCGCGTCCGCGGAGATATCGGCCGTCTCGATGCCGTCCAGCTCACCGAGTATCTCGCTGATGTCGTCGAGACCGAGGAGTTCGCGGGTCTCCTCGTCGAACGCCTTGCTTTCGAGGCCTGCGGCCTGCTGTATATCGGAACCGCTCAGCCCCTTCCCGTAGCGACCGAGAAGCGACGTGAGTTCCTGCGGCAGGACGTACGTCGTCGACGGTGAGGTGCCGATGTTCGCCAGCGTCTCCATGCCCTTGTCGATGATGGCGCGCTCGCCCATCGACTCCGCCGCGCGGGCCCGAAGCACCGTCGAGATGGCGTCACCCTGCGCTTCGAGAATCTGGGACTGCTTTTCGCCCTGCGCGCGGATGATGTTCGACTGCTTGTCACCCTGAGCTTTCTCGACGGCGGAGCGACGCTTGCCCTGTGCTTCGAGAATCATGGCGCGGCGGCGGCGCTCGGCGGAGGTCTGCTGTTCCATCGCGTTCTCGACGTCCTTCGAGGGCTTCACCTCGCGGACCTCGACGGACTCCACGCGGACGCCCCACTCGTCGGTCGGCTCGTCGAGTTCCCGGCGGATGCGCGCGTTGATGTGGTCGCGTCGCGCCAGTGTGTCGTCGAGTTCCATGTCGCCGAGGGCGGCCCGGAGCGTCGTCTGTGCGAGCAACGAGACGGCCCGGCGGTAGTTGTCGACCTGCAGGAAGGCGCGTTCGGGGTCCATCACGCGGATGTAGACGACGGCGTCGGCCGTGACCGGCGAGTTGTCTTCCGTGATGGCCTCTTGGGAGGGCACGTCCAGCGTCTGGGTCCGCATGTCGAAGCGGTAGGTCTTCGAGACGAACGGCGGGACGACGTTCAGCCCCGGTTCGAGGATGCCCTTGTAGTCGCCGAACACCGTCAGCGTCCGCTTTTCGTACGCCTGCACGATTTCGACCGCGTCGTACACCGCGGCGACGGCGAGCGCGAGGGCGACGTAGCCCGCGAGCGTCAGCGGCGTGACGGGGAAGACGACGACGGCGAGGCCGAAGACGACCACCGCGACCGCGAGGGGACCGAGCCACCGCGGGATTCGGCCGGGCTCGCTGTCGACCCGCGCCGCGCCCGACGAGGACGACGACGAGGACGCCGAGAGCTTCCCGAGTTGGTAGAACAGGCTGTCCATGGTGGAGAGTGACACCGAGGCGGAATAAAGCTACCCGGCTGTTCCCCCACCCGGCCACCAGCTATTTGTCCGCGAACGCCCCACGGCCCCGTATGCGAACGAACCGCGGCCGAATCGACGTGGAGGACCTGCTGAAAATCATCCTCCTGCTCGTCCTCGTCTGGCTCGTCCTCGAAATCATCGGCGAGGTGCTCGGGCTGTTCGGTGCGTTGCTCGGCCCGCTCCAGCCGCTTTTGGGCCTCGTCGTCGCGGCGCTCATCGTCCTCTGGCTCCTCGACCGAATCTAACCGCCCTCCGCGGCGACGACGATACGCCTTTGTGTCTCTCGCGTGAGACACGGGCGTGTACAGTCTGAACGTCCCGGTTCCGGGGCGGGTCGCCCGCCTCGCGTCCGACCTGTTTCCGTACCTCGCCTCGTTCGACCGGGTTCGCGACCGGCACACGCTCGTCTGTAAGCGGTTCGAAGACGCCGAGTTCGACCGCCTGCGCGAACAGTTGCGGCACGCGCTCGCCGGCCAGCCGGCGTTCGAGGCCCGCGTGACCGACATCCGGTTCTTCGAGGACCCGCCGCGCGGGGCCGCGCCGGTCGTCTACCTCGCGGTCGAGAGCCCCGGCCTCCTCGACCTGCACCGCGCGCTCGCCGACGAGTTCGGCGCTATCGAGGGTATCGAGGGCGACGACTACGTCCCGCACGTCACGCTCGCCCGCGGCGGGAGCGTCGCCGACGCCCGCGCGGTCGCAAGCCAGCCGCTCGACCCCATCGAGTGGACCGTCTCACAGCTCGACGTCTACGACTCGTCGTTCCGCGAGACCGCCGCCTCGATTTCGCTCCCTGCCTGACCGCGAGCCCCCGACTCCCAGCGACGGCGCGTCGAGCCGCCGGTCCGCGCGTCAGTCGCGCGCCCGGAGCCGCATCCCCATCGGCTCTTCGGGGTGCATCGTCAGCGACCCGCGGAGCGAAAACGGCTCGTCGCGCACGTAGTCGAGTTCGTACCGCTGGGCGACGGTGCCGAGGATGAGCCGCCCTTCGAGGAGCGAGAGGTGTTTGCCGATGCAGTGGCGCGGTCCCCCGCCGAACGGGAAGTACGCGAAGCGCGGGCGGTCGCCGGTCCGCTCGGGCGCCCAGCGGTCCGGGTCGAACGAAAGCGGGTCGTCCCACCACCGCTCCGAGCGGTGGACGACCCACTGCGGGAGCATGATGGCCGACCCCGCGGGGACGCGGTAACCGCCGAGGCGAACGTCCACCTTCGGCTCGCGGAACATCACGTACACCGGCGGGTACAGCCGCATCGCCTCGTTCAGCACGCGCTCGGTGTACTCCAGTTCTCGCACGTCCTCGAACGTCGGCGTCCGCCCGTCGAGCACCTCGTCCAGTTCGCGGTGGAGTTTCGCCTCCGCCTCGGGGTGTTGCGAGAGCAGATACCACGCGTACGTCAGCGTCAGCGCCGTCGTGTCGTGGCCCGCGAGGAGCATCGTCATCAGCTCGTCGCGGAGGTTCTTCTCCGTCTGTTCGCCCTCGTCGTAGGCGCGGAGCAGAATCGAAAGCAGGTCCATCGGCCCCTCCTCGCCCGTCGTGCCGCCCGACACCGACGACGCCGGCGTCTCGCCGTACTCGGTCCCGCGGCGCTCCTCGACGATGTCCCAGACGAGCGATTCGAGTTCCGACAGCGCCTCCTTGTACTGGCGGTTCTCCCGCGTCGGCGCCCAGTCGGGCGTCAGGAACCGAAGCGGGTCGGGTTCGAACCGCGCGCCGAGCGGTTCGAGGTTCTCCTGTACCCGCCGGACGCGCTCGTCGTCGAGGTCGGTGCCGAACATGGCGTCGACGATTATCTCGACGGTCAGCCGCGCCATCTCCAACTGCACGTCGACCACGTCGCCGTCGCCCCACGACGACAGCATCGACGCCGTCCGGTCGGTCATCATACCGGCCATCGTCGAGATTCGCCGCACGTCGAACGCCGGCTGGGCGAGGCGGCGCTGTTTCTTCCACGTCGCCCCCTCGCTCATCAGCAGGCCGTCGCCCAGCAGGTCGCCGATGGCTCTGTCTTGGAACTGCGGCTTTCTGAACTTCGACGCCTCGCTCACGAGCACCGTCTCGACGTCCGCCGGGTTCGTGAGCATGTACGTGTCGAGCGGGCCGAGGTCGAAGTGGACCACGTCGCCGTAGGCGTCCGCGACGGCCGTCAGGAACGTGAACGGGTCGCGGGCGTACTGTCTGCTCGCGCCGAACAGCGGGAGGCCCTTCGGTCCGGGAGGGGTCGAACTCATCACCCTGTGTTGGTTCGAACAGGTAAGAATCGCACGGCGGTCGCCGTCGCTGTCGCTCCGACTGCGAGCGCGACGCGCTCAGGGCCGCGGCGGGTCGCCGTCGTAGGCGTCGCGGTCGGCGTAGAAGTTCAGCATCGCGAACTTGAGTTTGTTCGGCGCGATGTCGACCATCTCGGCGCGCTCCTCGACCGGGAACGACCCGCGGACGCCGTACTTCCCCATGGAAGAACTCTCGCGGGTGTAGCGCTTGTCGGCCAGCACGCGGACGCCGAAGTCGTCGGGCGCGCGGATGACCCGCCCGAGCGCCTGTCTGGTCTTCCGAATCGTCGGAATCTCGACGGCGTAGCGCCAGCCGGCGTCCCTCTTGCCGCGGTAGGCGCGGTCGTAGGCGGCCTGTACCGCCTCCAGCCGCTCGGAGAGATGCGGGTAGGGCACGCCGACGACCACGACGGTTCGGGCGTCGTCGCCGTCGAAGCTCACGCCCTCGGCGAGCGTCCCCCACAGCGAGGTGAGAAGCACCGCGCCGTCCTTGCCGACGAACTCGCGGCGCAACTCCTCGGCGCGGACGCCCGGCTCGTCCAAAAACAGCTCCGCGTCGACGTCCGGATTCGTCCGCAGGCGCTCGTGGTGGCGCTCCGCCTCGGCGTACGACGGGAAGAACACGAGCGTGTTGCCCGGCGTGAAGGCGGCCGCGTCAGCGAGCATCTCCTCGATGGTCTCCTGCGTGCCGGGGTCGTCGCGTTCGGAGGAGAACAGCGCGGGCAGTGAGACCGAGAACGTCCGGCGGTTCTCCTCGGGGTATTCGAGGCCGTAGGCCATCGTCACCGGGTTTTCGAGGCCGAGCGTGCCCTCCGTCACGTCGAACGGGCGGAGCGTCGCCGACATCAGGACGCTCGCGTGGACCTCCTCGAACAGCTCTCTGGTGACCTCTCGCGGGATGCAGGTGTACAGCTCGGCGCGGCCGTAAATCTCGTCGGTGCCGCCGTCGCGGCGGACCGACAGCATCGGATGGCGACCGAGTTCCCCGCCCATCTCCGTCCAGTCGGCGATGAAGTTCGCCGCCTGAAGCGTCTGGCACTCCTTGCGCGTCGTCGCCTCGCCGTTCTTGTACGCGTCTTCGTACTGCTCGTCCAACTGCTTGCCCAACTGGAGGGCGAGTTCGACCTCCACGTCGATGCCGCGGCCCTCGTAGGACTGCAGGAACTCCATCGTCAGGTCGTCGCGGCGGCCCTGATTGGCGATAGAGAGGTCGTACCAGTTCTCGCCGACCTGCTCGCGCTCGCCGAAGCCGAACGCCTCCTCGTAGCTGTCGCGAAGCGCGTCGAGGAACGTCCCGATGACGTTGCGGGCGCTCTCGGCCCGCGAGTCGTCTTCGTCTTTCAGCTCGTTCATCGCGCTTTCGAGCGTGTTCTCGGTGAGCGCGCGACTCGCGTGGTCGCGGGCGGCGCTCTCGATGTTGTGCGCCTCGTCGAACACCGTAATCACGTCGTCGGGGTCGCGGTCCAACCACCGGAAGAACTGCTCGCGTATCATCGGGTCGAGCAGGTGGTGGTAGTTGCAGACGACGAGGTCGATGCCCTCCATGCCCTCCTTGAGCAGTTCGTAGCCGCAGAGGTTCTGCTTTCCCGCGTACTCGAAAATCTCGTCGGGCGTCCGCACGTCGTCGAACAGCCACTGGAAGAACTCGTCCGTGTTCCGCGTGAGGTTGTTGTAGTAGTGCTCGCAGTAGTTGCCCTCTTTCAACTCCTCCAGTTCGTCGTCGAGGGCGTCGAGTTCGTCCGTGACGGCGCTCCGCGCGTCGGCCGCTCCGGACTCGCCCTCGCGCATCCCGTCGAGGAGCGACTGCGCCTGCTCGGAGAGTTCGGCCTTGTCGGACTCCTTTTCGACGATGCTCCGGGTCGTATCTCGGAGGGTCTGGCACTCCTGAAAGCCCACGTCGATGTGGCACATCGAGGACTTCCCGCGGAACACCACCGCGCGGATGGCCTCCTCTCTGGTGATGGCGCGGGCGTCCTCGACGAACTGGCGCATCTGCTGGTGGACGTTGGTCGTGATGACGACCGTCTTGTCGTGCTCGCGGGCGTACGAGAGCGCGGGCACGAGCGCGGAGATGGTCTTCCCGGTCCCGGTCGCCCCTTCGAGGAGGACGTTCCGCTCGTCGTCGAGCGCGTCGGCGATGCCGGCCATCGCCGCCTCCTGATTTGGGTACGGCTCGTCGTACGGGAAGAACCGCCACGCGCCGTCCGCGTCGCCGTCGTCGGGTGCGCCGTTGGCGTGGGCCACGAGAGAATCTCGGCCGCCATCCGATTAAAAGGCTCGGAGCACCCACCCCGCCTTTTTCTCGGCGGCGACCGGCCGACAGACAAGACTCACAGAAACAACTAACAAATGTTCTATGCTTCGTCCGGACGTACTCACACCGGGTGAACCGAGATGGACCCGATACCGACAGCCGAGATGAAAGCGACGGTTCGGCACGTCGAAGAGGCGGTGTGGAACGGCCGTGACCCGGCGGCCTTCGACGAACTGGCGACCGACGACTTCGTCATGCACGACCCGATGGGCGACCGCGGCGTCGACGGCGCGCGCGAGATGGTTCAGGCGGTCCTCGACGGGACGCCGGACCTCGAATTCACCGTCGACGACCTGTTCGCCGCCGGCGACCGGGTCGCCGTCCGCTACACGCTCGAAGGGACGAACGAAGCGCCGTCGTACCTCACCGCGGAACCGACCGGGAACCACTGGCAGTCGAGCGGTATCACTATCTACCGCTTCGAGGGCGACAGAATCGCGGAACAGTGGGACGCCTTCGACTACTTCGGGACGATGCGGCAACTCGGGCTGATTCCGTCCGAGGCGGAGACGGACGCCGAAGGCAGTGCGGGCGCGCCGGCGTAAGCGGCGGACTCGCTTATTCTTCGAGCAGTTCGACGATGAGGCCCTTCTGGGCGTGCAGGCGGTTCTCCGCCTGGTCCCAGACGAGCGAGCGCTCGCCTTCGAGCACGTCGCCGGTAATCTCCTCGCCGCGGTGGGCCGGCAGGCAGTGCATGACCTTCGCGTCGGTCCCCGAGAGCAACTCCTCGTTGAGCTGGAACCCCTCGAACGCCTGCAGTTTCTCGTGGCGCTGGTCCTCTTGACCCATCGAAATCCACACGTCGGTGTAGACCACGTCCGCGTCCGAAACGGCTTCTTCGGGGTCGGTCGTAATCGTCGGTGCCGAGCCGAGTTCGTCCGCCTTTTCGAGCACGTCGTCGTCGACGCCGTACGCCGGCGGCGTCGCCACGGTGAGGTCGATGCCGGCCATCGCACAGCCGAGGACGAACGACTGGCCGACGTTGTTGCCGTCGCCGACCCACGCCGCGGACACCTCGTCGAAGTCGCCGACGTGCTCGCGGATGGTGAGCAGGTCGGCGAGCGTCTGACAGGGGTGGGCGTCGTCGGTCAGGCCGTTGATGACCGGCGCGTCGGAGTGCTCGGCGATTTCGAGCAGGTCCTCGTGTTCGAACAGACGGGCCATGATGGCGTCGCCGTAGCGACCCAGCACGCGCGCGGTGTCCGAAAGCGGCTCGCCGTGGCCGAGCTGGATGTCCTCCGGGCCGAGGAACAGCGCGTGGCCGCCCAGCTCGGTCATCCCCGTCTCGAAGGAGACACGCGTCCGGGTACTCGGCTTCTCGAAGAGCATCGCCAGCGTCGCTCGGGTGAGTTGCGTCTCGTCGTCGCCGGATTTGATGTCGGCGGCGCGGGTGAGAACGCGGTCTAACTCAGATGCGCTGATGTCGTCGATGTCGGTGAAGTGGGTGGTTTCGAGCATTGTGTCGTGTGTCGTGTCTCCGTGTCGCTTCGTCGGCTCGGGTGCGTGGTCGTCGTCTCCGGTTCGGTTCGTCTTCGGTCGTCGCCGCTCGCCTCAGTCGTCCGCCAGCCGCTCGCACACGTCGACGAGCACGTCGATGGCGCTGTCGAACTCGGCGAGGTCGAGGTGTTCGTTCGGGGCGTGGTCGAGGTCCGAGTCGCCGGGGCCGTAGGTCGCCATCGGGCAGTCCCACGTCCCGGCGAAGATGTTCATGTCGCTGGTCCCGGTCTTGCGGAGGAGCCGGGGCTTCACGCCGCCGACGTTGCGGATGGCGACGCGGAACGCCCGCGCCACGTCGGTGCGGGGGCTCATCATGACCGGCGGGATGGGTTTGTTCCAGTGGACGCCGCCGCGGGTGAGTTCGCTCTCCGCGACCTCGCGCACGTCGTCGATGGTGTACCGCGGCGGGACGCGGAACTGCACGTCCACCGTCGCCTCGACCGCGAGGCCGTCGTCGCTCGGGCCGCCGTCGAAGCGCACCGGCTTGGTCGTCACCGTGTCGAAGACGCCGTCGCGCTCCTCGTCGAAGAAGTCGGCCACGCGGGACCACCACGCGACCGCGGACTGGATGGCGTTCTCCTCGGGGCGCGAGGAGTGGCCCAGTTCGCTCGTCGAGATGTACGTCCCGGAGAGGAAGCCGCGGTAGCCGAGGGTGACGCCGTCCCAGCCCGAGGGTTCGCCGTTGACGACCGCGTCGGGCTCCTCGCGGTCCTCCACGAGGTGCCACGCGCCGCGCGAGGAGGTCTCCTCGCCGACGACGCCGACGAACGAGACGCCCGTCTCGACGGCCGCCGCGGCCATCGAGCAGAGCGGTCCGGTCGCGTCGACGCTCCCGCGACCCCAGAGGACGCCGTCTTCTATCTTCACCGGCACGCCGCCGGGGACGGTGTCGATGTGGGAGGTGAGAAGCACCGCGTCGTCGGCCGGCGCGCGGACGTTGCCGATCTCGTCTATCCACACCTCGCGGTCGTGCGCCTCGAAGAACGCCTTCAGCACCTCGGCGGCCGCCTCCTCCTCGCCCGACACCGAGGGCGTCGAGACCATGTCGTAGAGGAGGTGGCGCGCCTCGGCCCACTCGCCTTCGTCGAGGGCGTCGGTCCCGTCGTCGGAGACGGCGCTCGCGTCGGTCTCGGCGTCGGCCGCTCCCGCGTTCTCCACGTCTGCCTCGTCGTCTTCGCGTTCGATTTCGGCGTTCATGATAACACGTTCGTCATGGCGTCGACCGCGCGGTCGGCGTGTTCCTCCTCGATGACGAGCGGCGGCAGGAAGCGGACGACCGTCCGGCCCGCCGGGAGCGCGAGCAACTGCTCGGACAGCGCGAGGTGCTTCAGCGTGCGGTTCGCGCCGCGTTTGACCTCGACGCCGACCATGAGGCCGTCGCCGCGGACCTCGCGGACCGGCAGGTCGTGCTCCTCGACGGCGGCTTCGAGTTCCGTCGTGAGGTAGTCGCCCACCGCGGCCGCGTGGCCCGGCAGGTCTTCCTCGACGATTGTGTCGAGGGTGGCGTTCGCCGCCGCACAGACCACGGGACCGCCGGAGAACGTCGAGCCGTGGGAGGCCGCGCCGTCGGCAATCCAGTCGGCACACAGCGTCGCGCCGAGCGGGAGACCGTTGGCGATGCCCTTCGCGCTCGTGAGGATGTCGGGGACGACGCCGGCGTTCTCGCAGGCCCACAGCGACCCGGTGCGACCGATGCCGGTCTGAATCTCGTCGAAGACGAGCGCGGCACCCGCGTCCTCGGTCAGGTCGCGGGCGGTCTGGAGATACTCCGCCGTCGCGGGGTTGATGCCGCCTTCGCCCTGAATCGGCTCTAAGAACACGGCGGCCGTCTCGTCGTCGACGGCCTCGACGAGTTCCGCTTCGTCGCCGTAGCTGACGAACTCGACGCCGCCGGCGACCGGCTCGTAGGGCTTTTTGTACTTCTGTTTCCACGTCAGCGCGAGGCTCCCGAGGGTGCGGCCGTGGAAGGCGCGCTTCGTGGCGACGATTTTCTCGCGGCCGGTCGCCGAGCGGGCGAACTTCATCGCCGCCTCGTTGGCTTCGGTGCCGGAGTTACAGAGCCAGACGTTCGAGATGTCGCCGGGCGCGAGCGTCGCCAGCTTCTCGTACAGTTCGGTGCGGACCTCGACGGGGTACGACGCCTGCACGTAGGTCAGCTTCGCGGCCTGTTCCTGAATCGCCGAGGTGACCGCGGGGTGGGAGTGGCCGAGCGCCGCGACGGCGTAGCTCGCGCCGAAGTCGAGGTACTCGGTGCCGTCGTCCGAGTAGAGATACGGCCCCTCGCCGGACTCGATGGCGATGGGCTTCTCGTTGAAGACGAAGCCGCTCATTGTTCGGCCCCCTCGGTTTCGACCAGCGCGCCGGGCGTCACGTGCGTGCCGCCGTCGTTGAGCGCGGTCACGATGGGGTCGTTGAGGTTCGCGTCGGAGACGACGACCTCGGCGGCCCCGCCGTCGAGCGCCTCCTTCGCGGCCATGACCTTCTTGGTCATGAACCCTTCAGCGGCCGATTCGAGCGCCGAGAACCCCTCGGGCGTGTCGGCCGTCTCGATGAGCGTGGACTCGTCGTCGGGGTCGGCGTAGACGCCTTTCACGTCGGTGAGGACGACGAGTTTCGCGCCGAGCGCGCCCGCGACCGCGGCGGCGGCGCGGTCGGCGTCGGCGTTGACCGGCACGCCGTCGTCGGCGAGCATCGGAACGGTCACGATGGGCGTGTAGCCGCCGTCGAGGAGCGCTTCGAGGAGCGTCGCGTTCACCGAGGTAATCTTCCCGGAGTGGTCGCCGCGCTTGATCTTCTTCTTGCCGTCTTCGACGACGCGGACGGCCGACTTGCGCGGGCCGGTCAGGAGGCCGCCGTCGACGCCCGAGAGGCCGAGCGCGTCGACGCCCGCCTCGCGGAACAGCGCGGTCAGGTCCGTGTTGAGCTTTCCGGGCATCACCATCGAGAAGACCTCCATGGTGCGCTCGTCGGTGAAGCGGCCGGAGACGCCCGAGGGCGACTCGACGTAGGTCGGCTCCTCGCCGAGTTCTTCGAGCGTCTCGTCGACGGCGGTCGAGCCGCCGTGGACGACGACCACGTCGGTGCCGTTGGCGACGAGGTGGGCCACGTCGGAGACGGCTCCCTTCGGGTCGACGGCCTTCGCGCCGCCGATTTTGACGACGACCGGCGGCTCCTTGCCGCCATCGGTGAGTAGATTCGCTTCGTTGTCGACGAGCTGTTCGTGTGCCGCGAGCAGTTCCTCGCGTGTGTATCCTGTCATAGTCGAAATGGTGCGTAAATCGTGTGTCGGGGGCGAGTCCGTTCGGGGGCGGTGCGGTCAGGGCGAGCCGATGGGGTGGAAGCCGGTGAAGTCGAGTCCGGCAGTCTCCTCCAGCCCGAGCGCGATGTTGGCGGCGTGGACCGCCTGCCCCGCGGAGCCTTTCATCATGTTGTCGATGGCCGAGAAGACGACGAGTCGTCGGTTTCCGGGGTCGATTTCGAAGCCGACCTCGCCGAAGTTCGTCCCGGCGACCGACTTCGGTTCCGGGTAGCGGTAGACGCCGCCGCCGCCGGCGACGGTGCGCATGAACGGTTCGTCGCCGTAGGAGCCGCGGAACGCTTTCCACATGTCGCCCTTCGAGACGGGGCCGTCGGGGAAGACGTGACAGGTCGCCGCCGCGCCGCGAACCATGTCGACCGCGTGGACGGTAAACGAGACCGAGAGGCCGAGGTACTCCTCGATTTCGGCCTCGTGGCGGTGGCCGGTCGGCGCGTAGGGCCGGACGATGCCCGAGCGCTCGGCGTGCGACGACGCCTTGCTCGCGCCCGCGCCACCCTCCGACGAGCCGACTTTCACGTCCACGACGACCTGCTCGTCGCCGGAGAGGATGCCGGCGTCGAAAAGCGGCTTGAGGCCGAGAATCGTCGCGGTCGCGTTACAGCCGCCCGCGGCGATGAGGTCCGCGCCGGGGAGGTTCTCGCGGTTAAGTTCGGGGAGCGCGTACTCCGACTGTTCGAGGTATTCGGGGCAGACGTGGCCGTCGTACCACTCGTCGTACTGCGCCGCCTCCGAGAGGCGGAAGTCAGCGGAGAGGTCGACGACGGTGTCCGCCGCGTCCTGAAAGGCGTCGATGTGCTCCATCGAGACGCCGTGGGGCGTCGCCGTGAACAGCACGTCGACCGATTCGAGGTCCTCCGGCGAGGTGAAACGGAGGTCGAGGTGACGAAGGTTCGGGTGGACGTGACCGACGGTCTTGCGCTCGTAAGAGCGGCTCGTGGCCTGTTCGACGTCGAAGTTCGGGTGGCCGTCGAGCAGGCGGAGCAGTTCGCCGCCGGTGAAGCCGGAGCCGCCGACGACGCCCGCGGTGAGCCGGTCGCTCACGCCGAGACCTCCGCCAGCGACTGCTCGCCGTCGACCTTGGCTTCGAGCCAGTCGACGACCGTCGCGGGAACGTCCGTCTCGACGGCGTCGTTGAGCGCCTTGAACTCGACGGTGTGGTTGACCTCGTGGACGGTGTAATCAACGTCAGACTGCGTCTGACGGGCCTCCGAATCACCGGATTCGGAGACGACTCCCGTCTCCATGAGGTCGACGCCGAGTAAGCCGCCGCCGACCGCGTCGGACGCCTGCTTGACGAGTTCCTTCGCGCGGTCGTCGAGTTCGAACTCGTCGACGCTCGCGCCCTTCGCGGCGTTCGTGAGCCAGTGGTCCGACGAGCGGACCATCGCGGCCACGGGTTCGCCGTCGACGGCGAGCACGCGGATGTCGCGGCCCGGTTTCTCGACGAACTCCTGGATGTAGAACACCTTGTGCTCGTAGTTACCGAGCGTCGACTTGTGTTCGAGGATGGCCTCGGCGGCCGACTCGGAGTCGATTTTCGCCATCAGGCGACCCCACGAGCCGACGACCGGCTTGAGGACGCAGGGGTAGCCGAACTCCTCGACGATTTCCATCGCCGATTCGACCGTAAACGCCACTTTCGTGTTCGGCGTGGGCACGCCCGCGTCCGCGAGCGCGAGGCTGTTTTTCGCCTTGTCGGCGCAGATGTCGGCGGTCTCGTGGGAGTTGACGACCGGGATTCCGTACGACTGCAGGAAGCGCGTGATGTAGATGCTCCTGCTCGTCGCCAGACAGCGGTCGACCACCACGTCGAGTCCGTCGAACGATTCCGGCGGCTCCGTGAGGTCGAACTGCTCTTTCCGAACGTCTATCTTCGTCACCTCGTGGCCGCGGTCGCGAAGCTCGTTGAGAAGCAGCTTCTCGTCGCGGCGAATCCGGGAATAGAGCAGTCCAACGTGCAATTTACTCTCCCCAGTCCTCTTCGAGCTCGGGCGCTTCTTCGAGTGTCACGGGGTCGAGGGAGACGACTTCCAGCTCTGCGCCCGTGGCGGGGCTGTCGATGATTTCGCCGACTTCGACGTCGGACGGCAGTTCGATTTCCTCTCCGCTCAGCGGGTCTTCCGCGGTGATGGTGTCGCTCATTACATCCGTGGCTGGTCGACGGACGGTATTAAAGGCGTCGAAAATTACGCGGAGAAAATTAACGCAAAGAAGTCTCTAACGGGTGTTATCTGTCGAATCGGCCGAACGTACGGGCCGGCCGAACGACGCGTCGAGCTTGGGTGCCACGCTCACTCGACGCCGGAGACGGGACCGGTCGTCGGACCGGTCGACCCGTCTCCCGCGTCGGGCGTGGTGGTCGTCGTCGCGGCGCGGTCGCTCGCGGTCGTCGAAGCAGGCCCGCGGGCGTCGCGCGTCCGGACTCAGACATAGCTCGAAACCTCCTCGTCGAGGCCCTCGGCGGCCGCCGCGAGCGAGTCGCGGGCGTCGGCGACGGCGGCGGCGTCGTCCGAGAGCTCGTCGCGGGCCGTCGAGAGCGTCGCCTCCACGGCGGCGGGCGCGGGCCCGCCGACCGAATCGCGACTCGCCACGCTCTCGGTCGGGTCGAGCGCGGCTTCGACGGCCTCGGCTGTCACGTGCGTAAAGAGTGACTCACCTAATACGTCCGTAGCGACGGCGTCAAGTGTTGCCACGTCGGGCGTTCCCTCCGAGCGGGCGGCCGCCTCCGCGACGACCTCGTGGGCCGTGCGGAACGGGAGGCCGGCCATCGCCAGCAGGTCCGCCACGCCGGTCGCGGTCGAGAAACCGTCGCCGGCGGCCGCGGCGAGTTCGCCTTCGGGCCACGTCGCCGACCCGACCGCGCCGGCGGCCACCGCGGCCGCCTCGGCCACGTCGTCGACGGTGCGGAACGCGTGTTTGTG
The DNA here is from genome assembly GCF_014635105.1 of Haloferax sulfurifontis. Classification (NCBI taxonomy): domain Archaea; kingdom Methanobacteriati; phylum Methanobacteriota; class Halobacteria; order Halobacteriales; family Haloferacaceae; genus Haloferax; species Haloferax sulfurifontis. The sequence continues at coordinate 152,352 of NZ_BMCI01000002.1, forward strand.
GGCGCGCTGGAGGTCGCGGTTGTACGCGCGCGGCAGTCCCTTCAGCGTCGTCAGGAGGCCGGTGAGTTCCCCGACCGCGTCGCCCGCGACGGCGCGGACGAGCTCCATCGTGTCGGGGTTCTTCTTCTGCGGCATGATGGAGGAGGTCGACGAGTAGTCGTCCGACAGCTCGACGAGGCCCTTGTTCGAGAATATCACGAGGTCCTCGGCGAGACCGGAGAGCGTGACCGCGTGGGTCGTGAGCGCCGACAGCGTCTCCGCGAGGAAGTCGCGGGTCGCCGAGGCGTCCATCGAGTTCTCCATCACGCGGTCGAAGCCGAGCAGGTCGGCCACGAGTTCGCGGTTCACGTCGAAGGGCGTGCCCGCGAACGCCGCCGACCCGAGCGGCGACTGGTTGATGCGCTCGTACGCGCACATGAGGCGGGCGCAGTCGCGGGCGACCGCCCGCTCGTACGAACACAGGAAGTGCGCGACCGTCGTCGGTTGCGCGGGCTGGAGGTGCGTGTAGCCGGGCATCACCGTCTCGGTGTGTTCGGCGGCCGTCTCGAGTAACGACTCGCGCAGGGCGAGCGCGGCGTCGAGGGCCGAAAGCACGTCCTCGCGCAGGCGGTAGCGGATACAGGTCGCCACCTCGTCGTTGCGCGAGCGGGCGGTGTGCATCTTCCCGCCGTCGGGGCCGACGATGTCGATGACGGCGGCCTCGATGGCCTCGTGGACGTCTTCGCCGCCCGAAAGCGCGTCGTGGCCCGCGGCCTCGACCTCGTCCAGCGCGGCGAGAATCTCGCTCGCGACCTCTGCCTCGATGATGTCTTGGGCCGCGAGCATCACGACGTGCGCCCGGTCGACGGCGAGGTCGGCCTCGAAGATGCGTTCGTCGGCCGCGAGGCTCGACATGAACCCGCGGGCGGGGCCGCCGCTGAAGCGGTCCCGACGGATGACGCCCTCGGAGTCGCCGTCCTCGCCTGCCATCTTACTCGTCGCTACCGCCGTCTGCGGCGAGTTCGGGCTTCTGCTTCTTCGCGCTCTGGTTTGCGAGACGCGCCTGGAAGCCGTGGTACTTGGCGACGCCGGTGGCGTCGGCCTGCTCGATGCCGTCGACCGTCTCCGTGTTGAAGGAGGCGGCGGACTCGGAGTAGGCGGCGTACTCGGACTCGCGGCCGACCGGGCGGGCCTGTCCGCCCTCGAACTTGATGGTCACGGTGCCCGTGACGCGCTCTTGGGTCTTCTCGAGGAAGGCGTTCAGCGCGCCCACGAGCGGCGCATCGATGAGGCCCTCGTAGGCCTTCTGGGACCACTCGTTGTCGACGGTGGCCTTGAAGTCACGCTCTTCTTTCGTGAGGACGAGACCTTCGAGCGCCTCGTGGGCGTTCAGGAGCGTCGTCGCGGCCGGGTGCTCGTAGTTCTCGCGCACCTTGAGGCCGAGCATGCGGTCTTCCATCATGTCCGTGCGGCCGACGCCGTGCTTGCCGGCCTTCTCGTTGAGAAGCGAGATGAGTTCGAGGGGTTCGAGCTCCTCGTCGTCGACGGCGACCGGGTAGCCGTCTTCGAACGCGATTTCGATGAGCTCCGTCTCGTCCGAGGGCTGGTCGGTCCACTCGTAGATGTCCTCCGGCGGGACGTAGCCGGGGTCTTCGAGGTTGCCGCCCTCGATGGAACGGCTCCAGAGGTTCGTGTCGATGGACCAGACGCCCTCGTTGCCGCCCTGCACCGGGAGGTCCTTCTCGGCGGCGTACTCGATTTCCCACTCGCGGGTCATGCCCATCTCGCGGACGGGCGCGATGACTTCGAGGTCGGAGGCGCGCCAGACCGCCTCGAAACGGAGCTGGTCGTTACCCTTGCCCGTACAGCCGTGGGCGATGCCGTCACAGCCCTGCTCCTCGGCGAGTTCGAGGATGGCCTTGGCGATGACCGGGCGCGCGAGCGCGGTGCCGAGCGGGTAGCCCTGATAGTCCGCGTTGGCGCAGACCGAGTCGAGACAGAGCTGTGCGAACTCCTGTTTCGCGTCGACGACGTGGTGTTCCAGTCCGAGGGCCTCGGCCGTCTCGTAGGCCTCCTCGAACTCCTCTTCGGGCTGGCCGACGTCGACCGTGACGCCGACGACCTCGTCGTATCCGTACTCCTCTTCGAGAATCGGGACGCAGACTGTCGTGTCGAGTCCGCCCGAGAACGCGAGTGCGACTTTCTTCATGTACTCGTCTGTGGCGGGGACATACAGATAAATTCTTTGCATTCAATCTGTGAAATTAAGAGGTAGAGATGCCTATAGGCACGAAAACTGGAGATTAGCGATTTCGACGTGTCCCGAAGGAGATGATGATTGTGGCCCTAAAGGGCCCGTCGTCGGGGTCGGACAGCCGCGGCTCGCAGTGGGGCAAAAGTGGCGCAAGTACTGCGAGTCGCCATTGTTGTGAAACGCTACGACGTCGTCCCTATTAAACGCTTCCGGCGACGCAAACGTTTCCTCAGTCGAGCAACTCCCCGGCGAGTTCGACCAGCAGTTCGTTGTCGACGAGCGCGAGGACGAGCGCGACGAGCGCGACCACGACGACTGCGATGACGAGCCACTCGATAAGGGTCATAGCACCCGCAACGTGACGGCTCCTCGGGTAAGTGTTCTGTGGCCGGCCGAGTCAGTCGAGTCGGCCTCGGCGTTCGAGTCGGTCGCGTTCGTCGCGGCCGCAACCGACGGGCAGAAACCGCGCCGGGCGACTCAGGCGCTCTCCGTCGAGGCGTCGCCGTCCGCCGCGCCGCCGCGGAAGACGAGTCGCTCCACGAGGTCCGACCGTTGCATCAGCACCGTTCCGAGCGCGCTCATGACGAAGACGTAGCCGACGGCGAACGCCGGGATGATTTCGCGCATCACCGGCGTCGTGCCCGCCGCGGCCAGCGCCGCGATGACGAGCGAGAACTCGCCGCGGGGGACCATCCCGACGCCGACCCGGAGCGACCGGTGCGCCGAGAGGTCGTACGCCCGACCGCCGAGATAGCCCGAGAGAACCTTCGACGGCGTGGACACGACGACCGCGATGGCGAGCGGGACGGCCGCCGCCGCCAACAGCGTCGGGTCGGTGCCGAGGCCGATCCAGAAGAAGAACACCGCGGCGAACACGTCGCGCACGGAGACGAGCAAGTGTTCGAGCCGCTCTCTGTGGCCGCTCGTCGAAAAGCCCATGCCGACGAAGAACGCCGCGACGGCCTCGCTCACCCCGAGCGCGAGCGCCGCGCCCGAGATGGGGACGACGACCGCGAGCGCCCGCAGGACGAACGCCTCCTGGTTCTCCACGTCGAGGACGCGGGCGAAAAGCGCCGTTCCGTACTGGACGGCCACGAACAGGAGGCCGAGGAAGCCGAAGGCGATGGCGAGCGACCGGCCGATGGCCGCGACGCCGCCGTCGCCGCCGAGCACGAGCGAGGTGACGACCGCGAGGTAGACCGCGATGGCGAGGTCCTCGAAGACGAGCGTGCCCAAAATCGGCTCCGACTCGGGGTCCGCAATCCACCCGAGGTCGATGAGCGTCTTCGTCACGATGGCCGACGACGAGATGTAGACGATGCCGCCGAGCAGGAGCGCCTCGACCGGCGACCACCCGAGGACGAGGCCGATGGCGACGCCGATGGGGAGGTTCACCGCGAGGTCGATGACGCCCGCGCGGCCGATTTTCGACCCGGACGCCCGGAGCCGGTCGAGGCTGAACTCCAAGCCGAGGAAAAACAGGAGGAGGACGATACCGAGTTCCGCCAGAATCGTCACGACCTCGCCGTTCGGGACGTACGGGAGGCCGAACCGCCCGGCGACGTACGGCCCGGCGACGACGCCGCCGACGACGTAGAGGGGAATCACCGACAGGCCGAGGCGGAGCGCGACCGCTCCGACGACCGCGAGGACGGCGAACAGGTAGCCGAATTCGAGGAGCGCCGCCGCCATCAGGTCCCTTTGACGAGCGCGACGAAGTCGCGGCAGGCCGTCTTGGGACCGATGACGACGAGCGTGTCGCCGGCTTCGACCATCGCGTCGCCGCCGGGCGAGGTGATGACCTCGTCGCCGCGCTCGATGGCGATGACGGACGCGCCGGTCGCCTGCCGGAGGTCGGACTCGCCGAGGGTCTTCCCCGCGATGTCGGAGTCCGCGCCGACTTCGACCCACTCGATGAGCGTGTTGTCGCCCAGAAGCGTCTCGATGGTCTCGGTCTGGACCGGCTGGAAGTACGCGCCTTCGAGGAGCGTCCCCACCTGCCGGGCGAGCTTGTCGGTGAGTTCGAACAGCTTCTCCGAGTCGCTGTCGGCGCTCGCGCGCCGGAACACCTCTCGTTTCCCCGTGTTGTGCGTCACGATGACGAGCCGGGAGCCGTCGCCGAGCTCAACCTCGTGTTTCTTCCCGACGCCCGGAAGGTCGCTCTCGTAGACAGTCATGACTCGACGATTAGCGAGCGGACGAAATAAAGCCGCCTTCCGCTCAGGCGAGAAGCCAGAGCGTCACCGCGATGACGGTACAGGCGACCGGCGGAATCGAGAGGTTGTCGTCGATGACGTAGCCGGCGACGACCGGCTTCGCGCCGTCGGCCAGCGTCGCGCCGGCGGCTCCGGCGGCCGCGGCGAGCCCGCCCGCGGCGACTCCCGAGACGGGAATCACGAACGGCGCGGCGAGGATGAAACAGACCGCGAACATCGCCGCGAGCGTCCGCGCCGACTTCAGCTCGCCCACCGGCGCGGAGCCCATGAGGCCGCTTATCGGGTCGCCGATGGTGAGCATGAGCATCCCCGGCACCGCGATGTGGGGGCCGAACACCAGCGCGACGGCGGTCTGGCTGTAGACGTACAGCGCGTAGCCGGCGACGTTGTCCTGTTCGTACTCGCGGGTGAGTTCGTCGTAGACGGCCCACTGGAGACCGCCGAACAGCCGGAGCAGTTCGAGGACGCTGACGACCGCCGCGAGGAAGACGAACAGATACCCGAGGGTACGCCACTCGACCAGCCCGAGGAGGTACAAAAGCGGCATCCCCGAGCCGCTCGCGTGGACCAGTCGCCGCTTCACCTCGGCGGTGCTCGGTCGCCCCACGGCGGGTTACGCCTCGACGACCTCGTTGTCGTCGAGCACGTCGTCGAACGAGGCGGTGCCGGCGCGCAGGCCGACGAGCGTTCCGACGAGGTCGTCGACGGGCAGTCGGACCTGCTTGCCGCTGTCGCGCTCGCGGATGGTGACGGTGTTCGCGCCGTCGCCTTCGAGCCCGTCGCGGTCGATGGTGATACAGAACGGCGTGCCGACCTCGTCCTGCCGGCGGTAGCGCCGACCGATGCTCCCCGAGTCGTCGTAGACGACCGCGAAGCCGGCCGCGCGGAGTTCTTCGGCCACGTCGTCCGCGAGGTCGACCAGTTGGTCGACGTTGCTCACGAGCGGGAAGACGCCGACGTTCGTCGGCGCGACAGACGGCGAAAGCGAGAGGTAGCTCCGCGCCTCGCCGTCGACCTCGTCGGTCTCGTACGCGTGCGCGAGGAGCGTGTACACCGTGCGGTCGATACCGAACGAGGGCTCGACCACGTGCGGCGTGATGTGCTCGCCCGCCTCGGTCTGCGTCTCGACCGAGAAGTTGGCCACGTCGGTGTCGACGGTGACTTCCTCGCCGTCGACGTCGAGGGTGACCTCGTCGGCGTCGAAGGCGTCGGGGTCGCGCTCGGCGAGCGTCTCCAGCGCCTCGGCCACGTCGGCGGCCCGCGCGCCGAACTCGGGGCCGAGCGTCGCCATGTCGGGGTCGACGACGGCGCGCTCGACCGTCTTCGGCTCGTCGTACTGCTGGAAGACGGTGAAGTCGTCGTCGCCGTACTCGCCGTGTTTCGAGAGGTCGTAGTCGCTCCGGTAGGAGAAGCCCGCGATCTCTATCCAGTCGCCGTCGACCTCGCTTTCTGCGTCCCAGCAGTCCGAGGAGTAGTGGGCGCGCTCGCCCGCGAGGTGCTGGCGGAAGCGGAAGCGGTCCATGTCGACGCCGACCGTCTCGTACCACTCCTGGGCGATGCCGAGGAAGTAACCGAGCCACGCGTTGCCGATGACGCCGTCCTCGACGGCGTCGCCGATGGTCGTCTCGACGTAGTCGCCGTCGTCGGCTTCCTGTTCGGTCGCGGGGTACAGAAGCACCTCGACGTCCTCGACCGCCGAAAGGTCGGCCTCGTCGCGCTCGGGGTCGATGAAGTGCTCCAGTTCGGCCTGCGTGAACTCGCGGGTGCGGACGATGCTCTTCCGCGGCGAAATCTCGTTGCGGTAGGCGCGACCGACCTGCGTCACGCCGAACGGGAGGCTGTTGCGCGCGTACTCCTTGATGCGCGGGAACTCCACGAAGATGCCCTGTGCCGTCTCGGGCCGGAGGTAGCCCGGCGTCGACGAGCCGGGGCCGATGTTCGTCTCGAACATGAGGTTGAAGTCCTCGACCGACTGGCCGGCGAGGTCCGCGCCGCAGGTCGGACAGACGAGGCCGAGGTCGGCGATTTTCTCCGCCGCTTCCTCGGGCGACAGCGTCTCGGCGTCTTCCAGTTCCGAGTTGTCCTCGATGAGGTGGTCCGCGCGGTGGGACTCGCCGCACTCGGCGCACTCGACGAGCATGTCGTCGAAGCCGTCGAGGTGGCCCGACGCCTCGAAGACCGGCTCGGGCATGATGGTCGGCGCTTCGATTTCGAGGTTGCCCTCCTGGACGGCGAAGCGCTCGCGCCACGCCTCCTCGACGTTGGACTTCAGCGCCGCGCCCTGCGGGCCGTAGGTGTAGAACCCGCCGACGCCGCCGTAGGCCTCCGAGGAGCCGAAGAAAAAGCCCCGGCGCTTGGCGAGTTCGGTGAGCGCGGCGGACTCGTCGCCCTCACTCATACAGCGCCTCCAGCAGGTTCACGTCGCGGACGACGCCGATGAGCTCGTCGCCGGAGACGAGCGGGATCTGCTCGATATCCTCGCGGATCATCGTCTGGGCGGCGTCCTTGGCGGTGACGCGCGTCGCGACGCTCACGAGGTCGTCGGTCATGAACTTCGAGACCGGCTCGGCCGGAATCTCGACGTTCCGGGTCGGGATGTAGCGGTTGCCGACCGCCTTGATGCCCTCCCACATCCACTCGTCGTCCTGATTGGCGACCGAGTCGCCGGTGCCGGCCTCGCCTTCGACGACGCGGGCGACCTCGATGATGTCGACTTCGGTCACGATGCCGGCCAGCGAGGCCTCGTCGTCGAGGACGACCGCGTAGGGGACGTTCGCGTAGAATATCTCGCGTTCGACGATGTGGAGGGGAACGTCGACGTACGTCGTGTTCACGTCGCGGGTGGCGAGGTCGCCGACCTCGGTCTCGCCGTCGATGTCGCCGCGGGCGATGGCCCGGACCACGTCGGTGACGGTGAGGATGCCCTCGATGGCGTCGCCGTCGACGACGGGGATTCGGCGCGCGCCCTCCGAGACCATCGTCGCGGCCACGGCTTCGAGGTCGTCGTCGGCGCTCGCGGTCGGCACCTCGCGGACGAGCACCGCCAGCTGGTCCTCGTCGGGGTGTTCGATGAGGTCCTCCCGAGAGATGAGCCCTCGGTACTTCGTCCCCTCGTCGGTCTCTTTCACCACGGGAACGGAAGAGAACCCACGCTCTTGGAGGTATTCCAGAACGTCGTCGCGGGTGCCCGGCAGGGACACCGTCACGACCTCCTCGCCGCGGGTCATCGCGTCGGCTACTTTCATACACCCGCTTTCTTCCCCCCGCCTAATGTACTCTGCGAACGCTTTCGCCTCGCTGACAGGCGTCCGCCGCGGCTCGCGGGGGTCGGGGGACAGGGGATGCGAACACGGCGCAGAAGCAGAACGGCTCTCGGCTCAGTTGCCGTCGTCGGTCTCGCCGTCGCCGTCGCCATCGCCGCCGTTCGGCGCGTACCGCCGAATCGCGTCGAGGTTGGGGAAGAACTTCTCGGGGTCGTCGTGTTCGACGACGCCAACGATGGTGCCGTCGAGCTTCTGGAGATAGGAGTACATCCGACCCTCTTCGACGGCGACGGTCGCACACTCAAGCGCCTCGCGGAGGTCCCACGCGCCCGCGATGAATATCGCGGTCTCGGTCTCCGGCGAGAACAGCGCCGTCACGATGTACACGCGGCCGTCGTTCTCCGCGCGGTAGACTTCGTACTCGGGGAACGTGGTCGCCTCGAACAGCTCGGCGACCGTCTCGGCCTTGTCGCCGGGGATGACGTACGCGAGGCCGAACGCCCCCTCGTCGCCCTTCCCGCTGGAGGGACCGAACGGGCCGCTGTCGCCCGCGGCGATGCGGACCGTCGTCCACCCCTCGTCCTCGAAGTCGTCGGCCATCGCGGCCATGTCGTCGAGCGTCGCGCCCCACGCCTCGCGGCGACGGTCCGCCTCGCCGGCGGTGCGTTCGACCTCGGGCGTCTCGTCGTCTCCGAGTTCGGCCATACCCGTTCTGGACGACGTATATGGTAAAAGGCATCGAAGGTCGCGGGCGCCCCCGACCGGTCAGTAGTTGATCTCGAAGACGACCTCCATCGCGTAGGAGGCCGCGAGGATACAGACCGACGCGAGGAGCAGTTTCACCCCGCTCGACGGCCGCTCGTCGCCGGTCGCCGGTCGCAGTCGCGGCGGCAGTATCGCGTCGAGGGCGTCCCCGACGAGCTTCTCGACGCCGACGGGCTCGTCGCTCCCCGAGAACAGGCCGCCGTCGGTGCCGCCGGTGCCGCCGCTTCCGTCTCCGCGCTTCCACGCCGCCTTCGGGCGAACCTTCAGCGACGAGTAGCCGAACATGGCGAATCCGAGAAAGAACATGAGCCACTTCGCGCCGGGCAGTCCGTTGCCGGCGAGCGTGCTCACGACGGCGGTCACGACGAACACCACGCCGGTGAGGGCGACGGCGTAGGCCACGGCGTCGATGGCCTTGACGCCGAATCGGCGTGGGTCGAACTCCATGGCTATCGGACGAGCGTCTCGAAGACGGTCGCCGGCTCCTCGTACTCGGCGTCGTGGCGGTGACAGAGGCTCAGCCGCCCTCGGTCGCCCACCGAGAGCTGTTCGGGCCGCTCGTGGTCACAGACGCTTCCGAACTCCTCGCGGAGGTAGGTCCGCGCGGCGTCTTCGTCGTCGTTTTCGGCGTAGTCGGCGGCCTCGCGGACGTGGGTCATCACGTCCGAAGGCACGTCGAGGTCGCCGAACAGCTCGGGGATGATCTCGTCCATGCCGGCGCGGTGGCTCTCCCGGCCGAGCAGTTTCCGGACGCGGTCGCTCAGCGAGGGGTCCGCGCGCGAGCGCTCCCGAAGCACCTCGCGGAAGATTTCGATGCGCTCCCAGACGTCGGGGTCCATGTCCCTGTACGCCGCCGGGCGAATCTTCACCGGACAGCGCGTCGAGAACGGACAGCCCGCCGGCGGGTCCCGCGGGCTCGGCGGCGTCCCGCGAAGGGTGATGCGGTCGCGCTCGACCGTCGGGTCAGGCTCCGGAATCGACGACAACAGCGCGTGGGTGTACGGGTTCGCCGGCTCGTCGAACAGCTCGTCGGCCGGGCCGATTTCCATCATGTTGCCGAGGTACATCACGGCGACGCGGTCGCAGATGTGGCGGACGACCGCGAGGTCGTGGGCGATAAACAGGTACGTCAGCCCGAACTCGTTTTGCAGGTCTTCGAGCAGGTTGAGAATCTTCGCCTGCACGGACACGTCGAGCGCCGACACCGGCTCGTCGAGGATGATGAACTCCGGTTCGAGCGCGAGCGCGCGGGCGATGCCGATGCGCTGGCGCTGGCCGCCGGAGAACTGGTGGGGGTAGCGGTAGTAGTGCTGTTCCTGCAGGCCGACGGTTTCGAGCAGTTCGCGGACGCGCTCGCGGCGTTCGGACGGCGTCTTCCAGTCGTGGACGTCGAGCGGCTCGCGGACGATTTCGCCGACGGTCATCCGCTCGTTGAGGCTCGAATCGGGGTCCTGGAACACCATCTGCACGTCCTTGCGGAACTGCTTGAGGTCGGAGCCGGACAGCGTGGTGATGTCCGTGCCGTTGAGTTTGACCTCGCCCGCGGTGGCCTCTTCGAGGCGCATCAGCGTGCGGCCGAGCGTGGACTTCCCACAGCCGGACTCGCCGACGAGCCCGAGCGTCTCGCCGCGCTGGATGTCGAACGAGACGCCGTCGACCGCCTTCACGGGATTGCTCCCGAGGAGGCCGCCGTCCTCGTAGTAGGTCTTGAGGTCGTTGACTTCGAGAATGGTCTCTCCGCGCGCCGTCGTGGGTCGCTCTTCTTCAGTGGGTGTGGTACTCATCGCGTGTCACCTCCGCGCTGTCCGCCCTCCCGGTGGACGGCGACCGCCTCCTCCGTGGGGAGGTCTTCGGGGTACAGCAGACACGACGCGCGGTGGTCGCCCGCGCCGTCGCCGACGTCGACGGGTTCGGGGTGGACCGTGTCGCACTCGGCGAACGCCTTCGGACACCGGGGGGCGAACCGGCAGTACGTCGGGTCCTCGTTCGGCGTCGGCACGTCGCCTTCGATGGTCGCGAGGCGCTCGTTCTCGTCGAGTCCCTGTCCGGGGATGGAGTTGAGAAGCCCCTGCGTGTAGGGGTGTTTCGGCGATTCGAACAGTTCGACGACGGGGGCGCTCTCGACGATTTCGCCCGCGTACATCACGTTGACGCGGTCGGCGATTTCGGCGATGACGCCCATGTCGTGGGTGATGAACATGATGCCGAGGTCGCGCTCTTCTTGAAGCTCTTCGAGGAGCTCCAGAATCTGCGCCTGGATGGTCACGTCGAGCGCGGTCGTCGGCTCGTCGCAGATGAGCAGTTCGGGGTCGCACGCGAGCGCCATCGCGATGACGGCGCGCTGGCGCATCCCTCCGGAGAACTGGTGGGGGTACTCGCGGACGCGACGGTGGGCGTCCGGAATCCCGACCGCTTCGAGCAGTTCGATTGCCTCCTTCGTTGCCTTCGACCCGCTCAGCCCGCGGTGGAGGCGAAGCGCCTCCTTGATCTGGTTGCCGACGGTGTAAACGGGGTTCAGGCTCGTCAGCGGGTCCTGAAACACCATGGCGATACTGCCGCCGCGGATGGAGCGCATCTGCTTCGGCGACTTGTCGAGGAGGTCCTCGCCGTCGTACATGATGCGGCCGTTCTCGATGCGGCCGGGGTTCTCGACCAGTCGCATGATAGAGCGGGCCGTGACGGACTTGCCGGAGCCGGACTCGCCGACGATGCCCACGGTCTCGCCGCGGAAAATGTCGAACGAGATGCCGTCGACCGCTCGGATGACCTCCTTGTCGGTGTAGAACGACGTCCGGAGGTTCTCGACGGAGAGCAGGGGCTCGCCCCCGGTGCGGGTCGAACGCGCCTGTTCGGTGCTCATGCGCCACCTCCCGTGGCGGCGGCCTCGTCACCGGTGTCCGCCTGCGGGTCGATGGCGTCGCGGATGCCGTCGCCGAAGGCGTTCAGCCCGGTCACGACGAGCGTGATGAGGAGGCCGGGAACCAGCGAGATGTGCCACGAGGGGCTCGCGACGTACTGCTGTCCGTTGGCGATGAGCCGCCCCCACTCGGGGGTCGGCGCGGTGATGCCGAGCCCGAGATACGAGAGCCCGGCGACGCTGATGATGATTCCACCGAGACTGAGCGAGGCGTAGATGAGCATGTAGCTGAACACGTAGGGGGCCATGTGCTTGCGCATGACCTGCGTCGGCGTCTGTCCGAACGACTTCGCGGCGTCGATCCAGTCCTCCTCGGACACCTGGAGCGCCGGGCCACGTATCGACCGCCAGATGAACGGCCAGTAGACGACGCTGAAGATGAGGATGATGAGCACCGCGCCGTCGTACAACTCCCTGACCCAGGTGTTCTGGAAGATGACGAGCATCAAGATGAGGACCATGATGACCGGCAACGCCTGTACCGAGTCGGAGACTAACACCGTCGCCAAGTCCGCCAGCCCCTTGTAGTACGCCGTTATCATGGCCAAGCCGAGTCCGATGAGCCCGGCGATGCCCATGGCGACGACGGCGATGGTCAGGGATATCCTGGCCCCGAACACCACCTGTGTGAACAGGTCCTTCCCGTTCGTCGCCGTGCCGAACGGATGGAACCGCCCGTAGTCGTCGTACGTCAGCGGCGCGACGTTCTCGTCACCCGCGCCCTGCGACCCCGAGCCGAGGTTGGCCTCGCCGACGAGGACCGTCTCGGTGCTCTGGGTGTCTTCGCTCCAGTAGGTGACCTCGTAGTCGTACGGCTGGAGGATGTTCCGCTCCATCGTGGTCGGCCCGAGCGCGGGCGCGAATACCGCCATGACCACAAACGTGATGACGATAACGAGCCCGAACTTGCCCCAGGAGTGACCCCGGAAGCGGTTGACCACGTCGTCCCGCGGCGTCCAGTCGACGCGGCGGTAGTGGCGGCGGAATCGGGTGTAGCCGTTCCACGCCCACGCCAGCACTGCGAAGGCGTACGCGTAGACGAACGCGACCCGGATGAACCACGCGACCGCGGGCGAGAGCCCGAGGAAGGTGTTCTCGTAGCCCGTTCCGTTCCAGTAGCCCTGGTTCGGAATCACGTCGCGGGAGACGAGCGTCGGAACCGCGTTGAACGCCGCCTGCAACGACTGGACGGCGGACGCGCCGGGGTCACCGGGGAGGAGGTTGACGACCACGCCGGCGACGGCGCCGACGACTTGGAGGATAGCGCCCAGCTCGACGCCGATGAGGACGGCACCGACGGCGGCCCAAATCAGCGCTGGCTGGGGGTTCTCAGCGACTCGTTGTCGGAGCGGAATCTCGGTTTCGGTTGTCGTGCTCACTGTGATTCACCCGTCGTACCCGACGCGCGGGTCGATAATCGTGTACAGGAAGTCCTGCAGGATGTTCGTGCCGACCAGGATGAGGATGAAGATGAACATCAGCGTCCCGATGAGCGGCAGGTCCCCGTTGATGGCGGCGTTGAAGAACAGCCACCCGAGGCCGTTGATGGCGAAGACCGTCTCGACGAACACCGACCCGCCGAGAAGCAGGAACGCCTCGCCCGTGATGATGGGCACGAGCGGGATGAGCGCGTTCCGGAAGATGTGCTTCCAGACGAGCGAGCGCCCGGAGACACCCTTCGCGCGGGCGGTCTCGACGTAGTTCGAGTTGATGGTTTCGAGGACGGCGGTGCGGCCGATACGCATCTCGTTACCCATCGACGCCGACCCGAGGACCAGCGCCGCCGGGGCGATCTGCTTCGTCGCCCGGATGAACGACTCGGTCCACCCGCCGGGGTCGGCGAGGAACTGCTCGACCGGCGATTGGAAGAAGCCCAGCGCCGGCGGCGTGACGACGTTCGTCCTGACGATCCACGTCTGCCACGTGAACAGGCCGTTCGTCCACGTCCCGAGCTGTGAGAGGGCCGTGACGAGCATGATTGCCAGCCAGAAGTTCGGCATCGCGCGCCAGACGATTCCGCCGAAGGAGGCGACGTAGTCGGACGGCGTGTTCGGGTTCAATCCGGCGTAGAAGCCGAGCGGAATCCCGACGAACAGCGCGATGAGCACCGACCAGAAGCCGAGCCAAATCGTCCGGGGCGCGTAGATCTCGATGAGTTCGTACGCGGTCGTCCCGGGCGCGATGACCCACGACTGGCCGAGTTGGAAGGTGAACAGCTCGTACATGAAGTCGAGGTACTGACTCCAGAGCGGCTGGTTCAATCCGAGGTTCGTTCGAATCTGTTCTGCCGCCTGCGGGTTGTATTGCGTCCCCAGAATCGCCGACACGGGGTCGAGCGGCCCCAGGCGGATGAGGGCAAACGTAATCGTCGTCCCGAAGATGACGACAGGAATCGACATCAGTACCCTGCGGAGGAAGTACTGCCATCGACTCATGGCATCACCTCGCAGACCGTTCGAGCGGACATTATTGTAAGGGTTTACTGAGTGGTATGGTTATGTCTTGCGCTTCGAAGTCCCAATACTGCTGTTTCAGCAACTCTAACGCCAGATTATGCCACATAGTAGCGACTAACTATACGCTTGTCAAAAATATCCGGGAGTTCGATTCGGACGGGACGCGAGGGCGTGCCCGTGTTCCCCGGCGTTATCGGTTGAGGGTGACGTTGTTGAGCTTCTGGCGGCTCGGACCCATGCCACCGAACGGCTCGATTTCGACGGTGTCGTACCAGAACGTCTCTTCCTTCTGGTTGTAGACCGGCAACATCGCAACGTCTTCCCAGTTGGCCGTCTCGATGTCGACGTAGGCCTCGTTGCGGACCTGCTGGGCCTCGTCGGTCGGCGCCGGGTTGTCGACGACCTGCTGGTAGGCGTCGGTCGCCTGCTGGTAGGCGTCGCCGTTCTCGGCCGTCCAGTTGACGTACGAGATGGGGCCCTGCTCGGACGTGTCCGTCTGCGGCGGGTTCAGAAGCTGGAGGAAGTTGTCCGGGGCCGGCCAGTCGGCGATCCAGCCGAGGGTGTACGCTTCGAGCTGACCGTTGCGGCCGCGCTCGAGGAGCGTCGAGAAGTCGGCCTTCTGAATCTGCATGTTGATGTGGGCGGACGCGAGCTGGTCGCGGAGGATGCTCGCCATCTCCTCCCACGCGTTGTTGTTGTACTGAGTCCACTGGATCTCGTACTGGTTGTCCGGCCCGTAGCCGGCGTCCTCCATGACCTGACGGGCGGCCTCGATGTCCGTCTCGCCCGCGCTGTACGGGTAGTCGGAGCTGACGAGGTCGCTCGCGGCCTGCGCGCCGCCGGGGAAGATGGTCGGGGGCGTGAACAGTTCCGCCGGGGAGCCGCGGCCCTTGAACACCTCGGAGACCATCTGGTCTTGGTTCAGAACGTAGGCGAACGCCTGGCGGACCGCCTTCGGGACCTTCTCCATGTTGAAGCCGACGTAGTAGATAGACAGCGTCGGGACGCCGACGTAGTTGAGCGTCTTCCCGTTGCGGACGGGGCCGTACTGACCGACTTCACGACCGTACTCGTCGGTCGACTCCACCTGAACGAGACCGGGGTCGTACTGCGCGGTGGGCAGTCCGAAGTAGTCCGCGTTCTCGTTCATCGCGTAGTTGTAGCGGGCCGTGTCGTCCTCGATGACCTGCCAGCGGACGTTGTCGACCTGCGCGACCTGCCCGTAGTAGTCGTCGTACTTGGAGACGGCCGCGGCGGTGCCCTGCTCCCAGAAGGCGAACTCGAACGGACCCGCGCCGATGGGGTTGTTCGAGGCGAACTCGGTGTACTCCATCTCGCCGTCGTACTCCTCGATGTCGCCGAGAATGCCCTCGGGGAGGGCGGCGAAGGAGGTGTAGGCGAACATCTCGAGCGTGTCGTGGAACGGCTCTGCGAGGTTGACGACGAGTTCGCTCTCGCTCTCGCCGACCTCGAGGCCGAGCGTCCCGGGCACGTAGTTGCCCTCGTCGTCTTCCTCGTGTTCGACGCCGACGGAGTCGAGGATGAAGTAGGCGCGACGGCTGTTCTCGGAGGCCGCGAGGCGCTCCCACGCGTAAATGAAGTCGGAGGCGGTGACCTGGTCACCGTTGTGGTAGGTCGCGTCCGCGAGCTCGAACGTGTAGGTCGTGAAGTCGTCGGAGACCGTGTAGTCCGCGGCGAGTTCGTTTTCGACCGTCGGGAGGGCGTTCTGGTAGGACATCAAGCAGTCGAAGACCTGCTGGATGAGGATGCCCGACGACGTGTCGGTCGCGGCGACGGGGTCCATCGTCGTGATGGTCCCGTCGAGGATGCGGTTGAACACCGAACCGGACAGCTCCGTGCCCGTGTCTTCTTGGGTGGTCTCGGTCTCCCCGCCACCGGACTCGGTCGTCGTCTCTTCACCGTCACCGCCGGTACAACCGGCGAGGGCGGCGGCCGTGGCGGCCCCCCCCGTTGCCTTCAGAAAACGGCGACGCGAGAGTTTGTTAGTGTCTGGCATTCAGAACAAAATTTTCGCGGCGCGTGGATAAACTTACCGTATTCGATTTGTTTGATATAGTGTAGCGTGGAAAGCACGTAGTTCCATACCCAAGCGGCGAAAACTGCCACGAGACTCCCTACAAAACTCGTTTCAGGTTTCGCCCTCTGTTCTGAGGGACTGAACCGGCCGTCCCGGCTCGTCTCGCCCCGTCGTTTCGGTCCACTTATATAGGGGTGTCACTATGTATCATACATGACGCCGGATGCGACGGCTTCCGTCGACGACTCGGGCGCCGAGGTCATGGCCTCGGTGGATCGCTCTCAGACGGGCCAGCGTCTTATTATCGCGGATATCTCCCGCGACGACGCGTGGCTCGCTTCTGACGTAGCCGACGCGCTCGCGCTCGACGAGTGGCGGTAATCGCTCCGGCCCCGTTCGCCTCCCCGGCGAGCAGACCATTCACATTTTAGTCCGACTCGCTCGTGGTACGCTACATGAACGCTCGAGCGGTGACGGTGAGCGAGGAGTACCTCGCCCGTCTCGAACACGGCGCGGACTGGCGCGAGGAGATCGAGGAGTTCTGCGCGCGCAAGGGCATCGAGTCCGCGTGGTTCAACGCCATGGGTGCCGTCCAGGACGCCGAACTCTGGTTCTACGACCAGACGGACCAGGAGTACCAGTCCGTGACGTTCGACGAGCCGCTCGAAGTCGCCGCCTGCGTGGGTAACGTCGCGCTCCTCGACGGCGAGCCCTTCGCACACACGCACGCGATCCTCTCCCGACGGAGCGGCCAGGCGCTCGCGGGTCACCTCGACTCGGCGACCGTCTTCGCGGGCGAACTGAACCTCCGCGCCTTCGAGGAACCGCTCGAACGCGACCACGACGCGGTGACCGACCTCGACCTCTGGCTGTAACCGTGCGCGAGGAGGAAACCCGGTACTTCCGTCGCATCGAAGCCCGCCTCGACGAGGCGTTCGAGCTCGCGGAGGCCGCGAAGGCGACGGGGTACGACCCGAAGACCGAAGTCGAGATTCCGGTCGCCAAGGACATGGCCGACCGCGTCGAGAACATCCTCGGCATCGACGGCGTCGCAGAGCGCGTCCGCGAACTCGAAGGCGAGATGTCACGCGAGGAGGCCGCGCTCGAACTCGTGACCGACTTCGTCGACGGCAACGTCGGCGACTACGACTCCCGCGAGGGCAAAGTCGAGGGCGCGGTCCGCACCGCCGTCGCCCTGCTCACCGAGGGGGTCGTCGCCGCGCCCATCGAAGGCATCGACCGCGTCGAAATCCTCGAGAACGACGACGGCACCGAGTTCGTCAACGTCTACTACGCCGGCCCGATTCGCTCGGCGGGCGGCACCGCACAGGCGCTGTCCGTGCTCGTCGCCGACTACGCCCGCTCGCTCCTCGACATCGACGAGTACAAGGCCCGAAGCGACGAGGTCGAGCGCTACGTCGAGGAGGTCAACCTCTACGACAAGGAGACCGGTCTCCAGTACTCGCCGAAGGACAAGGAGTCGCGCTTCATCGCCGAGAACATGCCTATCATGCTCGACGGCGAGGCCACGGGCGACGAGGAGGTCTCGGGCTACCGCGACCTCGAACGCGTCGACACCAACTCCGCCCGCGGCGGCATGTGCCTCGTCATGGCCGAGGGAATCGCCCTCAAGGCCCCGAAGATTCAGCGCTACACCCGCCAGCTCGACGAGGTCGACTGGCCGTGGCTCCAGGACCTCATCGACGGCACCATCGGCAAGGACGACGGGAAGGCCGCGAAGGCCGACGACGCGGGAGACGACGCTGACGAGGCCGACGAGGCGGACGCCGACCCCGATGCCGACGCCGACGACGCCGGGAGCGACGCCCCCGACGGGCCGACCCGCGTCGAGCCCGCGACCAAGTTCCTCCGCGATCTCATCGCTGGCCGCCCGGTGTTCGGCCACCCCTCCGCGCCCGGCGGCTTCCGCCTCCGGTACGGCCGCGCCCGCAACCACGGCTTCGCGACCGCGGGCGTCCACCCCGCGACGATGCACATCGTTGACGACTTCATCGCCACGGGCACCCAAATCAAGACCGAGCGCCCCGGCAAGGCCGGCGGCGTCGTCCCCGTCGACTCCATCGAGGGGCCGACGGTCAGACTCGCCAACGGCGACGTGCGCCGCATCGACGACCCAGAGGAGGCCGAGGAGCTCCAGAACGGGGTCGAGAAGATTCTCGACCTCGGCGAGTACCTCGTCAACTTCGGCGAGTTCGTCGAGAACAACCACCCGCTCGCGCCCGCCTCGTACGTCTTCGAGTGGTGGATTCAGGACTTCGAGGCGACCGAGGCCAACGTGCAGGCGCTCCGCGACGACCCCGCCGTCGACCTCGAAGACCCCACCGTCGAGGACGCCCTCTCGTGGGCGGCCGAGTTCGACGCCCCGCTCCATCCCGTCTACACCTACCTCTGGCACGACATCTCGGTCGAGCGGTTCGACGCGCTCGCCGACGCCGTCGCGGCCGGCGAGGTCGTCGCCGCCGAGGCCGACGGCGGCACGACTGCCCCGCTCGAACACGACAACGAACCCGAGCGCGGACTGGAGGGCACGCTCGTCCTCGACAACACGCCCGAGATTCGGGAGGCGCTCGAACACCTGCTCGTCGCCCACCGCCAGACCGACGAGACGCTTCGCGTCCCCGTCTGGCGACCGCTCGCCCGGAGCCTCGGTCTCACCGACGACCGCGAGCGAACGTGGGAACTCGATGATCTCTCCGAGCACGCCCGCACGTGGGACGGCGGCGACAACGCCGTCGAGGCCGTCAACGAGGTCGCGCCCTTCACCGTCCGCGAGCGCGCGCCCACCCGCATCGGCAACCGCATGGGCCGCCCGGAGAAGTCCGAGCGCCGCGACCTCTCGCCCGCGGTCCACACGCTGTTTCCCATCGGCGAGGCCGGCGGGAGCCAGCGCGACGTGGGCGACGCCGCCAGACACCGCGGCGAGTCCGGCAAGCGCGGCCAGATTTCGGTCCGCCTCGGCCGGCGCAAGTGCCCCGACTGCGGCGCGTTCGGCTTCAAGTCGAAATGCCCCGACTGCGGCGGCCACACCGAACCCCACTACGAGTGCGACGACTGCGGGACCGTCCTCGAACCCGACGAGTCCGGCCGCGTCTACTGCGAGCGCTGTGACTGGGACGTCGAGAGCGCCGAGTGGCAGGACATCGACCTGAACACCGAGTACCGCGACGCCCTCGAACGCGTCGGCGAGCGGGAGTCGTCGTTCCAGATTCTCAAAGGTGTGAAGGGTCTCACCTCCGCGAACAAGACGCCCGAACCCATCGAGAAGGGCGTCCTGCGGGCGAAACACGACGTGTCGTCGTTCAAAGACGGTACCGTCCGCTACGACATGACCGACCTGCCCGTCACCGCGGTCCGCCCCGAGGAACTCGACGTGACGGCCGACCACTTCCGCGAACTCGGCTACGAGACCGACATCGACGGCGAACCCCTCCGGTTCGACGACCAGCTGGTCGAACTCAAAGTCCAGGACATCGTCCTCTCGAACGGCGCGGCCCAGCACATGATGCAGACCGCCGACTTCGTAGACGACCTCCTCGAACAGTTCTACGGCCTCGAGCGCTTCTACGAAATCGAAGAGCGCGACGACCTCATCGGCGAACTCGTCTTCGGGATGGCCCCCCACACCTCCGCCGCGGTCGTCGGCAGGGTTGTCGGTTTCACGACAGCGGCTGTCGGATACGCGCATCCGTACTTCCACGCCGCGAAGCGCCGGAACTGCTTCCACCCGGAGACGAAGGTCTGGTACCGAGACGAGACCGACCGGTGGCGATACGACGAGGTTCGAACGCTCGTCGAGGAACGACTCGATGAGCCGGAGACCGACGACTTCGGGACGCTCGTTCAGGAACTGGACGGAGACGTGTACGTTCCGTCTCTGACCAGAAGCGGCAGAGAGACCATCAAACCGGTCGAAGCCGTCTCTAAGCACGTCGCACAGAACCACCTCGTACGAATCGAGACTCGTGGTGGGAGAGAACTAACGGTCACTCCGGACCACACGGTGATTCGAGCCGACAAGGGCGGCTTCACCCGGATTCCCGCGCACGAACTCGACGAAGGCGACGCACTTCCGTCGCCTAAGCGCGTCGACATCGACGCGGACCCGGCGCAGTTCGACTTGCTCGCGGAGTTCCTGCACGGCGAGTCGATACCGGCCGAAGACCTGATGATTCGGGGGCTCGGCGCGGACCGAATCCGTTCGCTCTTCGACGAGCATACCGAAGCGAACGGCTACCTGAAACCGGTCGCCGAGCGACTCGGACGGAGCGAGTCGACGGTTTACAACTGGGTCTCTCGCGACAGCGTTCCGGCATCGGTGTTCGTGGAGGTTCTCGGTGACGTCGAAACGGTCGTCGACGTGCTTCCGCGTGAGCTATCTCTCGGTGTCCGTCGCGATACCGCGACCGTTTCGAGAGTGCTCGATATCGACGAATCATTCGGAACTGTACTGGGGTACTACGCCGCAGAAGGATTCACGAGGGCATCGCCCGGAAACTTCTACCAGACGACAATCTGTATCCCGGACGAACTCGCCCGTAAACGTATCCTCGATACCGTTAGCGAAGCACTCGGCGTCGACGCGTTCGAGGAGAACGAGTGGAAGGTCACGGTTTCGAGTCGGCTCGTCCAGTCGCTGTTTGCGGACGTCATCGGATGCGGGTCGCGTGCCGAGGACAAACGCGTCCCGGACTCGGTACTCACCGGCCCCGAGCCGGTGCTTCGGTCCTTCCTGTCGGCGTACTTCTCCGGCGACGGAAGCGCGTCTTCGGACCGCGTGGAGATTCGCGCGCACACCGTGAGCGACGACCTCAAACGCGACCTCGTTGCCGCACTCAAACGCTTCGGCATCGCCTCGAAGACCTACTCCGAGCGCCGAACGCCACAGACGGGTGCGGTGGCGGAGTTCTACGACGGAGACGAGGTCCCGACGTTCGACTCGTGGGTCCTCAAACTCACGTCGGAGAACGCGGTCCGATTCGCCGAGGAGGTCGGATTCCACCCCCCCCGAAAGAGCGAGGCGCTGGCGAGCGCGCTCGACGACACGGGCGTCCGAAGCCAGCGTCTCTTCTCGGACGGCGGGGACACGTGGCTCGACGAAGTCGTCTCGGTCGAATACCTCGAAAGCGACATCGACCACACCTACTCGTTGACCGTCGAAGACACCAACTCGCTCGTCGCCAACGACCTCCACGTCGCGCAGTGCGACGGTGACGAAGACTGCGTCATGCTCCTCATGGACGGTCTTCTCAACTTCTCGAAAGAATATCTCCCCGACAAGCGCGGCGGACAGATGGACGCGCCGCTCGTCATGTCCTCGCGCATCGACCCCTCGGAAATCGACGACGAGGCGCACAACATGGACATCGTGCGGCAGTACCCCCGCGAGTTCTACGAGGCGACCCTGCGGATGGAAGACCCCGACGACTGGGAAGACGAGGTCACCATCGCTGAGGAGTATCTCGGGACCGACCGCGAGTACACCGGCTTCGACCACACCCACGACACGACGGACATCGCCGCCGGCCCGGACCTCTCGGCGTACAAGACCCTCGGGTCGATGATGGACAAGATGGACGCCCAGCTGTTCCTCGCGCGGAAGCTCCGGGCGGTCGACGAGACGGACGTGGCCGAGCGCGTCATCGAGTACCACTTCCTACCGGACCTCATCGGCAACCTCCGCGCCTTCTCGCGGCAGGAGACGCGGTGTCTCGACTGCGGCGAGAAGTACCGGCGGATGCCGCTTTCGGGCGACTGCCGGGAGTGCGGCGGCCGGGTGAACCTGACGGTCCACCAGGGCTCCGTGAACAAGTACATGGACACCGCGATTCAGGTGGCAGAGGAGTTCGACTGCCGCGACTACACGAAACAGCGGCTCGAAGTGCTCGAAAAGAGCCTCGAATCGGTCTTCGAGAACGACAAAAACAAACAGTCTGGCATCGCGGACTTCATGTAGTCTTCGGTCGGTTTTTTCCTCCAGGTGTTGCGAGTCGAGCGGCGCGGCCGCTCGGCGTCTCAGTTCCGCGCAGGCCCCAACCCGTGGAAGCCGTCGGCGGCGACGACGTACACCGCGCCGTCGACGGGGACTGCGGCGGAGACGCCCCGTGAAATCACGTCCGCCACCTGCACTTCCGGGGTCTGGTGTGACCACAACTGACGTTCTTCCTCAGTGTCGTACACTGCCACCCGTCCCTGTTCATCGGAGACAATTATTGCTTCTCGTGCGCGCGCGTGGGGAACGCCGACAAATCGCGCCGCCGCCTCGCGTCCGTCGTCGCGCGACAGCGTCGCGGTCTCCCCGTCGACCGCGACGTGAAGCACGTCGTCGGCGACGACCGGCGCGCCGCTTCCCGGCGACCGCCATCGTTCGGTGCCGTCGCTCGGGGCGAGCGCGAGGAGTTCGTCGTCGCGGGTGGACAGATACGCGGCCTCGGGCGTCGCCACTGGCGTCGTCCACTCGCTCGTCCGGGTCTCGACGCGGAAGCGTCGCTCGCCGGTCGCGAGGTCGACGGCGTGGACGGCGTCGCCGGTGACGACGAACACCGCCCCGTCGGCGACGGCGGGCGCGCCCTTCGCGTCGCTTTCGAGGTCGTAGCGCCAGCGTTCGCTCCCGTCCGCGAGTTCGAACGCCCGAAGCTGGGTCGGGACGCCGTCGTAGCCGCCGCCCGAGACGACGGCGACGCCGTCGCCCACCGCGGGCGGGGCGTGGATACCGTCCATCTCGGGGCCGCGCCACAGCACCTCGTCGCGGTCGGCGGCGAGACAGAACGCCTCGATGAAGGTCGCGACGACGACCCGGTCGCCCGCGACGACGGGCGGCGAGTTCACGCCGTAGCCGA
Source organism: Haloferax sulfurifontis (assembly GCF_014635105.1). Classification (NCBI taxonomy): domain Archaea; kingdom Methanobacteriati; phylum Methanobacteriota; class Halobacteria; order Halobacteriales; family Haloferacaceae; genus Haloferax; species Haloferax sulfurifontis. The sequence goes on from NZ_BMCI01000002.1 coordinate 175,097, forward strand.
CAAGCGGGGTCGCCGCTCGCTCGGCCATGGTCGCTGGGTCGCGTCGGACGAGCGCGCGCTCGTCGCGTCCGCGTCCGTGGAGGTTGTAGAGGCGGTCGCCGTCGAGGACGGGCGAGCCACCGGCGTTCAGTCGCCAGTACTCTTCGGCGTCGGCCGGAACCGAAACCTCGGGGTTGTAGCCGGTGTTTCCCGCGTCGAAGCGGTACTGCGGCCACGACCCCGACGGCGAGAGCGCGGGGTTTCCCGGCGGCGTGGCCGTCACGCGCTCGTCGGGGCCGGACGTCGGACCGTACGTCGTGGTCGGTTCCTCGGTGGTCGCCGCTTCGGCCGTCGTCTCGGTCGTCGGACTGGGGGACCCGCTGTCGCGGCCGAGACAGCCGGCGACACCGAGCGACGCGCTTCCGAGCAGTTGGAGGTATCGGCGACGGCTCCGGAGACGGGGCATACTGTCGAATCTATGATGGGACGGTAAGTGTTTTGTCGCACCACGAAATTCTATATCGCGATATTCGATTTATTATTTATATGCGGTTCACGACTGGTCGAACTTCCCGCGGATGCTCGCCTCGATTCGGCCGTTCCATTTTATTCGCTCGCGCGACGAATAGTTGCATATGGCTGACGACACAGAGCCGACGGTGGGAATGACGGTGTACGCCGAAGACGGAAGCAAACTCGGTAGCATCCGCGGGTTCGACGAGGACGGGTTCTACGTCACGATTCGCGAGGGCCTCGCGGGGATGTCCATCGAACACGAGCGCGCCGGCCACGAGTTCGGCGAGGCCGAGTTGATGTGGCGGTGTAGCGACTGCGGCGAGATGGGCGACCTCGACGAACTGCCCGACACCTGTCCGAACTGCGGTGCCGAACGGGAGCAACTCTACTACTGGACCGAGGACTGAGCGGTCCGGTCGCCGTCTCCTTTTTTAGTGTCCGTGTTCGCCCATCGCCCCGAGAGTGCCCGACACCGCCTCGAACGCGGATTCCCACATGGCGGGTGTCAATTAATGCGAAAACCGAAGCGAGAGACTACTATCATGGACATCCAGTCACTCGACGCCCTCGACGAGTCCGAGTTAGCGTCGGTTCTCGACAGAGACGCGGGAATCGACGAGATACGGGCGGACGTTCGCGGTATCGTCGACGAGGTTCGGGACCGCGGGGACGGCGCGCTTCGAGAGTTCAGCGAGAAGTTCGACGGCGTCGAGGTCGACACGCTCGACATCACGGCGCGGACGGAGCGGGCGGCGGAGGCGATAGAACCCGAGCTACGCGAGGCTATCGAGGCCGCAATCGACAACGTCCGCGCGTTTCACGAACGGCAGGTCCGGACCGACTGGACGGACTCTTTCGGCGGCGCGAGACTCGGTCGGCAGTTCCGCCCGCTCCGGCGAATCGGTGCGTACGTCCCCGGCGGGAGCGCCACCTATCCGTCGACCTCGATTATGACGGTCGTTCCGGCGAAGGTCGCGGGCGTCGAAGAGGTCGTCGTCGTGACGCCCCCCGCGGAGGAACTCAACCCGGTTACGCTCGCGGCCATCGGCCTCGCAGGTGCCGACGAGGTGTACAGCGTCGGCGGCGCACAGGCCATCGGCGCGCTCGCCTACGGCACCGAGACGATACCCCCGGTCGAGAAGGTCGTCGGCCCCGGGAACCGATGGGTCGCGGCCGCCAAAGCCGAAGTTCGCGGCGACGTCGCCATCGACATGATTGCCGGACCGACCGAGGTGCTGGTCGTCGCCGACGAGACCGCGTCTCCCCGGCTCGTCGCCGCCGAACTCGTCGGGCAGGCGGAACACGACCCGCACTCGTCGGTCGTCGCGGTCACCCCAGACGAATCGCTCGCGCGGGCGGTCGCCGACGAGGTCGAAGCCCAGGTTCCCGACCGCGCTCGCCCCGAGATAATCCGCGAGGCGCTGGCGAACGAGACCAGCGGCGTCTTCGTCGCGCCCTCGATGGACGAGGTGACGGCGTTCGCGGAGGCCTACGCGGTCGAACACCTCGTCGTGATGACCGCCGACGACGAGGCGACCGTCGACGCGATAGACAGCGCCGGAAGCGTCTTCGTCGGGGAGTACAGCCCCGTCGCCGCCGGTGACTACGCCAGCGGGACGAACCACGTCCTCCCGACCGGCGCGGGCGCGAAGACCACCGGCGGACTCTCCGTGGACAGTTTCGTCCGGTCGCGGACCGTCCAGCACCTCGACCGCGACTCGCTCGACTCGCTGTCCGACACCATCGTCACGCTGGCCGAACTCGAAGGGCTCGAAGCCCACGCCGAGAGCGTTCGGAAGCGATTCGAGTAAGCAACGTCTCCCGACCCGACCCCCGTTTGACCCGCCATTCGGCGGCTACCGATTAGTGGTCTCTACCGCGGTACCGTGTGTATGTCTGTCTTGGATGAGTTCACACTGCACGGCAAAACCGCAATCGTAACCGGGTCGAGCAAGGGCATCGGCCGGGCGCTCGCCGTGGCGCTCGCGGAGGCCGGCGCCGACATCTGTCTGGTCAACCGGAGCGAACGCGAGGGACGACTGGCCGCCGAGGAAATCGCCGCCGAGACGGGGGTCGAGACGCTCGCCGTGCCCGCGGACGTCACCGACGAAGACGACGTGGAGGCGATGGTCGAAGCGACGCTCGACGCGTTCGGCTCCATCGACATCCTCGTCAACAACGCGGGTATCGCCCGGACGGCCCCGGCCCACGAGATGTCGCTGGAGACGTGGAACGAGGTGCTCCAGACGAACCTGACCGGCGTGTTCCTCTGTACGAAGCACGCGGGGAAGGCGATGATAGACGGCGGGGGCGGGACCATCGTCAACATGGCCTCGATGTCCGCGTTCGTGGCGAACTACCCGCAGGAGGAGGTCGTCTATCACGCGTCGAAGGGAGGCGTCGTCTCGTTCACCCGCCAGTTGGCCTCCGAGTGGGCGAAGTACGACGTGCGGGCGAACGCGATGGCCCCGGGCTACATCCGCACCGAGATGGTCGACGAACTCCTCGCGGAGAACCCCGACATGGAGTCGGCGTGGCTCTCGGAGATGCTCATGGAGGAGATGGCTCCCCCCGAGGACCTCGGCGGCACCGTGGTCTACCTCGCGTCCGACGCCTCCTCGTATATGACCGGCGAGACGGTCGTCATCGACGGCGGGTACACCGTCAGATAGCGCCGCGCTCCCGGCGTTCGCGGCGGTATCGAACCGGGAGCGCCGCGACGTATATATCGCCCTCCGTATGGCTGTAGTGCGTTGATGCGTTTCTCGGTGCGTGTTCACGCATGAACAGCGACCCCACGACGGTAGTGAGGCACACCCCGTGATTCGAACGTTCAACGCCCCGAGCGCCTACGTTCAGGGGTGTGGCGTGCTCGACTCCATCGGCTCCTACGTCGACGCCGACGGCACCAGCGCGGTCGTCCTCGCCGACGAGACCGTCTTCGACCTCGTCGGCGAGTCGCTTTCGACCGGCCTCGAAGCCAGCGGGTTCACCGTCGACCGAATCGAGTTCGGCGGCGCGTGTACGCACGCGGAGGTCGCTCGAATCGCCGAGCGGGCGGCCGACGCGGACGTCGTCGTCGGTGTCGGCGGCGGGCGGGCGCTCGACACGGCGAAGGCGGTCCGAGCCGAGGCCGGCTCGCGGCTGGTGACCGTGCCGACGATTGCCTCGACCGACGCGCCGACGAGCAGTATCTCGGTCCTCTACACCGAGGCCGACGAGTTCGACGAGTTCCAGTTCCACGGCGCGAACCCCGACCTCGTGGTGGTCGATACCGCCGTCGTCGCGGGCGCGCCGACTCGGCACTTCCGGTCCGGCATGGCCGACGCGATGGCGACGTGGTTCGAAGCCGACACCGCCGTTCGGGCGCACGCGACGAACGTCTTCGAGGGCCACTCGACGCGCACCGCGCACGCGATTGCGCGGACGTGCTACGAGACCGTCCGCGAACACGGACGGAGCGCGGTCGCCGCCGTCGAGCGCGACGCGGTCACCGAGAGCGTCGAAGCCGTCGTCGAAGCCAACACGCTCATGAGCGGCATCGGCTTCGAAAGCGGGGGGCTGGCGGCCGCCCACTCGGTCCACGACGGACTCACGCAGGTGGCCGAGACCCATGGCGCGACCCACGGCGAGAAGGTCAATCTGGGGACGCTCACCCAGTTCGTCCTCGAAGGCCGCGAGACCGACGAACTCGTCGACCTGATAGACTTCTCGCTCGACGTCGGTCTCCCGGTGACGCTCGCGGACGTCGGCCTCGACGACCCGACGGAGGCGCACCTCCGGACGGTCGCCGAGGCGACGTGCGAACCCTACGAGACGATTCACAACGAGCCGTTCGAGGTGACGCCGCGGGCGGTCAGAGACGCCCTCGTCACGGCGGACGAACTCGCACGCGAGCGAGTCGCCGAGCGTCGCTGACTTCGCGCTTCGGCTATCGGTTTTTCAAAAGAACTGCACCGGAGCGGGACCGTCGCCGTCTACTTACGCCTGCATCATCTCGTTGACCCTGCTCTCCCACGCGGCTTGGTGCTCTATCAGCAGGTCCAGCGGGACCGTAATCATCTGGTTGAACTGCTCTTCGCTCGTGGGGAACGCGACGGAGTCTCGCATCCAGTCCGGAATCGTCGCGTCGGCGTGGAGCGGCGCGACGCCGAGCTCCGTCGACCACGGGCCGAGGTTCTCCGCGTTCGCGGCGGTGTCGATGAACTTCTGTCCCCAGTAGACGTACCGTTCGTCCTGGTTCGTCGGCGTCCACATCGTGTCTCTCCCCGCGCGAGCGCCCTCCTCGGGAATCGTGTAGTCGACGGGCGCGCCGTCGTCCTGCGCGTTGATGATGTTCGCCGGGAGCATCACCGACATCGCGACTTCTCCCTGCCGAAGGTTCTGCGTGAGGTGCGAGTCGTCGCCGATCGTTCCGACGTTCGGCTTGAGCGCGGTGTACTCGTCCCAGACGGGCGTCATCTCTTCGACCGGCCCGAGTTCGGTCCCGGTCATCTTGGCGATGAGCGGCGTTATCCCGTGACCGCCGGGGTACAGCCCGATGGAGTTCTCCCACTCGTCGTCCCACCAGACGCTCCACGACGTCGGTTCGCTCGAGACGAGGTCGGTGTTGTACGTCAGGGCGTACGTGTACGAGTAGAGGTTGACGAACGGCCACTCCGCGTCCTCTACCTCCGGCTTGCTCGCGCCGAGCAGTCCTTCGAGGTTCGGAGCCACCTCGGTGTCGAGCGGTTCCATCAGGCCCATCTGGTAGGACCGGTAGCTCGTCTTCGACAGCGACCAGTTGACGTTGACCGGCGGGGTTCGGTCCTGCGTAATCGCGGTGCGAATCTTCCCCTGCATCTCCTCTTCGGTCGAGTTGTCGTACTCGACTTCGATGCCGGTCTCGTCGGTGAACGCCTGCGCGATGTGCTTGTCGAGGTTCTCCTGCCACGCGCCGCCCCACGCCCGCACCGTGATGCTGTCCGGCTTCGGCGGCGTCGTGTCCTCGGTTCCGGTCGTGGTCCCCGACGACGCGTCCCCGCCCGAGTCGCCGTCGGAACCGCCTCCCCCGGTACAGCCCGCGAGTCCAGCGAGCGCCGTCGCGCCCGCGGCCGAGATGAACCGGCGACGAGACCGTCCCGTGGCTCGCGCCGACGGTTGTGAATTGGTGTGCTTTCTCATGCGTAGGTATTCCATGTGGGGTGACGGTCATACATGGCCACCCTCCATATGTGGAGAGCTTTAACAAGAAATCGACACGGGCCGTTCGTGTAGTGAGTTGTACCCGAATTATGTGGCTGTTTGTAGTGTATTAGGCACTTCATAGTGTATGTCTACAACTATGTCGAATACGAGCACAACAACTCGGTCGGCTCTGGAATGAAACATGCGGTGAAATCGGTTTCTGTGAGCCTTCAGCTCTGGTTCTGTCGATTCGATGAGCGAGGATACGCGCGGCCGTTTATGTCTTTTCACTGAACATTCCCGAAATCGTGGTGGTGGACAAATGTGCAAATGGAGGTGCATATAAATAGTATAACGGGTAACAAACTGCCGAATAGGTAGCTAATGTACGAAGCAACTCTCCGAATAGACCACCAAAGCCCGTACGCGGATGTGACGCTCGGAAAAGACGTGCACGTCGAGATGTGGTGCAACCAGTACTGCGACCTCGTCTACGTGAGCGGGTCCGACATCGAGACGCCGGTCGAGACGTTCGACGACACGGTCGGCATTCAGGAAATCGTCTACAAGGACGAAGAAGCGGTGCTCATCACGGACTCGTGTCTTCTCGACTACCGAGACAACCTGTTAGAGGGGTACTTACAGCCGCACCAGTGTCTCTCGTTGCCGCCGTTGACGTACAGCGACGGGGCGCTTTTCGCCCGCGTGCTCGCCCTCACCGAAGAACAGCTTTCGGGCGTTTACCACAGCATCAGCGACAGCCACCGGGTGACCGTCGAGGCCAAACGCGAGATTCGCTCGATCGCGCCCGACATCCCGATACTCATGCTCGACTCCGCGCTCCCGACGCTGTCCGACGGCCAACAGCGCGCGCTCTCGCTCGCGGTCGAGATGGGGTACTACGAGATTCCCCGCGGCTCGACGACGGGCGAAATCGCCGACGAGATGGGCGTCTCCCGGCGCACGTTCGAAGAACACCTCCGGCGCGCGGAGAACAAGATAATCAAGAACCTCCTGCGGTACTTCCTCACATGACTATAACGACACCACCGTGTGGAGGGTCGTCTTTTGTCCCGTCGGGAACGCAGAGGTACGGACAGTAGACGATGGCCACCCAGCAATTCGACTCCACAGTGACCGATTCGAGCGAGACTGTCGTTCGTATCGACGGCGTAACGAAAGAGTACGGCACGCTCCGCGCCGTCGACGACGTGACGATTCCCATCACCGACGGGGAGTTCATCACGATACTCGGCCCCAGCGGCGCGGGGAAGACGACGCTCCTGCACATGATTGCGGGATTCCAGAAGCCGACGTCCGGCGAGATTTACATCGACGGCCGACCGGTGTCGGACGAACCGCCGTACGAGCGGGACATCGGGCTCGTGTTCCAGAGCCACGCGCTGTTCCCGCACATGACGGTCAAGGAGAACATCGCGTTCCCCCTCAAGATGCGGCGCGAGCACACAGACGACATCGACCGGAAGGTCGAAGACGTGCTCGAGCTCGTCCGACTCCCGGTCGACTACGCGGACAAGCCGGTCGACGAGCTCTCGGGCGGCCAACAACAGCGCGTCGCGTTCGCCCGCGCCATCGTCTACGAACCGACGTTGCTCCTGTTGGACGAGCCGCTTTCCTCGCTCGACAAGAAACTCCGCGAGGAGATGCGCGCCGAACTGACGCGCATCCACGAGGAGACGGAGCTCACCATCGTCCACGTCACGCACAACCAGACCGAGGCGCTCTCGATGGCCGACCGCATCGCGGTCATCAACGGCGGCGGACTGGAGCAACTCGACTCCGCACAGGACATCTACGCCTCGCCGAACACGCCGTTCGTCGCCGACTTCATCGGCAACACGACGCTCCTGTCGGGGTCCGTGGCTGGGGTCGACGGCGACGTGGCGACGGTTTCCGTGGCCGACGGGACGGTTCGCGTTCCCGCGGCGACCGTCGACGGCCTCTCGGACGTCGTCGTCGCCATCCGCGCCGAACAGGTCGCGCTCGACGCCGACTGCGACAACACGTACCCGGCGACCGTCGAACAGGTGTCGTTCGAGGGCGAGCGGACGCAGTACCACGTCTTCGTCCCCGCCTTCGGCGAGACGGTTCGCCTCATCGACCAGTCCGCGGACGCCCGCGTCGTCCACGACCGAGGCGACAGCGTCACCGTCGGCTGGAACGTCGGCGACGGATTCGTCTACCCCGACGAAGACGACGAATAAGCGCGGTTCCGACGCGAGACGGTCCCGCGACCCCGCCGCGTATCGCGTTTTTGAGACGTCTTCCGCCGACGTTTACCGGTCGAGCGCCTCGGGATTGACGAGTCCCTCGACGGCGTCTCCCCGGTAGGCCGCGACCGCGGTCTCCGTGCCGAGGCGTCGCAGTTTCTCCGCGGTTCGCGTCGAGTACCACGCCGCGTGGGGCGTCACGATGACATCCTCGCGGTCGAGAAGCGGGTTCTCGGGGTTCGGTGGCTCCGCTCTGAGCACGTCGAGTCCCGCCCCGCGGAGCCTGTCGCCCCGGAGCGCATCGAGGAGCGCGCCCTCGTCGACGACGCGGCCGCGCCCGGTGTTCACGACAATCGCGTCGTCGTCGAGCGCGTCGATGGCGTCGGCGTCTATCATGTCCGCCGTCTCGTCCGTCAGCGGCGCGTGAATCGAGAGCACGTCCGCCTCCGCGAGGAGCGCCTCGAAGCCCACGGGCCGGACGCCCGCGGCCTCGATGTCGCCGTCGTCGACGTAGGGGTCGTACGCGCAGACGTCGAAGCCGAGCGCGAGCGCCTTCTCCCCGGCCGACCGGCCCTTGTTCCCGAACGCGAGGAGACCGAACGTGAGCTCGGAGACCGCCCGAATCGGCATCGCGTCCGCCCAGTGCCAGCGCCCGTCGGCGGCCGCGGCGTCGTACGTCGGAAGCCCTCGAACGAGCGCGAGCGCGAGCGAGACGGCGTGCATCCCGACCTCGTCGTTGCAGTAGGTCGGCACGCGGGTCACCCGGACGCCGCGGTCGGTCGCCGCCTCGACGTCGATGCCGTCGATACCGGTCGCGTACCGCGAGACGACCGAACAGCCCGTGGCGTCCATGCTCTCCGCCGACACGCCGGTGTCGTGTGAGAGCAGGAGGTCCGCCGCGCCGACCGCGTCGGGTATCTCCGCGTCGGTACAGTCGACCGCGTCCACGACGACGGACGACCCGAGCAACCGCTCGAAGTGGGCGCGCTCGGACTCGACGTCGCCGAACCAGTCGGGGTCGAGCATGACAGCGCGTACCGTCTCAGTCATGGTCGAGTGAACCCGAGACGGGCGAATATACCCACAACCTCCATATGTGGACCGCGGGCTCGCCCGCTCAGAGCGCGCGTTCCAGTCGGTCCATCGCGGTCGTCAGCGTCTCGACGTCCGCGGCGTACGAAAAGCGAACGTACCCCTCCCCGGCCGCGCCGAAGACCGCACCCGGGACGGAGGCGACGCCGGCCTCCGACATGAGGCGCTCGACGAACGCCCGGCTGTCCGTCGTGTGGGCCGAGACGTCGGCGAACACGTAGAACGCGCCGCGCGGCGTCCCCGGGTCGATGCCGTCGATGGCGGCCAGTCGGTCGAGCACGAGTCGCCGCCGCTCGGCGAACGCCTCGCGGAGTTCGCCGACGACGTACCGGTTCGCCAACGCCGCGCTCGCGGCGACCTGCGCCGGCTCGGGGACCGACGAGACGGTGTGTTCCTGCAGGACGCGCATCGCGTCGATGACGCGCTCGGGGGCGCTCGCGTATCCGATTCGCCACCCGGTCATCGCGTACGACTTCGAGAAGCTGTGAACCGTTACTATTCGGTCGAACCGATCGCCGTCGCTCGCCAGCGAGTGGTGCGTCGCGCCGTCGTACACGAGGTCTTCGTACGTCTCGTCTGCGACGACCCACAGGCCGTGTTCGGCCGCGACGTCGTCGAGCGCCCGGAGCCGGTCGGGCGGGATGACGGCCCCGGTCGGGTTCCCCGGCGAGTTCAGGAGTATCGCCGTCGTGTCGTCGCTCACCGCCGCTTCGACGGCGTCCGGCGTGGGGACGAACTCCTCGTCGGTCGAGACGGAGGCGAGCCGGGCGTTCGCGCTGGCGACGTGGCCGTGGTAGTTCGGCCAGTACGGCTCGGGGACGAGCACTTCGTCGCCGGGGTCACAGAGCACGTTGACCGCGGCGAACAGCGCGCCCATCGCGCCCGGCGTGACGATAATCTCCGACTCGGGGGCGGCGTCGATGCCGTTTTCGACGGCGAGCTTCTCCGCGAGCGCGGCGCGTAACTCCGGCCGCCCCACCGTTTCGGTGTAACTGCTCGCGCCGGTGCCGACCGCCTCGCAGACGGCGGCGGCTATCGGCTCGGGCGTCGCGAAATCGGGCTCGCCGATACTCAGGTCAGCGAGGTCGTCGTACGACTGCGCCGCGTCGAACACCTCGCGGATTCCCGACTGCGGCATTCTCGTCGAGAGCCCCGAGAGTCCGGGTCGCTTCATCATACACTCGGGTGCGCGTCCGGGACAGTAAACCGACTCACCTCCGTATGGCGGCGCTCAGAGCTCGCGGACCACGTCGCCGTCGGGCTCGATGGCGTCGACGTCGGCCTCCGTGAGCGGGAGTTCGACCTCGACTTCGACGAGGTAGTCCTCGTTGGCCAACTGGTCGTGTCCGAGGACGGTGTGGCACGGATACGGCTCTTCGAACGTCTCCAGGTACACCTCTTTGTAGCCGTCGTAGTAGTGTTCCTTCGCGTCGACGATGTGGGTCGTGACCTTGGCGACGTCGGCGTACGTCATGCCGATGGCTTCGAGCAGGACGCCGACGTTCTCGTACGCCTTCCGCGCCTGCGTCTCGATGTCGTCGCCGACGACGTTCGAGTCGGCGTCCATCGCGACCTGCCCGGCCATGTAGAACTGCTGGCCGTCGATTATGGCGTGATTGTAGCCGATACTGCGCGCGTCCTTGAGCTCCGGCGGGTTGATAGCGTAACGTGTCACGGTCGAACTTCCGAGAACGAGTTAAAAAAACGCCACCCTCCGGATGGTGGTGTCGCCGGGCTCAGTCCGACGCCAGCGAGCGGACCGTCTCGGCGAGGACGCCGGTCGCGGTCGCACAGTCGTCCCAGTCGGTCCACTCCCGCGGGGAGTGGGAGACGCCGTCCCGCGAGGGGGCAAACAGGAGCCCCGCGTCCGTGACCGCCGCGAGGTTCGCCGTGTCGTGCATCGCCGCCGAGTGCAGGCGGAGCGCGTCGACCGACCTCGTCGCCGCCGCGGCGTCCGCCGCCGCGAGACACCGGTCTGCCATCTGACTCGGCGGGCTGTCCCGGTACCGCGACATCGACGTCTCGACGCCCCTGTTGCGTTCGAGTCGCGCGAGGCTGGTCCGACAGCGCTCGACGAGGCGGTCCATCGTCTCGTGTTCCACGTCTCGGATGTCGAGTTGGAGTCGGACCTCGGCCGGGACGATGTTCCGGGCGTTCGGTTCGATGGTTCCCTTTCCGGCCGTCCCGACGGCGGCCTCGCTCGTCGTCGCCAGCTCCTCCGCCGCGCGTTCGAGGTCGAGGACGAACTCGGACGCGGCCGCGAGCGCGTCGGACCGCTCGTACATCGGCGTCGACCCGGCGTGGTCGGCCTCGCCGGTCACCGCCACCTCGCAGTTGGTGATGCCCGTGATGGAGTCGACGACGCCGACGCCGGCGTTCGCCCCCGTCAGGCGCGTGCCCTGCTCGATGTGGAGTTCCATCCACGCGTCCCACTCGGCGGGGTCGACCGCGTCACTCCCGGCGAAGCCGACTCGGTCGAGGTGGTCGCGTAGCGTGACGCCGTCGTCGTCTTCGAGCGCGAGCGCCTCGTCGACGCCCAGTTTCCCCGTCGCCACCGACGACCCGAGCGTCCCGACGCCGAACCGACCGCCCTCCTCCTCGGTGAACGAGACGACTTCGACCGGGCGGGCGGGGGCGACGTCCGCTTCCTGCATCGCCCGGACGCCTTCGAGCGCGCCGTACGTCCCGAGCGGGCCGTCGAAGATACCGCCGCGAGGGACGGAGTCGAGGTGGCTCCCGAACGCGACGGGGGCCGCCGACGGGTCGCACGAAGGCGGCGTCCAGCGACCGAAGATGTTCCCGACGGCATCGACCCGCACGTCGAGGCCGGCCGCTTCGAGGCGGTCGACGAAGCGCTCTCGCACGCCTCGGTCCGCCTCGCTCCCGGTGAGGACGGTTCGCCCGACGCCCTCGTCGGCGTCGACGTCCCCGAACGCGGCGTTCTCCTGTAGGTCGCGTCGGAGTCTGTCCGTGTCGATGTTCATACCCGGGACCTGAACGGCCGTGCGGATAAACCCGAATCCCCCATGTGGCGGCGAGGCCGGCGACCGCCATACGGAGCGGGTAGCTCTTAGTGTGTCTCCGAGAACTGGTGGTCAATGAGTGATACTGACACACAACAGTTCGCGTCCTCGCTCGCGGCCATCGACGTTCCGCTGACGCGGACCGACACGGCGGGGTTCGCCTTGACCATCGACTCGCTCGTGACGGAGCCCGCGGTCGGCGTCCCCCTCCACCTCGAGGGCGTCTCGCTCGACGACACCGTCGTCCAGACGCCGCCCACGCCTCGCCTGCTTCGGGAAGCCGAGACGGGCGTGACGGGCGTCGGCCACGCCATCGCCGAACACGGGACGCTCGTCATCGACAGCGACGACGCGGGCACCGAACCCGTCAGCCTCTATCCGCCGACGCACCTCGCCGTCGTCCGCGAGAGCGACATCCTCCCCGACGTCGCGTCCGCGACCGCCTCCGTCGGCGAGCGCTTCGCCGCCGGCGGCTCCGCGGTGTTCGCCACGGGCGTGAGTTCGACCGGCGACATGGGTGCGCTCGTCGAGGGCGTCCACGGCCCCAAACACGTCGAAGTCGTCGTTCTCACAGACCGATGAGCGCGCAATCCGAGCGCCGACGGAAGGCGCGAAAACTCCGCGAACTCCTCGACGCCGAGGGCGACGCCGTCTACGAGAACGTCACGCACCTGAATCAGGGCCGATACGACGCCATCGAGCGGTTCGACGAGTTCGAGACGCTCCGAACCGAGGCCCGGAGCATCAAGGAGGCCGCCATCGAGAACCTCCCGTCGCTCATCGAGACGCTCCGCGAGAGCGTCGAGGCCAACGGCGGGTCGGTGTACGTCGCTGACGACGCCGCCGACGCGAACCGCTACATTCGCGACGTGGCCGAGGCGAACGAGGCGGAGACGCTCGTGAAGTCGAAGTCGATGACGACCGAGGAAATCGAGCTCAACGAGTCGCTCGAAGCCGCCGGCGTGGACGTCTGGGAGACCGACCTCGGCGAGTTCGTCCTTCAGGTCGCCGACGAGAGCCCGTCCCACATCGTCGGCCCCTCGCTCCACAAGTCCCGCGAGGAGGTCGCCGCCCTGTTCAACGACGTGTTCGACCCCGAGGTTCCCTTCGAGACGGCGGAAGAACTCACCGAGTTCGCGCGGGACTACCTCGGCGACCGGATACGAGAGGCGGACATCGGGATGACGGGCGCGAACTTCGTCCTCGCGGACTCGGGGACCATCACCATCGTCACGAACGAGGGGAACGCCCGGAAGTCGGCGGTGACGCCCGACACCCACATCGCGGTCACGGGCGTCGAGAAAATCCTCCCGAGCGCCGCCGAACTCGAACCGTTCGTCAACCTCATCTCGCGCGCCGCGACGGGACAGGACATCTCGCAGTACGTCTCGATGCTCACGCCGCCGGTCGAGACCCCGACGATAGACTTCGAGAACCCCGACGAACCGCTCGGGAGCGGCGACGCAGAGCGGGAGTTCCATCTCGTGCTCATCGACAACGGCCGGCTCGCCATGCGCGAGGACGACCACCTGCGCGAGACGCTCTACTGCATTCGGTGCGGTGCGTGTGCGAACTCCTGCGGCAACTTCCAGCACGTCGGGGGCCACGCCTTCGGCGGCGAGACGTACACGGGCGGCATCGCGACCGGCTGGGAGGCTGGCGTCGAGGGTCTCGACGCCGCCGGCGAGTTCAACGACCTCTGTACCGGCTGTTCGCGGTGCGTGAACGCCTGTCCCGTCAAAATCGACATCCCGTGGATAAACACGGTCGTCCGCGACCGACTCAACGGAGAGGCGACGCCGTCCGACCTCGAATTCCTCGTCGAGGGGCTGACGCCGGACGCCGAGGGGACCGTCACGCCGCAAAAGCGCCTCTTCGGTAACTTCGGGACGCTCGCGCGACTCGGGAGCGCCACCGCACCGCTGTCGAACTGGGTGGCGGACCTCGGTCCCGTCCGGACGCTGATGGACCGGTATCTCGGCGTCGCGCCCGACCGGGAACTCCCGACGTTCCAGCGCGAGACGCTCGTCGACTGGTTCGACTCCCGGCGACCCCGCGCACCGAACGCGACCGCGACCCGCAAGGTGGTGCTCTACCCCGACGCCTACACGAACTACGTCCTCGTCGACCGCGGGAAAGCGGCCGTCAGAACCCTCGAAGCGCTCGGCGCGCACGTGGAACTCGCCACCCCGATAGAAAGCGGCCGCGCGCCGCTCTCGCAGGGGATGGTCGACACGGCGACCCGACAGGCTGAGGCCGTCGCGAGCGACCTCGCGCCGTATCTCGACTCGTCGTTCGACGTCGTCGTCGTCGAACCGTCCGACCTCGCGATGATGCGCCGGGAGTACGGCAAGCTCCTCGACGACGAGACCCACGCCCGGCTCTCGGAACACAGCTACGACGTCATGGAGTACGTGTTCGGCCTGCTGTCGAACGGCGCGGACCCGGCGGCCCTCGCGGCCCCCGACGAGCCGGTCGCCTACCACAGTCACTGCCAACAGCGGACGCTCGGCGTCGAGACGTACACCGAGGCGGTGCTCGACGACCTCGGATTCGACGTCGTCACCTCGGACGTCGAGTGTTGCGGAATGGCCGGGAGCTTCGGCTACAAATCGGAGTACTACGAGCTTTCGATGGACGTGGGCGCGGAGCTCGCCGACCAGTTCGCCGACGCGAGCGACCGCGTGGTCGTCGCCAGCGGCACCTCGTGCACCGAGCAACTGACCGACCTCCTCGCCCGCGACGTGACCCACCCGGTCGAACTCGTCGCGCCCGACGAGGCCCCCTGAGCGGCGACCGGCCGTCGTCGCCGCCCGGCGTTCACAGACGGCAGGACTCTCATTCATGTGTGACCCTTCACCGACTCGCTCGCGCCCGCCGGCGGTGTCCCGACGATGACCGACGTGCTCGTCTTGGGCGACGCCATCGTCGACGCCGTCTTCGCCGGTCTCGACCGCTACCCCGACCGCGGGGAGGAACTCGTCGCGCCGTCGTTCGAACTGCGGCCGGGCGGCTCCGCGGGCTACGCGTCGCTCGGCCTCGCGGCGCTGGGGAGTCGCCCGGCGGCGGTCACGTACGTCGGCGACGACGTGCTCTCTACGCACTGGCGCACGTTTCTCGACGCCCGCGGCGTCGACACGAGCCGCGTGGTCGAACAGCCGGACGCGACGGTGAGCGTCGCCGCCGGCTTCCTGTTCGAGTCCGACCGCTCGTTCGTCACCCACCGGGGTGCGATGACCGACGGCGCGATTCCCGCCGTCACACCCGACGGGTTCGACGCGCTGTTCGTCGCCGGGCTATCACAGGCCCCGTACCTCTGGGGCGACGACGCCGTCGCCATCGCCCGCGAGTTCTCCGCCCGCGGTCGCCCGGTGTTTCTCGACACGAACTGGTCGCCCGGCGACTGGCTCTCGACGGCCGAAGCGCTCCTCCCGCACGTCGACACCCTGTTCGCGAACGACGCGGAAGCGCGTCGCCTCTCCGGGTGTGACGACCTCGTCGCCGCCGCGGAGACGCTCGTCGCCGACGGAGCCGACGCCTGCGTCGTGAAAGCCGGCGACCGCGGCTGTCTCGTCGCCGACGGGCAGTCGGAGGCGACGTGGGTCGAGACGGAACCGGCCGCGTCGGTCGACGCCTGCGGGGCGGGCGACTTCTTCGACGCCGGCTTCATTCACGCGCGGTTCGCTGGAGCCGACAGACCGGCGGCCGCGGCCGTTGCCAACCGCTGTGCGCGGGCGGCAATCACGAACTTCGAACTTCGGGCGAAACTCGACGCGATAGCTGACCTGTCCGAGTAACTGCCCGCGGTCGGCGTCTCCCGGGAAAAAGCGTTCCGCCGTTAGCTGTGGAGGAACCGCTCGAGGCCGACGACGCGGTCCGCGACGACGATGGCGACGATGGCGATGATGACGTAGATGCTCGCCACGGCCGCGATTTGGGGGCTGATGTTCCCCCGAATCGCGCCGTAAATCGCGACGGGAAGCGTTTCGGTCGCCGTCGTCGTGATGATGAGGCTCACGATGAACTCGTTCAACGCGAGCATGAACATCAGGAACGACCCCGAGATGACGCCGGGCATCAGCGCCGGGAGCGTCACGTATCTGAACGTCTGTATCTCCTCCGCGCCGAGGCTCTGTGCGGCGTCTTCGAGCGTGGAGTCGAACGCGTTGACGCTCGACGAGACGCTCCATATCATGAAGGGGATGTTGATGATGGTCAGCGCCAGCCCGACGGCCCATAGCTCGGCGATCCACCCCAACCGGCCGAAGATGATGAGCAGGATGAACCCCGACACGACCAGCGGGACGGTAAACGGCAACAGGAGGTAAATCTGGATGCCGTGTTCGAACCTGATGTCGTATCGGTTCAGTCCGAGCGCCGTCATCACGCCGATGGGAATCGCGAGGGCAGTACAGAAGACGGCGACCATGACGCTGTTGAAGAACGGTTCGAGATAGCCGGGCTCGTGAATCAGCGACGCGTACCACCTGAGGCTCAGTTCGCTCGGCGGGAACGAGATAATCTGGTTCGCACCCAGCGAGACGACGAGGATGATGACCGACGGGAGAATCAGGAAGACGAACTCGAAGAGCGTGAACGCCGCCAGGTACGGGTGGTCGGTGCCGAACCGACGGAGGAGTCCGCTCATTGTTCGCCCGCCTCCACGCCGAGGGTCCCGGTTCCGTACAGTTTGAACACGGCGAACACGAACACCGACGCCACGAGGACGAGGATGATACACAGCACCGCCGCGAACGGGTAGTTCATCATGTCGAACACCTTGCTGTAGATGAAGTTCGCGACGAAGCTGTTCGTCCCGCCACCGAGCAGATTGGGGATGGCGTAGTTCGCCATCGACAGCGTGAACACGACGATCGTCGCCGCGGTGATTCCGGGCCGCGAGAGGGGTAACACGACGTGTCTGAACGTCTCCCAGTTGTTCGCCCCGCAGTTCTGCGCCGCGCGTTCGAGGTCGCTGTCGATGCTTGCTATCGCGGGCGTCAACATCAGCACCGCGAACGGCATCAGATACTGCAGGAGCCCCACGACGATGGCGGCGGGGGTTCCGATGATGCTCACCGTCTCGATTCCGAGCGCGTTCAGTCCCCAGTTCAGCAGGCCGTTTTTCCCGAGGACGATGAGCCAGCCGTACGCTCGGATGATGACTCCCGTGAAGAACGGCACGAACAGGCCGAACAGGAGGACGTACCGGAACACCGGCCGCCTCGTGCGAACGACGAGATACGCGTACGGAACCGCGAGCCCGACGCTTCCGACCGTGACGAGCGCCGAGTACAGCAGGGTCCTGAGGAACACGGTGTGGAACGCCCCCGTCTCGACGAGGCGCATCCAGTTATCGAGCGTGAGTTCGTAGACGAATATCTCGATGGTGTCGTACGTGAGCACGCTGTACCACGCGAGCATGACCATCCCGACGGCGAGGAAACTAACCAACAGGATGCTCGGCGCGATGAGCACGTATCCGAACCGGTCCGCGACCGACGACGTATCGAGGGGCAGGCGGTTCTTTGCCGCGATAAGCCCGTCCATCACTTTCCACTTCGCGCGCAGTCGCTGATGTTGGAACTCGTCTCGAATGCTCACGGCGCTCTCCCCCTCGGGCCGGCCGCCGGGAATCGGCGCGTCGCCACCGCGCCGACGAGCGATACGCAGTTACTCGATGCGTTCATGTTACTCGGGCTATGGACAGAGACGTTCTTACGTAGGTGTCCACCATATGGCGTGTGATTTTTAACACGCGGGCGTTCGACTGGCAAATATAGCACGAAACTGGAGCCAATCAGGAAAATAAGATTCGTTTGTTTTCTCGGACAGTTCGTCTCTCACACCGCGAAACTCGCCATTTTTGTCGTCCGCCGAGAACGGGTAGCCATGCGTATCCTCGTCTTCGGCGCGGGCAGTCTGGGCACGCTCGTCGGCGGCCTCCTCGCGCCGGTCCACGACGTAACGCTCGTCGCGCGCGACCCGCACGCCGCGCGGGTGTCGTCGGCCGGTCTCGATATCGTCGGTGCCGAGTCGGCGCACGTCTCGCCGGCCGCGACGACGACCGAGACGGGCCACGGCGCGGACCTCGCGCTCGTCACGGTCAAGTCGTTCGACACCGCGGCGGCCGCCGACGCGCTCGCCGACTGCGACGTGGGCGCGGTGCTGTCGCTCCAGAACGGACTCACCGAGGAGACGCTCGCCTCTCGCCTCGACGCGCCCGTCCTCGCGGGCACGGCGACCTACGGAGCGCGGCTCGTCGAACCGGGTCGCATCGAATGCACCGGCGTCGGCCGAATCGTCTTGGGCGCGCTCGACGGCGGCCCCGACCCCCTCGCCGAGCGCGTCGGCAAGGCGTTCCGCGACGCGGGGCTCAACGCACTCGTCGCGACCGACATGCCGCGGCGGCGCTGGGAGAAACTCGCCGTCAACGCCGGCATCAACGCCGTCACCGCGCTCTCGCGGGTCGAAAACGGCGCGCTCGCGGGCGACGACGCCAGCGAACTCGCACACCGAGCCGCCCGCGAGACGGCCCGCGTCGCCCGATTAGAGCGCGTGTCGCTCCCGAACCGCGTCGCCCGCGAGGCGCTTGACCGCGTGGTCGAGAAAACCGCCGCGAACCGCTCGTCGATGCTACAGGACGTGGCGGCCGAAAAGCGGACCGAGGTGGACGCCATCAACGGCGCGGTGGTCGATATCGCCGCCGAACACGGCTTCGAGGTGCCGACGAACCGGACGCTCGCGGCGCTCCTCCGGGCGTGGGAGCGGGGAGAAGGGATACGCTGAGATAGGTCGCTATTCGAGGTAGCCGAGGTCGCGCAGTCGGTCCTGTGTCTCGTCGTCCATCTGGTCGACGGAGTCGTCCGAGACGTCGGTGTCGAGCGCGTCGGTCCACGCGCCGCCGATGGCGTCTTCGAACTCCGCGAGGGCGGCCTCGGTCTCCGCGATTGCCTCGTCGTCCGCGTCGGCGACGTTCTCGGCCTCCTCGGGGTCGGCGTCGAGGCGGTAGGCCTCGTCGGGGATGCGGTCGATTCGGACGTACTTGGCGTCGGTCCGCCGCGCCGCCCGCATCCGGGAGTAGAACCGCGAGTCCTCGGGGAGCGTGATACCCGCGCTCGACGCCTTCTCCTCTAACTGCTTGAGTTCGACCACGGGGCGGGAGTACTCGACGAAGGCGTACTCGCCGTCTCGGCGCTGGCCGGGGTCGTCGTTCTCTGCTCGCGCGAACTCCCGGTAGTCGGCCGACAGGAGCGAGCGCGTGCGGTCGAGGCCGACCGCGTCGTCGCCGGGGTTCGCGGGGTCGCCGCCCTCGACGCCGAGCGAGTCGAGGACCGTGTGGTAGAGGTCGACCAGTTCGACCTGGTCGTCGCGGCGGTCCGCGTCGAGGTTGGGGTGTTTGACCATGAGCGGGACGTTGATGAGCGGGTCGTACAGGCAGAACTCGTGGCCGTAGAGGCCGTGTTCGCCGTGGAGTTCGCCGTGGTCGGCGCAGACGACGACCATCGTGTCGTCCCAGCGGTCGGTCTCTTTCAGGTGGTCGAAAAGCCGGGTGAGCTGGTCGTCGATGTGGGCGATTTCGGCGTCGTAGAGGCCGCGGATGTCCTCCCACTCGTCGTCGCCAATCTCGTGGGCACCGGCGTTGTACTCCTTTGAGTTCTGGCAGACCTCGGTCGAATCGACGCCGGGCGCGAAGCGCTCTTTGTACTCCTCGGGCGGGTGGTACGGCAGGTGCGCGTCCATGAGGTTGACGAACGCGAAGAACTCTTCGGAGCCGTCGACGAAGTCGATGGTCTGGTCGATGACGGCGGGCGTCTTCGAGTCCGCGCCCTCGCCGCCGGCGAGGTACTCGTGGGCGGTGTTGCCGAGGCTGACGAGCTTGTCGGCGAGCGTCCGGAGCGCGTCGCTGTCGTTCATCGTCTTCCACGCCTTCGCCAGCGGCCCCGACAGGAACTCGCCGGGCATGACCTCGAAGAAGTTGTCCTGCTCGGCGAAGCCGTCGGTCAGGTGCGTGTACGGCGTTATCCACGCGTTCGAGGAGTAACAGGCGGTGTCGTAGCCGGCCGCCGAGAGCGTCTCGGCGAGGGTCGTCGCGCCTTCGAGGTAGGGGTTCTCCTGGTCGGCCCCGTGCTGGCTGGGGTACATGCCGGTGAAAAGCGAGGCGTGGACCGGCAGAGTCCACGGCGCGGGCGCGACGGCCTGCTCGAAGACGGTCGCCTCGTCGGCGAAGCGGTCGAGGCCCGGCGTCGTCGGGCGGTCGTGGCCGTACGGCGTGAGGTGGTCCTTTCGGACCGTGTCCATGACGACGAAGAGGACGTTCTCGGGCGACTCGGCAGTCATACCCGAGGGTGGGGAGTAGTCGCCGATAAAACTCCTGTTCTCGGCCGCCGCCGGACGAAAACGTCCGAACCGTCGAGTTAGAACGGAGCCTGCGGGCCCTGGTCGTCCTCGATATCAGTCGTGTCGTCGCTGGTGTCGCCGGGGAACGACGGACTGCCGCCGCGGCTGTCGCCGCCCATGCCGCCGTCGCCGCCCATGCCGGTGTCGGCGTGGACTTCGTTGATCTCGGGAATCTCCTTGACCATGCGGGTCTTGATAGCCTGGATGGTCATCGGGGAGATACCGCACCCAGAGCAAGCGCCGCCGAGGAGAACGGTGACCTCACCGGTCTCGCGGTCGAGGTCGCGGATGGCCGCGCTACCGCCGTGCATCTGGATCTGCGGGAAGTTCCGACGGAGGAAGTTCACGACACGCTCTTTGAGGTCGTCCTCGCCGTCCTGCGTCTCCGTGCTCATGCACGCGGCTTCGAGGTGAACGTGCTTAGGCCTTTGGTTCGGGGTTACGCCTCGACGCCGAAGACCCGCCGGAGCTCGCCTTCTATCTCGTCGACGTAGCGGTCGAGGACGGCTTCCAGCTCGTCGTCGTCGATTTCGACCGCCGTCAGTCGCTCGGCGGGGTTCTCGGGGAGCCGTACGGAGAAGTCGCCGTCCTCGTAGAACGGCTCCGACTCGTTGAGAATCTGCTGGTCGACCCCGTGGATGAGCGACGAGTCGAACTCGTCGTTCATCGTCTCGAAGGCGTTCTTGTACGCGCGCTGGAGTTCGGGGAAGTAGTTGGCGTACTTGTCCTCGAACTTCTCGGGGTCGAAGTCGGTCATACCCGGAGCTTTCGCGCTCCCGGCAAAAAATCGGACGGTTGGTTCGTCGGGATTGGATATTCTGTATAGCAACGTAGCATTTATCGACTGATCGCCCCCGAACGGCGATTCAACTCTCAGGGCGCCTCAAATACGGAAAATCGAGCGACGCGGGGCGTCACTCGATGAGCGGGCTGTCCACGCGCGCGGCGGAGAGTTCGCTCGCCGCGAAGATGGACGCGAGCTCGGTTATCAGTTCGTCGTACGACTCGTCGTCCTCGCGCAGCGCGTCGAGTCGCTCGACGGTTCGACGGTCCAGTTCGACCGTCTCTGTTTGTACCTCCGGTTCGTAGCCGACCGGGTAGTCGTATTCGGCCTCGTTCGAGTTGGCAGTCGCCATCGTTCACCCCACTCCGGCATGCGTGCCGGTGCCATGACATACACAACCATCCGATATGAGGATTTCGCGGATTTCGAGCCGCAGACGGAACGCGAGCGCAGTCGACACTCGGTCGGGCCCTCTCCCATTACCGGCCATGATAAATCACATTCCGCTATATCGAATTGTACCCGACCCCGAATCGGGGAGTCATAGCCAGAATATTGGGTTGTTTAAGGGTGAACGATTTTATGCTTGGTGGGTTTTCGAATACTGACTACATGATCGAATATGCACTCGAACACGAGTCAAATTCATATAGTACTGGAAATATCCGTATTCCTTTGCCGTCAAACACCCCGGTTTCCCGCGATTGCGGGCCGCACGAACCCGACCGGTCGCGCTCTCCCGAGGTGTCCGCACCCCCGTGAACGACCGCCGCATCCTCATCGACGCGCTGGCACACAGGCCGTTGCTCCGACGGATGGTCAGACCGCTCGTCGCCGTCGCGGCGTTCGTCGTCGCCGGCGTCGGCGGGTTCAGCATCCTCGGCGGCGCGAGCCTCGTCGACGCGGCGTTCTGGCTACTCGACCCGACCAGCATCGAACTCCACTACCAGACCCACGAGGGGCCGGCGACGCTCGTCAAGGCGTACGCCATCGTGATTCTCACCGGCCTCATCGGAACCGGGCTGTGGGCCGGCGAGACGTTCGTCTCCGCGGCCTTCGGCGGGCAGATACGCGAGGAACTCGACCAGATGAAACTCCACCGAGAGATTGCGGAACTCGAATCGCACGTAGTCGTCTGCGGCTACGGGACCTTCGGCAAGACGGTCGCGGCGCGGCTCCGCGAGATGGGCCGCGACGTGGTCGTCGTCGAGAGCAAGGAGACGGGGTACCAGCGCGCGCTCGACGCGGACCTGCTCGCGGTCGAAGGCGACGCCCGACGCGAGGACCGACTCGCCGACGCGGGCGTCGAGCGCGCCGCGACGGTCGTCGGCGCGATAGACGACTCCAAGGTGAACATCCAAATCGCCATCGCGGCGAGTCGGCTGTCCCCCGACGCCAAACTCGTCGTCCGCGCCGGCGACCAGATGGACGAGGCGCTCGCGCGTCGCGCCGGAGCCGACGAGGTCGTCGTCCCGGAAATCGTGAGCGGCGAGCAGGTCTGTTCGGGCCTCTGAGTCGCCGCGCCGCCCCCGCTCTCGTCCCTGTCCCCCGTCTGTTATTTGTTCACAGCGCACTCAGTTCGCCTATGTCCACTGACAACCCTCGCTACAACGACGAGGGCGTCCTGAAGAAGAAACAGTACAAACGCGAGTTGAACCGCCTCCAAGAGGAACTGGTGAAACTCCAGTACTGGATAAAGGAACACGACCTGCGGGTTTGTGTCGTCTTCGAGGGGCGCGACGCCGCGGGGAAAGGCGGCGTCATCAAGCGCATCACCCGCCGGCTCAACCCGCGGGTGGCGCGGGTCGTCGCGCTCGGCAAGCCCACGGAGCGCGAACGGGGGCAGTGGTACTTCCAGCGGTACGTCGAACAGCTTCCGACCGAGGGCGAGATGGTGCTTTTCGACCGGAGTTGGTACAACCGCGCGGGCGTCGAGCGGGTGATGGGATTCTGCACCGACGAGGAGTACGAGGAGTTCTTACGGACCTGCCCCGAGTTCGAGCGGATGCTCGTCCGCTCGGGCATCGTCCTCGTCAAGTACTGGTTCTCCATCAGCGACGAGGAGCAGGAACGGCGCTTCCAGAAGCGAAACGAGGACCCGAAGCGCCGCTGGAAGCTCAGCCCGATGGACCTCGAAGCGCGCTCGCGGTGGGCCGACTACTCAGAGGCCAAAGACGCGATGTTCGAACACACCGACATCGACGAGGCCCCGTGGCACGTCGTCAACGCCGACGTGAAGCGCCACGCGCGACTCAACTGCATCTCGCACCTGCTGGACCAAATCGACTACGAGGACCTCACGCCGGACCCGATCGAACTGCCGTCCCGACAGGACGACTCCGGGTACGAGCGCCCGCCAATCGACAGCCAAAACTGGGTTCCCGCGCGGTTCGGGTCGAACCCGGTCGACGACTAATCCGGGTTCTTCGCTAACTGCTCGCCGACGATGCGGTCCGCCTCGGCGATGAACGCCTCGACCTCGCCCTTCGGAATCGTCGCGCCCGCGGCGACGTCGTGGCCGCCGCCGTCGCCGCCGACCGCCCGCGACGCCTCGCGCATGACCGCCGAGAGGTCCAACCCGTCTCGGACCATCACGTACGACCCGCGCGAGGAGACTTTCACCTCGCCCCCTTCCGTGTCGGCGAACGCGAGGACCGGAATCCCGCTTCGGGTCGCGTCGGTGCCGACGGCCATCCCGGCGACGATGCCGACGATGGTCTCGCGTATCTCGTCGCCTGCGTCGAACCACTGGAGGTTGTCCTCGACGCGGACGCCGTGTTCTTTCACCCACTGAAGGCCGTTCGAGAGGTTCTTGCGGTGGTTCCGCAGGAGCCGGCGCGCCCGGTCGAGCGCCGCGTCGCGCTCGCCGAGACAGACCGCCAGCCCCACGTCGGCGCGGTCGTAGCGGGCGGTCGCGTTCAGGAGCGTCGAGAACTCGCTCACGTCGCGGAGTTCGGTCCCCTCTCGCTCCCGAGAGAGCACGTAGGTCGTCCCCACGAGGTCGTCGATGCGGGAGGCGGGCACGCCGCTGGCGATGGCGCGGCGCATCAGGGCGCTGGCGAGCGTCTGGCGCTCGTCGCCGGTGAGGTCGACCCACCGCTTCCACTCGCCGTCGTCGTCGCGGCAGGGCACGTCGAGTTCGGTGAGGAATTCGATGGCCCCGGCCTCGTTGTTCGAGATGCCGGGGATGCGAACGTCGGTCGCGTACTGGAGGAGCTTCGGGAGCGCGCGGGTCTGGCGGCCGTAGATGCGGAGGTCGGTTCCCTCCTCGACGACGCCGGCTTCGACGCCCTCGTCGACGATGCCCGCGTTGGCCCCGCGGAGTTCGCCGTTCGTGTCCTGCATGTCGCCGACCGCGCCGACGACGGCGAGGGCGGCGAGGTCGCGGTTATCTCTCCCCTCGGGTTCGAGCGCCCGCGCGAGGACGTAGCTCGCGCCCGCGCCGGAGAGTTCGCTCGCGCCGTTGAGGCCGAACCGAAGCGGGTTGAGGTGGTGGTCGGTCTCGACGCCCTCGGCGGGCTGGTGGTGGTCGGCGATGACGGGGTGGAAGTCGCCCGCCGCCTCGTGGTCGGCGATGATGTCGAGTTGGCCGCTCCCGAAGTCCGTGAACAGCACGGTGTCGTAGTCGGTCGCCGCGATGTCGGCCACGGCGGCCGCGTCGAGTTGGCGGCAGAACACCGTCTCGAAGGGGATTTCGGCGCGTTCGAGCGCGGTCGAGGCGATGCCGGCGCTCGTCAACCCGTCGGCGTCGATGTGCGAGGCGAGGAGCACCCGGTCGGCGTCGCGGAGGCGGGCCGCGCAGGCCGCCGCGTGCTCTGTGAGTTCGGGGACGGGTCCGTCCATTGGTGTGGTACTCACGCCCTCTCCGGCATAAACGCTGGCAGTTCGGGCACGGAACCCCTTCGTTTCCACTCCAGTTCGACGGCGGACATGTGTCGTCGTTGCCGCGGTTCGGTATAAGAAGGCTCGCCCGCGGCCGCGGACCTGACCGAGCGCGACCGCCGGTCAGATTCGCCGCCTGACGACGAACAGGAGAACGGTCGCGAGCACCGTCGAGCCGGCGACGAGCGCCCAGCCGGCCCCGTAGCCCGTCGACTCCACGACGAAGCCGAAAAGCGGTGGGGCGACGAGGCCGCCGACGTTGAGCGCGGTCTGGCCGCCGGCGGTCGCCGCGCCGATGTCGCCGTCGTCGACGACGCCGCTCAGACAGGAGTAGAAGACGCCGGTCGAGCCGTGGATGGTGAGCCCGAGCGCGACGAAGACGGCGATGGTGAGCGCGAACGAGCCGCCGGCTCCGACGAGGAGGGAAAAGAGCGCGACCGACCCTGCCAGTTGGACGAGCGCGACGGTGGCCGCGCCGCGGGGGCCGCCGAGGCGGTCGGCGAGGCTCCCCGCGCCGATGCGGCCGACGCTTCCGGTCACCTGCGTCGCCGCGAGGACGCCGCCGGCGAGGGCGGGGCCGGTCCCGACCACGTCCTGCACGTAGAGGACGGTGTAGCCGAGCATCGAGAAGATGGACGCGCCGATGAACAGCGCGGCGGCGACGAGCGCGACGTAGGCGCGGTTGCCGCCGAGGCCGGCGAGCCGGGGGCGTTCGAGCCGGCCGGTCCCCGGGTTCCCGCGGTAGCGCGTCGCGAAGAGGAGCGCGTAGCCGGCGGCGAAGACGGCGATGGCCCAGAAGCCGACCTGCCACGCCGCGACGACGGCGACGCCGGTGACGACGAGCGACGACGCCCCGCTCCCGACGGTGACGCCGACCTGCTTCAGCCCCATGGCGAGGTTTTTGCTCCCGGCGGGCGCGGCCGCGACGATGCCGCGGTTCGACGCCGGCATCGCGGTCGAGTAGGCCGCCCCGAGGAGCGCCACCGTCACGAGCAACAGCGCGTACGACGGCGGCGCGAACGTGACGCCGACGAGCGCGACCGACAGCGCCAGCAGGCCGACGACCATCACGGGCTTTTCGCCGTAGCCGTCGACGGCCGCGCCGCTCGGGAACAGAAACACCGTGTAGCCGAGCAGACCGGCGGTCAGGAACAGCCCGACCAGCGACTCGGAGACCGAAAACGCGTCGCGGACGAAGCCGGTCGCCGCGAAGATGGCGTAGTAACAGAGGCTCGCGGCGGTCTGCCAGCCGGCGACCGAACTGACCGCGCGCCACGAGCCGTCTCTCGTCCCGTCTTCCGCCTCGCTTCCCGTCACGTCACTCGTGATACGTCGGCGCGGCGGTCTCGACCGCGGCGACCGCGAGCGCTTCGAACGTCGCCTCGTCGGGGACGACGGTCACGTCGATGCCGTGGGATTCCGCGGTGTCGCGGGTCGGCGGCCCGATTGCGCCGACGACCGCGTCGTTCAGGCCGGCGATTGCCTCCTCGCGGACGCCCCGCTCCGCGGCGGCGTCGAGGAAGTGCTCGACCGTGAGCGACGAGGTGAAGAGGGCGGCTTCGAGGTCGCCGGCGGCGGCCAGCTCGGCCGACTTCCCGGCTCCCTCGGGGCGGACGAGTCGGTACAGCACGGTCTCGTGAACGTCCGCGCCCGCGTCGCGTAGGCCATCTGTGAGGACGGCACTGCCGTGGTCGCTCCGGGCGACTTCGACCGTCGCGCCGTCGACGTCGGACGCGAGGTGGTCGACCAGTCCCGCCGAGGTGTACTCGTCGGGGACGCGATCGACCGTCCAGCCGGCCTCGCGGGCGGCGTCGGCGGTCGCGGGGCCGATACAGCACAGCACCGCGTCGCCCGGTTCCCAGCCGGCCTCGTCGAGGAGTTCGACGCCGGTCTTGCTCGTCAGGACGACGAACGCGCCGGGTTCGGGCGTCGCGCCGGTCGGCTCGATTGCGAGCATCGGGTCGGGGACCGGGGTCGCGCCGAGCGAGTCGAGGAGTTCGACGGCGCGCTCGATGCGGTCGTCGTCGGGGCGGAAGACGGCCGCGCGGACCTGCTGGCTCATTCGTCGCCTCCCGAACCTCCGGCGGTCGCGTCGGCCTCGGCGACGGCGTCCGCGCCGCCGCCCTGTAGGAACTGCTTCACGCGGTCGCGGGTTGCGGCGACCTCACCGATGACGGTGATTGCGGGCGGCTCGATGTCGGCCTCGTCGCGCACGTCGACGATGGTGTCGAGCGTGCCGGTGGCGACGCGCATGTCGGGCCACGTCGCCCGCTCGATGAGGGCGACGGGCGTGTCGCCGTCCACGCCCGCCTCGCGGAGTTCGGCGGTGTACAGCGGAAGCTTGCCGACGCCCATGAGGACGACGAGCGTCCCGCCGGTCGCGGCGAGCGCGTCCCAGTCCACCGCGGACTCGTCTTTCGTCGGGTCCTCGTGGCCGGTGACGAACGACACCGACGAGACGTGGTCGCGGTGGGTGACGGGGATGCCCGCCGAACCGGGGCCGGCGACCGCCGAGGTGATACCCGGCACGACCTCGAAGGGAATCCCGTTGTCGGCGAGGTGCTCCATCTCCTCGCCGCCGCGGCCGAAGACGAACGGGTCGCCGCCCTTCAGGCGCACCACGTCGTTGCCCTCGCGGGCGAGTTCGACCAGTCGGTTGTTCGTGTACTCCTGTGGGGTCCACTCGCCGCCGGCGCGCTTGCCCACGTCCTCGCGCTTCTCGGCCGGAATCATCCCGAGAATCTCCGGGCCGGGGAGCTTGTCGTGGAGCACCACGTCCGCCTCGTCGATGAGGCGGGCGGCCTTCATCGTCAGCAGTTCCGGGTCGCCCGGGCCGCTCCCGACGAGGTGGACCGTGCCGACGCCGTTTCCGTCGGCCGCGTCGTCGGCCGTCATCTCACTCCTCGGCCTCCTTGCGGGCGGCCTCGACTAACTGACCCGCACCGCGGTCGCGGAGCGCCGCCGCGAACTCGCGGGCGGCGTGGGCGTGGTTGCCGACGGGGAGGTCCCGCGAGGTCTTGATGGACTCCGAGCCGTCGGTCGAAAGCACCTGCACGTCGACGTGGACGTGTTCGCCCTGCAGGAGGGCGTGGACGCCGACCGGGGCGATACAGCCGCCGCCGAGTTCGGCGAGGATGGTCCGCTCGACGGTCGTCTCGACGCGGGTCCGCGGGTGGTCGAGTTTGTCGCGGATGAGGTCGATGACCTCGGCGTCCGCGGCGGTCACGGCGATGGCTCCCTGTCCGGGCGCGGGGACGAACGTCGTCCGCGGCAGGCGCTCGTAGTTCACTTTCTCGGTGAGCCCGCTTCGCTTGAGCCCCGCCTCGGCGAGGACGATGGCGTCGTACTCGGTTTCGACCTTCCGGCCGAGCGCCTGCCGTTCGAGCTCGGTGAGGCCCTCGAACCACTCGTCGGCGGTCTCGTCGAACGCCTCGTCGTGGTCGGTCTTTCCCTTCTTTTCCTGCCGCTCTTTGTCGTTTTCGACGCGGGCCTCGTGTTCGCGCTGGAGGTGCGTCGCCAGGAGTTTCTCGATGCGGGTGTCGACGTTGCCGCGGAGCGGTTCGACTTCGAGGTCCTCGCGGTAGTTCAGCAGTTGGGCCTGTCGGCGGAGCGACGACGTGCCGACGACGGCCCCCTCCGGGAGGTCGTCGATGTCGTGGCCCTCGGCCGTCACGAGCACGTCGCCGGCCGGCGCGCGCTCGGGAACGCCCGCGACGACGAGGTCGGCGGGCTTCTCGGTCGGCATGTCCTTCATCGAGTGGACCGCGGCGTCGACCTCGCCGTCGAGGACGCGCTCGTCGAGCGCGCGGACGAACGCGCCGGTCTTGCCCAGTCGGTGGATGAGCTCGTCCTGAATCCGGTCGCCCGTGGTCTCGACTTCGACGAGTTCGACGTCGAGTCGGCGGCTCGCGAGCGCCCCCTGCACGCTCGCGGCCTGTGCGCGAGCGAGCGCCGACCCTCGCGTCGCCAAGCGAAGTGTTGTAGTCATACGGGTCAGTCCGGCCCCCGCGTTGAAAAGCCCACCAGTTCGCTCCCGCGCGCCGGGTCGAACCCGAACGGAAGACCGATACGGTCCCCGCGCGACGACCCGGACGATGCCCGCCTTCGATTCGGCCGTCCGGCAGGTCGGCGACCTCGTCGTCGTCGCGCTCCTCCTGTTCGGCCTGACCTCGGTCGTCGCGCCCCTCGACGTGTTCCTCTCGTCGGTCGGCGTCGAACCACCGTGGTTCGCCGGCCTCGCCGCGGCGGCACTCGTCGGTCTCGTTCTCCTCCTCGCGCGCCCGCTTCGCCTCCGCCTCGTCGCCCGCGTCTGGGGCGTCGGCCTCGTCGTGACCGCGCTCTGGATTCCGCTGTTGATTCTCCTCGAACTCCGGGGGAACCCGGTCGGCGTCCTCGTCTCGTGGGCGGTCTGTCTCGGCGTCGGCGTCGCCCTGACCTACCCGCCGCTGTGGCGGGCGGCCGAGGCGCGACTCCGGGTCGAGTGAGCCGGGTCCGCGTCGGGGTCACGTCGGGGTCGCGTCGGGGTCGCATCGGCTTGCATTTGCGCGAGCGAACGCCGGTCGCGCGGGCCGGCTCGCCCCGTCGCTCGGCGTGCCGAACGGTTTTCGGTCTCCGCGGCGACGACTCGAACGTGAACAGGTCCCTCCACCCCGCGCTCGTCTTCGGCGTCGCGTTCGTCGTCGCGCTCCCGCTCGGATTCATCTTCGCGCCGGACCCGACCGGCGTCGCCCCGCTTTTCCTCACCGCCGGACTGACCGTCGTCATCGGACTCCCGGCGTACCTCGGACTCTCTCGGGCGACCGGACCGGAATCGTGAAAAAAGCGCGCGGCCGGTGAATCGTCGATTCGGGTTATAGCGCCGCTTTGTACGCTTCCAGCGTCTCCTCGATGTCCTCGTCGGTGTGGGCGTAGGAGACGAACTGCGACTCGAACTGGTTCGCCGTGAGGAACACGCCGTGGTCTTTCATCTCCTGCCAGAAGACGCGCTCCCAGCGGTCGGTCTCGGCGTTCGACACGTCCGCGCCGGTCTTCGGACAGGCGTCGTAATTGGGACACGACTCGACCTGCGCACAGCCGTCGGCGCAGGCGTCGGCGCGCTCGGCCGCGCCGTGGCGCGTGAACACCGTCTTGAACATCGAGTCCGTGCCGACGACGGTGTACTCGGGGGCCTGGTCTTCGAGGATGTCGGTGATGCCCGCCCGAAGCTTCTCGCCGAGGCGGTTGACGTGCCCGTACACGTCGTTTTCGGCGGCGTACTTCAGGTACTCGTGGCCCGCGGCCATCGTCACCGGGTGGCCCGAGAAGGTGCCCGACTGGAACACGTCGCCGCCGGGGGTGAACTGCTCGACGAGTTCGGCCTTCCCGCCGACCGCGCCGACGGGGAAGCCGCCGCCGATAATCTTCCCGAACGTCGTGAGGTCGGGCGTGACGCCGAACTTGCCCTGCGCGCACTGGAGGCCGCCGACGCGGAAGCCGGTGATGACCTCGTCGAAGATGAGGAGCGCGCCGTGGTCCTCGGTCACGTCGCGGAGGGCTTCGAGGTAGCCGTCGACGGGGTGAACGATGCCCGTGTTCGCCAGAATCGGCTCGGTCAGCACCGCGGCGATGTCCTCGCCGTGTTCCTCGAACACCTCGCGGACCGTCTCCTCGTCGTTGAAGGGGACGGGGATGGTGTGGTCGGCGAACGACGAGGGGATGCCGGGCGTCGAGGGCTTCGCGCCGCCGGGGCCGCCCTCGACGAGCGTGGACTCCTGTGCGCCGTGGTAGCCGCCCTGCATGACGACGATTTTGTCGCGGCCGGTGACGCCGCGGGCGAGGCGGACCGCCGAGACGGTCGCCTCCGTGCCGGAGTTGACGAACCGGAGCATCTCGACGGAGGGGACGTGCCGCGCGACGAACTCGGCGTGTTCGACCTCGATTTCGGTCGGCGCGCCGTACATCGGCCCGGCGGCGGCGTGCTTCTGGACAGCCGACTGGACGGGCTCTGGCGCGTCGTGGCCGTAGAGGAGCGGCCCGTAGCCCATCACGTAGTCGACGTAGCGGTTCCCGTCGGCGTCGATGACGTGCGCGCCGTCGCCGCGCTCGACGAAGAACGGGTACGGTTGCGTCGCCCGGACCGAGGAGTTCACGCCGCCCGCGAGCACGGACAGCGCGCGGTCGTACAGCGCCCTTGACTCGTCGTGGTTCATGCGCGGCGGTTCGGCCGCTCGCGGGAAAGACCTTACTGGGCCGGCCGCACCTGCCACCGGCGAACCACCGGACGGGGAGACGCCCGCTCGACTGGAACTCGGGACCGTGGCGACCTCTCGGCTCGCTCCGGCGGCGACCTATCGGGCCGTCCCGTCGGCGGCGGCGTCAGCGCCCTCGGCGTCGCCGGCGTCCTCGACCGACCCGGCCAACAGCAGACCGACCGCGTCGTTGAGCGCGTGGATGCAGACGAGCGCCACCACGTCGCGCACGAGGAGATACATGACCGTCGTCAGGAGCGCGGGGACGGCGATTCTGGCGACCGCGCCGCGCTCCCAGCCGACGGCGTGGCTCGCGGTGAACGCGGCGAACGAGACGCCGCCCGCGAGAAGCGGGCTACCGGTGAGTTCGAGCAGGCGCTCGATAGCGTAGCCGTGGAACAGCACCTCCTCCGTAATCCCGGCGGTCCCGGCCACGAACAGCCGGTGTCTGACCGACAGCGAGGCCAGTCCGGTCATCCCCTCGTCGAGACCGCCCACGCCGAGTCGGTCGAAGACGGGCGTCGTCACCGCGTTCGCGACGAAGAGGACGAAGACGCCGCCGCCGACCACCGCCACGAACGCGAGGGGGGCAAGCGAGCGGCCGGTCATCGACGACAGCGGCCGCCCCTCGACGACGAGGACGTAACCGCACAGGAGGGCGAAGACGGCCCACTTGTTCGCGTCGCTGACGAGGAGGTCGGCGCGGAGGCCGTCGGGTTCGGCGAGGTACCGGTCGGCGAGCAGGCCGACGGCGGCCATCCCGAACAGCGCGACGGCGAGTCCGCCGAGGACCGCGACAGTCACCACGTGGAGCCACCGCTCATCGTCACGACGCTCGGTGCGGAGCGGAAAAACGGTTTCGCGTGGGGTCGGCGCTCGGCCCGCGAGGGGCCGCGGGTATCTTCGACCGAGGGAGGACGACCGCGACCGACGACGAGAGACCGGGACGACCGCGACCGACGACGAGAGACCGGGACGACCGCGACCGACGACGAGAGAACGGCCGCGAGATTCAGACGGCGTCGCGTCCGGTCTTGCCGGTGCGGACCTGAACCGCGCTCTCGACGGGGAGGGTGAACACCTTCCCGTCGCCTTTCTCGCCCGTGTGGGCGGCGTCGGCGATGGCCTCGACCACGTCGTCGGCGGGGATGTCGGCGACGACGCACTCGATTTTGACCTTCTGGTGGAGGTCGACGGTGTACTCCTCGCCGCGCCACTGGCTCTTTTTCGCGGGCTGAGAGCCGCGGCCGGAGACGTTGGTAACGGTGAGCGACGGCGCGCCGATTTCGGCGAGCGCGGTCTTCACGTCGGAGAGCTTGTCGGGGCGGATGACGGCCATCACGAGTTTGATGTCGCCGTCGTTCGGCAGGTCGGAATCACTCATGGGTTAGTCCTCCCGGCCCGTCGTCATGAATCCATCCCCGCTCGGGACGCCGGAGCCGTCGGTGCGGATGCCGGTGTCGGCGTCGGGCGAACCGAACTCGGGGTAGGTGTCGACGCCGTGTTCGGCGGTGTCGAGGCCCTCGCGCTCGTGGTCGGAGGAGACGCGGACCTGTCCGACGGCGCGGAAGCCGCCGAAGACGGCCGCGGTGGCGACGAACGTCCAGATGGCGATGACGGCCACGCCGATGACCTGCGGGACGGCCAGCGAGACGAACGACGCGCCGTCGTGCCACAGCGGGACGGCGAACACCGGGTAGAGGAGCGTCCCGAGGACGCCCGCGGAGCCGTGGACGGGGAAGACCGCACACACGTCGTCGATTTGGAGGCGCTTTTCGACGAACTCGAAGACGACCGGGAGCTGTGCGCCGGCGAGGAGGCCGACGACCAGCGCGCCCGGCCAGACGATGTCGTTCGCGATGGCGGTAATGCCGACGAGGCCGGCGAGGACGCCGTTGGCGACGTAGAGCGTGTCGACCTTGCCGGTCTTGTACATGGCGACGCCGCCCGCGCCGATTGCGCCGGCGGCCATGCCGAGGGTCGTCACGAGGGCGACGCGGCCGACGTAGGCGAAGGAGCCGAGCGAGACCCCGCCGTCGGCGTACGCCAGCGGCGCGGCGGCGGTGCCGACGTTGAAGCCGTACCAGCCGAACGCGAGGATGAGCGTGCCGAGGACAGCGAACGTGATGGAGTGGCCGGGGATGACGTTCGCGGTGCCGTCGGGCTTGAAGCGGTCCATGCGCGGGCCGATAATCCACGCCGCGGTGAGGCCGGCGATGCCGCCCATGCCGTGGACGATCATGCCGCCGGCGAAGTCGTGGAAGCCGAGGGCGGAGAGGAAGCCGCCGCCCCACGTGAAGCCGACGACGACGGGGTAGATGACGCCCGCGATGAGGATGGTGTACGTGAGGTACGCGCGGAGTCGGGCGCGGCCCGCCACGGCACCCGAGACGATGGTGGCGGCGGTCATGGCGAAGACGGCTCCGAACAGCCAGTCGACCCACGCCGTCGTCGCCGACGCCTCGGGCGCGTAGAGGCTCATGAACGCCCCGGAAATCGTCGTCGCGGGGCCGCCGGTGAAGGCGGCGACGATGGACGACACGGCCGCGCCGAGCAGGAAGAACACGATGACGCCGATACTCCACGTCAGCAGGTTCTTGGTCAGTTGGTTGGCGACGTTCTTCGCGCGGACCTGCCCGGCTTCGAGCATGGCGAAGCCGGCGTGCATGAAGAAGATGAGGAACGTGACCGTGAGGACCCACACGAGGTTTACGCCCTCGACGACCGAGGCGAGGTCGGTCTGCAGGGGTGTCAACATACGATGCCTCCGGCGAGCGGTTCGAGCTGGGGAGTTGGACAGTCGTTCATATTGGTGCTCGATTCGCGACCGAATGTCTCGCGAACCATGGGAGATGCTATCTACAGACGTTCATATAACGGTTCGCGTTGACAAACGTCTACAAAAAGGCCCTCTGAGAGACGTATGTCCGATATAAGATGGAGTATGTCTTGTATAAGGACGTAAGGTTGGCACTCTGTGGACAAATGTTGCCACGCAATCCTACGAACGTAGTGTCGGAAAAGTAATTAAAACGACGCGGGGCGTTCGTCGAACCCCGGTCGAGTGCGCACTCGCGCGGACCGCGGCGAGAGCGGCGAAAGGAGACTTCGAGTCGGTTTCGGCCGAGGGTGCGCGCTCAGACCGCCGGCTTGCCCTCCTTGCCGGTGCGGACTTGGACCGCGCTCTCGACGGGGAGGACGAATATCTTCCCGTCGCCTTTCTCGCCCGTGTGGGCGGCGTCGGCGATGGCCTCGACCACGTCGTCGGCGGGGATGTCGGCGACGACGCACTCGACTTTGACCTTCTGGTGGAGGTCGACTGTGTACTCCTCGCCGCGCCACTGGCCCTTCTTGGCGGGCTGGGAGCCGCGGCCGGAGACGTTAGTGACGGTGAGCGACGGCGCGCCCGCCTCGGCGAGCGAGGTCTTCACGTCCGAGAGCTTGTCGGGGCGGATGATGGCCATCACCATCTTGATGCCCTGTTCGTCGGCCTCGTCGCTCATTGGCTGTCACCTCCGTTGGCTTCGACGGTCTCGTCTTTCACGACGCCACCGTCGGTGCGCACGTCGCTCCCGCCGTCGGTCGCCGTGGGCGAGCCGAGCGCGCCGTCGGGACCGGCGTCGCCGACGAATTCGGGGTAGACCGAGACGCCGTGTTCGCCGGCGTCGAGGCCCTCTTCTTCCTCTTCTTCCGAGACGCGGAGGCCGAAGACGGCGTCCGCGATGGCGAAGACGATGGCCGAGGCGATGATGGTCCACGCGGCGATGACGACCACGCCGACGACCTGCATCACGAGCTGGGTGCCGGAGAAGCCGCTAACCGCGAAGACCGGGATGAGCGCCGTGCCGACCGCGCCCGCGACGCCGTGGACGGCGAAGACGCCACACACGTCGTCGATCTTGAGCGAGTCGACGGTCCAGCGGTACGCCGGCAGGACGATTGCGCCGCCGAGCGCGCCGAGGATGAGGCCGCCCCACCACGTGACGTGGGGGACCGCGCCGGTGACTGCGACGAGGCCGGCGAGCAGGCCGTTCGCCATCCAGAGGGGGTCGGGCTTGCCCTGGTAGCTCGTCGAGACGATCATCGCGGCGACCGCGCCGGCGCCCATGCCGAGGGTCGTCACGAGGGCGACGCGACCGAGCGCGGCACCCATGAACTCCAGACCGCCGCTTTCGGTGGTCGCGAGGACGGTCGCCTGCGTGCCGACGTTGAAGCCGTACCAGCCGAACGCGAGGATGAGCGTGCCGAGGACGGCGAGCAACATCGAGTGGCCCGGGATGGGCTGGCTGTTGCCGTTCGCGTCGAAGCGGCCCTTACGCGGGCCGACCATCTTCGCGCCGACGAGACCGGCGACGCCGCCGCACATGTGGACGACGGTCGCACCGGCGAAGTCAAGGTAGCCGACGCCGAGGGCGGCACCGATGTAGCCGCTCCCCGAGAGGAGGCCACCGGACCACGTCAGGCCCTGCACGACGGGGTAGATGATACCCGTGATGGTCGCCGCGAAGACGATGTACGCGCGGAAGTCCATGCGCTCTGCGACCGCGCCGGAGACGATGGTGGCGGCGGTCATGGCGAAGACGGCCCCGAAGAGCCAGTCAATCCACGCGCCGGAGTCGCCGATGTACGAGAACGCGGCGGCGACGTCGAAGCCGCCGGACGACGTGAGGCCGCCGACGATTGTCGCGACCCCCGCGCCGACGAGGAAGTAGACGAGCACGCCGAGCGCCCAGTCGGTCATGTTCTTCATCAGCACGTTGCCCACGTTCTTCGCGCGTACCTGCCCTGCCTCTAAGAGCGCGAAGCCCGGTTGCATGAAGAAGATGAGGAACGAGACGACGAGGATCCAGACGTAGTTGACCCCCTGCGCGATAACGCTCGGGTCGACCTGGAGCGGTATCACGACTGACCACCCCATGCGGTCTCCGGTGACCGTTCAGTTACTTTTTCTCCGTATCCGTGTGGATTCTGGTGCTTCATCACGGTTCGACTTCATGGTGAGTCAGTACATAAAGTGTGGGGTTGGTTTTGTCAAATTCAGCAAGGCGTAATACCACAACTGCACAAAATAGGCTAGAATATTACGCATATAAGGTTGTATATCGTCCAAGGATTTTGAGATTCTCCGGAGTTCGGTGGACGAACGTTCAGGAAAATGTTGCCTAACAAGTGTGTTTTGGCCGTGCGCGCCCCGGTATCGTTTCCCGTGGTTCGGCCCTCGAACCGTGTCGTTCCGCGGGTCGAGCGGCCGTCCGAGAGCCGGCCGGCCCACCCGCCCGCCGTCTCAGTCGAGTTGCCGCGCGACGCGCTCTGCGAAGTACGTGATGATGAGGTCTGCGCCCGCTCGCTTCATCGACAGAAGCGACTCGCGGGCGACCGCGTCGAGGTCCAGCCAGCCCTTCTCGGCGGCGGCGTGGAGCATCGCGTACTCGCCGGAGACGTTGTAGGCGGCGACCGGGTGGTCGTAGCCCTCGCGGATGGCGCGGACGATATCGAGATACGGCAGGCCCGGCTTGACCATCAGCACGTCCGCGCCCTGTTCCACGTCGAGTGCGACTTCGCGAAGCGCCTCGCGGGCGTTCGCCGGGTCCATCTGGTAGTGTCGTCGGTCGCCGAACGCCGGCGCGCCGTCGGCCGCGTCGCGGAAGGGACCGTAGAAGGCGCTCTCGTACTTCGCGGCGTAGGACATGATTGGTATCTCGTCGTGGCCGGCGTCGTCGAGCGCGGCGCGAATCGCGCCGACCATCCCGTCCATCGAGGCCGAGGGTGCGACCATGTCCGCGCCCGCCTCGGCGTGGGAGACGGCCGTCTCCGCGAGCAGGTCGAGCGTCGGCCCGTTTTCGACCGTCAGCGTCGGGTCCGCTTCGGCGTGGTCCTCCAGCACGCCGCAGTGGCCGTGGTCGGTGTACTCACAGAGACAGACGTCGGTGATGACGTAGGCGTCCGTCTCGGCGGTGATGGCGCGGACGGCCTCCTGTACGACCCCGTTTCGCGCGTACGCGCGAGACCCCTCGGGGTCCTTCGACTCGGGGATGCCGAAGACGATGACGGCCTCGACGCCGGCCTCGCGCACCTCGGCGACGCGGTCGGCCGCCTCGGCGACGGGCACGCGCTCGTGGCCCGGCATGGACTCGATGGGGACGCGCTCGTCGGTCGTCGCGTCGACGAAGACGGGCGCGACGAGGTCGGTCGCGTCGAGCGTCGTCTCCGAGACGAGCGGGCGAATCCCGTCGGTTCGAAGCCTGCGGGGGCGGTCGGTGAACTCCATACGCGGGGTTCGGTCGGCGGCGGCAAAATGCCGTCGCTCCCGTCGGTTCGCGCCGCGTTATCCAAACCATAATGAACACGATGCCGCTCGAAACACACAGGACATGAGTGCCTTCACCGCCCAACTCCCCCACTTCCTCCGGGACCTCCTCGCGTCGGACCTCGCCCTCGTCGCCCTCTTTTTCGTGTTCGTACTGGAGGGCGCGATGCTCCTCTACGTCGCGCCGAGCGAACTCCTCGTACCCGGGGCGCTGGCGCTGGTCGGCGACCGACTGTTGCTCCCGATTCTCGGCGTCGCCGTGCTCGGCGCGACCGTCGGTCAGGTCGGGCTGTTCCTCGTCGCCAAGCGGGGCGGCCGCGAGTACCTCCTGTCGCGGTCGTGGTTCCGCGTGAGCGAAGACTCACTCGACCGGTTCGACGGCTGGTTCGACCGCTGGGGACCCGTCGTCGTTCCGCTGAGCAACGCGATGCTGTTCACGCGCGGGATGCTCACCGTGCCGGCCGGGCTGTCCGGGATGTCGGCGAAGCGGTTCCTCGCGCTCTCGGCGCTCGGGACCGTCGCGTTCGAGAGCGCGCTCGCGGCGCTGTACGTGTTCGGTGGTCAGGTACTCGCGTGAGCGGACGCGGGGCCGCGCGAGGCGACCCGGCGCGGCGACGGTAGGCAGGCGCTAGTGGAGGGACTGCCGTGGAGCGGCCGTCACTTTGTTCGGTTAATATCGAGTTTTTCCTTCAGGGCGGCGAGTTCCTCGGATTCGGCGAGTTCCTCGACCCGCTTGCGGAAGTGTCGCTCGCAGAGGCCGACCTTAATGTGGTCTTTCTCGGCGGCGTATGCGGCCTCACGGTCGCAGTAGTGACACTGCATACCGCCCCTTCAGTTCCGATAGGATTTAACTCTACGCCCCACGGCACGTTCCGAGTTATTCACGGACTAACACGGTTAGAGACCGTCTACCGCCGCGGCGAACCGGGCGAAGTCGGTCTCCGGCGGCCCGGCGCGACCGAGCGTCTCGTCGTGGGCGTCGCTCCCGCCCGTGGCGAGCAGGCCGTAGCGCTCGATGGCCTCCTCGACTAGGTCGCAGTCGACGTCGAACCCGTAGGGGTAGTAGCGCTCGACGGCGTCGAGGTCGGCACAGAGTTCGAGCGCGCCGGCGGGGTCGCGGTAGCGAAACGGGTGTGCGAGGCCGACCACGTCGCAGGCGTCTCGGAGGGCCGAAACGCCGTCGTCGAACGTCGGGAGTTCGCGCGCGACGTAGCAGGGGCCGTCCGCGCCGATGAGTTCGTCGAACGCGCCCTGGTAGTCGTACGGAGCCTCGCTGGCGTCGACGGCGCGGGCGACGTGGGGTCGGCCGACCCCGTCGTGGATGTCGATGTCGAGGTCGACCCCGGTTTCCGCTTCGACCGCCGCGACGATTTCGCGCGCCCGCTCGACGCGGTTGCGCTGGAGTCGTTCGACCACCTCGACGAGGGCGGGTCGCTCCCTGAGGCCGTAGCCGAGGAGGTCGACCCGGCGGTCGCCGGCGTCGACGCGCAGTTCGATGCCGCGGACGACTGTCACGCCGTCGCGTTCGACCACCGGCGCGTCGAGGTCCGGGTGATAGCGGTCGTGGTCCGTCACGGCCACCACGTCCACCCCGCCCGCGCGGGCCGCGTCGGGGAGCGCGTCGATGGTGAGCCGGCCGTCCGAGGCGGTCGTGTGGAGATGGAGGTCCGCGACCGGCGGGCTGTCGTCCATGCATCGTGGTCGGAGCGAGGGGGAGACAAACGTTGCGCCCCGAACGTCATTAAGGACAATTAAGGACTCCAATGCCACTAATCAAATACATGGAAAATCATTAAGGATGGTGGGAGTTCATGTGTGGGTGTAATGCGCCTGAACGGACTCGGCGACGCCATCGATCGCCACGAATACCCGATTAGCTCGACCGACTTCGCCCAGCGGTACGGCGACAAAGTAATCGAGCTACAGAACGGCCAGGAGACCGTCGCACAGATTCTGGCCCGTCTCGGCGACGAGACGTACACGTGCCCGCAGGACGTGCGGGACGCCCTCTTCACCGGCGTCGGCCACGAGGCAATCGGTCGTCGGTACTACAGCGACCGCGACCCCTCCCCGCTCGGTGAGAACGGACCAGAGATGGTCTCGTTCTGAGGTCGGCCCCGTCTCACTCCGATTTTTCTTTCTGACCGTGACTCCCGAGCCGTCGGCTCGCCGTTTCGCTCGTTAGTTCGTTGATTCGACCGCACTCCCGTCGCTCGTTGGCGGAGGCGGACGACAGCCGAATAGAGCGACCCCGTCAGTCAGAGAGCCACGGCAGGTCCACCGGAACGGACCCCTTCGAGTAGCCTTCGACCTCGCCCGACGGCCGGAGGCGGAAGACGACGGCCGGTCGGTGCCGAACGTCGGGCCGTTCGCCCATGATGGCGGCCCAGTCGTCGTCGGGGAACGACGAGCAGTCGACGAACAGCGTCACGCCGCCGCCGTGTTCGGCGAGTTGGCCCTCGCCGTTGGTCTTGGTCTGCGCCGTGTCGCGGATGGCGGCGATGGGGTTGCTCACGGAGCGTCGGTTCGGCGGGAGCGGGCGCGTCACCTCGATGAGCGCGCCGCCAGCGGGGGTGTTCTCCGCGCGGAAGTCGATGGAGTGGCCGGTCGTCACGGCGATTTCGGGCGTGATGTCGTAGCCCGCCTCGTCGAGGAGGTACGCCACGTCGAACTCGCCCATCGCGGCGGCCATCCGTATCGGGTCGAAGTACTCCGAGGTGCCGAGCTTTCCGGCCATGACCTCGCGGTACTCGTCGAGGACGCCCGTGGCGAAGAACGACTCGTAGAACGCAAGCGCCTCCTCGCGGGTCGCGTCGGGGAAGCCCGCGGCGTGGTCGCGGAAGAACTCGCGGGTCGTCTCGCGGCCGTCCTTCGAGAGGAACACGGGGAGGAAGAACCACGAGAGATGCGGATAGGGCTTCAGCCACGGCGACTGGTCGAACAGCTCGGCGATGAGTTCGCGCTGGGCCCACCGGGAGACCTCGAAGGGAGCCTCGGCGAAGCCCTCCTTGTCGGTCCGCCACAGCGAACTCGGCGTCTCCGTGTTGCCTATCCAGTAGGCGTGGTCGTCGGACCACGCGAACAGCGCGGTGTCGCCGTTGTCCATGTCGAACCGTCGGGCCTCGTAGCCGTCGGGCGGTGCGTACCACGGCGCACCCATCTCGGCACCGAGGTTGGCGTCGAGCGGCTGGAAGACGTCGCGGGTGATGCGCGACTCGTCCCAACGTCCGGGGGCGTAACGAAAGCGAAGCGGGCGTGCCACACACGGTGTAGTTCGGCGATTGCTTTTACCCTTTCCCGCCGCGGCTCCAGATTTCGGTCCCATCCCCCCCGTCTCCGGGTTCGGGTCGCCCGGACCGCCGCGAACATCACGATTGTGAATGTCTCCGATAGCTATATGTGCTACAGCCACACATGGTAAGTCGAACCATGTCAATGGGGGCATACGACGAAGCCGAACACGAACGCCGCGAGCGGATGACGAGTCAGGTCGAACCCGGGACCGACGACGACCGGAAGACCTACCGCGGCAGTGTCGAGTACGACTCCGGCGACTCGACCGACGCGCTACTCGAACAGTTCAAGCGGATGAAGTCCGACGACTGACCCGTTCCTCACGTCCTGTTCCTGCGTCCCTCACGTCCTCGTCAGCGCCGCCGCCGTCACCGAGACGACGGTCACGGCGACGACGTGTCCGCCGACCGCGAGCAACAGCACCGGCTGGTCCGCGACGAACGGGAGCAACAGCACCTGCGCGACCGCGAACCCGACGTTTAGCAGGTTCACTCGCCTGACCGTCTTCGCGGTCGGACCGTCGAACCGATAGCGGACGGCTCCCCAGAGGCCGACGACCGCCGCCCACCACGACGTGCCGATTCGGTAACAGAGGTCCCAGAGGACGAGCAGTGTCAGGTAGACCACCACGACCGGCGGCTCGGGGCCGAACAGCGTCGTCATGAGCGGCGTTCCCGGTTGCCGGGGGTCGAAGACGAACAGGTGCGTCACGAGCGCGACGAACGCGAGCACGCCGAGCACGACTTCGATGCTCGACCCGAAAAGCAGGCGGCGGTAGGGCGCGGGCACTCTCGCGGCGCGGGTCCACTCGCCCATGCGGAGCATCACGACGCTCCCCGCGGCCGCGACGACGATGGCCGCGGTGCCCGCGACCGCCGCGGCCCACAGGTCGTACACCCACGCGAACACGAGCACCGCGACCTCGAAGACGGCGATTTGGAGGGCGATAGCGCCCGCTTCGCCGATGTTCACGCCCGGGAGCGCGCCGACGATGCTCTCGTACACCCACGTCTCGCCGTACTCCGGGGCGTCGTTCATGTCCCGCTCCTACGGCCCCGCGGTATATCAATCGCCGCCGCGCTGGAGGCGTTCGGGACGCGCGGGCGGGCGGTTCGCGTCCCGCTCACGTCGGGGTCGTCGGCTCCGGCTCCGGTTCCGCGGCGTTCTCTCGGGTTCCGCGCTCCTCGCGGAGCGCCCGCTCGACGGCGGCGTCGAACGGCGTCTCCTCTACCTCGACGATGTCGCGGATGCGGTCGTCGCCGACGACGACGGGATTTTTCAGCCCCTCGATGAGCGGCCGGGCCACGCCCGTGTCCACGTCGGTCACGAGCCCAATCCAGTACGACGAGAGCCGCGGCGTCAACACGGGCACGGGGACGATTCGGGGCGCGTGACCCAACTGCGCGCCGACGCGCTGGAGCATCTCCCGGTAGGTGAACACGTCCGGGCCGCCGATTTCGTAGGTCTCGCCCGCCGTCTCGGGGTGGTCGAGGACGCCCGCGAGGTAGGCGACCACGTCCGCGATGGCGATGGGCTGACACCGCGTCTCGACCCACTGCGGCGTCACCATGACCGGGAGGCGCGTGGCGAGCTGGCGGACCATCTCGAAGCTCGCGCTCCCCGCGCCGACGATGATGGCCGCCCGGAGCGTCGTGAGCGCGGGCGACCCCGACGCGAGGATGTGTTCGACCTCGCGGCGCGACCGCAGGTGCGCCGAGAGCCGATCGCGGTCCTCGCCGAGGCCGCCGAGGTAGACGATTCGCCCGACACCGGCGTCCTCCGCGGCGTCGACGAAGTTGCGGGCGGCGAGTCGGTCGCGCGCCTCGAAGTCGCCGCCGGCGTGCATCGAGTGGATGAGGTAGTACGCCGCGTCGACGCCCGCCATCGCGGGGTCGAGCGTCGCCGGCTCGAAGATGTCGCCTTCGACCACGTCCGCGCCGGGCGGACCGTCGTAGCGCGCCGCGTCGCGGACGAAGACGACCACGTCGTGGCCGGCGTCGAGGAGGAGGGGAACGAGGTGCCGGCCGACGAACCCGGTCGCCCCGGTCACGAGAACTCTCATGATACACGGTAGCGTCGCTCACGATGTTAACGTATCGCCCGTCAGACCCGCCGGCAACTGCCCGGTCCCTGCCGGTCACCCGCCGCCCCCTCTCCCCCCGTCACCCGCGGCTTAGTCGCCGCCGCGAACCGCGTCCCACCCGGGCGTCTCCGGCGCGCCGCGAGCGACTTCGACCTCGTCGGGGTCGGGCGCGTCGGCGGCCGCGCTCCCGAGGCGACCGGCGACCGCGTTCCACGCGGCGACGGTCTCGCCCGCCCACGACTCGCTTTCGAGCGTCTTCGCACGCGCCCGCGAGGCGCGTTCCTCGTCCACCTCGGTCGAA
This sequence comes from Haloferax sulfurifontis, assembly GCF_014635105.1. NCBI lineage: Archaea > Methanobacteriati > Methanobacteriota > Halobacteria > Halobacteriales > Haloferacaceae > Haloferax > Haloferax sulfurifontis. Next base: position 218,382 of record NZ_BMCI01000002.1, read on the forward strand.
CCGGGGTGCGACCCGACCGCGACGCCGACGAACTCCGCGCGGTCCTCCGGAGTCAGGTCGCGGGTTTCGAGGTGTTCGATAGTTCCCGCCAACCGCTCGGGCTCGGGGTGGACGAACAGTTTCGCGCCGAGGGCGTGGGGACCGAGGAGCAGGCCGTGGAGGTCGTCCGGGGCCGCGTCGTCCAGCAGGCGCTCGCCGCCGTGGTGTCGCTCGACGCGCTCGCACTCGGTCTCCTGTTCGAGGACGAGGTTGTGACCGGGGTACTCGGCGCACTCGTCGGGGTAGAACTCGGTGTCGTGGATGCGGCACTGGAGGGTCTCGGGGTCGAGAAACGCGCAGGCGCGGAGCCACGTCCGCTCCAGTCCGAACGGCGCGACGGGTTTCGGCGGCTTCCGCATCCCGACGAAGAACGCGGGATTTCCGTCGATGGCCGCGAGTTCGACGCCGTCGATTTCGACGCCCTCACCCGGTGGGGCTTCCCACAGCCGCGGGGTGAGGGAGTCGCCGAGTCCCGCCGCCACGAAGTCACGAATCTCGTCGCGGGTCAGCGGGACGAGGTTGTACGTGTCGTCGAGCGGCGCGCGCGGCCCGCGGCGCTCGTGGTCGAGCGCGACCGGCGCGACCGGCCGCCAGTCGATACAACACCCCGCACAGCCTTCGCAGTCGACGCGCATGCCGCGAAAGTTATACGCCAGCCGACAAGAAGCTCCCGGCGGCACGGCGACGCCGGTCGATTCCGGCCCCGACGACGCGGCGGGGCGCTTTTGCCGCCTCGGGCCTTCGGTTCTCTCATGACCTCCGAACCGTGCGACGCCTGCGGGAAGGGCGTCCGCATCGCCGGCGGCATCGGCGACCTCTGGAACTTCCCCACGTCCTCGTCCGGCGGGATGACGCTGGAACTCGTCGACGGCTCCGAGCACTTCCTCTGTTTCGACTGCATGGAGCGACTGCCGGGCGACCGCGAACCGACGGCCGAAGACGTGGCGGCGCTCTAACGCTCGCTTCCGTCGCCCGCTTCGACTGCGACACGAGACAGAGGCGTCCGAACCGAAAGCGGTCGTCGAGTTTCGTCTACCACGATGTGATAAAGTATAACCCACAATCACGATTACTACCGTTTAAGCCGTAACCGAGAGGTTGCGGCGTCAAGACTCACCGCCGGACGAAGTTGGACGGACTCTCCCGTTAATCCTTAATCCAGTTAACGTTGGGAGCCCGCTCTGGTGGACTCTGAGCCGTGGGCAGACTACGCGAAAATGTCCACAGAAAGTGGAGGAGGTATCCTCCGTCGGCGGTGGGCTACGCTGAGCAAGAAGTTCAGTTCCCTTTCAACGTGGGAGAAACTGAGCAGGGCACGCGAGGTCCTGAAGACGGCCTACTGGCTGTTGAAAGTCCTCATCGCCCTCAGTACCCTCGTGGTACTCCTGTAGAGGCGTAGTCCACTACGAAGAATCGGCTCCAGAATATAAGGGGAACATCCCCTTTCGTCCCGATACCTCTCTGGAACCGTTACAATTATATTCGAAACTGGCGTAGCTGTACTTGGATTAAGGATTAACGGGAGAGTCTGAGTAGCCGTTTATTGGACTCTTCCACCTCAACACTTCTGAGCCGCGGCTTCACTCGCCAACGCGTACCTGTGGTCAATCCTCGGAGGCCTTCGTCCGCTCGAACAGCTTGGGCTGTACCGTTCTTCCAGCACCCGTCATACCGCTTCTGGAGGGGAGCGGTGGATTTAGGCCCGTCCGAGGACTCCATCGACCGTGGACCCGTCGCGCATCATCGACTCGTTTCCGGCCCCCAGTTTCCGCGGCGCGCAGGAGCGGGCCCTGCGTGACATCCGCGACGCCTTCGCCGACGGCAACGACGTGGTCTTGGTCCGCGCGCCGACCGGGAGCGGCAAGTCGCTTCTCGCCCGCGCCATCGCGGGGTCGGCGGCGACCGTCGACGAGACCTCGCCCGCGCAGGCGACCGACGCCTACTACACGACCCCGCAGGTGTCGCAACTGGACGACGTGGCCGAGGACGACCTGCTTTCGGACCTCAAGATAATCCGCGGCAAGTCGAACTACAACTGCATCATCCGCGGGGAGGAAGACACCCCCGTCGACCGCGCTCCCTGCGCCCGCAAGCGCGGCTTCGACTGCTCGGTCCGGCACCGCTGTCCGTACTTCTCCGACCGCGCCATCGCGTCGAACCGCCAAATCGCGGCGATGACGCTCGCGTACTTCATGCAGACCGCCGGCTCCGACGTGTTCCGAAAGCGCGACGTGGTCGTCGTCGACGAGGCCCACGGGCTGGCCGAGTGGGCCGAGATGTACGCGACGATCGACCTGAAGCCCCGGACCGTGCCGGTGTGGGACGACATCGGCGTCCCCGACGTGGCGGCCGCGGGCGACCCCGTCGAGCGCGCCTCGCGCTTCGCTGAGGCGCTCGTCGGCGTCTGCAAGCGCGAGAAAGACGAGTTGCTGACGAAGTCCGAACTGATGCCCGAGGAGGCCGCCCGCCGCGACCGCCTGCAGGAACTCATCGGCGAACTGCAGTGGTTCGTCGAGGACTACCGCGACCCCCAGAGCCCGACGACGTGGGTCGTCGACCAGCACGACGGCGAGGGGTCGCCCATCGCCATCAAGCCGCTCGACCCCGCGAAGTACCTCAAACACACCGTCTGGGACCGCGGGAACAAGTTCGCGCTCCTGTCGGCGACCATCCTCAACAAGGCGGCGTTCTGCCGCTCTGTCGGCCTCGACCCCTCGAAGGTCGCGCTCGTGGACGTCGAACACACCTTCCCCGTCGAGAACCGGCCGTTGTACGACGTGACACAGGGGAAGATGACCTACGAGCACCGCGACGAGACGCTCCCCAAAATCGCCCGGCTCGCCGTTCGCCTGATGGCGAAACACCCCGACGAGAAGGGGCTGATTCACTGTCACTCCTATGCGATTCAGGCTGAGCTTCGCCGCCGGCTCGCCGAGATGGGTCTCGGCAACCGCGTTCACGGCCACGACCGCGACGACCGGAACGTCGAACTGGAGACGTGGAAGGCGACCGACCGCCCGGAGGTGTTCCTCTCGGTGAAGATGGAGGAGGCACTGGACCTGAAAGGCGACCTCTGTCGCTGGCAGGTGCTCTGCAAAGCGCCGTATCTCAACACGAACGACTCCAGAGTCGCCCGCCGGCTCGAAGACGGCCAGTGGGCGTGGTACCGCCGCGCCGCCCTCCGAACCGTGATTCAGGCCTGCGGCCGGGTCGTGCGCGCGCCCGACGACTACGGCGACACCTACGTCGCCGACAGCAGTCTGCTCCAACTGTTCGACAAGACGCGGACCGACATGCCCGACTGGTTCGCGGCGCAGGTCGACCGGATGTCGGAACCGGACCTCCCCGAGTTCGACCCCGTCGCGGCCGGCGGCCGCGGGGGGAACGCGGGCGACGCGGTCGGCGGGACCGCGAACCTCGGCGGCTCGACGAGCCGGTCGTCCGGAGCGTCGGGTGCGGGCTCCGGCTCGCGGCGCGACTCGACTCGCGGTTCGGGTTCTTCGGGAAGTCGTGCGGGCGGCTCCGGTGGCGCGTCGGCCGGCGGTTCCGGTGGTCGCAAAAGCGGCGGCTCGGCCGATGGCTCGGACGACGGCGGCCGGAGCAACCACCCGCTTTCCGACGTGTGGGGCGAGTGACTACAGGAAGAGGGTGGCCCCAGAGAACAGCGCCGACCCAATCATGAGCGCGACGAGCGTCAGCGCGAGGAACTGCTGTCTGTCCATGGGCGTGCGACGGTCGGTCGGTAATTAACGTTTCTGAACCGGTTTCCACGAGTGATAACCGCGTCCCGCCGAGCAAAACCCGCCCTCCCGGTGTCATGCCATCTCGTCCCGTTCGAGAGGCAAAAATCGCCACAGTGTCCAAGAGAGCCGCCGCCTCCGATACATTTTCTCAATGATTGTTAATGCTCTTAGTCGTTTACCGAACGAGTCTCGGATATTTGGTGACGTATGTAAAGCTATAGTTCACCTAACTTTGTCTTTGACACGCTTTCTCACGAAATAGTTAACACCAATGCCCCTGAATGGTGGAGTATCGGCCATGCACACCAACGCACTCGCCACGGCGATGACACTGTATCGTAGTGGGGCACTCACACTCTCGCAGGCGGCCGCTCGCTCCGGCTACTCCGAAGACGACCTGCTTCTCGCCCTCCAGCGCCACGGCGTGCCCGTCCACGAAGACGACGCTCCGGCCGCGTCCCTCTCGGCGGACCGGCCGGCCAGCGCCGACTGATTCTGCTCCGTCGTTCGATTGTCGCCCGTTTCCCAGCGACCGCGCTCTCGGTTTTGTCGCCGATTCGGACCGCGAGCCGTAAAAAGCGCACACGCCGTCGTCGCCGCGTTCCGCCTCTCTCCTGGTTGTTCTCCGCTTATTCTTCGTCTTCGTCGTCGACGACTTCCTCGGGGAGGATGTGCAGTCCCGACCGGCTCTTGAGGACCGGCACCATCGCCGCGTCGGGGTCGAAGTAGTCCGGCCGCGGGATGGTCTTCGCCTCGTACGTCTCGGGGTCGAGCACCTGCACGGCGTGTTCGTCCTCGACGGTGACGACGGTGGTCTCCTCCGCGTCCTCGACGGAGCCGAGGTCCTCGGCCTCGGGGCGCTCGCCCTCCTCGAACTCCGACTCGTAGGGGTCGCCGGAGGTGAGGCGCGTCCCTTTGAGGCGGCCGCGGTTGCTCCGCACGAGGACCGGCCCGTCGCCGTCCTCGGGGTCGATGACGTCGCCGGCGGTGTACCGCGGCAGGCGGGCGACGAACGTGACTCGGTAGACCTCGTTGCCGTCGCCGTCCTCCGTGACGAGCGTCGGGTGCTCCTCGATGGTGCCGCCGAAGCGCTCGCGAATCTGCTTCGCGACGCCGCTTCCCATCTTGTTGGTCGAAATCTTGATGTTCGGGCCGTTGGGCGTCCGCTTGATACTCGAGATGAACGCGTCTCGGTCGCCTTTCTCCTCGCGTTCCGCGATGTAGGACTCGGCGATTTCGATTGCCGTCTCGGCCTCCTCTGTCGTCGGCGTCCGGTCGTCGGCGCGGACCTGCACGAGGCTGGCGAAGTAGCCGCCGGCGATGCGACCACAGCGCTGGCACGTCTCGCGGGCGATGCTCACCGGGACGACGATAGACTCCTCCAGCGGCGTGCCGCGGACGACGCCCGAGAAGTGACAGTGCATTCGGATGTTGTTCTCGTCGACCTGCTCGGGCTCGACGCCCCAGCGGACCTCCTCGGCGTTGAGGTGGACGCCGAGGGAGTTCGACACCTCCTCGATGGCGATGTCGGTGTAGTCGCGCGCGCCGACGTCGACCCACCGGTTGCCCCGGTGAATCGCGCCGCACTGCGCGCAGACGCGGACCTGCACCTCGTCGGGCGCGTCCACGAGGTCGAAGTCCTCGAAGTAACACGAGTCACAGAGCACGTCGTCTCGCTCGCGCGGCATCCCGGGGAGCGGTTCCGGCCGCTCCGGAACCGGGTCGCCGCACCGAGGGCAGAAGTCGCGGGATTCGCTCATTGACGGCTCTAGTCCGTTCGACCGCTTAAGTTCGGCGTCACGGCGCGACGGCGAGCGTCGGCCGTCGTCGCCCGAGCGCGACCTCCGGCCGCCGCCGACGCGTCTCAGTGCTCGCCCGCCCCGTCGCGCAGGTACGACGCGGCCTCCTCGTCGGACACCTGCGCGAAGTCGCGGTAGAACGCGCCGACGGCCCCGAACGCCTCCGGCGACTCGACCGCGACGACCGCGTCGCACTCGGCTTCGAGCTCCGAGAGCGTGTGCGGCGGCCCGACCGGGACCGCGAGGACGACGCGCTCTGCGTCCCCGGCGACGACCTGCCGCAGGCACGCCCGGGCGGTCGCGCCCGTGGCGACGCCGTCGTCGACGACGACCACGCGCTTTTCGGCCACGTCGGGAAGCGGGTCGCCGCCGCGGTACAGAGAGACCTTCTCTCTGGCCGCCTCGGCCTCGCGCTCGCGCTCGCGGTCGAGGTAGTCGTCGCCCACGTCGAGATACGAAAGCAGGTCCTCGTTCCACCACGCGCTCCCGTCGCCGGCGACCGCCCCCACGGCGAGTTCGGGGTTGTCCGGCGCGCCGACCTTGGACGCGACGACCACGTCCAGCGGCGCTCTGAGGCGGTCTGCGACCTCTCTGCCGACGGGGAGGCCGCCGCGCGGGATGGCCAACACGAGGTCCGCCGTCTCTTCTCGCTCGTCGAGCAGGTCCGCCAGCCGGCGGCCCGCGTCTTCCCTATCGGCGAACATGTCACCCCGAGCTACGCGCTCCCGCGGCAAAACGGTGTATCCCGATTCTTCACGATTCGGACGGTCGCGTGCGAGGGCTTCGCACTCCAACAGCGTTTATTAGCCGGATTACTAATCACGTGGTATGAACTGGAAACCGGACTGGGGACTTCGGGGGCGGATGGCGCTCACGATGTTCCTCCTGTTCGCCCTCTACATCGTCTTCGGAGCCGTGCTCCTCCAATTCAGAGGTCTCGGCGTATGGGCCGCCTTCATGGGCATCTTCCTCTTCGCCCAGTTCTTCTTCAGCGACAAACTCGCGCTGTACAGCATGGGCGCGTCCGTCGTCGACGAGGACGATGGCCCGCAGGCCCGAAAGCTCCACGCGATGGTCGGTCGCCTCTCCCAGCAGGCGGACCTCCCGAAGCCGAAGGTCGCCATCGCAGACACCCGCGTCCCGAACGCCTTCGCCACGGGTCGCTCCCAGAAGAGCTCGGCCGTCTGCGTCACGACCGGCCTGATGGACACCCTCGACGACGACGAGCTGGAGGGCGTCATCGCCCACGAGCTCGCGCACGTGAAGAACCGCGACGTGATGGTCATGACCATCGCGTCGTTCCTCTCCAGCATCGCCTTCCTCATCGTCCGCTGGGGCTGGTTCTTCGGCGGCGACCGCGACAGACAGAACATGCCGGTCATCGTCGCCATCATCGCGTCGCTCGTCGTCTGGATTATCTCGTATCTCCTGATTCGGGCGCTCTCGCGGTACCGCGAGTACGCCGCCGACCGTGGGGCCGCCGTCATCACCGGCCGCCCCTCGGCGCTGGCGTCCGCGCTCCTCAAGATTTCGGGTCGGATGGACAACGTCCCGAAGCGCGACATGCGCGACACCTCGGAGATGAACGCGTTCTTCATCATCCCCATCAAGTCCGACTTCATCGGCCGCCTGTTCAGCACCCACCCCTCCACCGAGAACCGCGTCGAGCGCCTCCGCGACATGGAGCGCGAGATGGAGACCGTCTAAGCACCGATGGGGCTGTTCGATTCATTCCGCGCCATGCTCGGCATCAGCGCCGAGTCCGACGCGACCACCAAGGCGGACCCCGAGGACCTCTTCGGGATGAGCACGGCGTACCTCACGATGGAGGCCGACCTCCGATTCGACTCGGCCGACGAGGCGGCGCTGTGTTTCTCCTCCGTCGACAGCACCGACTTCGCCGACACCGTCGACGCCGTGGAGGACATCCTCACCGCCGGAAGCGAGGAGACGGGCACCGAGTTCCGCCGGCACACCGACGGCCACGGCTACAACTGGGTCGTCCTCGCCGACGACGACCCCGAGGACCTCGTGACGAGCGTCCACTTCGCGGCCGACGAGTTCATCGAGCGCGGCTACGGGTCGCGCCTGCTCGCCGCTCTGTTCGGCTTCGAGCGCGACGGCGACCGCGCCTACTGGATTTACTCGTTCCGCCGCGGGGCGTACTACCCCTTCGCCCCGCAGGGAACCTCGACGCGGAACCAGAGCCTGGAGTTCAAACTCGAATCCGTCCTCGACGGCGAACTCGAAATCGAAGACGACGAGAGCTACTGGTACCCGCTGTGGCCGTCGACGCCGAACGGCCACCCGTGGGACTGACCACGCTCGCCTGACTCGCTCGCGACCGACCTTTTCGATTCGGTTTTACTTTCACGCTAGCCCGCGCTCCCGGTCGGTTCGGCGCGTCCCTCGTTTCTGTTCCGCTCTGTCCGTTCCTTCGCGACATCGCCCTTGAACCTCCGCGATAGCCTGTCTCACAGCCCCGCCGCGTCTCTCGATTTCACTTTCACCTCGCTGTTAACGAGGGTTTATGAGGGTATAGGCGGAACGACTGGGTATGGCAGAAGACGACCTCGAAAGTCTCCCCGGCGTCGGCCCGGCGACGGCCGACAAACTCACAGACACCGGCTACGACAGCTATCAGTCAATCGCGGTCGCCAGCCCCGGCGAACTGTCGAACAAGGCCGATATCGGCTCCAGCACGGCCTCCGACATCATCAACGCGGCCCGCGACGCCGCCGACGTCGGTGGCTTCGAGACCGGTTCGATGGTCCTCGAACGACGCCAGCAGATCGGCAAGCTGAGCTGGCAGATCGACGAAGTCGACGAACTCCTCGGCGGCGGCCTCGAAACGCAGTCCATCACCGAGGTGTACGGTGAGTTCGGTGCCGGGAAGTCCCAGATTACGCACCAGCTCGCGGTCAACGTCCAGCTTCCGCCCGAGCAGGGCGGCCTCGGCGGCGGGTGTATCTTCATCGACTCCGAGGACACGTTCCGCCCGGAGCGTATCGACGACATGGTCCGCGGCCTCGAAGACGACGTGCTCGAAGCCACGCTCGAAGACCGCGGAATCGAAGGCTCGGTCGACGACGAAGAGACGATGCAGGCGCTCGTCGACGACGTCCTCGACAAGATTCACGTCGCCAAGGCGTTCAACTCCAACCACCAGATTCTCCTCGCCGAGAAGGCCAAGGAACTCGCCGGCGAACACGAGGACACCGAGTGGCCGGTCCGTCTCCTCTGTGTGGACTCGCTCACCGCCCACTTCCGCGCCGAGTACGTCGGCCGCGGCGAGCTCGCGGAGCGCCAGCAGAAGCTCAACAAGCACCTCCACGACCTGATGCGCATCGGCGACCTGTTCAACACGGGCATCCTCGTGACGAATCAGGTCGCGTCGAACCCCGACTCCTACTTCGGCGACCCGACCCAGCCCATCGGTGGCAACATCCTCGGCCACACCTCGACGTTCCGCATCTACCTCCGCAAGTCCAAGGGTGACAAGCGTATCGTCCGCCTCGTGGACGCGCCGAACCTCGCCGACGGCGAGGCCATCATGCGCGTGCAGGACGCCGGTCTCAAGCCCGAGTAAGCCGTCGCTCGGTCGGCCGGTTTCACACGACTCCACGGTCTCCGTTCCCCCACAGCCCCTCCGTCTCACCCCACATTCTCCCCGTCGTCTCGTCTCCCCGAGCGGCCGCCCCGTCTCGCGGTTCTCACAATGTTGGAAACAGATTGCAATACTATCCCGTCGGCGGCCCATCGTTTAGGTAGGTGAACTCCATGACGCATCGAATCGTAGTCGTTGGCGGTGGCACGGGTGGGACGGTCGTTTCGAACCGTCTCGCCGAGGAACTCGAATCGGAAATCGACGCCGGTGACGTGGAGGTGACGCTCGTCTCCGACGACACGAAACACGTCTACAAGCCGGTGTTCTTGTACGTCCCGTTCGGAGTCGCGGAGCCGGAGGACGGCGTCCGCGACCTGCGGGACCTCGTCGACGAGCGGGTGAATATCGTCACTAACCGCGTCCGCCGGGTCGAAACCGACGAAAAGCGCCTCTACTGTCAGGACGGCGACGAGGTGCTCGACTACGACACGCTCGTCCTCGCGACCGGCGCGAAGCTCGACCCCGACGCAGTCCCCGGCTTCCGGGAGGGCGCACACCACTTCTACAGCGCCGAGGGGGCAGAACGGCTCCGCGACGCGCTCGCGGAGTTCGACGGCGGTCGCCTCGTGTTGAGCGTCGTCGGGACGCCCCACATGTGCCCGGCCGCGCCGCTCGAATTCACGTTCATCGTGGACGACTGGCTCCGGGAACAGGGTCTGCGCGAGGACACGGACCTCGTCTACACCTACCCGATGGAGCGGAGCCACGGGAAGCCCGAGGTCGCCGAGTGGGCCGACCCGATTCTGGCCGAGCGCGGCGTCCGCGTCGAGACCGACTTCGTCGTCGACGCCATCGACCCGGACGAACGGGTCGTCTCAGCGAAAAGCGGCGCGGAAGTGGACTACGACCTGCTGGTCGGCATCCCGCCGCACCGCGGCGACGAGCTCATCGTCGACTCCGGCCTCGGCGACGCCGGCTGGGTCGACGTCGACCAGCGGACCCTCCGCGCGACCGCCGCCGAGGACGTGTACGCCATCGGCGACACGGCGGCGCTCCCAATCCCGAAAGCCGGGAGCGCGGCGCACTTCCAGGCCTTCGCGGTCGCGGAGCGCATCGCCGCGGAAGTCCGCGGCCGCACGCCGACGAAGCGGTACGACGGCAAGACCGTTTGCTTCGTCGAGACCGGCCTCGACGAGGCGTCGTTCGTCTCGTTCGACTACGAGACGCCCGCGACGATGCGCCAGCCGTCGAAGCCCATCCACTGGGCGAAACACGCGTACAACGAATCGTACTGGCTGACCGCCAGGGGGATGCTCTGAGGTGAGACCAATGCAGGACCACGAATCTACCACGACGACCGAACAGCAGGTGCCCGACGAACTCGTCCGGGCCATCGAGAACAACCCGGAAGAGGTCGCGCTCCTCGTCGAGCGGCTCGGCCTCGTCAACGACCTCATCGACGTGCTCGAACTCGGCGTCGGCGCGCTCGACGACGAGATGGTCCGGTCGCTCGCGCGGACCGGCACCTCGCTCGCGGAGGTCGCAGACGACGCTTCCGACCCGGACACTGTCGCCGGGATGAAGCGCCTGCTCCGCGCCGTCGGCGACGCGGAGGACGCGGAGGCGACGCCCGTGGGCGCGGTCGGCCTGCTTCGGGCCACCCGCGACCCCGAGGTCAAAGCGGGGCTGGGCTACCTCGTCGCGCTGGCGGCGGCGCTCGGCGCGGGAACGGACGCAGAATAGCTCGAATCGCGTTCGGCTCGCCGTGTCGCCGCCGGCCGAAGTCGGCTCAGTCGTCGCCGTCTTCGGTCTTCGTCTGCTCGATTTCTATCTCGCCGTCGTGAATCTTCGCGCCGTCCTGTGCGACCTGTCGCGCGAGCACGGCGCACTTGATGCGCATCGGCGAGATGTCGACGCCGAGCATCTCGGTGATGTCGTCGGTGTCCATCGCTTCCAGCTCCGAGAGCGTCGTGCCCGGCAGTCGCTGGGTGAGCATGCTCGCGGACGCCTGACTGATGGCACAGCCATCGCCGGAGAACGCGACGCGCTCTATGGTCTCGCCGTCGTCGGCGAGCTGCACGTCCATCGTAATCGTATCGCCGCAGGAGGGGTTCTCCCCGGTGTGGGTGAACGTCGGCGACTCCAGCCGACCGTGGTTCCGGGGGTTCTTGTAGTGGTCCATTATCTGCTGACGATACATGTCTGAGCCAATGCCCATTGGTGTTCGTCGGGGCTACGCCCGAGCGCCGTAAAAGGATTCCGGGGCCGGCGATTCGGCCGAATTCGCCGCTTACGTCGCGTCCGACGCCGACGCGTCTTCCGCCGCCGGCGCGTCGTACTTCGTCCACTTCTTTTCGACGTCGCGGTTGGCCACGACGACGGTGTCGCCCTCGTCGTTCTCGAAGCGCGTCTTTCGGAGTTCGATGGAGCTGACCGTCCCCGTCACCGGGTCGGCTTTCACCCGGTCGCCGGGGTTGAAGTCGGGGTCCCGAAGCAGGTAGACGCCCGCCACCGTGTCTGCTATCATGTTCGACAGCGCGTAGGAGACGCCCAGCGCGATGAAGCCGGTCGCGGTGCCGAGGCTCGCCGCGATTTCCGTCATGCCGACGATGTTCAACAGCGCGAGCGCCGCGCCGAACCAGAGGAACACGCCCGCGACGGCGACGCCGAGTTCGACCACGAGGTCCTGTTCTTCGGGGTACAGCCCGTCGAGCACGCCGCGGACGACGAACAGCAACGCCCTGATGCCGACGTAGGCGAGCGCGAGGAAGACGACCGCCGTGAGCACCTTCGGCGCGGCGTCCTGCACCGCGGTCCCGAACTCCGCGACGGTCTCCCGGAGCGTCTCGACGAGAAAACTGGTCAGCGACTGAAGCATACGCTCCGACGACGTGTCAGCGGGACAAAGGCATTGGGGCGACCTCGCCCCAGACGCCGCGAAAAACGGACTACTCAGGCGAACAGCTCGCGAGCCGCGTCGATACCGTCGACCAGCGCGTCGATTTCCGCTCTCGTGTTGTAGATGTAGAACGACGCCCGCGTCGAGGCCGCGACGCCGAGTTTGTCGTGGAGCGGCTGGGTGCAGTGGTCGCCGGCGCGGATGGCGACGCCCTGTTCGTTGAGGATGCTGGAGAGGTCGTGGGCGTGGACGCTGTCGAGGTTGAACGCGACGAGGCCGCCGCGGTCGTCGCCCGGCGGGCCGTAAATCTCGATGTCGTCGAACTCGGTGAGGCGGTCGTAGGCGTACTCCGCGAGCAGTTCCTCGTGGGCCTGGACGTTCTCCATGCCGATGTCGTCGAGGTAGTCCACGGCCGCGGCGAAGCCGACGCCCTGCGCGATGGGCGGCGTGCCGGCCTCGAACTTCCACGGGAGGTCCTCCCACGTGGAGTCCTCGTAGGTGACGCTCCGAATCATCTCGCCGCCGTAGAGGTACGGTTGCATCTCGTCGAGGATGTCGCGTTTGCCGTAGAGCGCGCCGATACCGGTCGGGCCGCACATCTTGTGGCCCGAGAAGGCGAAGAAGTCGGCGTCGATGGCCTCCACGTCGACCGGGCGGGTCGGGACCGACTGCGCGCCGTCGACGAAGGCGTAGGCTCCGACCTCGTGGGCCATCTCGGCGAGTTCGGAGACCGGGTTGACGGTCCCGAGGGTGTTCGAGACGTGGACGACCGACACCATCTTCGTGGAGTCGTCGATGAGCTCCTTCGCGTGCTCCATGTCGAGGCGGCCGTCGTCGTCGACGCGGATGTAGCGCACTTCGGCACCGGTCTTCTTGGCGATCTGTTGCCACGTGACCAGCGAGGCGTGGTGTTCCATCTCGGTCATGACGACCGAGTCGCCCGGCCCGAGTTCGTCGAGACCCCACGCGTAGGCGACGAGGTTCATCGACTCGGTGGTGTTCTTCGTGAAGACGACCTCCTCGCGGCCGCCGGACGCGCCGATGAACTCCGCGACGCGGTCGTGGGCGTTCTCGTAGGCGACGGAGGCCTCCTGGCTCAGATGGTGGATACCGCGGTGGACGTTCGAGTTGTAGCCGTGGTAGTAGTCGACGATGGCGTCGACGACCTGCTCCGGCGTGTGGCTCGTCGCGGCGTTGTCGAGGTAGACGAGCGGCGTGTCGTCGTCGTCGTGTTCACCCGGCGTCGAGATGTCGCCGCCGACCTTCCGCTGGAGGATGGGGAAATCCGCGCGGATGGCGTCGACGTCGACGGGGTACGACTCCTGCACTCTCATTGGGTGTGAGTTACCCCCGTAGGCACAACACGTCTTCGGTCCGCACGCGGCTTCGAAACCGGTTTCGGTTTCGCCAGCCGGCAACTGTGGCCGGTGACGGTGACGCGGCGGCGACGTGTCGGTCACCCACCCAAACGAATCAAGTAGCCCACGCTCGTTTATCACCTAATGTCGAACGCCACCTCGTCCTCGCTCGCGTTTTCGAGCCTCGACGCGCTCCCGACGCAACTCGCGATTCTGGACGAGGAGGGCGTCATCGTCTACACCAACCGCGCGTGGCAGGAGTTCGGGAACGAACACGACTATCAGGGCGACAGCAGTTCCGTCGGCATGAACTACCTCGGCGTCTGCGACCTCAGCGGCGCCACTGACGCGACGACGGCCAGCGAGGGTATCCGCGCCGTCATCGACGGCGACAGGGAGGCGTTCTCCTTCGAATATCCCTGCGAAACGCCCGACGAGCGCCTCTGGTTCACGATGCGAGCGACCCGATTCGTCGACGGCGGCGACACCTACGTCCAGATTGCGCACCTCGATATCACCGACCGAAAGCGCGCGGAACTGGAGGCCGAAGAGAAGGCCGAACGCCTCCAGAACCTCGCCCGGATGCTCTCCCACGACCTCCGAAACCCGCTTTCTGTCGCCGTGGGCTACGTCGACTCGCTCCTCGACGAGGTGGTCGACGCCGACGGGCTCGAACAGGTCGCCGGCGCGCTCGACCGGATGGACGACATCATCACCGACGGGCTCGTGTTGGCCCGCCACGACACGGTCGGGGAGCTGTCGACCGTCGACCTCGAAACGCGAGCGGCGACCGCGTGGGCGCACGTCGATACCGGCTCGGCCGAACTCGTCGTCGCCGATTCGTTCGAGTTCCGCGCGGACCCGAGTCTGCTTGGGCACGTCTTCGAGAACCTGTTTCGGAATTCGGTCGAACACGGCGCGAACGATGGCGACCTGACCGTCACGATTGGCGTGCTCGGCGGCGACGGCGACGCTACGGGCTTCTACGTCGAGGACGACGGCGTCGGTATCGCCGCGGAGGCGCGCGACGAGGTGTTCGAGGCCGGCTACACCACGGGCGAGGAGGGGACCGGCCTCGGCCTGTCAATCGTCGCGCAGGCCGTCCGCGCCCACGACTGGGACGTCGCCGTCACCGAGGCCGAACGCGGCGGCGCTCGCTTCGAGATAACGGACGTCGAGCGCCCGGCGTAACGGAACGGCGTGGCGACCCGGAGAAACTGATTTTCGACGGTGGCTCAGCGGAGCCAGAGCAGTTGCGCGTGGAGCGTGCCGCCGACTTCGAGGACGGTCTCCTCGTCCACGAGGCCGGCGTCGATGGCGACCGAGACGGACTCCTCGCCGACGATGTTGGCGACGGTCGCGCGGGTGAGGCTGTCCACGACGGCGTCTTCGTCGGCGGTCTCGGCCTCGTCGCCGCCGTAGAAGTCCTCCGTCACGTCCAGCGAGACGCCGTCGTCGGTGTAGGTCTCGCCGATGCAGTCGGGGTCGCAGACCGAGACGAGGAGCCCCTCGGGGGTCTCCCGCTCGCGGAGGAGCATCTAGTACTCCTCGACGAGTTCCGCTTCGGCCTGCTCGCGGAGGTCGTCGGCCTGCTGTTGGGCCTGCTCTGCTTCCTCGTCGCGGCCGAGTTCTTCGAGCGCGCGCGCCTTCTCCTCGTGGACGCCGGGGGTGCGCATCCCGAGGCGGATGGCGTTGTCGAAGGCGTTGACGGCGTCCTCGTTGAGGCCGCGCTCGTGGAGGAAGAAGCCGCGGTTGTACCACGCCTGCGGGAAGCGCGGGTCGAGTTCGACGGCGCGCTCCGCGTGGTCGAGCGCGTCGGCCGTCTGGCCGGCCTCCCAGAGCGCGTACGCGAGGTTGGTGTGGGCCGTCGCGGCGTGCTCGCTGTCGTCGTCGAGCTTGAGCGCCTCCTGGTAGGAGCCGATGGCCTCGTCCCACTCTTCGAGTTGGCCGTGGGCCGCGCCCTTGTTGACCCACGCCTCCTGGGCGATGTCGTCGTCGTCGCCGGCGAACCGGGCGACGCGCTCGAACGCTCCTGTGGCCTCCTCGAAGCGGTTTATCTGCATGTACGAGAGCGCCACGTCGAGCAGTTTCTCGATGTCGACGTCCTCGGGGTCGATGTTCCGCTGGTCGAGGATGTCGGTCAGGACGCGCGAGTCGACCGGGTCGACCTTCGTCGGGTCCACCGAGAGTTCGGGCGGGTCGAGCGAGAAGTCGGAGTAGTCCTCGTCGAACCCCTGCCCCTCTGAGAAGCGGTGGGGTCGCTTGCCGTCGTCGGTCATATAGCCGCGCTTGGGCGTCACGGCGGTTAAACGCTACGTCAGCGGGACGACACCGACCGCTTTTTGGCCTCCCGCGGGCGAGCGTCTCCGAATGTCCGCGCCCCCGACGACGGTCGTGTCGTTCGTCCGGCACGCCCACGCTCCGTCCGTTCCCGACGCCGAGCGCGCCCGCGGCCTCTCGCGCCGCGGGCGCCGCGACGCCGCGCGCGTCACCGCCCGCCTCGCCGACCTCGCGGACGTGGTCGCCACCAGCCCCGCCGAGCGCGCCCGTGCGACCGTCGAGGGCGTCGCCGACGCGGCGGACGCCCCGCTCATCGTCGACGACGACCTCAGAGAACGCGAACTCGCGGAATCGCCGGTCGAAGAGTTCGACGAGGCCGTCGAACACCTCTGGGCGAACCCGAACGCGTCCCACCCCGGCGGCGAGTCACACGCCGAGGCGCAGGCCCGCGGCGTCGCCGCCGTCGGCCGACTCGTCGAGGCGTACCCCGACCGCCACGTCGTCGTCGGCACCCACGGGACGCTCATGGCACTCGTGTTCAACGCCTACGACCCGCGCTACGGCCGCGAGTTCTGGACGGGGCTGACGACGCCCGACGTGTACGAGGTGACGTTCGTGGACGGCGAGGCGTTCAGTATCGCCCGGACGTGGACGCCCGAGGCGGACGACCGCGCCGACGCCGACCGCGACCCGGCGGAACGTTAACGTCCGGTTCGAGTCAACTATCTGCCATGCGTTGCTTTCTCGCCGTCGACCTCCCCGACTCGCTCGCGGCGGGCGTCGCCGCGGTACAGGACCGGCTTTCGGACGCGGACGGGCTTCGATTCACGGACCCCGAGCGGGCGCACGTCACCCTGAAGTTCCTCGGCGAGGTGTCGCCGGACCGTATCGCCGAGGTGGAGGACGCGGTCGAATCGGCCGTCGAAGACGCGGGGGTCGGCCCCTTCGACGCCTCGGTCGGCGGGCTGGGCGTCTTTCCCTCGCTGGACTACATTCGAGTCGTCTGGGTCGGCGTCGGCGACGGCGCGGCCGAGTTGACGCAGTTACACGAGGCCATCGAGCGCGAGACGACGGCCCTCGGTTTCGACCCCGAGAATCACGATTTCACGCCGCACGTCACGCTCGCCCGCATGGACGACGCCCGCGGGAAGGTGCTCGTCCGGCGCGTCGTCGAGGACGAGTCGCCGACGGTCGGGTCGTTTCGCGTGCGCGAGGTGCGCCTGAAGAAAAGTGACCTCGGACCCGACGGCCCCGAATACGAGACGGTGACGCGGTTCTCGCTGTGAGGCGCGTCAGTCGTCGGTCGGTCGCCGCCCGCGACGCCGGTCCACGACACGCCGGAGTTCGCCCCGAATCACGTCGCGCTTGAACAGCAGGAAGCCCGCGAAGATGAGCGCGAAGCCGGCGACGGTGGCGCGCGTCGGCACGCGCCCGAGGACGGTCCAGTCGGCGAGCGCGGCGAAAAGCGGGATGACGTATTCGAGGAGACTTACCTCGATTGGGCCGACCCGGTCGAGGAGCCAGAAGTACAGCAGGAAGCCGCCCGCGCCGGCGACGACCGCGAGGTAGCCGGCGGCGACGAGCGTCGTCTGGGTCCACGCCGCGTCGGCGGCGGACTCCCACGGCAGGGCGGCGCTCGTGACGTGGAGCGTGACCGCGCCGACGAGCATCATCCACGCCTGCACGGCGAGTAGCGACATCCCCGTCTCGCTGTCGTGGGTGAGCACCGCGCCGAGGGCGAAGGCGACGGCCGAGCCGAACACGAGAACCGCGCCGACGAGGTTCGACGACAGCAGGTTCCCCGGCTCCGGGTTGGCGATGACGACGAGGCCGAGAAAGCCGAGGACGAGCCCGACGACCCGGTGCGGCGAGAGCCGCTCGCGGGTGGCAGTCAGGCGGGTGAGCGTCGGAGTCGCAAGCGGGATGATGCCGAGGAGGACCGAGGCCACGGAGCCGGGGACGTACACCTGCCCCGAAAACAGGAGCGCGTGGTGCGCGCCGATGCTGAACGCGCCGCCGGCGAGAATCGGCCGCCACTCGTCGCGGACGGCGGGGATGACCCGGTCGCCGCGGGCGACGGCGACGGCGAACAACAGGAGCGCCGCCACGTCGAAGCGGACCGCCCCGAGGAACGCCGGCGGGACGGTCCGGAGGGCGATGTCGGTGGCGAGGAAGGCGCTCCCCCAGACGGCGGAGAGCGCGAGGAAGGCGACGGCGGTCTTGGCCCGACTCATTTGCGTCGGCTTTCGCGCCGACGGTACTGAATGAGTCGATTCGGCCGCCCGTCCGCGCCGCCGGCCCGGGAGAACACCGCGTTTCAGCCGATTCGGGCGTGCGGACGCCCCTCACACGCCCGAAACGCGAAGGAACAAGATTTTATGCGGAGGATGGAAAGTACAGCCCACTATGGGTAAGAAGTCGAAGTCTAAGAAGAAGCGTCTGGCGAAGCTCGAACGCCAGAACAGTCGCGTCCCCGCGTGGGTCATGCTCAAGACGGACATGGAAGTCACGCGAAACCCCAAGCGTCGCAACTGGCGGCGGAGCAACACGGACGAGTAAGCAATGAGCGCAAACGACTTCGAGGAGCGCGTCGTCACCGTCCCGCTCCGAGACGTGCAGGCGGTTCCGGCACACGAACGCGCGGGTCGCTCGATGACGCTCATCCGCGAGCACCTCGCCAAGCACTTCAAGGTCGACGCCGAGAACGTGCGTCTCGACACGCAGATCAACGAGGACATCTGGGCGCACGGTCGGCAGAGCCCGCCGAGCAAGTTCCGCGTCCGCGCCGCGCGTTTCGACGAGGACGGCGAGTCGGTCGTCGAAGCGGAACCGGCCGAGTAAACGGTGCTTCGCGCCTCCTTCGCCGGTTCGTCCTACATCGGCGTCTTCGCTCGCGCGACCGACGACGCGCTGTTGGTCCGCCCGGACGCCGACGACTCGCTCGCCGAGCAGATGGCCGAGGAACTCGACGTGCCGCTGGTCAAGACGACCGTCGGCGGGTCGGGAACGGTCGGTGCGTTAGCGACTGGTAACGAGAACGGACTTCTCGTGTCGAGCCGCGCGACGTCTCGCGAGAAGGAGGCCCTCACCGACGCCGTGGACCTCCCGGTCTACGAGCTACCCGGTCGCATCAACGCCGCCGGCAACGTCGTTCTCGCGAACGACTACGGCGCGTACGTCCACGCGGACCTCTCCGACGAGGCCGTCGCGGCTGTCGAGGAGGCCCTGGAGGTCCCCGTCGAACGCGGCGACCTCGCCGACGTTCGAACCGTCGGGATGGCGGCCGTCGCCAACAACCGCGGCGTCCTCTGTCACCCGAAGTCGCGCGAACCCGAACTCGAAGCGCTCGAAGCGCTCCTCGACGTTCGCGCCGACATCGGCACCATCAACTACGGCGGCCCGCTCGTCGGCTCCGGCCTCGTCGCCAACGACGAGGGCTACATCGTCGGCGAGGACACGACCGGCCCGGAACTGGGTCGCATCGAAGACGCCCTCGATTACATCGACTGAGGGCTCCGCGTCCCCCCGTTTTTCGCTTCAGTTTCGCTCCGAGTAGGAAGACCTTTCCCGCTCGCCACCCGACCGACGTGCATGAGCCAGTTCATTATCACGGGCAGCTTCACGAGCCGTGGCGTCGTCCACGAGTTCACGAAGACCGTGGAAGCACCGAACGAGAACGTCGCACAGGAACGCGCCTTTTCGCTCATCGGGAGCGAGCACGGAATCAAGCGCACGAAGGTCGAGCTCAACGAGGTGTCCGCGGCATGATGGGTGGCGGTCAGCAGCAACTCCAACAGCTCTCCCAGGAACTGCAGGCCATCGACGAGGAGATCGAATCCCTCGAAAGCGAGGTCTCCGACCTGAACACCGAGAAGAACGAGATCGACGAGGCCGTCGAGGCCATCGAGACGCTCGAAACGGGCTCGACGGTGCAGGTCCCCCTCGGCGGCGACGCGTATCTCCGCGCCGAAGTTCAGGACATCGACGAAATCGTCGTCTCCCTCGGCGCGAACTACGCCGCCGAGCAAGAACAGAGCACGGCCATCGAGACCCTGCGACGCAAGCAGGACGCGCTCGACGAGGAAATCGCGAGCGTTCGCGGCCAGATCGAGGAGCTCGAAGAGGAGAGCGACGAGATCGAAGAGCAGGCGATGCAGGCCCAACAGCAGATGCAGCAACAGCAGATGCAACAGATGCAACAGATGCAGGGCGAGGGCGGCGACGGCGACGACGAGTAAGGTAACCCCAACCTCCTACTATTCAGATGTTCGACGGACTGAAGAAGAAACTCAACCGCTTCCGTAACGACGTTGAAGAGACCGCCGAAGAGAAGGCCGAGGCGGCCGCCGACGAGGCCGAAGCCGACGCCGACGCGGAAGCGGAATCAGCACCAGCAGGCGCAGAACACGCGGCGGTCGAACCCGAGGCGTCCGAACCCGCAGACGTCGACTCGGAGTCGGACGCCGTCGGCGACGCGGACGCCGGGTCCGAAGCCGACGCGGTCGGTGACGCTCCCGCGGACGCCGCGTCGGCGTCTGCGGCGGTCGAATCCGAATCCGACTCCGAAGCCGCGGCGACCCCGGAGCCGGATTCCGAGGTCGACGCCGATACCGATACCGACGCCGACGCGGGCGACGGGCCGGCGGCCGACGAGGCCGAACCGCGCGAGTCGCTCGCCTCCGACGCCGCGAAGGCGGCGCTGACCGAGGAGGACGACGACGATTCGTCCGGTCCGGGTCGGCTCCGCCGCGCCGCCGCGTTCGCCACGGGGAAGGTCGTCATCGAGGAAGAAGACCTCGAAGACCCCCTCTGGGAGCTCGAGATGGCGCTCCTCCAGAGCGACGTCGAGATGCAGGTCGCAGAGGAGATTCTCGAAACCATCCGCGAGAAGCTCATCGGCGAGACGCGAAAGCAGGTCCAGAGCACCGGCCAGCTCGTCTCCGAGGCGCTCCACGACGCGCTGTACGAGGTCATCAGCGTCGGGCAGTTCGACTTCGACCAGCGCATCGCCGAGGCAGACAAGCCGGTCACGCTCATCTTCACCGGCATCAACGGCGTCGGGAAGACGACGACCATCGCCAAGCTCGCCCGCTACTTCGAAAAGCAGGGCTACTCGACGGTGCTCGCCAACGGCGACACCTACCGCGCCGGCGCGAACGAGCAGATCCGCGAGCACGCGGAGGCGCTCGGCAAGAAGCTCATCGCCCACGAGCAGGGCGGCGACCCGGCGGCGGTCATCTACGACGGCGTCGAGTACGCCGAGGCCCACGACATCGACATCGTCCTCGGCGACACGGCCGGTCGGCTCCACACTTCCAACGACCTGATGGCGCAGTTGGAGAAGATAGACCGCGTCGTCGGCCCCGACCTCACGCTCTTCGTCGACGAGGCGGTCGCCGGGCAGGACGCGGTCGAACGCGCCCGGCAGTTCAACGACGCGGCCGCCATCGACGGCGCGATTCTGACGAAGGCCGACGCCGACTCCAACGGCGGCGCGGCCATCTCCATCGCGTACGTGACGGGCAAGCCCATCTTGTTCCTCGGCGTGGGGCAGGGCTACGACCACATCGAGAAGTTCGACCCCGAGCAGATGGTCAACCGCCTGCTCGGCGAAGACGAGTAATCGTACTCGGTCCGTCGTTCTTTCTCTCGGCCGCCTCACTCCAGTACGAGCACGACCCCGAGAAGAAGCATCGTCCCCGCGCCGACGTAGTTCAGCGCGCTCGCGACCCGCGTCTCCGCGAGCCGCGACCCGAGTCGGTCCGCGCCGAGCGCGACGCCCGAGAGGTACAGCGCCGTGAGGGCGGCGTAGGTCGCGCCCAGACTCGCCATTCGGACCCCGGACCCCGCGCCCTGTCCGGCGAACCCGGGGAGGAACGCGAGGAAGAACAGCGCGACCTTCGGGTTGAGGGCGTTGACGAGGACGCCACGGCGAAAGCTCGCCCCGCGTTCGGTCTCGACCGCGGGGTCGAACTCGTCGTTTCGGAGGGCGGCGACGCCGAGGTAGCCCAGATACGCCGCACCGACGTACTTGAGCGCCGCGGCGGCCTCGGGGACGGCCCGGAAGAGCGCCGCCGCACCGACCGTCGCCAGAAGCGTGTGAAACAGGACGCCCGTGGCGATGCCGAACGCCGACCGGACGCCCGGCCCGCGACCGTCGAGGCCGCGGGCGAGGACGTACATCGTGTCGGGGCCGGGCGCGAGGATGAGCGCGACCGCCGCCCCGCAGAACGCGAGGTAGGTCGCGACGTCGAGTCCGAACGCGAGCGTCGTCATCGCGCGAGCCTACGATTCGTCGCGGGAAGTAGCTCAGGGGTTCGGACTCGGAACCACCTGATTGCGGAGCGCGGGCGTCTCGTCCTCGGGTTCTGCCGCCAGTCGCTCGACGTTCTCCGCGAGGATGTCGGCGACGCGCGTCCAGTAGTGCGGCGTGTGGCCGGAGACGTGCGGGGTGATGTAGACGTTCTCGAACCCCCAAAGCGGGTGGTCCTCGGGGAGCGGTTCGGGCTCCGTCACGTCGAGCGCGGCGGCGCGGAGGCGGTTGTCCCGAAGGTTCGAAACGAGCGCGTCGGTGTCGACGACCCCGCCGCGCGCGACGTTGACGAGGACGGCGTGTGTGGGAAGCGCCTCCAGCGCCCGGCTGTCGATGAGTCCGCGCGTCTCGTCGGTCAGCGGGCACGCGACCACGAGGAAGTCGGTGCGGACGAGCGCCGGTTCGAGGTCGTCGAACCCGAGCACTTCGTCGGTCGGACCGCCCTTCTCGGGCGTGTAGCGGACGCCGACGGTCTCGACGCCGAACGCGTCGAGTCGCTCGACGACCGCCCGCCCGATGGCACCGAGGCCGACCACGGTGGCCGTCGACCCCTGCAACTCGCCGTACGACTGGAAGCGCCGCCACTCGCGGCGTCGCTGGCGGCGGAGCCCCTCGTCCAGTCGGCGGGTAATCATGAGGAGCCAGCCGAGGACGTGTTCGGCGATGTTGGGGCCGTGGACGCCGGAGGCGTTGGTGACGACGACGCCGCGCTCCCGGAGCGCTTCCAACGGGAGATGGTCGTAGCCGGCGGTCGCGCCGGCGAACAGTCTGAGTTCGTCGGCCGCGTCGAGCACGTCGTCGGGGAGCGACGTGCCGGTGATAACGGTCGCGTCGCGCGCGGCGTCGAGCGTTTCGGCGCTCGTCTTCGGGTGGCGCACGGTCGCGTCGGGCAGGCGCTCGCGGAGGGCCGCGGCGTACTCCGACGCCGGGATTCCGTGCGTGGGGCGGTCGAGGACGAGAATCGTGGTCATCGAGTGCGCTGTCGGCCCCCGAGCCGATAGGTGTTGGCCCCGAACGCGACGGATAAAGCCTTTACCGACGCGACGGCGTAGGAAGGCACAATGGTACTCGACAATCTCGGGAGTTCCCTCCGCGGCAGTCTCGATAAACTGCGGGGGAAGTCCCGCCTCGACGAGGACGACGTCCAGGAGATCGTCAAGGAGATTCAACGCTCCTTGCTCTCCGCCGACGTCGACGTCAGCCTCGTCATGGACCTCTCGGACTCCATCAAGACCCGCGCGCTGGAAGAAGAGCCGCCGGGCGGCACGAACGCCCGCGACCACGTCCTGAAAATCGTCTACGAGGAACTCGTCGACCTCATCGGCGAATCGACGGAGATTCCGCTCGAATCGCAGACCATCATGCTCGCCGGTCTCCAGGGGTCGGGGAAGACGACCACCTCCGCCAAGATGGCGTGGTGGTTCTCGAAGAAGGGGCTTCGCCCCGCGGTCATCCAGACCGACACCTTCCGCCCCGGCGCGTACGACCAGGCCAAGCAGATGTGCGAGCGCGCCGAGGTCGACTTCTACGGCGACCCCGACTGCGACGACCCGGTCCAAATCGCCCGCGAGGGCCTCGAAGCGACCGAGGACGCCGACGTGCACATCGTCGACACGGCCGGCCGCCACGCGCTCGAAGACGATCTCATCGACGAAATCGAGGAGATTGAGGGCGTCGTCCAGCCCGACCTGAACCTGCTCGTCCTCGACGCGGCAATCGGGCAGGGGGCGAAAGAACAGGCCCAGCAGTTCGACGAGTCCATCGGCATCGGCGGCGTCGTCATCACCAAGCTCGACGGGACGGCGAAGGGCGGCGGCGCTCTGACCGCTGTCAACGAGACCGACTCGTCTATCGCCTTCCTCGGCATGGGCGAGACGGTCCAGGACATCGAGCGCTTCGAGCCGAACGGCTTCATCTCCCGCCTGCTCGGGATGGGCGACCTGAAACAGCTCTCCGAGCGCGTCGAACGCGCCATGTCCGAGACCCAGGCCGAAGACGAGGACTGGGACCCCGAGGAGATGATGAAGGGGAACTTCACCCTCAAGGACATGCAAAAACAGATGGAGGCGATGGACAAGATGGGACCGCTCGACCAGGTGCTCGACATGATTCCGGGCTTCGGCGGCGGCATCAAAGACCAGCTTCCGGACGACGCGATGGACGTGACGAAAGACCGGATGCGCGCGTTCGAGGTCATCATGGACTCGATGACCGAAGCGGAACTGGAGAACCCGCGGAAGGTCGGCGCGTCCCGCGTCAAGCGCATCGCGCAGGGGTCGGGACAGGACGAAGAGACGATACAGGAACTGCTCGAACAGCACCGCATGATGGAACAGACCATCAAGCAGTTCCAGAACATGGGCGACGGCGACATGCAACGGATGATGAAGAAGCTCCAGAACCAGGGCGGCGGCGGTGGCGGCATGGGCGGTCTCG
This sequence comes from Haloferax sulfurifontis, assembly GCF_014635105.1. Lineage (NCBI taxonomy): Archaea > Methanobacteriati > Methanobacteriota > Halobacteria > Halobacteriales > Haloferacaceae > Haloferax > Haloferax sulfurifontis. The sequence continues at coordinate 242,856 of NZ_BMCI01000002.1, forward strand.
GCGGCATGGGCCCGTTCTGAACCACCGCGCGATTTTCTCGCCGCGTTTTCTGCGCTCGCCCGCGCGAGTGCCTCGCCGCGATACCGCCGACTTTTAACGCTCGGGTCCGTCGCACCCCACAATGACCGTGCGAGACGTGGCGGTCGAGGCCTACAAGGAAGCCTTGCCCGCGCTCGCGGCCAGCCTCGTCGGCGGCCTCATCGCCGGCGTCGTCCTCGGGGGCATGCGGGCCGAACTCCGGGCGGTGCCGGGGCTTCTCGTGCTCGTTCCCGCCCTCCTGGCGACCCGCGGGAACGTCTACGGCTCGCTCGGCGCTCGCATCGCCACCGCGCTCCATCAGGGGCTCATCGAACCCCGGGTCACCGGCGGCGACGAGCGCCTCCGGGCGGCCGCGACGGCCGCGCTCGCAAACGGCGTGCTCACGAGCACGTTCGCCGCCGTCGTCGCGTTCTTCCTCCTCACGTTCCTCGGCAGTCGGGTCGCGCCGCTCCCGATTCTCGTCGGCGTCGCCATCGTCGCCGGCCTGCTGTCCGGCATCGTCCTGACCGTCGTCGTCGTCAGCGTCGTCTTCGCGGGCTACCGCCGCGGGCGCAATCCCGACACCATCGTCGGCCCGGTCGTGACGACCACCGGCGACGTGTTCGGCGTCCTCTTTCTGCTCATCGCCGTCAGAACCGTCCTCGCCATCGCGGGGGTGTTCTGAGTGCCGACCGAGTGGACCGTCCGCGCCATCACGCGGGCGATGCTCCCGGTGTTGCTCGTGCTCACGCTCGTCGAACTCGGAAGCGGTCTCGTCCTCGGGAGCTTCGAGGCGCAACTGCTCCGCTACCCGTCGCTTCTCGTGCTCGTCCCCGTCACCATCGGGACCGCGGGGAACCTCGGGAGCGTCCTCGCGGCGCGCCTTTCCACGTCGTTCCACCTCGGGACGCTCTCGTTTTCGCCCCGCGACGACGAACTCGCGGGCAACGCCGTCGCCACGGTCGCCCTCGCGGTGACGGTGTTTCCCGTCATCGGCGCGGGCGCGTGGGTCGCCACGCTCCTCGTCTCCGGCGACACGTCGCTTGCCCTGCAGAAGGTCGTCCTCATCGCGCTGTCGAGCGGGATTTCGCTGGCCGTCCTCGCGGTCGCCGTGACGTTTTCTGCGACCTACGTCGCCTACCGGTTCGGCCTCGACCCCGACGACGTGGTCATCCCCGTCGTCACCAACGTCTGCGACGTGCTGGGCGTCGTCGTCCTGTTCGGAGTCGCGCAGGTGCTCGTCTGACTCGACGTTCGAACCGTCTCCCGCCGACCGCCCCGCCGACCGACGCCGATTAGTTCGCTCGGCACCGACCCTCGGTCGTGCAGTCGTCGGCCGTCCTCCCGGTGCTGTTCGAGGTGCTCCCGCGAGTCGCGCGCATCGCCGCCTACATCGCCGTGGGCGTCTTCGCCGCGAACCTCGTCGTCGCCTTCGGCCTCGTCGAGCGCATCGCCGGCCTCTCGCGGTATCTGACGAGTCCCGCGAACCTCCCCGACGAGGTAGGTACGGCCATCGTCACCACCGCCGCCTCGACGACGGCGGGCTACGGGATGCTCGCGGAGTTCCGCGAGTCGGGCGTCCTCGACGACCGGGCGACCCTCGTCGCCGTCACCATCAACACGTTCTTCGGCTTCGTCCAGCACATCTTCACGTTCTACTGGCCGGTGCTCATCCCCATCCTCGGCCGCGAGGTCGGCTTCATGTACGTCGGCGCGCGGGCGGCCATCGCGCTCGCCATCACCGCGACCGGCGTCGTCGCCGGCGCGGTCCTCCTCTCGGACCGAAACACGACCCCCGTCGCGGTCGCCGAGACCGACGGCTCGGGCGGCGCGGTCGATGCGGCCGCCGCGGACGGTGCGGGCGGTGGCGACGCGGCCGACTCCAGCGACGCGGCCGACACCGACGACACGCTCCGCGAGACGGTCGAAGACGCCGCTCGGAGCACGTGGGACAAGCTTCGGCGCATCGTTCCGCGGTTGGCCGTCGTTTACGTGGCCGTCACGCTCCTCCTGCGGACGACCGACCTCGAATCGTTCGCGGCGCTCGCCAGTCCGCTGACGAACCTCGTCGGCCTGCCGGGCGCGGCCGTCCCCGTCGTCGTCGCCTTCGCGTTCGACACGACGACCGGCGCGGCGACCATCGCGCCGGCCGTCGGCGAGACGTTCACGCCGAAGCAGGCCGTGGCGACGATGCTCATCGGCGGCATCATCTCCTTTGCCGTCTCGACGTTCAAGCGGTCGATACCCTTCCAGTACGGCATCTGGGGCCCCGAGTTCGGGTCGAAGGTGATCGCCGTCAACACGGGGCTGAAAATCGTCTTCATCGGCGTCGCGGTGGCGTTGCTCGTCGCCTGAGTAGCGAGAAACGGCCCAGCCGCCGCAGTCCAGTCGACCGATTCAGCGGCCGTTCGGGTCCACCGGCCGCCCGTCTTCGGTCGGCGGCGCGATGTAGTCGATGACCTCGTCGATGGAGGGGTCGCGGACGGTCACGTGCACGCCGATGTCGCCGAGTTCGTCGGGGTTGCCGACCGAGAAGTTGACGACGCCCTTGAACGCGGCCTGCTTTTTCAGCGCGAACGAAAAGCCGTCGTCGTCGCGGCGCTTTGCGAACTCCCGGCGGGCGGTGTCGAGGATGGCCTGCTCGTGGAGGCGCTCGGAGAACCGCTCCAGTTCGTGGGTCTCGCCGACGAGTTTGCCCGGTTCGTGGTCGAGTTCGACGCCGGGGAAGATGTTCTCGACGGCGTCGCCGACGCGGTCGGTGACCTCGGTGTCGCGGACGGGCACCTCGATGCGGACGTCGACGCTGTAAATCATGCTCACGCGTCGGCCTCCGCGAGCGCTTCCGGCCCCTCTTCGAACAGTCGGGTGATGGTCTCGCGGTACTCGGTCAGCGTGCCGGTGTTCTGGATGACCACGTCGGCGCGGTCCATCGCGTCGCCCATGCCGAAGTCGAGTTCGCGGCGCTCGCGCTTTTTCAGCGCCTCCACGTCGGTGTCGCTGTCGTCGCGGTCGCGGTCGAGCAGGCGCTCGGCGCGCGTCTCGAACGGCGCTTCGACGCTCACGAGGACGAAGTCGTCGCCGAACGCCTCGCGGAAGCGGTCGAGTTCGACGCCCGACCGAAGCCCGTCGACGACCACCACGTCGTTCGATTCGAGGAGGTCTTCGACCATCGGCAGGGACCGCGCGGCGATGGCGTCGTCGCCCTCCTCCTCGCGGAGCGCGGTCGCTATCTTCCCGTGGTCCGTCGCGGGGTCGAGGCCGCGCTCGCGACACTCCTCGCGGATGACGTCGCCCATCGTCACGACGGGCACGCCCGCGTTGCGGGCCACCTCGGCGAGTTCGCCCTTGCCGCTTCCCGGCAGGCCGACCGTCCCGATGACTCTCATAGCCGGTGTTACCGCGTTGGCGCTGTTAAAGCCTCCCTTCACGTCGCTCCGGGTGGCGGGTTTCGCCTCCCTTCCCCCACATCCGGCCCGACCCCGTCGCTTTTCGCCCCGGACCGCGTACTACGCCCATGTCTCAGCGCTCGTTCGTCGTCCGCGCGCTCTGGTTCGTGTTCGTCGGCTGGTGGGCGACGCCCGCCGTCGTCAACGTCGCGTGGTTCCTGAACGCCACCGTCATCGGCATCCCACTTGGCGTCGCGCTCATCAACCTCGTTCCGACGGTGCTCTCGTTGAAGGAGCCGAAAACCCGGCTCGACCCCGACTCGGGTCGCGGCCAGCGGTCACTCGTCGTTCGCGCCGTCTACTTCGTGTTCGTCGGCTGGTGGCTGAGCTGGCTCTGGGCGAACGTGGCGGTGCTGTTCACGCTCACCATCATCGGCCTCCCGGTCGGCATCTGGATGCTCAACCGGCTCCCGGCGGTCACGTCGCTGTACCGATTCGACGGGTAGAACCCGATTCGTTTTTCTTGCAGGGACGGTTTGTGGGCATCGAGGGCGCGTAGCTCAGTCGGACAGAGCGTCGGACTTCTAATCCGATGGTCGCGGGTTCGAATCCCGTCGCGCTCGCTCGTCGCCTTCGGCTCCTCGCTCGCGCGACTGACTCCCGTTCGCTTCGCTCACGGGAGTCCCGTCGCGCTCTGTTACTGTGATAGACCGCCGAGCGGTAGCGAGGCGTGTCGGAACGCCACGCGCGGGATTCGAATCCCGTCGCAAACGCTTCGAGTTTGCTCAATCCCGTCGCGCTCTTTTGGTGCTGTGGCTCGCGCTCTTTTCGTTGCGGTTCTCAGACGACCGCCAACTCTCGCCCGCAGTCGGGGCACTCGTCGTCGACGATGGTCACCGGCGCGTCGCAGTCCGGACAGAACTCGCGGTAACACGCTCTCTCGCCCATGCCGCTAGCTCGTTCGGCGAGGGAGATGAACGTTGGGTGGCACTCTCGGCGCGCCCGTCACTCGTCGGCGACGTCTTTTCCCGGGTCGGCGAAGTTCGCGCCGAGTTCGGCACCGTAGCGACGGGCGTAGACGCCGGGGACCGCGAGCAGGTCGCTCGGCGCGCCGGATTCGACGACGACGCCGCCGTCGGCGACGTGGACGCGGTCGGCGTCGCGGACGGCCGCCGCGCTGTCGGTCGCCACGACGAGCGGGGCGTCGGGCCGCCGCATCGCGGCGAAGGTGGCGCGGAGATTCGATGGGGAGGTGCTGTGCGGCGCGCGGATGAGCGGGGAAACACCGGGGTGGAGCGCGCTCGCGAGCGCCGCCGCCTCGGAAAGACGGGGCGCGACGACGGCCAGAAACGGCGGTCGACTCGCGGGCGTGGTCGCGTCCGAGTCGGCGTCGGACGCCGGGCTCTCGGGTGGGGACATACGATGTGTGATTCGCTGTCACGGGAGATAAGTATGGAGCCGCACACCCGCGTTTCACGAACTGTATCGACCGTTTTATGATGATTTGTCAACTTCCGTTGCGAATCAGTTGTCGATATGCTCACCGTCTCGCGGCGTCAGATACCGGCGCGTCGCGGGCGCTCGATTAACGGCGTCCCAACCGGCGCGCGAGTGGTGAAAGCGGACGCTAACGGGCGTGAATCCGAAAAAAGTCGTGAATTCGGCCGAGCGATTCGAGTCGATGCGAAGTCAGGGTGTGTGTGAGTGGTGTAGGCCTATCTGGGGGTGCTCACATCGCACCGCCCATGCCGCCCATGCCGCCCATGCCACCCATGCCGCCGCCCATGCCGCCGGGCGCGCCGCCTTCGTCGTCGTCGCCGCCGGTCTGGCCACCGGAGAGGTCGCCAGCCGCGATGACGTCGTCGATGCGGAGAATCATGACTGCGGCTTCGGTCGCGGACTCGATAGCCTGGGTCTTGACGCGGAGGGGCTCCACGACGCCCTCCTGTTCCATGTCGATGACCTCGCCCGTGTAGGCGTCGAGGCCGGCGGCGAACTCGCCGCCGTCGTGGCGCGAGCGCAGGTCGACGAGGGAGTCGATGGGGTCGAGACCGGCGTTCTCGGCGAGGGTGCGCGGGATGATGTCCAGCGCCTCGGCGAACGCCTCGACGGCGAGCTGTTCGCGGCCGCCGACGGAGTCGGCGAACTCGCGGAGTTGCAGGGAGAGCTCCGTCTCGGGAGCGCCGCCGCCGGGGAGGACCTTCCCGTCTTCGAGCGTCGTGCGGACGACGCCGAGGGAGTCCTCGATGGCGCGCTCGAGCTCGTCGACGACGTGCTCCGTGCCGCCGCGGAGGATGAGCGTGACGGACTTCGCGTCCTCGACGTCCTCGACGAAGATGCGCTCGTCGCCGCCGACGTCCTTCTGTCCGACGGAGCCGGCGAAGCCGAGGTCGTCGGCCTCGATGTCGTCGAGACTGCTGACGACGCGGCCGCCCGTCGCGCGGGCGAGACGCTTGAGGTCGGAGGACTTGGCGCGGCGGACCGCGAGGATGCCCTCCTTGGCGAGGTAGTGCTGGGCCATGTCGTCGATGCCGTCACCGACGAAGACGGCGTCGGCGCCGACCTCGACGAGCTTGTCGACCATCTCTTTCAGCTGTTTTTCTTCCTGGTCGAGGAACTGCTGAAGCTGGTCGGGGTCCGTGACGTTGACTTCCGCGTCGATTTCGGTCTCGCGGACTTCCAGCGCGTCGTCGAGGATGGCGATGTTCGCGTCCTCGACGGCGTAGGGCATGTTCTCGTCGACGCGCTCTTTGTCGACGATGACGCCCTCGACGAGTTCGGAGTTGTCGATGGTGCCGCCGACGACCTTCTCGATGGAGACGTTGTCCGTGTCGATGCCGCCTTCGTCCTTGACGGCCAGCACGGCGTTGACGACGAGTTCGGCGAGCAGGTCCTTCGCGGACTCCGCGCCCTTCCCGGTCATCGCCGTCGCGGCGATCTTCTGGAGGGTCTCGCGGTCGTCCTCAGTGACCTCGATGGCGTTGTCTTCGAGGACTTCCTTGGCCTTCTCGGCGGCCTGGCGGTAGCCCTGCGCGACGGTCGTCGCGTGGACGTCCGATTCGAGGAGGTCCTCGGCCTGGTCGAGGAGTTCGCCGGCGATGATGACGGCCGTCGTCGTGCCGTCTCCGACCTCGTCCTCCTGGGTCTCGGAGACTTCGACGATCATGTTGGCCGCGGGGTGGTCGATGTCCATCTCCTTGAGGATGGTGACGCCGTCGTTCGTGACGACGACCTGCCCGCCGGAGTCGACGAGCATCTTGTCCATCCCCTTGGGGCCGAGCGTCGTGCGTACGGCCTCTGCGACGGCCTTCCCGGCCGTGATGTTCATCGACTGCGCATCCTGTCCGGATGTGCGCTGAGAGTCCTCGCCCAGAATGATCATGGGCTGACCCTGTTGCATTCGCTGGCTCATAGTCATCGCCTGATTGTTTGTGATTCTATAAAAAAGCTTCGTTTATTGGTATGGCAAAACGCAACACGGTGGGGTGGTCGTTCCCCGGCGACGGCGGTCGATTTTGCGGGTTTATCCCCGGTTTCCGGCGGGTCGCCTCGCCAGTCTCGGAGCGGGTGCGGTGAAAATACGATGCGGGCGAGTGCCGTGTCGGCGGTGGACTCGTCGGCGGTGGCGTCTCAGTCGTTCTGCCGGACGTTGAAGCCCTGGGTCAGTTCGTTGTGCTTCCGTTCGAGGAAGGAGTACACCGCGCCGTGGGGCGCGCCGTCGAGAATCATCTCGACGGCACGGCGGACGGCTTCGACCTCCTCGGGCTGGCCGATGATGCCGAGCGTCGAGCCGTAGATGACCACCTCGGCACCCGTCAGCTCCTCCATGAGTTCGCGGGTGCGGCCGTTCTCGCCGATGAGGCGGCCCTTCTGCCGCCGCATGTCGTTTTTGTTTCGGGTGTGCCGGTCGATATCGATGAGTTCGAACATCATCATGTCGTCGTCGAGGAGCGCCATCGCGTCCTCCGGGGCGAAGCCGCGGCCGACCGCTCGGACCACGTCGGGAGCGACCATGCCGAGTACGGGGTCGCCGACGCTGTCGATGGCGACGCTTCCGTTCTCCGAGTCCACGTCGAGTCGGACTTCCGCGCGACTCTCTATCTCTCGGAGCGTCGAGCCACCTTCGCCGATGAGAACACCGATACGGTCCTGCGGCACCTTGACGTGCTGCATATCACCCGATACCCGTCGGAGTGGTTTAAGCGTTCGCTCGACGACTCGCCGCGTGTCTCGGTCGCACACCCGCCTTGCGCCGGGTTCGCGTTTCTCCCCGGTTCCGGCTCAGTCTTTGTCCTCGTCTTCCTCGGCCGTGACGAACTCGTACAGCGAGTCGCCGTCGGCGTCGGCCCCCTGCCGCCGGAAGAAGTTGGCCACGTTGCGGCAGTCCCGCCGGAGGAACTCCTCGGCGTTGGGGTGGTGGACCGTGACGGCCTGTCCGAGGTCGATGACGACGAGCTCGCCGTCGTGGATGATGAGGTTGTACTCCGAGAGGTCGCCGTGGACGAGGCCGGCGCGGTGGAGTCGGCGCATGTACTCGCGGACGACCTCGTAGGCGGTCTGTGGGTTCTCGACGCGCACTTCCGAGAGCCGTCGCGCCCGGTCGTCGACGACGCCGACGAGTTCCATCACGAGGACGTTCCGCTGGACCGCGATGGGCTTCGGCACGCGAACGCCGGCGCGCTGGGCGCGTTCGAGGTTGGCGTACTCCTTTCTGACCCACGCGCGGACGACCTGCCCCTTGTCGTGGCCGATGTTCTCGAAGCGCGGGTCGCCTTCGAGGTAGTCGCGCATGTGCCGGAAGTCGGAGGCGTTGATGCGGTATATCTTGACCGCCACGTCGGTGTCGTCCTCGCCGAGCGCCTCGAAGACGTTGGCCTCCTTTCCGGTCGAAATCGGGCCGCCGAACGCGTCGATGTACCCGTCTTGGACGAGTTTGTAGATGGCGGCGAAGGTCGCGTCGTCGAACACCGACTGCTCGACTTTGAACTGGTCGGCGTCCTTCAACCGCATCCGGAACTCGTCGAAGTCGCGGTCCTTGCGGCGCGCGATGCGGTCCGCCTCGTCGTCGGAGACGTCTATCTCCTCCCACTCGTCGCCGAACGCCTCGCCCTCCTGGGGTTCGACCATGCCGAACTCGTCAGTCATTGGACTAGGGCTACGAGAGGCGAGATGAAAAGGGCACAGGCTCTGCGTTCGGTGTCGGTCGGGGAACAATCAGGCGCGGTCTCGAACGCGTTACTGGATGTGGCCTTCGCGCCGGAGCTGGTCGGCCTCGGACTTCTCGTAGCGCCAGGACACGTCGGCCTTCTCGTCCTGCCAGTCCCACGGTTCGACGAGCACCACGTCGTCCTCTCGAATCCAGATACGCTTTTGCATCCGTCCGGGAATGCGAGCGGTCCGCTCGACGCCGTCGGCACAGCGGACGCGAATACGATTGGCCCCGAGCATGTTCGTCACGACGGCGAACACTTCGTCGTCGTTCGGCATTCGAAGGTCTCGGCGGCTCTCGTTCTCGTCGTCGCTCATGCGCGAGCGTTCGACGTGGGCATGGTTAAATCCGCCGACGTTCGGCCGGTAGGAAGCGTCCGACGGAACGACGCGTTTAGGGCGGTCCCGAAACGCCGTCGTGATATGCTCGACAAACTCGGTACGAAAGGCATCGCCGGCGTCGTCTCTCTGCTCTTGGGTATCGGTATCGTCGCCTCTCAGGCCCCCGTCGTCGCGGCGGGCCTCGCGTTCGTCGTCGCCGGTCTCGGCCTCGTCGCCGGCGGCCTCGCCGAGGGCGTCATGAAGATGTTCGGGATGGCCTGAGAAAGCGTCGCGGTTACTCCGCTATCTTCGCGCGACCCGGTTCGATGAGTTCGTCGAGGTAGTCGGCGAGCGCGCCCTTCGCGTCGGCCGGGTGGAGTTCGCCGGATTCGAGGTCGGCCTCCAGCGTCTCGTAGTCGTCGTATTCGAGGTTCCCGCCGTACTGCTCGGGGCGCTCGACGACGACGCGCTCGAAGCGCGGGAAGACGTGGTACTCGAAAATCTGGAGGACGGGGTTCTCGCGTTCCTCGCCCTCGTCGGTCGGGTCGGGGTCGGCCGTCGGCGGGCAGAACGCGCCGTTGACCTTGTCTTCGATGTCCTCGGTGGTGTCCTCCATCGAGATGGTGACGCCGGCCGAGGAGGACATCTTGCCGATGCCCGTCCCGAGGTCCGCGATGAGCGGCGTGTGCATGCAGGTCGGCGACTCCTCGCCGATGCTCGGGAGCGTGTCGCGGGCGAGCATGTGGACCTTGCGCTGTTCCATCCCGCCGATGGCGAGGTCAACGTCGAGGTAGACGATGTCGAGCGCCTGCATAATCGGGTAGACCGCCTGCGCGACGGTGACGCCGTCGCCGCTTTTGATTTCGGCCATGGCGCGCTCGGCGCGCGAGAGCGTCGTCTCCAGTTCGAGCGCGTGCAGGTCGAGGACGTAGCTCTCGTCGAGCTGGTACTCCGAGCCGAGGACGAACTCCGTCTGGCTCTCGTCGAGCCCGTAGGCGATGAACTGCGCTTTCATCCGCTCGGCCGTCTCGCGAATCTCCTCGAAAGTGCCCTTGCCGTTGAGGTAGGCGTGTACGTCCGCGAGGAGCACGACTACCTCGAAGCCCGCCGCTTGGAGGTCGATGAGCTTGTTGGCGGTGAGCATGTGACCGATGTGGAGGACGCCGGAGGGCTCGTAGCCCACGTACGCTCGCTTGCCCTCGGGGTCGTCGGCCAGCGCGCGCACTTCGTCCTCCGTGACCACTTCGGAGGCGTTCCGAGTGATCAGGTCGTATGCGTCCATATCTGTTCGGTGTCGGGGACGTGGGATATGACTTCTGGAAGGCGTTCGCGGGCGAAACGGACAACATCCACCGGTCCCAACTCCCGGTGATGTCCGACTCAGGAACCACGACGCGTGCGCCCGCCGTCATCTTCGCCGCGCTCATCCTCGTCGTCTTCGGCCTGCTCGCGGCCATGTGGGCGTCGGTCCGCGGCGGCGACCTCCTCCCGTACATCCTCGGCTTCGCCGTCTACTTCCTCGCCGCCCACGTCTACCTGCCGTACCGGGTCCACAGGGACGCGACGCTCAAGGGACGAAACGCGACGTTCTGGGCCGTCCTCGCCTTCCTCCTCCCGCTCGTCGGCCCGGCGCTGTACTTCGTGGTCGCCGTCGTCGTCGGCCACGACGCGACCGACTGAAAATCAGACGCGACGCTATCCGCGCCGGTTCTCGGCGCGGTGTTCGGAGATTATCTGGTCGACCATCTCTTTTTGCTGTTCTTTCTGTCGTTCTTCCGCCCGCGACTCCCAATCCGCGATGGCGGATTCGACCTCGGACTCCTTCGCCACGGCGAGTTCGTCTATCTCCTGAATCGTCACGCCGTCGGCGGGCGCGACCGGCACGTCGGCCTCGAACAGCACCTCGTCCGCGACCTCCGAGAGGTTGCCCGACCGGAGGACGACCTTGGGGTCGAACTCGGCGAGGCGCTCGGCGGTCGTCCGCCCGGCTCCGCTGGCGTCGCGGAGGTAGACCACGTCGCCGGCGGCGATGCCGTACTCCTCGACGGTGTGGTCGAGCGCGCCGTTCGTGAACTGCTCGACGATTTTGACCGGCACCAAACTGCCGTCGGTGTTCACGTCCGCGAAGTTCGAGTGGTCGAGCTTCCACAGCGACTTCAGCTGGTCGAGCTTGTCGGCGAGCTCCGCCTTGTCGGATTCGAGCGATTCGACTTTCCGCTCTAACCGGCCGTTCTCGCGTTCGAGCCGGGTGACCTCGCGGCGCTCGCGGGCCTCGCGGCGCTCCTCGCGGCGGGCGTCGGAGAGCTCCCCTTTGTACTCCTCGATGGTCTCGTCTTTCTCCTCGATTGTCGATTTCAGGTCCTCGACGTGCGATTCGAGTCGCTCGACCCGCGACCGCAACTCCCGAATCTCGCGTTCTTCGGGCGTGAGCTCGGGCTCCTCGTGAGTCTCCTCGTCGGCGTCGTCGCCGCCGTCGTCGCCGTCGTCGGCCATCTCGCGGAGAACGGCCTCGACCGACTCCTCGCTGGCGAGGACGCGGGCGATGACCTCCTCTCTGTCCACGTCGGCGGGGACCTTCCGGGAGATGCGCTCGAACTGGTCTTCGTGGTCGTCGAACGCGAACAGCGCCGCGGCGAGGGCGTCGCGCTCGTGGTCGTTGTCGTAGTCGACCTCGCGGGTCCGGTGGAGCTTTTCGTCGACGGGGATGTCGCTCGGCGGGGCCCAGCCGGCGGCGTCGAAGCTCCGCCGGAACTTCTCGACCGTCTCGGGCATCGGCTGGACGTCGGCGGCGACGAGGCTGGGTCGCCCGCGCTCGATGAGCCACTCGATGACGGCGGCGGTGTCGGCGGTCCGCGTCGAGTGCACGTCGAGGACGCGCCCGTCGAAGCCGACGACGGCGACGGCGGTGGTCGTGCCGGGGTCGATGCCGACGATGACGCGGTCGCGGCGCTTCACGAGGGGTTCGAACTCGATGCCGTCGCGGCGCTCGCGCTCGATTTCGACCCGGGTGTCGCCCGAGCGGTGGGTGGACACGGGGATGTCCTCCGGCCGCGCCTCGACGGTGAAAAGCGCCTGCGAGTAGCCGCCGTACTTCTCGGTCACGTCCCGCTCGTAGTCGAGGTTGGCCTCCTTCAGCGCGGACTCGACCTCGCGGGACTGCTGTTTTACCGACCCGTGGATTCGGCGCGTGTAGCGGTCCTGACTCCACCCGCCCTTGCCGGTCGAGCGGCCGCGGGAGACCTTCACGGTCGTCGTGTTCTCGAAGGCGGCGACCTCGTAGCCGACGTTGGCGAGGGCGAGTCGCGCCGCGGCCTCGGCCTCCTTCATCGGCTCTTTGCCGTAGGGGACGCCGTGGCGAGAGGCGACCCGCGACAGCGGTTCCGGTCGCTCCGCGCCGGTCACTTGCACCAACTGCGTCCCGTGGGGGAGCCACCGCAGGAAGCGGACTAAATCGTCCTTGTCGGTCGCCAACTCGTACATGTTGTCCGTGGCGACGACGCGCGGTTCGTCGCGCTCGATGAGCCGGCGTAACTTGCGGAAGGAGACCACGTCTCGTTCGATTCGGACCTCGTCTGACTCGGTGTCTCGGGTGTCCAACACGACCAGCGCGTACGACGGCGAGTCGCCGCGGATATCGCCGCTCTGGATGTCGACGCCGAAGACGACCGAGTCGAGCGCACTCGTCCGGTCGTTCACGACGGCGACTAGGGCCGCGCCGGATATATACTCCACGCCGGTCGCGGGTGTCGACTCGGTCGGGTGTCGCGTTTGCGCGACTCGGCCGCCGAGTGGGCGTCGCCGGCGACAGTCGCCGCGACCCCGCTTGACACGAAACAAACAAGTCCCGGCTATTTGAAATCAAAGTGATGAGTTCTGACATCCCCGACCCGCCGTCGGTGACCTCCGGGTCGCTGACGCGCATCGCCCTCGTCGGTGTCGTCGCCCTCCTCCTTATCGCCGCCCCCATCGCCGGGCTCCTCGCGTGGGAACCCGTCGAAGAGGGGAACGTCAAGGTCGTCAAGAAGTGGGGCGCGACCACCGGCACCGTCTTCGAACCCGGCGCGCACTTCGTCAACCCCGTCTCGCAGTCGACCTCGTCGCTGTCGGTGCGACCGCAGTCGTACACCATGTCGTCGTCGACGAGCGAAGGCGACAGGCGCGGCGACGACGCCATCACGGTCCTGACCGAAGACGGCCTCCGGACGGACATCGACGTGACCGTCCGCTACCGCATCGACGCCGGGCAGGCCGTCGAGTTCTACCGCAACTACCGGACGCTCGAAACCGCCGAAGAGCGCCTGATTCGGCCGTCGATTCGGTCGGTGCTCCGGACCGAGGCCGGTCGACTGCCCGTCACGGTCATCTATACCGGCGAGGGCCAGACCCAGCTGAAGGCCGCCGCCGAGCGGGAACTCGCCGAGGAGTTCGCCGACGACGGCCTCATCCTCGAAGCGGTGCAGGTCCGCAACGTCGAACTCCCCGCCGAGTACGCGCAGGCGGTCGAACAGAAGGAAATCACCGAACAGCGCCGCCAGCAGAAGCAGGACGAACTCGCCGTCGAGGAGCTGGAGGCCGAGCGCAAGCGCATCGAGGCGCAGGGGCAGGCCGACGCCAACCGCATCCTCGCGGAGTCGCTGTCCGACGAGGTGCTGGCCCAGAAGTACATCGAGAAGCTCGACGAGACGGACACCGTCTACATCCCGGTCGGCGACGGCGGCTACCCGCAGTTCGTCCGGTCGCTGGATAGCGACGGTTCGTCGTCGTCGGATTCGTCCTCGTCGTCCACCGACTCGTCGTCGGACGCTCGCTCGGCGTCGTCCAGTTCGTCGGGGTCGTCGTCCGGCTCCGAAAACGAGACGAGCACCTGACGCCGTCGATGCGGCTCCTCCGTGAACTGGCCGTCGCGGTCACGTTACTCGTCATCGTCGGCGTCCTCGCGCGCTCCGGCGTCGGTCGGTTCGTCCTGCCGGTCGTCGGCCTCGTCGTCGCCGCGGCGCTCGCGGCGCTCCTGTCCAAACGCCCGGCGTATCCGCGGACGGCGGTCGGCCCGCGGACGAGAATCGTCGAGTCGGCCGTCGAGGCCGCGGACGCCGCCTGCGTCGAGTGCGGGTCGCCCGCGACGACGCGCCGGCGCTACGTCCGCGAGTGGGTGGTCCTCGGGGTTCCGGTCGTCCTTCTCGACGACGGCGAGAACCCGGTCTGCGACGCCCACCGCGACTGACCCGATCTCGCTTTTTGGCTCGACGGCCCGCTCAGCGGCCGCTCAGACGAGTCTCCCCGTCGAGACGAACTCGACGCGCCCCCCGACGCGGACCGTCACCTCGTCGCCCCGGTCTTCGGCTTCGAGGTGGAGGTGCGACGGTCGGCCCATCTCGTAGCCCTGTTCGACCGTGACCTCGATTTCCTCGTCGCCGAAGTAGCGATGGCGGGCGAGATAGCCGGCGAAACAGCCGTTCGCGCTCCCGGTCGCGGGGTCCTCGGCGACGCCGTGGCCCGGGGCGTACATCCGCGCCGCGAAGTCGTTCGCGTCGTCGCGGGGGTCCGGGCAGAACAGAAAGAGGTTCTCGACGCCCACGTCGTCGAAGAACGAACGGTACGCGGGGGTGAACACCTCGCTCCGGGCGAGCGCGTCGCGGTCGCGGAGCGGCACCATCACCGCCGGGAGGCCGGTCGAGACCACTTGTATCGGCCAGTCGCCGTCGAAGTCGGCGAGGTCGAGCGACAGCACCCCGGCGAGCGTCTCGGGGTCGAGTTCTTCGCCGAACGCCGGCGCGTTCTGCGTCATCCAGTACTGCTCGCCGTCGGGCGTTCCGTCGTCGCCGTCGTCGCCGTCTGCGTCCGAGTTCCCGTCCCGGACCTCGACCGAGATGGGGCCGACGCCGAGGTTCAGCGTCACCTCGTCGCCGGCGTCGAAGTGCTCGCGGAGGACGGCGGCCGTCCCGAGCGTCGGGTGTCCGGCGAACGGAATCTCGCCGTCCGGCGTGAAGATGCGAACGTCGTAGCCGTCGTCGGGCGACCCGCCCTCGATGAACGTCGTCTCCGAGTAGTTCGTCTCGTTGGCGAGCGCGGCCATCTGGTCGGAACTGAGCGCGTCCGCGTCCTCGAAGACGGCGAGTTGGTTGCCGGCGTACTTCGCCGTGGCGAACACGTCGACGGTGTGGAAGGCGTTCTGCGGCACACCCGTTGGTGCGAACGGGCGGGAGAAAAGCGTACCGCGGCCCCTCGGACTACTCGCCGGTCTCGGCCCCGCCGCCGTCGCTGTCGGCGTACGGGACCTCCAGTTTCTGGCCGTCTTCGGCGACGAACGCCTCGCCGTCGTACACCTCGCGGGCCTGTTCGAGAAGCGGGCTCGGGTCGGCGGCGTACCGGGCGGAGATATGCGTCAGCGCGAAGCGTCGAACGTCTGCGTCGCGGGCGACGCGGGCGGCCTCGCGCGCGGTCGAGTGCGCGGTCTGTTTCGCCCGCTCGGCCTCCTCGTCGGTGAACGTCGCGTCGTGGACGAGCAGGTCGGCGTCGCGGGCGACCTCGACGGTCGAGTCGAGCGGGCGGGTGTCGCCGGTGTAGACGACGGTGCGGCCGGGACGGGGGTCGCCGACGACCTGCTCGGAGCGAACGACGGTCCCGTCTTCGAGTTCGACGTCCTCGCCGGCGTGGAGGCGGCCGAACGCCGGGCCGACGGGGACGCCGAGTTCCTCGGCCTTCTCGCGGTCGAACCGGCCGGGACGGTCGTCTTCGACGAGTGCGTAGCCGACGGAGGCGGTCCGGTGTTCGGTGTCGAACGCGCGGACCTCGTAGTCGTCGGCGCGGTAGGCGACGTTCCCCGGCCGGACCTCGTGGACGGAGACGTGAAAGCCGGGCTGGTAGCCGCCGGCGTGGACGAGTTTTTCGAGGTGGCGCTTGCTCCCCGGCGGGCCGTGGATGGCCAGCGAGGCGTCGCGGTCGTTGAAGTCGAGCGTCTGAATCAGGCCGGGAATGCCGAGGATGTGGTCGCCGTGGAGGTGGGTGACGAACAGGTGGCTGACGCCGAACCCGGTCCCGTAGCGCATCATCTGGCGTTGGGTGCCCTCCCCGCAATCGAACAACAGGCGCTCGCCGTCGCGGTTCACGAGGAACGCGCTCGGCGCACGCGCCGTGGTGGGGACGGCCCCGCCGGTCCCGAGGAAGGTCGCGCGCATGGACATGCACCACAATGATAGCGGCTGGACTAAACGTGCGTCGAATCGGTCGCGGCCTCGGCGCTCGCCCCCACAGGGAAGCCGAGTCCGCCCGACGCCCCGGACCGACCGATTCTTACCCGACCGTCTGCTACCGGAGTCCAATGGACGCGCCGCTGTGGACCGAGACGCACGCGCCGGGGCTCGACGACCTCCCACAGCCGGAGGTCCGCGACCGCCTCCGACGCGCCGTGGACGAACCGATGAACCTCGTCGTGCAGGGCCCGCCGGGCGTCGGCAAGACCGCCGCCGTCCGCGCGCTGGCTCACGAGGCGCACGCGGACCCCGAAAACGACCTCATCGAACTCAACGTCGCGGACTTCTTCAACCGGACGAAAAAGCAGATTCGCGCCGACCCGCGGTTCGAGCAGTTCCTCGACGGGCGCAGTCGCATGGCGAAACGCGACATGATTAACCGCGTGCTGAAGGAGTCCGCCAGCTACGCCCCCATGTCGGGCGAGTACAAGACCATCGTCCTCGACAACGCCGAGTCCATCCGCGAGGACTTCCAGCAGGCGCTCCGCCGCGTGATGGAACAGCACCACCGGACCACGCAGTTCGTCATCACCACGCGCCAGCCCTCGAAGCTCATCCCGCCGATTCGCTCGCGGTGTTTTCCCGTCCCCATGCCCGCACCCGACGACGCGGCGCTCGAATCTCTCCTCGCCGACATCCTCGACGCTGAGGGCGTCGACTACGACGCCGGCGGCCTCCAGTTCCTCACCGACGCCTCCAACGGGAACGTCCGGAAGGCCATCCTCTCGGCCCAGCGGACGGCCACCGAGGCAGACGAGGTCACCATGTCGACGGTCCACGCGGCCCTCGGCGACGTGGGCTTCGACGACGAGCTGAAGACGCTCCTCATCAACGCCCGCGAGGGCGACATCAAGGACGCCCGCAAGACCCTCACGACGCTCCTCGACGACGAGGGCTACGAGGGACAGGAGCTCCTCCGCGACGTCCTCCGCGTCGCCGACTCGACCCCCGAGCGCTTCGCCGGCGGCGAACTCGCCCGCCTGCACGAACTCGCCGGACAGGTCGACCTCGACATCTCGACGGGCATCGACGACCGACTGCACCTCACTCACCTCCTCACGAGTTGGGGCGCAGAGGTCCGCGGCGAGGCATAATGCAGTTCGCACCCGGCTACCGGCGGTTCGCGCTTCCCGCCTTCCTCGGCGCGGCGGTCGCGGCGGTCGTCTTCCCGCCCCTCGGAGCCGCGCTCCTCGCGGTCGGCGCGTTCGTCCTCTGGTTCTTCCGCGACCCCGAGCGCTCGCCACCGGACGAATCGGGGGTCGTCGCCCCCGCCGACGGGCGCGTCTCCGTGATTCGCGTCGAGGACGGCCGCGTCCGCGTGGGCGTGTTCATGAACGTCACCGACGTGCACGTCAACCGCACGCCGGTCTCGGGTGCGGTCAGCGACGTGACTCACCGCCCCGGCGCGCACAAGCCGGCGTTCTCGAAGGACTCCGACCGCAACGAGCGCGTCGATATCGAACTCGACACCGACGCGGGCGACCACGAAGTGTCGCTCATCGCCGGCGCGTTCGCCCGCCGGATTCACTCGTACGTCGCCCCCGGCGACGAACTCGTCCGCGGCCAGAAGCTCGGCCACATCGACTTCGGCTCGCGGGCCGACGTGCTGTTACCACCGGAGTACGGGTCCGAGGACGTGGTCGTCGAGAAAGGCGAGTCGGTGCGGGCGGGCGAGACGGTGCTGGCTCGGCGGGAGTGATGCATCAACGTCTCCCGCCAGAATGACAAATAATTAACACATAGGGCGCGTTGCGGGCGTCATGTCCTCCACAGTCCACGAACCGTCCCAGCCCTCCGCACGGACGCCGTCGCCGTGGTGGTACGGCGTCGCCTTGTTCCCGATTTCGGTCCTCCTCGGCGTCCTCATGTTTCTGGGCGGATGGGGAATCGTGCCCACCGGTCGATTCGCGTCCGAGGCGATGATGCTCAGTTTCTTTGCCATCGTGATTATCGTGGACCTCATCGGCCTCCTCGTCGGTCTCTTGGTCACGGTTTCACTCGGTATCGACCTGTACGCGGTGCGGCAGTCGGCCGTGTCGTGGCGACCGAGTTGGCTCTGGGTCGCCGCGGGGCTGATTCACTTCGTCGGCGGTGTGTTCTCGCCCCTCTTTGTCGTCTCGGTGCCGCTTCTGTCGTACTACCTGTACCGGCGTGGGAAGCGAGTTGGTGCTCCGAGTTTCTGAGTCCGACGGTTCTCGCACCTCGACGTTCACGAGACCGGACGTCACAGCATCATCGAGTGGACCGGACCGAACCCACACAAGGCACTTACCATGACATCTGAATCATCGCTCATGCAGCGCAGACGGGTCCTCGCGTCCCTCGGTTCGCTCGCCTTCCTCTCCGGGTGTCTCGGCGGCCCCGCCGAATCCTCGTCCGAAACGGAGACCGAGACGGCGACCACCACGGACGAATGCGGGTGGCCGCAGTTCTGCGAGGGGTCAGAGATGGTCGAAGTCGCGGTCAACGGCGGCTTCGACGGCGAGGTCATCTTGAAGCCAGCGTGCCGCGAGGGCGACGTGGAACTCTCGCCCGGCGAGACGGTGACGCTCACCCGGCAGGTCGACGCCGAGACCTGCGACGTGAAACTCCTCGTCGACGGCGAGGCGGCGTACGACGAGCGGATTCAGGACTACGAGTACGTGACGTTGCGCGTCGGTCCGAACGGCGAGATTACGCGTCGGAAGGAAGAACTGTAGCGGCCTCGTTCACCCCGACTACCGGAGTTTCTCGACGGCGAGCATCGCCACCGAGACGACGAGTGAGAAGACTGCCACCACGAGACCGAACAGGTAGTACGGGCTCGAACCGTCCGGGTACGACAGGAGCGAAAACAGCAGGAACGCCGACCCCATCGCGACGATGGTCGCCGCCCGCGGGTCGGGGTCGTACGCCTCGGCGACGGCGTTTCGAACCCTACGGTACATGCGCTCGCTTCGACGCGCTGGGGGATAGTCCTGTCGGGCGGCTGAATGGAAACCGTGACTGCGACGGCTCGTCGGCCGGCGATTCCGATTACCGATGCAGGAGATGCACGTACCGCACCAGCGACCGGTGGACCCGTCGCTCGAACACCCGTTCGACCTCCCAGCCGGCGTCTTCGGCCTCCTCGGTCCACGACCGGTCGGCGACCATCACGCACTCGGGGGCGACCCGGCGGACCTCAGCCAGCGCCCCGCCGACGAGGTCCGAAAGCGAGTGGCGCGCGATTTTCGACTGCCGGCCGTAGGGGGCGTCGAACACCGCGCCGTCCATGGAGTCGTCGCGGAAGGGGAGCGCGGTGGCGTCGCCGCGGACCACGTCGCCGGAGCCGACGTAGTGACGCAGGTTCTCCCGCGCGCCGCCGACCATCTTCGCTTGGGCGTCGACGCCGACCACGTCGGCCCCGACGAGGCCCGCTTCGAGGAGGACGCCGCCGGTGCCGCACATCGGGTCCAGAATCCGGGCTCCGGGCTCCGCGCCGGCCATGTTGACGAAGGCGCGGGCGTCCACGGGGGCCATGCTCCCCGGCTGGAAGAACGGTCTGTCGGTCGGCTTCCGGTCGGCGAAGTCGCGGACGGCCTCGACGGCGGTCCAGCCGACGAGACAGGCGTCTTCGGAGAAGTAGACCCGAAGCTCGTGGTCGGGGTCGTCCAAGTCGACGCCGAAGCCGCGGTCGACGAGCGCCGACCCGAGTTCGCGCTCGGCGTCGGTCGTGCTGATATCGGTGAGCCCTCGCACGTCGCGGGCGCGGACGGCGACTGTCCCCTCGCGGTCGACGTTCGCGGCCGCGACGACGGCGCGGGCGGCGTCGATGTCGGGGTCGCACCGCCCGACCAGTTCGACGACGCGACGGGTGTAGGCGAGTCGCCTCGCGCGCTCGGGTTCGACGCCGCGGGCGGTGGCGAGGCCGGGGGCGACGACCGTCACGCCCGTCGCGGCCGCCTCGGCCTCGCGGGCGGCGAAGGCGTCTTCTTCGCCGGCGAGTTCCAGTCCGTACACGCTCGGACCTGACGGGCCGCGGAAATGAGGGTATCGGTCGTCGTCGCGCCCGCGATGGTGTCGGCCGCTCCGGACCGACTGCGACCCCGCCGAACCTGACACCTCGGCGACGGCGAGACTTATATCGGGCGCTCCGAATTCACCCCCATGGCCTCTCTCGACGCCATCTCCTGGGGCGCGGCGGCGCTCACCTACGGGCTCGGCGACTACGTCACGACCGTTCTCGGGGTCAGGACGGCCGGCGTGCAGGAGGGAAACCCCATCGTGCGACGCATCTCCGGCGGCGACCCCGGCCCCGGCTCGTTCGCGGTGTTAAAACTCGTCTCGGTCGCCCTGTTCTTCGCCACCTACTGGGTGCTCAGACCGGCGGTCGCACGACTCGCAGTTCCAATCTCCCTGACATTACTTGGGTCGGTCGTCACCGTCAGAAACGCCCGTATTATTCGCCGTCGTACGTAAGCTGTCAACTTCTTGCACCAATCTTTTTAACCCTTAAATACGTGCCTTAAATCGTTGTATGACCGACCCCAAGGACACAATCAACATCGAAAACGTCGTCGCCTCCACGGGAATCGGCCAAGAGCTCGACCTCCAGAGCGTGGCGATGGACCTCGAGGGTGCCGACTACGACCCCGAGCAGTTTCCGGGACTCGTCTACCGGACGCAGGAGCCGAAGTCCGCGGCGCTCATCTTTCGGTCCGGGAAAATCGTCTGTACCGGCGCGAAGTCGACCGACGACGTCCACGAGAGCCTCGAAATCGTCTTCGACAAGCTCCGCGAGCTTCAGATTCCGGTCGACGACGACCCCGAAATCACCGTTCAGAACATCGTCACGAGCGCCGACCTCGGCGAGAACCTGAACCTCAACGCCATCGCCATCGGGCTCGGCCTCGAAAACATCGAGTACGAACCGGAGCAGTTCCCGGGGCTCGTCTATCGCCTCGACGAACCGAGCGTCGTCGCCCTCCTCTTCGGGTCGGGCAAACTCGTCATCACGGGCGGCAAACAGCCGAAAGACGCCGAGGCGGCGGTCGACGTCATCATTTCGCGCCTCTCCGAACTCGGTCTCCTCAACGGGTCGTTCTAACGCGTCGAGTGGTCCTGCCGCCGCGCGCGACCGGGACTCGAATCGACCGGACCTAAGTCAGTCGCGTCCCTCGGGCCGATATGGACGCGCTCACCTTGCAGACGGCCGCCGGTGCGCCGGTCACGGCCGTCGCCGGAACGTTCGCGCTGTTCGCGCTGTTCCTCTCTCTCACCGCCCACATCGCCGCGCGGAACGTCCTCGGCGACGTGGAACTCAAGAAGGCGTTCGCCGTCGGGCCGGTCCCGGCGGCCATCGCCGTCGTCTTCACCACCTTCGGCTGGAACTCCTTCGTCGCGCTCGCGCTCGCACTCGGCCTCGACTTCGGCTTCGTCAAGTTCCTCTACGGCCGGTCGAACCGCCTGTCGGCGTACGTGGTGACCATCCACTTCGTCGTCTCGGTACTGCTGGGCCTCGTCCTGTTCGGCCTCTCCGCCATCCTGACGACCGCGCCCTTCTGACGCTCCCGCCGTACCTTCTTGACCGAGGCCGTCGAATTCCCCGCCGTGTCTCCCCGTCGCCTCCTCTGGAACGACACGGAACGCCGGCCGCGCGCGCCGTTTCGACTGCTCGCGACGCCCGTCGTCTTCGTCGTCGTCTCGCTCGCGGTCGGACTCTCGCTTTCGACGGCCCTCGGTGACCTCGCCGCATCCAGCCGACTCGTGTCGCTCGTCGTCTCGCTCGTCTCGGTCGGCGCGAGCGGCCTCGCCGCGCTCGTCGTCGCGCGGTACGTCGATAGGCGGACCGTCGCGGACCTCGGGCTCGGACTCGACCGCGAGTGGGCGGCCGACCTCGGGTTCGGCCTCGCGCTCGGGGCGGCGCTGATGACCGCCGTTTTCGTGGTCGGCGTCGCGGCCGGCTGGATTGCGGTCTCCCCCGCCCCGCTCGGCGTCGACCGACTGCTCGGCGTCGGCTCGCTTCTGGCGTTCTTCGTCGTCGTCGGCATCGCCGAGGAACTCCTGCTTCGAGGCGTCGTCCTCACCGACGTCGCCGAGGGCCTCCGCTGGCGGTTCGACCCGGACGCGGCGGTCGCCGGCGGCCTCGCGGTCTCGTCGGCCGTGTTCGGCGTCGCCCACTACGCCAACCCGAACGCGGGCCTGACGAGCACGCTCAGCATCACGCTCGCGGGCGTCATGCTCGGCCTCGGCTACGCGCTCACCGGCGACCTCGCCATCCCGACGGGCGTCCACATCTCGTGGAACTTCGTGCAGGGCGGCGTCTTCGGCTTCGCGGTCAGCGGCCTCGACTTCGGCACGTCGCTCGTCGAGACGACGGAACGCGGCCCCGACGTGATTACCGGCGGCGCGTTCGGCCCCGAGGCCGGTCTGCTCGGCATCGGCGCAATCGTCCTCGGCGCGGTCTGCATCGCGGCCTACGTCCGGGCGCGCCGCGGCGACCTCGGGTTCGACCCGTCGGTCACGGTGCCGGACCTGCGCTGGAAAAAATGACGGCCGCGACGGGCAGGAGGCCGCGTCGCTTACTCGACTAACCGCTCGATTTCGGTCACGAGGATGCCGCTCGCGCCGACGTTTTTCAGGTCGCTGACGACCTCGAACACGTCGCGTTCGTTCACGACGGCGTGGACGGCGACGGTCGAGTCGCCGGCGACGTCCATCACGGTCGGGCCGCCGAGGCCGGGGATGACCTCCTTCACGTCGTCGAGTTTCTCGCGCGGCGCGTTCATCATCAGGTAGCGCTTGCCCTCCGCCGAGCGGACGGATTCGAGCGCCATGAGCAACTGCTGGACCTTCGGGTCGTCGACCACGTCGGGGCGGGCGAACAGCCGAACCGACGACGACAGCACCTCGTCGATGACGGCGAGGCGGTTCACCCGGAGGGTCGTCCCGGTCGAGGTGATGTCGATGATGGCGTCGGCCATCTCGACGTGGGGCGTCAGTTCGGTCGCGCCCGTGACCTCGACGACCTCGGCGTCGATGCCCGCCTCCTCGAAGTAGGTCCGCGCGATGTGCGGGAACTCGGTGGCGACGACCTTGCCCGACACGTCCTCGACGGTCTCGATGTCGCCGTCCTCGGGCGCGGCGAGGACGAGCCGACACTTGCCGTACTCCAAATCGAGCAGGTCTTCGAGTTCGTGGCCCGACTCGCGGACCTGGTCGAGGCCCGTGACGCCGACCTCGGCGGCCCCGTCGCGGACGTACTCGGGGATGTCGGCGGCGCGGGCGAACAACACGGTCACGTCGGGGTCGACGGTCCCGGCGTAGAGTTTGCGCTCGGCACCGTTGTCGAGGTGCAGTCCCGCACGCTCCAGGAGTTCAATCGTCGGTTCGTGCAGGCGGCCCTTGTTGGGCACGGCGATTCGCATACCTGCCCGTCACGTCCCGGAGGTAATTGACTTTCGCAAGCCGGAACGGTTTTTTGACACATCTGTGAAGTGTCATCTATGGCTCCCGCCACGTTCGCCGGCGCGCTCGTCGGCGTCTCCCTCCTCGGTGCCGGCTGGTCGCGACTCAGCGCCGCGTTCCACGAGCGCCGCGGGTCGTCCGTCCAGCGGTTCAGAAAACGGGTTCGAAGCAACTGGCTCTACGCCGCCATCCTGTTCGTCGGCGTCGTCTGGTGGACGAACGCGGACCGGGCGCTCCTCGCCGCCGTCGGTCTCCCGACCGACTGGCCGTGGGCGATTTTCGGCTGGGCGCTCGTGGCTGTCGGTGCCGCGGTCGTGGCGACCGTCTCGTACTTGGGCGCGTTCCCCGTGGCGAGGCGCGTTCGAGACGCCGATATAGGTGCGGGAACGGCCGCCGCGAAGATGTTCCGCTATCAGCTCTTCATCGCGGCGCTCGTCTTCTGCGTGGTGACCGCGCTACAAGTCGAATTCCGGGTCTTGGAGACCAGCGGCCTGCTCACCATGCTTGCGTTCGTAGCCGCCGCATACGTCTTTTCGGCACCGCTCGTGGGTGTCTCGCAGACGACGGCGGTCCCCGACGACGCGACGCGCGAGCGACTCGACCGCCTGTGCGACCGCGGCGGTCTCTCGGTCGCTCGGGTTCGCCTCCTCGACGGCGGCGGCCACCGCTCGGACCACCTCACTCGCGGCCCGGTCGGGCGGAAGACGCTCTTTCTCACCGACTCGCTTCTCGACCGCTACGACGACGAGACGGTCTCGGCGCTCCTCGCGGTCGACGCCGGACGCGTCGCTCGGTACGTCTACGAGCTTCGGCTGTTCACCGTGACCGCGGTGGCCGGGCTCGTCTTCTGGGGCGTCGCGTGGTCGCCGTTCGGGTTCTCCCTGTCGTTCTTGGTCTTCGCCGGAATCGGCGTGATACTGCTCGTGACCGGCGAGTACGCGAGCAAACGGCTCATCTATCGGGCCGACGAGGCGGCGGCAGAACGGGTCGGACGCGCGGCCGTCGCCGACGCGCTCGACGCGACCGCCGACGAGGTCGACACCGGCCGCGCGGGGTCGTTCCTCTCGTTCGAGCCGTCGCTGGCGTCGCGTATCGGGCGGCTCCGAGACGCGGGCGGCGCGGGCGAGACGGAAGCGTAGGACCGCTCTCGGGACCCGCGGCTACCCTTCGACGAGGTGGTCGAGCAGGCGGTCGAACCGGTCGACGAACCGCTCGGGGAGCGACGGCGACACGTCGTCTAACAGCCGGGTCGTCCGCTCGGGGTGGGTGAGGACGAGCGTCACGCGGTTGTGCAGGTCGCGCTCCTTGCGGACCACGTCGCGCTCGACGAGGTGGTCGAGGTGCCACTCCAGCGTGCTCCGGGCGACGCCGATGTCGTCGGCCACGTCGTCGGGGCGGGCGTCGCCGTGTTCGAGGAGGTGGCCGAGGATGTCGCGGGCGGTCTCCCGGCGGACGAGCGCGAGCGTGCCGCGCTCCCACGCGTCGAACTCCGGGGGGAAGTAGTGCGTCCGCCCGTAGAACTCGGCGCGACGGACCGTCTCGTCGGAGAGCAGTCTGCGGACGTGGTGTTGTACCTGGCCGGGGGCGAGGTCGAGCGCGCGAACGAGCTCGTTGAAGTGGACTCCCGGACTGTGCTTGATGTGGTCGGCGACGCGGGTTCGTGTCTCACTCATGGGTCGTTGACCCCCGCCTCGCGCTCGATGCTCCGGGCGTAGTAAATGGCCGCGAGGACGAGGCCGGCCATCACGAGGTCCAAGAAGTGTTCGACCACGTGGTGGTCGAACTCGGAGAGGACGCCGGTGAGCGTCAGCGCCGCGACGGCCGCCCGCGACGCGAACGCCAACAGCGCCAGCGCGACGAGCAGGTGCGACCGCGTCCGCCGCCGGAGGAAGACGGCGACGCCGAGCGCGGCCAGCGTGACCGACGAGACGCCCGCGAGGACGACGACCGCGGTCATCCACGGACTTGCTTGGACGTGCCCCGGAACGAGCGCGAGGTTCGACGGGGGCTCCATGTCCCCCGATACTTGGGGTTCGGACCTAAGCGGGGGTGCTCGTTCTCGATTTTCGGGAATCGGACTACCGCCGGTATCCCGGCCGCTCCGCGGCGAACTCGGCGGTTGCGTCTCGCGGCCGCGAGACGGTGGATTCACCACCCCACCGACCCGAACGAGCGACATGAACACGCTCCGAATCGCGGGCGGACAGGTGCTCCTCCCCGACGCGACGGTCGAGGACGCGGACGTACTGGTGGACCGAGACGAGGGGACGATTCTCGATATCGGCGCGGACCTCGACGCCGACGCCGACGAGACGCTCGACGCCGAGGGCTGTCTCGTCACGCCGGGTCTGGTCAACGCCCACTGTCACGTGGCGATGACGCTCCTGCGCGGCTACGCCGACGACAAGCCGCTCGACGCGTGGCTCCGCGAGGACATCTGGCCCGCCGAGGCCGCGCTCACGCCCGAGGACGTGCGCGCCGGCGCAGAACTCGGCCTCGTGGAGATGATTAAGTCGGGGACCACCGCGTTCGCGGACATGTACTTCCACGTCCCCGAAATCGCCGCCGCGGTCGACGAGGCCGGCCTCCGCGCCCGCCTCGGCCACGGCGTCGTCACGCTCGGGAAAGACGACGAGGACGCGCGGGCCGACATCGACGAGAGCCTCGACGTGGCCCGCGAGTTCGACGGCGCGGCCGACGGCCGGATTCGGACCGCCGCGATGCCGCACTCGCTGACGACGGTCGCGGAGGACTTCCTCCGCGAGTTCGTCGCCGACGCGCACGCCGAGGACATCCCGGTCCACTACCACGCCAACGAGACGACGGACGAGGTCGACCCCATCGTCGACGAGCGCGGCGAGCGGCCCCTGTCGTACGCGAAGGAACTCGGCATGCTCACCGGCGACGACTTCCTCGCCCACGGCGTCCACGTCGACGACGCGGAAATCGACCTGCTCGCCGAGGCGGGCACCGGCGTCGTCCACTGCCCGGCGTCGAACATGAAGCTCGCCTCCGGCATGGCTCCCGTCCAGAAACTGCTCGACGCGGGCGTCACGGTCGGCCTCGGCACCGACGGCGCGGCCTCGAACAACGACCTCGACATGTTCGACGAGATGCGCGACGCCGCGATGCTCGGCAAGCTCGCCGCGGACGACGCCAGCGCCGTCGCCGCCCCCGACGTGGTGCGGATGGCGACCGCCGGCTCCGCCGCCGCCGTCGACCTCCCCGGCGGCGCGCTCGAAGTCGGTGGCGCGGCCGACCTCGCCGTCGTCGACCTCGACGCGCCGCACCTCGCGCCCGCCAACGACCTCGTGAGCCACCTCGCGTACGCCGCCCGCGGCTCCGACGTCCGCCACACGGTCTGCGACGGGCGGGTGCTGATGCGGGACCGCGAGGTGCTGACGCTCGAGGAGGACGCCGCGATGGCCCGCGCCCGCGAGGCAATCGCGTCGCTCCGCGAGCGCGTCTGAATCGCCGCGCCGGCCTGCCGCCGTCTGAACCCCCCGTCTGGTCCGCCCACACCGCCTTCCGACCTCGCTACCCGGCCAGTTCGATGCGCAGTCCGTCGTCGGTCACGCTGACCTCCATGCGCTCGAACGTCCGGTGGTACTGCGCGACGTGTCGCCCGTCGCTGTGGTCGACCATGATGGACTTCTCGAACAGCGCCGCCTCGTGGAGCCGCTTGACCTCTCTGTAGGCCGTCGACAGCGGCACGTCGGCCCGACAGCTCAGCTCCTTGACCGTCAGCGGTTCGTCGGCGACGCGCAAGAGGTCCGGGACTGCGGGGGCGCTCATCAGGGCGAACAACTCCTGCTCGGCGACCGTCTTGCCGTTTTCTATGACGAGCATCGGCCCTCGGCGATACAATCTCCCGGTTGACACTTGTAGATTCGGGGGCGGCGACCGCCTTCGGTAGGGTTTTCGGACCCCTCTCCGAACCCACGGGTATGAGCGAACACTACGCTCCCGTCTCCGAGCACCTCGACGACGTCGAGGCCGCCCGGACCGAGGGACGACGCAAGATGGACTGGGCGCTCCAGCACATGCCCATCCTGCAGGAGCTCCGCGAGCAGTTCGAGTCGGAACAGCCGCTCGCCGGCGAGGTCGTCGGCATGGCGATGCACGTCGAGGCGAAGACGGCGAACCTCGTCGAACTGCTGGCGCTCGGCGGCGCGGAAGTCGCCATCACCGGCTGTAACCCGCTTTCGACCCACGATGACGTGTCGGCGGCGCTCGACGCCAACGACGACATCACCTCCTACGCCGTCCGCGGCGTCGACGACGAGGGCTACTACGCGGCCATCGACGCCGTCATCGCCCACGAGCCGACCGTCACGGTCGACGACGGCATGGACATGGTGTTTACCATCCACGAGGAGTACCCCGAACTCATCGACACCATCGTCGGCGGGGCCGAAGAGACCACGACCGGCGTCCACCGCCTCCGCGCGATGGACGAAGACGGCGAGCTGAACTACCCCGTCTTCGCCGTCAACGACACGCCGATGAAGCGCCTGTTCGACAACGTCCACGGCACGGGCGAGTCGTCGCTGGCGACCATCGCCATGACGACGAACCTCTCGTACGCCGGCAAGAACGTCGTCGTCGGCGGCTACGGCTATTGCGGCAAGGGCGTCGCCAAGAAGGCCGCCGGCCAGAACGCCGACGTCATCGTCACCGAGGTCGACCCCCGCCGCGCGCTCGAAGCCCACATGGAGGGCTACGACGTGATGCCGATGGAGGAGGCCGCGAAGGTCGGCGACGTGTTCATCACGACCACCGGCAACCGCGACGTCATCACCCGCGAGGACTTCGAGAACATGAAAGACGGCGTCCTCCTCGCCAACGCCGGCCACTTCGACATCGAAATCGACCTCGACGCGCTGTCGGACCTCGCCGTCGACGAGTACGAGGCCCGCGACGGCGTCGACGCCTACGAACTCGAAGACGGCCGGCGCCTGAACGTCCTCGCCGAGGGCCGCCTCGTCAACCTCGCGTCGCCCATCGCGCTCGGCCACCCGGTCGAGGTCATGGACCAGTCGTTCGGCGTGCAGGCCGTCGTCGTCCGCGAACTCGTCGAGAACGGCGACGCCTACGACGCCGGCGTCCACGACGTGCCCGACGAACTGGACCGCGAGGTCGCCGAAATCAAGCTCGAAGCCGAGGGCATCGAGTTCGACTCGATGACCGACGAACAGCGCGAGTACATGGGTAGCTGGGCCCACGGGACGTAAGCCGACCCGCGCGCTCTCTCTCTCTCGTTTCTCACACCCGTCAGCGACCGCGCTCGGTCCACTCGCCGGCCCGCCAGACGCAGGCGACGCCGCCTATCCACGCCGCGAGTCGCATCGCCTCGATGGCCGCGTCGGACGGCGCTTTCCACCCCCAGCCGGTCGGGACGCGCTCGGTTTCGACCGGTTCGACGACGTAGTACCGACCCTCGAACGCGACGTAGTGGGTCTCCGGTTCGTACAGTTCGGATTCGGTCACGGTGCTACTGCCGTTTCGGACGGCCTCGCGGACGTATCGCGGCGACTCGGCGAGGCCCTCCGAGAGGTCGCGTCTGACCGTCTCGGTCGACACCGGGTGGAGCGAGAGCGTGAGCGTGCGCCCGTCGAGGGTCGCGTTCGGTTCGAAGTACTGGCCGTCGGCCCGGACGTAGTCGAACGACCAGAATTCGGGGTCGACGCCGCGGTCCGGGTCCAACTTCAGTTCGACCGGGTCGCCGCGGGCCATGTCGATGATGGCGGCGCACTCCGCCGACTGGAGGGGGTTCCACCCGCACGATTTGACCCGGTAGAACGCGTCGGCGGTGTGCGGGAGGTAGTCCACCGCCGACGCCTCGTAGGTGTACGTCTTCTCGTAGGAGACGCCGTCGGGATAGAGGAAAAGCGGGTTCGCGAGGAGGGCGACCCCGAGGACGAGGAAGACGAGGCCGCGGCGGTTCTCGCGGTTCATACGGGCAGTATCCGCCAGCCGACAGATAGCTCTGGTGGCGCGGTCCCTTCGCGTCGGCCCTCAGTGTGCGGCCATCTCCGAGAGGACGTTGACGCAGTAGACGCCCGCGAGGATGAGAAGCAGGCCGACGAGCCCGGTCAAGTCGACCGGTTCGTCGAACACGACGACGCCGATGGCCGCGACGCCGACGATACCCAGCGCGGCCCACGTCCCGTACACCACGCCGATGGGGAGTTCTTCCAGCGTCAGCGAGACGAGGTAGAACGCGAGGCCGTAGCCGACCACCACGCCGAGGCTCGGGAGGGGCTTCGAAAACCCCGCGGACAGTTTGAGCGCGGTCGTTCCGACCAGCTCCGACGCGATTGCGCCGGCGAGTACCACGTACGGATTCATGCCCGTCGGTCCAGTCACGACCCGGATGAGCGTTCTGCAATCGCCCGCCACTTGCGGTCCGTTGCCCACCGCCGCCGAACGCGAAATATCGAATTACTAACTGATGGGGAACGGACTTCCGCACATGACCGAACTCGGCGAACTCGGCCTGTCGAACTACGAGGAGAAGGTGTACCGGACGCTACTCGTCACGGGGGCCGCGACGGCCGCGACCGTCTCGGACGCGAGCGGCGTCCCGAACGGCCGGGTTTACGACGTGCTCAACGGGCTTCGGTCGCGCCGACTGGTTCGCGCGCAGTCGACCCAGCCGACGCGCTACGTCGCCGTCGACCCGCCCGCGGCCGTCGAGCGACTGCTGACCGAGCGCGCCGCGGAACTGCGCGAGGAGTGGACTCGGTACCGCGACGTGGCCGACGCGGTCCGGTCGAGCCTCCTGCCGACGCCGCCGGCCGACGGGAGCGTCTGGCTCGGCCGCCTCGGCGGCGACGAGATGCGGACGGCGATGCACGAGCACGTGCGGGCGGCAACTGACTCCGTCTCGGCCGCGGTCGGCCCGCCGTACGAGCGGGCTCCGTGGGAGACGCTCCGCACGGAGTTCGACGCGTTCTTCGAGGGCGCTCGCGCCGACCTCGGCGTGTCGTTACTCCTCAGCGACCCCGTGCTCGACTCGCTCCCCGACGAGTTTCGGGAACTCGTGGCGTCGAAGCCGCAGACGGTTCGGGTCCGGACCCTGCCGCACCTGCCGGTCTCGTTCGACGTCGTCGACGGAACGGTCGCGTCGGTCGACATCCCGCACCCCCAGTCCGCCGCCGACCGGCTCGGCGTCGTCGTGGTGACGGACGCGGGCGTCGTCAGCGAGTTCGACCGCCAGTTCCGGGCGCTGTGGGGCAACGCCGTTCCGCTCTTCGAGTGACGCCGCGTATTTCGACTGCGCTCCCGGACGCCGGTCGCCTCATTTATCACCGCCCGCGGCCGACTCCCGACCATGTCTTCGAACAGAAAGGGAGACCGACGCGAGCGCGAACTCGTCAACGCTCTCGACGAGGCCGGGTTCGCCGTCATGCGCGCGCCCGCCTCCGGGAGCGCGACGACGCGCGAACTCCCCGACGTGCTCGCGGGAAACGGCGAGGTCTTCTACGCCATCGAGGCGAAGTCCTCCAGCGGTCGCCCCATCTACCTGAGCGGCGAGGAGGTCGAAGCGCTCGTCTACTTCTCGCGGAACTTCGGCGCGAAGGCCCGCATCGCCGTCCGGTTCGACCGCGAGGACTGGTACTTCTTCCACCCCGGCGACCTGTACGTGACCGACGGCGGGAACTACCGCGTGAAAAAGGAGACGGCGCTGGCGGAGGGCGAGGACTTCGAGTCCTTCACCGGCGGCCCGACCCAGACCAAACTCGGCGGCGACTGAGGCCGCGGCGCGATTTTCCGCGCTCGCTCACGCCCGAGCGAGTCGCTCGCCGAGCGTGCGCGCGCCGACGAAGCCGCGTTCGACGCGGCTGAGCCGCGAGGCGGGGAACCGGTAGGCGTGCAGTTCGTCGAGGTCGGCGAGGCCGGCGTCCACCGGGAGCGAATCGAGGTAGACCGCCTCGAAGGTCGGTTCGTGGTCGCCGTAGTCGCGGTTGCTCTCGTACGCCGAGACGAGGCGTCCCGTCTCGGTCGGCGTCTCGTCGGCGCGGGTGCCGAGCGCCCGCGTGACGACGAGGAGGCTCCCGCTCTCGCGGTCGTGGACGAGGTCGCCGGCGCGGTGTTCGTGGTCGGGACAGAGCTGTGGCCCCGTCGCGTCCATCGGGACGAACGTCTCGTCGCCGCAGACGGCGCAGGTGGCGCTCCGGCGGCCGGGCGGCGGGACCTCGCCGCGGGTGATCTCGATGGCGACCCGGCGGAGGTGCTTACAGCGGGCGTGTCGGATGGCGTTGTCGGGGCAGGTGCAGGTGCGCGCCTCCACGTCGACGACGTAGGTGCCGCCGTCGGTTTCGACGACGTAGCGACCGTCGCGGAGCGGCCGGACGGCCATCGGCTCGACGCGGGCGCGGCGGGCGCGCCCGGCCAGTCCGTCGGACGGGAGCGTGGTCTTGCGGCGCACCGGGCGGCGAGTCGACGCGGGTGTGTGTGCGATGTGCGTCATGGTGGTGCGGGAGTCCGACCTTACCAGCGGCTGTTCGAGGTCGGTTTCCGTCACCTGCAAGTAGGTTCTCGAACGACCTAAACCCTCGTTTCGCGTGGAAAATCGGCCGCGTGAGTGGCTCTCGTCGGGCATCCGCCCATCGAAGACCTTTTAGAACGGCCGCGGATACGTCGTCGCATGGCTATCGAAGCGGAGATGCGGCGGAAGATTGCCGTCTCCATCGTCGCGGTCGGGGTGTTTATCGCCCTCATCGTCGGCATCGGTGCGACCTACAACCAGAGTGGACTCGCCTCCACCGGCGGGTTCGCACTCGTCGGCGCTATCACGGCGTTCGTCCTCGTGATGGCTGGTATCGGCGTTTGGCTGTCGCGTTCTTCCTAACTCGGCCGGTCGGTTTCGGTGACGTGTTCGCCGTCGCGGGGCGCTCGACGCGTAGCGGCGGCGCTCGGCGGTCGGCTGACGGCCCGCAGACGGCTCGCAGAAACGCTCTTCGTGCCCTCGTTAGTCGGCGGCTTCGTCCGCGGCGGCCGCGTCCGCGTCTGTCGTCGCCGTCTCGAAGTACTTCATCGGGTGCTTGATGGTGTCACACCGGTCGTCGCGGTTCACACAGAGGTCGTACGACTGCATCGTCTCGCAGGTCGGCGGCGCGTACTGCGACCCGCTTGAGTCCGCGAGGACGGTCGCCCGCTTTTCGAGCTCCTCGGCGTTCGCGTCGCCGACGACGCCCCTGACCGCCTCGGGTTCGAGGCCGACGCCGACGAGGAACGCCGCGAGCGCGAACGCCGCCTCGTTCGGGAGGTCTTCGCCGTCCTGCGCCCGCGCTAACAGCGCCTCGACGCAGGGCGGGAAGTGGTCGGGGTCGACCGAGTCGACGTAGACGACGTTGACCGCGCCGCGGTCCGAAAGCAGGTTCCGCAGGCGCTCGACGTGGGGTTTGAGCGCGTCGGCGAGGCGGTCGCCGGCGTCGCTCCCGCGGACGGCGAAGGGAAGCCCCTCTGCGACCCGGCGGCGGACCGCCTCGCGGAGCAGTTCCGAGAGCTCCTCGCGGGTGACGCGGACCGCGCCGCCGGCCAGCGAGCGGTTGACGAGCCGCCAGTCAGCGCCCCAGTCGGTGTCGGAGTAGGTGAGGTACGGTCCCACGTCGACCCAGTAGTGGTCGGGCGCGCGGCGGCTGTTGCGGCTCCGGGTCGATTCGGCCCGCACCGCGCCGTCGAGGTCGAACTCGCGGAGGAAGTCGTCGAGGCTCGCGCGGGCGTCGCCGTGGACGTCGTCGTCGCCGGCGTCGAAGTCGGCGAGCATGCGCTCGTAGGCCGTGTCGGCCTCGGCGCGGGCGTACTTGTCCACCGCCGCGGGCGTCTCGACGAGCGAGACGATGATGCGCGAGATGGGGTACGAAAGCAGTTCCGTCTGGGTGTCCCGCCCGTAAGCCTCGTCGGGGTCGGGTTCGACGGTGCCCTCCATGAGGGCGCGTTCGACGCGCTCGACGCCGCGCTCGACGGCCGGGGCGTCCTCGGCGACGAGCGTCGCGATGGCGACGTCGGCCGATTCGACCGCCTCTCTGGCCGCGGCGAAAAACGGGTATCGGGCGTGGAGCGGGCGCATCCGCATACCGCCACGTTCCGGGTGCCCACCGATAAACGCGACGGATTCGGCGGTGGCGCACGGGCCGCGTGACCCCGTCACAGACCCCGGCGGCGGCGACGCGCATCACACAACCTATTACCGACCACTTCCTCAGGCCCTCACGTGCCGCACTTCGACTACCCGTGTCCGGACTGCCGCGCCACGACCAGTCTCCACGACGCCGACTGCCGCTTCGAGGGGACGCCGTGGGTCGAAGTCGAGCGCGCCTACGTCGACATCGTCTCCGTCCTCGCTGGCGGCCCGTGCGACGAGGAGACGCTCCGCCGCGAGGCGCCGGGCGAGTGGGGTCCGCTCCAGCAGGCCGCGCTCCGACGGCTCAAGCGCGACGAGCGGATATCGGACGCGAACTCGGGCGTCCTCCGACTGCGCACCGCCGAGGAGTTCAGAGAGGAGGTCTCGGAGCCGACCCGGGAGCCGATGCGGACGCTCCACCAGTACGGGAGCGTCCCCGGCTGTCACGACAACGCCGTCTTCGCCATGATTGCGTGGTACGAGATGGTCGGGCTGTCGTGGCCCGAGACGCGCGAGAACGTCGTCAACTGGCTCCGCGACACCGGTACGTGGGACCGCGGCGGCTTCGAGGAGGCGACGCCCGCCGAACTCGTCGAGAAGAAGCGCCACGTCTACGACGCGGGCTACGGCTGGAAGGAAAAGGCCGTCTCGGCGAAGCGCGTCATCGACCGCTACCGCTCTTGAGCGTCGACCCGGCTATCTATCCCGACTTTTCCCCTATCGGCGTAACTGTTAGGCGCTTCTCGCGCGTCTGTGGTGTCGTGAGTGCCCCCGAGTCCGCCGTGTCTTCCGACGCCGAGTTCCCCGAGGAGTCGCGGGGGACGCGACGCGCCCTCGCGGTCGTCATCGCCGTCGTCTTCATCGACCTCCTCGGGTTCGGGGTCGTCATCCCCATCCTGCCGTTCTACGTCCGGAGCTTCGGCGTCAGCGACGTGTACATCGGATTTCTGGCGGCGTCGTACTCGCTCATGCAGTTCCTCTTCGCGCCCGTCCTCGGTCGCATCTCCGACCGGCGGGGCCGCCGGCCGGTCATCATGCTCTCGCTCGTCGGGAGCGTCCTCGCGTGGACCGTCTTCGGCGTCGCCGGCGAAATCGACCTGCTTTTCGGGACGGCGCTCGCGGTGGCGACGCTTTTCGCCTCGCGGATGCTCGCGGGCGCGATGGGCGGCAACATCGCCACGGCGCAGGCGTACATCGCCGACATCACGCCGCCGGCGCGGCGGGCCGGCGCGCTCGGCCTCGTCGGCGCGTCGTTCAGCCTCGGGTTCATCTTCGGCCCGGCCATCGGCGGCCTGATGGCCTCCGACCCGGTGGTCGCGCTCGCCCGCGACCTGTTTCCGCCGTTCGTGCCCGCGACGCGCTTTTCGCTACCGAGCTTCACCGCGGCGGCGCTGAGCCTCGTGAGCCTCGGTTTCGCGTTCGTCTTCCTGCGCGAACCCGAGCGGACCCGCGCGCCCGCCGGCACGCCCGCGACGACGCTCGTCTCGCAGTTCCGCGCCGCCCTCGCCGACGACGACCTCCGGGGACTCGTCGTCTCGTTTTTCGTCGTCTCGGTCGCCTTCTCGGGGATTCAGGTCATGTTCATCCCCTTCGCGGCCGACGTGTACGGCTACGGCGAGACCGAGACGGCGCTGTTTCTGACCTACATCGGCCTGCTCGGCACGCTGAATCAGGGGGTCGTCGTCGGCCGCCTCGCCCGGCGGTACTCGGAGGAGAAACTGGCGGTCGTCGGCGCGGTCGGCCTCCTGGCCTCGCTCGCGTTGCTCCCGTTTTCGCCCGACATCGGGGCGTTTCTCCCCGCGGTCGGCGGCCCGCCGTGGCTCACCCGCGAACTCGTGGCGCTCCTCCTCGTCGGGGCGCTCCTGTCGTTCGGCAACGGGATGTTGAACGTCTCGCTTTCGACGCTCGTCTCCACGTCGGCGTCGGCGGACCAGCAGGGCAACGCCTTCGGCGTCACGCAGGGCGCGGGGAGCCTCGGCCGGACGCTCGGTCCGCCGTCGATGGCGGCGCTGTACGTCTTCGCGTACTGGTCGCCGTTCGTCGTCGGGGCCGTGCTCATCGTGCCCGTGGTCTACGTCCTCGTGTCCGTGGCGCGAGGTCCGCGGACTGAACCCTCCTGAGATTCGGTTCGCGCCGCCCGCCGCCCACGCCCGCGCCGACGCGGTCGCTGGCGGGTGCGAATCGAGAGAAACGAGTGGGACGGCTCGGATGGTCCGAAAACGACGCGGCCGCCGCGGCCGCCGAAACGTCCGCTCAGTCGCTCTGGATGCGCGGGGCGAGCATGTACGTGATGGTTCCCATCCCCTCTGCGATCTGGTAGTGAAGCTTGACCGGGAACTCCTCGCCGAGTTCGACGGTGACCTCGGCGTCGGTCGGAATCGCCTTGTTCATGTCCTTCAAGTAGTCGAGCGAGAACAGCGAGTCGGCCGCGCCCGCTTCGATGCTGATGAGGTCCGCCGGGGGGAGCGACAGGTCCACGTCGTCGGTGTCGCCCTCGGCCTCGATGTGGAACGTCTCTTCGGCGCCGTCGACGCGGAGGCGGATGTGGTCCGAGACCATGTCGGCCGCCTTGATACCGCGGTCGAGGTGCGTCC
This sequence comes from Haloferax sulfurifontis, assembly GCF_014635105.1. Classification (NCBI taxonomy): domain Archaea; kingdom Methanobacteriati; phylum Methanobacteriota; class Halobacteria; order Halobacteriales; family Haloferacaceae; genus Haloferax; species Haloferax sulfurifontis. The sequence goes on from NZ_BMCI01000002.1 coordinate 279,193, forward strand.
CTTCGAGGACGATGTTCGCGGCGAGGTCGAGGTCCGGGATGTCGGGTTCCTGGCGAATCGAGTCGGGGTCGATGAGCGCGAGCGTGTACGACAGCCCGTCGATGCGGATGTTGAGCTTGCGCGTCTCCTCGTCGAGCGTGAGGTGGATGAGGTCGCCCGAGCCCGCCATACCGGCGACCTCTTCGAGGCGCGAGAGGTTGACGCCGATGACGCCGCCGTCGGCTTCGTAGGATTCGAACGCCGCCGCGTCGAGCGTGAGGTCCACCATGCCGACGTTCGCGGGGTCGACGGCGCGGATGGAGAGACTCTCCTCGTTGAGTCGAATCTTACACTCGTCGACGAGGACGCTCACGGAGTCGAGCGCGTCCCGGAGCGTCGCGGCGCTCACGATGGCCTTGAACATATGTGCCGTCGTACGACAGCGGTCTTAAAAATACTCCTGATTTGGACTCACCGCAATATGATGTTCGCACGCTCTCCCGCGTGCGCGCTCCCGCGAGCACACCACCGTTCCCCTCGGCTCCCCATGCGTGTTGTTGTCACAGTTTGGCTATCGAGCTAATCTCCTGATTTCAGCGGACACAGGCTCCAAAGCACTCAAATAGCTGATTGTGCAACTCCCGGTTATGGCGCACGACGAGACGAAGCCAGCCGCCCGCCGACGAGGTGCCGAGCGATGACCGACGCCGCCGATGTCGATGTAGACGCCGACGCCGACGCGACCGCGACCCGCGTCGCCTTCGTCTGCGTCCAGAACGCCGGCCGGAGCCAGATGGCGACGGCCTTCGCCCGCCGGGAGCGCGACGAGCGCGGCGTCGGCGACCGCATCGAGGTCGTCACCGGCGGCACCGACCCCGCCGACCACGTCCACGACGAGGTCGTCGCGGTCATGGGCGAGGAGGGGTTCGACCTCGCCGACGAGACGCCCCGCGCAATCGACCAAGACGAGATTATGGACGTCGACATCGTCGTCACGATGGGCTGTTCGGCCGAGGGAATCTGTCCCATGACGTGGCGCGGCGACGCCCGCGACTGGGACCTCGACGACCCGGACGGACAGGACCTCGATGCGGTTCGGGCGATTCGCGACGACATCGAGGGGCGCGTCTCGGCGCTGTTCGACGAACTCGTCGGCGACGACTGAGTCGGGGGCCGGCCGGTCTCGACGCCTGACGCCCGACCCAGCCGTCAGCCGAACAGCCGCTCTCGGAGCGACCGCCGCCGCGGGCGCTCGGCCAGCAACACGGTCGTCTCGAGGTCGTTGAGCACGGACAGCGCCAGCGACCCGCCGACGAGTCGGGACAGCAGGCCGGACTCCGTCGCGCCGACGAGGACGAGCGACTTGTCCGCCGCCTCGCCGATGACGGTCTCCACGTCGCCCGTCTCGACCAGTTGCTCCACTCCTTCTAGGTCGTGTTCCGCGACCCACTGTTCGAGGAACTCCCGACCCGCGGCGACCTCGTCGGCGACGTGTAGCACCGAGATGCGCGCGTCGGTCGTCGCTTGCAACGCCCGTGCGACCTCCGCGGAGAGGTCCGACGAGTGCCCGCCCGCCGTCGGGAGGAGCACCTCGCTCGGGTCGAACTCCCCTCCGTCGAGGACGAGCACGTCACACGGGAGGTCGTGGGTGAGTTCGTCGAGCGCGCCCTCGACCCGCCCGCCGGCGAGTTTCGCGCCGCTGTGGCCCATGACCAGCCTGTCGACCCCGTGTTGACGCGCCACGTCGAACACCTCTGCGAGTCCCTCGTGGGAGAGAATCGTCCGCGTGTCGACCGGCACGTCCAACTGTTCGACGTCGGCTCGCGCGTCGGCCATGAGCTGTTCGGACGTCTTCGAGATGCGGTCGCGCTGGTCGGCGGCGGCCGCCAGCGAGGTCTGGTCCGGGACCTGAATGACGTGGGTGGCGAGGACCCGCCCGCCGTCGAACTTGGCGAGCGCGGCCGCGAGCGTCACGAGCGCCCGCTCGGTTCGGGGGTTCGAAACCGCGACCATCGTCGTCGTCGCGGGCGCGTCGTCGATGCGACCCGACCCGTTCGGCGCGACCGTCGCCGCGGCGTCGACGACCGAGTTCGGTAGCTCGTCGCCCCGAGAGAGGATGTGCCGACCGAGCAGGCCCTGCCTGTCGGCGTTGTTCCGTGCGTACACGAAGTACCAGACCACGGCACCGACGACGAACAGCCCCGAAAGCAGGAGCTCCTCCCCGCCGACGAACGCCAGCAGTCCGAGCGAGAGCGCCATGCCGACTATCGGCGTAAACGGGTACAGCGGCACGGTGAACGCCGGGTCGTACTCGGGGTCCGTCTCCCGGAAGACGATGAGCGCCGCGTTCATGAGCGCGTAGACGACGAGGTGGAGCACGCTCGCGGCTTTCGCCAGCACCTCGATGTCGCGGCCGAGCGCCGCGATGAAGAGGACGATGACGGCACCCGTGACGAGAATCGAACGGTAGGGCGTCGCGTAGTTCGGGTGAATCTCGTTGAGCCAGTTGGTGACGATTCGGTCCCGTCCCATCGCGAAGTTGATTCGAGCCGACGCCAGAATCGACGCGTTCGCGCTGGAGGCGGTCGCGAGAAGCGCGCCCAGCGTCACGATAGTGACGGCGAGGCCGGCCAGTCCGCCGGGGAACGCGGCCTGCGTCGCCTGCGTCAGCGGCGCGCTCTGGCTCAGGTCCGGCCACGGCACCACGCCGAGCATGATGCTCACGAGAATCGCGTAGAGGACGGTGACGATGGCGACGCTCCCGATGACCGCAAGCGGGAGGTTCCGACCGGGGTTCTTCAGCTCCTCGGCGACGGTCGCAATCTTCGCGTATCCGAGGAACGAGACGAACACGAGCGCCGTGCCCGGCAGGATGGCACCGTAGCCGAACGGCGCGAGACCGCCGTCGCCGACGAGCGTCGCGAAGTCGAACGACAGCCAGCCCTGAACCGCGAACAGGGCCAGAATCGCCAACAGGACCGTGACGATGACCGTCTGCACGCCGCCGGTCTCCTTGGCACCGATGTAGTTGACGCCCACGAAGACGGCACCGGCGACGAGCGCGCCGACCTGCACCTCGTTGAGAAAGAGGAACGCCGGCATCGGCAGGAGCGTCGCGAGGTACTGGCCGAAGCCGATGCTGTAGAACGCGGAGGCGAACGCCAGCCCCATCCAGTCGCCGAGGCCGGCGATAGAGCCGAAAAGCGGCCCGAGCGCGCGGTTGACGTAGTAGTAGCCCCCGCCGGCTTTCGGCATCGCGGTGCCGAGTTCGGAGACCGAAAGCGCGTTCACCAGCGCGATGAGACCTCCGACGACGAACGAGGCGACGACGACCGGGCCGGCGGTGCTGGCCGCGACGCCGGGCAGGACGAAGATGCCCGCGCCGATCATCGTCCCGATGCCGATGGTCAGCGCCGACAGGAGGCCGAGGTCTTTCGCGAGCTCCTCGTCGCTCATCCGTTGGCCTCCGTGCTGGCACCCTCGGTCCGTCGCTTCGGGACCCGCTGTTCGGGTCGGAGCGCCGCGTTGTCGGCCGTCTCGGTGACGTTCGTCTCGTTCATAGACGCTACCCGGTTGTGTAACGATATAAGCCCTGCCCTTCTACTACGGATTCGAAAATAGAAACGAGTATAATTTCTAAGAACGAAATTGTGGGCGGGTGGGGGAGAGGTCGCACGCGTCCGGACTGGCTCGTCTTCGCGGTCCCTCACGGACTGGTACGGGGCTGACCTCCCCTCGCGGCCCCTCGTTCGAGCGGTTCCGTCTCGCAAGACGAGCGTCGTCCAGACAAGCCTTATAAGAAAACGCGGGGTAGCTAACTTCGCAAACCGAAACTCGACACAGCCACCGATGCCATATCGAAACACCGACCACCGCCTCGACGAGATCGACCGACGCATCCTCTACGCCCTGATGAACGATGCGCGTAACACGTCCGCCAGCACGCTCGCCGCGGAGGCCGGTGTCTCCGGAGCCACCATCCGGAACCGCATCCACAAGCTCGAAGACTCCGGAATCATCCGCGGCACCACCGCGCAGGTCGATTTCGAGCGCGCCGGCGGGAAGCTCACGAACCTCTATCTCTGCGACGTTCCCGTGACCGAAAGAGAGGCGCTCGCGCACGAGGCGCGGGCGATTCCGGGCGTCATCAACGTCCGGACGCTGATGACCGGCCGCCGCAACCTCCACGTCCTCGCGGTCGGCGAGAGCACCGGCGACCTCCGACGCGTCGCGCGACTGCTCACCGACATCGGCATCCACATCGAAGACGAAGACCTCCTCGAAGAGGAACTGTTCGCCCCCTACGGACCGTTCGACCCCGAGGACGGCGGCCACGCGCCCGAAGCCAACGACTTCATCAGCCTCACCGGCGACGCGAGCGTCGTCGAGGTCTCCGTGCAGTCCGACGCGCCGATTGCCGACCTCACGCTCGAAGACGCCTCCGAGCGGGGGATTCTCGACGAGGAGACGCTCGTCATCGCCATCGAGCGGGGCGACCGGGAACTCACGCCGCACGGGGACACGGTCATCAAGCCGGACGACATCGTGACGATTCTCTCCCGCGCCGGCGGCGACGCGGACGCGCTGTCGGCGTTCCGCGGCCCGCAGACGGAGTCGTCTGCGGGCTGACTTCGACGGTGTCGCGCCTCAGTCGGCGCCGACGCGCCTCCGGGTGGTATCCGATGTGCCTTTCCGGGCTGACCACGTCACACCCGATATGAACGCGAATTCGCCGGCCGTTCCCGCGCGGAACATCTCGGGCAGTTCAGCGAGGTAACCATGGCACGAAAAGACCACTACTACAACAAGGCCAAACAGGAGGGCTACCGCGCCCGCTCGGCCTACAAACTGAAGCAACTCGACGGGGACGCGGGCCTGTTCGGTCCCGGTAACACCGTCGTCGACCTCGGTGCCGCCCCCGGCGGGTGGTTACAGGTCGCCTCCGAGAAGGTCGGCGACCACGGCAAGGTCGTCGGCGTCGACCTCCAGCGAATCCGCGGTATCGACCGCGACAACGTCCAGACGATTCGCGGCGACATGACCGAAGACGAGACGAAAGAGGAACTGACGGCCGTCATCGGCGAGCGCGGGGCCGACGCCGTCGTCTCCGACATGGCGCCGAACATGACCGGCGAGTACTCGCTGGACCACGCCCGCTCCGTCTACCTCGCCCGGCAGGCGTTCGAGGTCGCACAGGAGCTGTTGGCGACCGGCGGCGACTTCGCCGTGAAGGTGTTCGACGGCCCGGACGTGGCGGACCTCCGCGCCGACATGGAACGGGAGTTCCAGTACGTCCGGTCGATGCGCCCCGACGCCTCCCGCGACAGCTCCTCCGAGCAGTACCTCGTCGGCAAGCACTTCCTCACCGCCCCGGTCCGGAAGGGCGACGAACTCGACGTGGAAATCGTCGACGTCGGAAGCGAGGGCGACGGCATCGCCAAAGTCGAGGACTTCACGCTGTTCGTCTCCGGCACGGAGGCGGGCGACACGCCGACGGTCCGTGTCACCGACGTGAAACCGCGGTTCGCCTTCGCCGAACCAATAGACGACGAAGACTGAGCGCGTCGGTTCCGCACGCCGGTCCCCCGCGTCGAGTCCGGCGCGTCTCGCGCCCGCGGGCCGCCGCGTCGCCGACCTCGCCTCCTCCGCAATTTGTGTCTAACTTCGGGCAAGCATTATCCCCGCTTGACACGACTCTGCTCGTGAGTCACCCATGTCAGCAGATACGACGACCACCGACCCGCGACCGCTGTTCACCGGCCTCCCGTCAGGCATCGTTCCGTACGTCGCCATCCTCGGGGCGTTGGCGTCCGTGTACGCCCACCTCTCGCTCGCGCCGGTGTTGATGCAGTTCAACCAGACGCAGGCGATTCTGTTCGTCCTCGCCGGCGTCGGGTTCCTCGCGGGCATCGCCGTCTACCTGAGCAAGTTCTGGCGGCGCGAGTTCTACCTCGTCGCCATCGCGTTCGCGCTCGCCCAAATCGCGGCGTGGGTCGTCATGAGCGGGCGAATCAGCGAGATGGCGATTCTCTCGAAGGGCGGCGAGGCCGTCTTCGCCGTCGCGGCGGCGTACCTCTATCTGAACGAGTGAACGAGTCGCCGGACGCCGACGGGACCGCCTGAGCGCGCGCTGTTCTTCCGCTTGTGCTTCTGCGTCTGCTTCCGCTTCCACTCCGCGACTCGGCGTCTCGTCGGTCTCGCCCGTCGTTTTCAGTCGTACACCACGAGGTCGAGCCGAAGTCCCGTTCGACACCCCTTCCACCCGCCGCGGCAGGCCCCGGTGGCGAGGATGTCCCCGAACGACGTGTAGGTCCCGCAGTTCGGACAGCGAACCCCCATCTCCATCCCGTCTCGCTCGGTGAGCCTGTGGCGGTGCTCGTCGGCCATACGTCGTGTGGTATGCTACCAAAAGAGATAAGGCGTCCGTCGCCCCGGGGGCGTCTCAGTCCGCGACCCAGCCGTCGGTCGAGGACTCGTCGTCGCCGCGGAGGAGCGCGACGGTCCCGTAGACGAACGGCGTGTCCACGATTGCGATGAGCAGTTTCAGGAGGTACTGGCCGACGGCGAGGCCGATGAGGACGTTCCACGGGAGCACGTCTCCGATGCCGAGGACCGTCGGCGCGACGTAGAACCCGACGCCGACGAAGATGACCGTGTCGATGGCCTGACTCGTCGCCGTCGAGACGATGTTGCGGAGCCAGAGGAACGAGCCGTCGGTCAGGTCGCGGATGCCGTGGAAGACGATGACGTCCCAGTTCTGACTCACGAGGTACGCGAGCAGGCTCCCGGCGACGATGTTCGTCCCCGACGAGAGCACCGTGGCGAACTGCGCGGCGAACTCGGGGTTCGCGGCGGGCGCGGCGATGGTGCTCCAGACGAGGCCGAGGAGGACGAAGTTCATGGCGAAGCCGACGTTCACCATGACCTGCGCCGCCCGGCGGCCGTACAGTTCGGAGTAGCAGTCGGACGCGAAGAAGGTGAGCGCGTACGCCAGCGCCGCCCCCGGCATGAGGATGGCCGCGCCGACGAACGGGAGTTCGCCCACCGCCGACGGCAGGGGAATCGAGAGCAGTTTCGACGCCGTCAACTGCGCCGTCGTCAGCGCGGTGACGAACAGCCCGACGAGGGCGACCTGTCCGACGGCCGAGCGCCCCTCACTCATCTTCGACGAGGCGGTTGTGTCGGTCGTCGATTTCGTCGAGGATGTCGAGCGTCTTCCGGATGGACGCCCGAACCGCATCGCTCCGGTTCACGAACTTCCCGTCGTCGCCGACGTGCTCGTCTAGGTCAGCGAGCAGTTCGTCGGGTATCTCGACGCTTATCTTGGCCATACTCCGCGATTCTCGTGAGAATACTTAACGCCTTTTCAACGGCCGTAACGGCGGTGTTCGGCGCGTCTTCGGGTTGGCGAATTGACGAGTCGGTCGCGGTCGGCCCGCGCTCACTCCGCCGCGCCGCGGGCGGGCGAGAGGTCGCGCCGGCCGCCGACGGTCAGCACGAACAGGACGCCGAGGCCGACGCCGTAGGCGGCCATCAGCGGGAGCGTCACCATGAACATCGTCGTGATGCTCGCGGGGGTGAACACCGCCGAGATGGCGAGTATGAACACCGTGACCTCGCGCCAGCGCTTCCGCATCATCCGGTAGCTGACGCCGGCGGTGTTGAGAAGCACCATCAGGATGGGCACGTCGGCGAGGAGGCCGATGCCCGCGGTGGTGAAGAAGATGAGCCAGAAGAAGTTGGTGATGCGGTAGGAGATTATCATGTTCGCCGCGAGCGCGTCCTCGACGAGGAACGTGATGACCGTCGGCGCGACGTAGCTGTAGCCGAGCGCGAAGCCGCCGAGGAGACCGCCGGCGAGCGCGCCGGTCCACAGGAAGACGGTCCGGCGGCGCCGGCGGATGATGTTGCGCTCGCGGAGCGCGGGCCACGCGAAGTACGCGAGGAGCGGAAGCGTCGCCAGCACGGCCAGAATCGTCGAGAACTTCACCTCGAAGATGAGCGCCTCCATCGGGTGGAGTGCGACGACGTTGAGCACTTCTTCCGGCGTCACGACGGCGGGGAGCCGCCCGAGGAAGTCCTCGTAGACGTCCCGGATTCCGCCCGTGTAGAGCCAGCCGAACGTCACCGCGAGGACGAGCATGAACCAGCCGACGACCCAGAACGCCCGCGAGGTGAGCGAGTCGACGATGAACGCGATGTCGGTGTAGTAGCCGCCGATGTCGTCCTCGTCGGTCTCGCCTTCGGTCAGTTCGGCGAAGAACGCGCCGCCCGCGCGAGTCGTCCGGTCTTCGAGTTCGCCCGGCTCGTCTTCGGCGTCGGCCGCCTCGGCCTCGCGGTCCGCTTCGGCCTCGTCGAACCGGTCGATGAGCGCCTGCGCTTTGGCCTTGTCGCCGTCGTCGATGGCGGCGGACGCGAGGCTCATAATCTCGTCTTCGTCGCGGTCGGCGAAGACCTCCGGCGGCGCGGCGCGGACGCCGGCGACGTCGAGCGCCGAGAGGTCGAGCTTCGAGGGATCGCCGACGCCGACTTCGGTGCGTTCGATCCGCTCGATGTCGCGGTAGACGAGATAGGCGAGCCCGAACGCGAGGCCGACGACGACGCCGCCGGCGACGAACGCGCCCAACGCGAGTTGCGAGCCGGGGTCGAGGAACACGTAGTCGCTTCCGACCGCGGCGAGGCCGTCGTTGACGAGTTCCACGCCGCCGTACTCGTAGAAGGCGTAGACGAGGAGGCCGCCGACGACGCCGACGCCCGCGAGGAGGTTCCAGTGGTGGGCCGCCGTCGCCTTGACGTCCATCTTCTCGCTCCCCCGCTTGGCCGTGACGACCACGCGGGCGAGATAGAGGCTGAACGCGTACAGCGAGATGACGGGCACCGCCCACATGATCTGGGTGAACGGGTCCGGCGGGGTGAACAGCGCGCCGAAGGCGAAGATGCCGACGACGGCGTGCCGCCACTTGTCGCGGAACAGTTCGTAGGGGACGATTTCGGCGTACGAGAGGCCGGTCATCGCGAGCGGGAGCTGGCTCGCGAGGCCGAACGAGAGCGTGAGCAGGAAGATGAACTGCGCCCACTTCACGATGGAGTAACTCGGCGTGAAGCCGGCCGACAGCGCGTTCTGCGCGAGGAACGCGAAGGTGAACGGGAAGAAGACGAAGTAGCCGTAGGCGACGCCCGCGGCGAACAGCACGACCATCGTCAGCCCGATGAGCGCGAGTTTCCACGGCGCGACGGGCGATTTGGGCCACGCGCCCCGGGCTTTCAGCGCGTCCCGCGAGACGTAGATGAACGGCGGGACCGCGAAGAGAACCCCCACGACGAGGCCGATTTTCGCCTGCAAGAGAATCACGTCGAACGGCGTCTGGGCGATGATGCTGACGTTCCCGGAGACGCTGGCGTCCATCTGCGCCTTGGTCACGCCCCGGAAGAACCCCCAGACGTAGAGTCGGAGCGCGTAGAACGTGCCGAGGAACCCGACGAGGAAGACGATAAAGACCTTCTGGAGGTCCTTTTGCGCCGCTCGGAGCATCGCACCGGCGGTCTCGCGGCCTGCCGCGATGGTCTGTTGGGTGTCCTCGTCGAGGGCGCTGGACATACGTACGTGGCGAAAGCAGTCTGGCGGTTATCAATCTTTTTCACCGCGGGCGTGATTTCGACCCCCTCGACGCGCCTCCTCGGCGCGATGCGAAAAGACCTATAACTGGCCGGAAGCGTAGGACACCTGAATGGCGGACGAGGAGCGCGACACAGGGCTCTCTGCGGCCGACGACGAGACGGACGCCTCGGGCGACGCCGACCAGCGCTCGTCCGACGAGTCTGGCGACGATGGGCCTTCGTCGTCCGACGGTCCGGTTTACGGTCGAGTCACCCCGCGAGACGAGGCCGTCACCGACGGGTTTGACGACGGCGAGACGGACGACGCTCCCGACGAGACGGACGACGACGGCGCTTCCGGCGATACTGACGACCCGGACGACGGCGACGATAGCGCTTCCGGCGACGCCGACGAGCCTCGTCTCCTCGCCGACGACGAACACACCTCGCACGTCCCCGAGGGGACGTACGACGATTCGCGCGAGGAGCCGGCCGACGCCGGAGCAGGACCGAACGCGGCGGCCGACGGCGCGACCCCCGCTCTTTCGGGCGAGGACGAGGTGAACGGCGTGGCCCCGTCGACCGCGCCCGTCGAGGACGACTTCGACGACGAAGACGTGGGCGGCCTCGTCGGCGAGGCCCCCGAAAGCGACCAGGAGATGCCGCTGACCGCGCACATCGAGGAGATGATTCGCCGGTTGGCGGTCGTCCTCGGCGTCGCGGGCGCGATTACGCTCGTGCTCTTCCCCGGCGCGGACATCCTCAACGCGCTCGTGGACACGCAGGCCGCCTTCGGCGTCCACATCCCGAGCGCGACCGACGTCATCAACTTCCTCTGGAACTCCCACATCCCCGGCGCGGAGACCATCGTCGACCGCCGGCCGCGACTCTACGGCCCGCTCGAACTCATCCTCACCAAACTGAAGGTCGCCGGCCTCGCCGGGACCGTCATCGGCCTCCCCGTGTTCGTCTACGAGACGTACCTGTTCATGCGCCCCGGGCTCTATCCGAAAGAGCGCAGATACTACCTCGCGGCCGTCCCGACGAGCCTCATCCTCGCGCTCGTCGGCGTCCTCTTCGCGCACTTCGTGGTGCTCCCGGCCATCTTCGCGTACTTCACCTCCTACACCGAGGGGACCGCGGTCGTCGCGTTCGGTCTCAAAGAGACGTTCAACCTCATCCTCATTCTGATGGGCTACATGGCGGTCGTCTTCCAGATTCCGCTGTTCGTGGAACTGGCCATCATGATGAACCTCGTCACCCGGCGGTGGCTCGAAGACCGCCGCCTGCTGTTCTGGGGCGCGTTCCTCGGCCTCGCGTTCCTCGTCAGCCCCGATCCGACCGGGATGGCCCCCATCATCATCGGCGCGACGATGATCGTCCTGTTCGAGGGGACGCTCGCGGCCTTGCGCTGGACCGGGAACTGACCGGCTTCTCGTTTCTCTCGTCTCTCTCCCGGCCGGTTCGTTCCTCCTCGTTTCCGCCGACCGCCGACCGTTCAGAAGACCTATCTTAGAATGGTTAGAATACCTATATGATGGCCGACCTCGTCGCCCTGTCGGTGGTCGCCTCCCGCTCTGGTTCGTCGTGAGCGTCTGGGCCGGCATCGACGCGACCAGGCACAGTTCGCACAACGCCTTCCTCTGGGGTTTCTCGGTGTTCGTCGGCGGGGTTCTCGGCTTGGCGCTGTACCTCAACCTCGGGCGCGACGAACCCGGGGTTGGTCGCCGCGCGGCCGGTCAGTCGGCGTCGCCGAACGGCGTCCCTTCCGCCCGCACCGAGACCGTCACCTGTCCGAACTGCCACTCGTTGGAGGAGTCAGGGAGAGACATCTGCCGTTTCTGCGGCGAGTCGCTGTAACGCGCCGAATCTCCCCGAGACCGCGGGGAATCACGCCGCGTCCGTCGACTCCGTCGCCTCCCGTTTCTCGGCCGCGACCACTCCCTCGACGCGCGTCTTCAGCCCCTCGTTCATGGCGACGAACCCCGCCCGCGTCTCGTCGCCGACGAACCGCAACAGGAGTCCGGCGAAGACGCCCGAGAACGTCTCGGACTGCTCGAATCGGGTGCGCTCGCCGCCGTCGAGCGGTTCGAGGCGGAACCGGTGTTCGCCGTCGAACAGCCCCGGGAAGACGAGGTGGCCGAGCCAGCGCAGTTCGCGGTGCTTCTCGCAGTGGGTCACGTCGGGTTCGAACTCCGACTCGCGGCCGCCCGGCGGCCGCAGGTGGACGGTGAGCGTCGCGCCCTCGTTCGGCCGCCCGGCGATTCGCATGAACGGGTTCCACTCGGGGTAGCGGTCGAAGTCGACGAGCGTCTCCCACACCCGTTCGGGCGGGGCGTCTATCTCGATGCTCGTTTCGAATTCGTGTGCCATACCCAACAGTTGGCGCGCCGAGACCGTGAATCTCGCGCGGAACGTTCATTGCCGGTGGGGAGAGAGACGGACGTATGGCAACCCTCCTTCTCGCCAGACACGGCGAGACGACGTGGAACCGCGCCGGGCGCATACAGGGGTGGGCCCCCGTGTCGCTCACCGAGCGCGGCCGCGCGCAGGCCGACGCCCTCGCGCACCACGTCGCGGACACCTACGAGGTCGACCGCCTCGTCTCCTCTGACATCGAACGCGCCCAAGAGACCGCCCGCCCCGTCGCCCGCGAACTCGGCGTCGAACCCGTCCTCGACTCCGCGTGGCGCGAGCGCGACGTGGGGTCGCTTCAGGGGCTCGAATTCGACGAGCTCACGGACCGGTACCCGCAGTACTCCCTCGCGGCGGTCGGCGCGCCCGCCGCCCGCGAGCGCCCCCCGAGCGGCGAGAGCCTCGTCGAGGTCCGCCGCCGCGTCCTCAACGCCCGCGAGGGGCTCGCCGACTCGCTCGCCACCGACGAGACGGTGCTCGTCGTCAGCCACGGCGCGCCGATTCGGCTGTCGCTCGGCGAGGTGAAGGGACTCGACGTCGTCGAGGCGATGCTGTCGCAACCGCTCGACAACGGCGGCATCTGCGAGCTCGAAGTCGAACTGAGAAACGACGGCGACGAGCCGTCCGTCCACGTCGTCGCCGAGAACGAGACGCGATTCCTGACGACGTAGGCCGTTCTGCGGGCGATTGGGCGATTCTCGGTGCGGTCGCGGCGCTCGCGTTTCCTCGCGTTTCCTTACTCCCGCATCGGGTAGTCCTGCGCGAACACGTCGTCCACGAGGAGGTCGTCGTCGCCCGCGTCGGCGTCCGTATCCGCCTCGGCCGCGGGGCTGACGCTCCCGGTCCGGTAGCCGTGGAGGTCGAGCGTGACGTGGTCGAAGCCGGCGTCCTTCAGGTGGTCGCGGGCGGCGCGGACGAAGTCGGCGTCGAGGGCGCGGTCGAGTTCCTCCGGCGCGACCTCGATGCGGGCGAGGCCGTCGTGGTCGCGGACGCGGAACTGCTCGAAGCCCCACGTCCGGAGAATCGTCTCGGCGCGTTCGACCCGCGAGAGCCGTTCCTCGGTGACTTCGAGCCCGGTCGGAATCCGCGAGGAGAGACAGGCCATCGAGGGCTTGTCGGCGACCGACAGGCCGTAGTCGTCGGCGATGGCGCGGACCTCCTCTTTCGTGATGTCGTGGGCTAAAAGCGGCGACAGCACCTCTAACTCCTCGACGGCGCGGAGGCCGGGGCGGTGGCCCTCGCCGGGGTCCGAGGCGTTCGTCCCGTCGCAGACGGCCTCGATGCCGCGGTCGCGGGCGGCCTCGTACATCCGTCCGAGGCGCATCGTCCGGCAGTGGTAACACCGGTCGTCGTCGTTGGCGACGAAGTCGGGGTTGTCCAACTCGGAGAACTCGACGGTCAGGTGTTCGATGCCGATTTCCTCGGCGACGCGCCTCGCGTCGTCCAACTCGGCGTCCGGCAGGGTCTCGCTTTTCGCGGTGCAGGCGACCGCGTCGTCGCCGAGCGCCTCGTGGGCGAGTGCGGCGACCACGCTGGAGTCCACGCCGCCCGAAAAGGCGATGAGGACGCTCTCGCGCTCCGCGAGCGCCTCGCGTACTTCGTCGGCCTTCGCCGCGACGTCTCGCTCGCTCATGGCCTTCCTTCCCGGCCGACGGGCAAAAGCCCCTCGCCCCCGGCGCGAACGACCGCGAAGGCCGGACGCGCCGGCGAACCGGCCGCGACAGGCGCTCTCTCGGCGGGCGCGACCCGCGCGTCGTCCCGCGGTCACCACCCCGCGACTTTTTGTCCTATGCCGCGATAGGTCCGCCCGAATGGACTTCGAGACCATCCCGGGCGTCGGCGAGAAGACCGCCGCCGCGCTCGCGGAACTCGACGACGCCGAGCGAGCGCTCACCGACGGCGACGTGGCGGCGCTCGCGCGGGCGCCGGGGCTCTCTGAGGGCAGGGCGGCGGCCATCGCCCGCGAGGCGATTCGCCGCGACCACGACGACCCCGGCGGCTTCCTCGCCACCGACCGCGCCTCGGAGATATACCGCGACGCGCTCGGCCTCCTGCAGGCGCGGACGGTCACGACGTACGCCGAGAAGCGACTGGAGACGCTGTTTCCGACCGGGTCGGCCTCGCGCATCGAGGAGGTCCGGGCGTTCGCCGCCGCCGCGACCGACCTCGACCCCGACCCCGACGTGCTCGCGGCGCTGGCTGGCGTCGAACCTCTCGCGGACCCGAAGCCGCGTCGCGTCCGCGAGCGCTGTCTCGCCACCGCCGACGCGGAGCGCTACGCCGCCGCCAAGGAGGCGTTCCCCGAACTCTCCATCGAGGTCGTCGAGAACGGCCGCGACATCGCCGAACTCGCGCGGTCGTACTCGACGGTGGTCGTGCTGGACGAGTCGTTCGCCGGCATCGACGTCGAGGGCGACGTGCGCGTCCTCCCCGACGCCGCCGAGCGGACCGACGAGGTCGTCCCCGAGCGACTGCTCGCCTTCTTCGCCGCGAACCGCGAGGCCTTGGAAGCGGCCGCCGCGGTCCACGAAGCGGCCGAACTCGACCCGCCGTGTGACCTCGCCGCCCTCCGCGACGCCCTCTCTCGGCTGGCCGACGACGGGACCGTCCTCGGCGACGACGAACTCGAACGCCTCTCGAACGCGGTGGACGACCTCGACACCGCCGTCTCGACCGCCGAGTCGGTCGCCAACGACCGCCTCCGCGACGTGATTCGAGAGCGCGACGTGACCATCGAGGGGACCGACTTCCTGTCGCTCGTCGAGCAGGGCGCGCGCGTCGACTCCCTGCTGTCGCGCGAACTCGAAGACGAGTTCGACGAGGCGCTTTCGGCCGCCCGCGACCACCTCGTCGAGTCGCTGTCGCTCCGCCCCGGCGAGGCCGACCTCACGGAGCGCGTCTTCCCCGAGGACCCGTCGTTTCCGCTCGGCCACGACGAGGACGCCGTCGGCCGCCTCCGAACCGAACTGAAGGCCGCCCGCGACCGCCGCGCCGCGAAGTTGAAAGCCGGTCTCGCCGCCGACCTCGGCGACCTGCGCGACCCCGTCGAGACGCTGGTCCGCGACGCGCTCGAACTCGACGTGCGCCTCGCCGTCTCGCGGTTCGCCCGCGACTTCGACTGCGTCTTCCCCGAGTTCACCGGCGCGGCCGGAAACGACGGAGCCGGGTCGTTCGCCATCGAGGCCGGCCGCTCGCCCCTCCTCGACGTGGAGTTCGCGGAGGTCGACCCCGTGGACTACGAGGTGTCGGGCGTCACGCTCCTGTCGGGCGTCAACAGCGGGGGCAAGACCTCGACGCTCGACCTCGTGGGCCTCGTCGTCGTCCTCGCGCACATGGGGCTTCCCGTCCCCGCCGAGTCGGTCCGGCTCTCGCGGTTTTCCGAACTCCACTACTACGCCAAGTCGCAGGGCACCCTCGACGCCGGCGCGTTCGAGAGCACGCTCCGCGACTTCGCCGCGCTCACCGACGGCGCGGCCGACCGACTCGTCCTCGTGGACGAACTGGAGAGCATCACCGAACCCGGCGCGTCCGCCAAAATCATCGCCGGCATCCTCGAAGAACTCGCCGAACAGGGCGCGGCCGCGGTGTTCGTCTCGCACCTCGCCGGCGGCATCCGCGAGGCCGCGGACGTGTCGGTCGCGGTCGACGGCATCGAGGCGGTCGGGCTGGAGGACGGCGAACTCGTCGTCAACCGCTCGCCCGTGAAGGACCACCTCGCGCGGTCGACACCGGAGCTCATCGTGGAGAAACTGGCCGGCGAGAACGAGACGAGCTTCTACGGGCGACTGCTGGAGAAGTTCGACTGACGCGATCGCCCGCGGCGACGCACGATTTATCTTGGCTCGCCGACAACCCCGCCCGTGCCCTCCGATTCGCTCTCCCCCGAGGAACGACAGCAGTACGACCTCGTCTACCACGCCACGAAAAGCGCCATCTGGGACGTGCTTGGGACCGCCGTCTACCTGGTGTTTCTGGTGTTCGGCGGGTTCCTCGTGCTGTTCGTCTTCGTGCTTCCGGCGCTGGGGGCGCTCTCGCGGACCGGCGGGACGCCGGTCGCCCTCGGTATCGGCGCGGTCGGACTGCTTCTACTCGTCGCCATCGGCTACCGACTCGTTCGGCTCCTTCAGTAGGCGACGCCCCGACTTGTGAGTACCCACGGACCGCGGCGACGACGCCGACGCCTCTCGCGGGCGGGTGCGAGCGAGCCGACCCCCGTCTGTCCCCCGTCGGACGCCGGCGCGGTAAACGATTAAGTCCCCCGCGCGTGGTACTTCACTCGATGAGGGAGGACCCCGAAGAGGGGATGCTGTCGTGGGACGAGACGGTGTTCCGCGACGAACACGTCTTCGAAATCGACCACGTTCCGGAGACGTTCAACCACCGCGAGAGCCAACTGCGGAGCCTGAAGTACGCGCTCCGGCCCGCGGTCCGCGGCTCTCGCCCCCTGAACACGATGGTGCGTGGTCCGCCGGGGACGGGCAAGACCACCGCGGTCCAGAAGCTGTTCGGCGAGTTGGGCACGCAGTCGGGCGTCCGGACCGTCCGGGTGAACTGCCAGGTCGACTCGACGCGCTACGCGGTGTTCTCGCGGGTCTTCGAGCACATCTTCGAGTACGAACCCCCGTCGTCGGGTATCTCGTTCAAGAAGCTGTTCGGCCAGATAACCGACCGCCTCGTCGAGGACGACGAGGTGCTCGTCGTCGCGCTCGACGACGTGAACTACCTGTTCTACGAGAACGAGGCCTCCGACACGCTCTACTCGCTGTTGCGCGCCCACGAGGCGCACTCCGGCGCGCGCATCGGCGTCATCATCATCTCGTCAGACCTCTCGCTCGATGTCATCGACGAACTCGACGGGCGCGTCCAGAGCGTCTTCCGGCCCGAGGAGGTGTTCTTCCCCCGCTACGACGTGGACGAAATCGTCGACATCCTCCGCGGCCGGTCGAAGCGCGGCTTCCACGAGGACGTTATCGGCGCGCCCGAACTCGACCAAGTCGCGGAGTTCACCGCCGACAGCGGCGACCTCCGGGTCGGCATCGACCTGCTCCGCCGCGCCGGTCTGCACGCCGAGATGCGCGCCTCCCGCACCGTCGACATGGAGGACGTTGAGGCGGCCTACGACAAGTCGAAGTACGTCCACCTCTCGCGGTGTCTGCAGGGGCTTTCGGACCCCGAACGCGAGCTCGTCCGGGTCGTCGCCGAGTACGACGGCGAGCGCGCCGGCGAGGTTTACGAGGCGTTCAACGAGGAGACCGGTCTCGGTTACACGCGCTACTCCGAACTCGTGAACAAACTGGACCAACTGGGCGTCATCGAGGCCCGGTACACCGAAATCGAGGGACGGGGTCGGACCCGCGCCATCTCGCTCGCCTACGACGCGGACGCGGTCTTGGACCGCCTCTGAGGGCGGCTCGCTCGCCCCGTTTCAGGACCATTTTTACTCGCCGGCCGAGTCGGCAGAGCCATGAAGACTACCGGCGGAACCGACGCGCAGAAGCGCCGAGCCGCGGCGGCGGCGGTCGAAGCGGTCGAAGACGGGACCGTCGTCGGCCTCGGTACCGGCAGTACCACCGCCTTCGCCATCCGCGCCATCGGCGACCGCGTCGCCGACGGTCTCGACGTTCGGGGCGTCCCGACCTCCTTCGCGGCCCGCGAACTCGCCCGCGAGTGCGACATCCCCGTCGCCGACCTCGACGAAGTCGACGCCATCGACCTCGCTATCGACGGGGCCGACCAGGTGGCGACGACCGACGGCGCGCTCGTCAAGGGCGGCGGTGCGGCCCACGCCCGCGAGAAAGTGGTCGACGCCTTCGCCGACCGGTTCCTCGTCGTCGCGGACCCCTCGAAGACCGCCGAAACGCTCTCGCACGCCGTCCCCATCGAGGTGCTCCCGTCGGCGCGGACGACCGTCTCGGCGGGCGTCTCGGACCTCGGCGGCGAGGCGACGCTCCGCCGCGCCGAGCGGAAGGACGGCCCCGTCGTCACCGACAACGGGAACCTCGTTCTCGACTGCGAGTTCGGCGCGATTTCCGACCCCGAGTCGCTTGCGACCGACCTCGCGTCGCTCCCCGGCGCGGTCGAACACGGCCTGTTCGTCGGCCTCGCGGACGCGGTCTACGTCGGCACCGACGACGGCGTCGACGTCACCGAATACTGACTCGATTGGTCCGGCGCTCGAACGGACCTGCGGCAGACCGGGTGGTCCGGCGCTCGAACGGGCACCGACGACCGACTCGATTTGCGGGACACGGCCGGCGCTCACCGGCCGACGATAAAAGAACGAGAGGTCTAAAGACCGAGTTTACAGGTCGCGGGGCTGGACCGTCTTACGGTCGTTCTGCTCAGCGCGGCGAGCAGCGTCTTCGAGAAGCTCCTTGACTTCCTCGTCGAGAGCGTCGTAGAAGTCCGAGGCCACGTTCTTGTCCTTGAGCGCTTCCTTGACGGCTGCCTTGACAATGAGGTCTGCCATACAGAATGTCCTACCGATTCTCCTTTAATAAACTTTCCTATATTGGACGTTAATACCGCCGGATTTGGGGGTTATGGCGCTTCTATGAGGACGGATTTATCGGGAACAATCTCCACTTATATATGCTTTATCCTCGCGAGGGCGGAACGACGGGTATGAGTACGCCTCGGGCCAACGTGCGGCCATGCGCGACATCTTGGAGGCGGTCGCGGACGGTTCGCTCTCGCCCGCCGAGGCCGAGGTACGACTCTCCGGGTACGCGACGACCGACGCCGGGCGGTTCGACGCCGCCAGAGAGACGCGGCGCGGCGTCCCCGAAGCGATTCTGGCAGAGGGAAAAACGCCCGACGAGACGGCGACGCTGGCCGTCGCGGCGGTCGAGACCAGCGGTCGGGCGCTCGTCACCCGGGCAGACACCGCCCACGCCGAGGCCGTCGCCGACGCCCTCCCGGACGCCGACATCGACCGCGACGCCCGGGCGAAGACGGTCGCCGCGGCCGCGCCGGACTTCGAGCGCCCCGACCTCGACGCGACCGTCGCCATCGCCACCGGCGGCACCTCCGACGCCGAGGCCGCGGGCGAGGCGGCCGCGGTCCTCCGCGAGATGGGCGTGGACGTCGAACGCATCGAGGACGTGGGGGTCGCCCACCTCGGTCGCGTGCTCGACAACCTCGACACGCTCCGCGAGGCCGACGTGGTCGTCGTCGCCGCCGGCCGCGAGGGCGCGCTTCCGACCGTCGTCGCCGGCCTCGTCGACACGCCGGTCATCGGCCTGCCCGTCTCGACGGGCTACGGCCACGGCGGCGACGGCGAGGCCGCCGTCCTCGGGATGCTCCAGTCGTGTACCGTGCTCTCCGCGGTGAACGTCGACGCCGGCTACATCGCCGGCGCGCAGGCCGGACTCATCGCCCGCGCGGTCGCCGACGCCCGCGACGACGACGCCTGAGCGGGCGTTGTAGACACGCCTGAGCGGCGGCAGTTGTCCCTCCGTGGTCGTGCGCGATTTCGCGTGCGTACGCACACGCGCGAAGCCCTCTTATGGGTGGGGTACCGTGTAGCATACACCGGCTCGGTGGCTGCCGGACCGCAACAATGCCAGTCTGTGACCACTGCGGGTCACACGTCTCCGAGCGCTTCGCACGCGTGTTCGCCGACAAGGACGGTCAGGTTCTCGCCTGTCCCAACTGCTCGGCGAACGCGGGTATCGCGGAGGTCGCTCGACAGCGTGCCCGCACTGCATGACCACTGAAGCGACAAAAGACCACCACGCGAAGCCAACTCCTCGTGCGCGAGGTCGGGCGCAGGGTTCATATCCGCGCCCCTGAACCATTCTCTCGTGCACTTCGTCTACGTCATCGAGTGTAGCGACGGCTCGCTGTACACCGGATACACCACCGACGTGGAGCGACGCGTCGCCGAACACGACGCCGGCGAGGGCGCGAAGTACACCCGCGGTCGGACCCCGGTCGAACTCGTCCACGTCGAGGCGTTCGAGTCGAAGTCGGCGGCGATGTCCCGGGAGTACGAGATCAAACAGCTCCGCCGCCGGGAGAAACTGCGGCTCGTGGAGTCGTGAGCGCGTCACCTCCCCGTCGGCTCGTAACGTAGTTTTTTGCCCCGCCGCGGAGTGGTGCGCGTATGGACGAAATCTCATTCGGGACCGACGGGTGGCGCGCCACGCTGGACACCTTCACCGACGACCGCGTCCGCGTCGTCGGACAGGCCGTCGCCGACTACCTCGCCGACGAGGGCTTCACCGCGCCGGTGCTCGTCGGCTACGACGCCCGCGAGACCTCCCCCGGCTTCGCGGAGTCGCTCGCGGAGGTCGTCGCCGGAAACGGCTTCGACGTGCTCCTGCCGGAGCGGGACTGTCCGACCCCGCTCGTCGCCTACGCCATCGCCGAGCGCGGCCTCTCGGGGGCGCTCATGGTCACGGCCTCGCACAACCCGCCGGAGTACAACGGCGTCAAGTTCATCCCCTCCGACGGCGCGCCGGCGCTCCCCGACGTGACCGACGCGGTCGCCGAGCGACTCGCCGAACCGGACCTCCTGCCCGAGTCCGAGCGCGGCACCATCGAGCGCGTCGACGTGGTCTCGCCGCACGCCGACCACGCGATGGACCTCGTCGGCGACGACCTCTCGGACCTCACGGTCGTCTACGACGCCATGCACGGAAGCGGCCGCGGCGTCACCGACGCGCTCCTCGAAGCCGCCGGCGCGGAGGTCGTCCGCCTCCGGTGCGAGCGCGACGCCGACTTCGGCGGCATCTCGCCGGAGCCCTCCGCGGAGAACCTCGGCGGCCTCGCCGAGGCGATGGCCGAACACGACGCCGACCTCGGGGTCGCAAACGACGGCGACGCCGACCGCATCGCCATCGCCACGCCCGACCGCGGCGTCCTCGACGAGAACCTCTTTTTCGCCGCCGTCTACGACTACCTGCTCGAATCCGACGCCGGACCGGCCATCCGGACCGTCTCGACGACGTTCCTCATCGACCGCATCGCCGAGGCCCACGACGAGGAGGTGTTCGAGACCGCGGTCGGCTTCAAGTGGGTCGCCGACGGCATGCGCGAACACGACGCGCTCATGGGCGGCGAGGAGTCCGGCGGCTTCTCGGTCCGCGGGCACGTCCGCGAGAAGGACGGCGTGCTGATGGGCCTGCTCGCGGCCGCCGCGACCGCCGAGGAGGACTTCGACGCGCGCCTCGACCGCATCGAGGCCGAACACGGCGAAATCGTCGCCGACAAGATAAGTGTCGCCTGCCCCGACTCCGAGAAGGCGCGCGTCATCGACGAGTTGGAGGACGTGCTCCCCGAGACGGTCGCCGGCCGCGACATCGCCAAGGTCGTCACGCTCGACGGCTTCAAACTCCTCTTAGAAGACGGCTCGTGGCTCCTCGTCCGCCCCTCGGGGACGGAGCCGAAGATGCGCGTCTACGCCGAAGCCGGGAGCGAAGACGCGGTCTCGTCGCTCCTCGAAGCCGGCCGCGAACTCGTCGAACCCCTCGTCTGAGCGGACCGCTCTCAGAGCTCTCGTCTCTCTTCTTCGTCGCCGACCGGTCTGACGACCCCGCGGTACGCCGGCGTGAAAAGCGGGAGCGTCTCCGCGTGCTCGGTCAGGGAGACGCCGTCTCCCGCCGATTCGACGAGGTCTGCGGCCTGTAGCTTCGGCAGGTGGACGTGGACGATGCCGACCTCGGCCTGCTCGACGACCTGTAGGTCCACCTCGTCGGGAGGGAGGTCGGTCGTCCGGACCGCGAGGGCGACCGCGAGGTCCCAGACCGACGCCGGCTCCGACCGGTCGTGGAGGTACTCCAGCACGTAGCGGCGCGACGGGTCCGCGAGCGCGTCGAAAACGCGGTCCCAGTCGGTCAGGATACGGTCGCTCCGGTCTCGCTTTGCCATGGGCTTGACTCCCTAGCTCTTGACGACCGGCGGCTAAATCTATGTCGATTGTTAACTCGCCCCACTCAGAGCGGCGCGGCCGTCACTCGTCGCGCAGGACGCCGCGAAACCGCCCGTCGTCGTCGCCTCGCTCCTCGATGTCGAATCCGAGCGCCTCGTAGAACGGGCGGACGCCTCCGTCGAAGTCGGCCACGAGGCGGCCCCGACGGTCGAGCGCCGCCCGAACGAGTCGGGTTCCGACGCCCCGGCCGCGGCGACTCGGCGAGGCGGCCACGGCGTCGATGTAGTCGCCGTCGAGCGCCAGCGCGCCAACGACCCGACCTGACGCTTCGGCGACGAGGCAGTCGCCGGCGGCCAGTCGGTCGCGGACCCCGGCCGCGTCGGCTTCGAGCAGTCCGGCGTCGAACACGCGCATCACGGCCACCAGTTCGTCGGGGTCGCCCTCGCGGACGCGGATATCGTCGTCGTCGGCTCCTGCGGTGTCGTCGGCTCCTGCGGCGTCGTCCATGCGCCGACTACCCGCCTTTGATGAGGCGGAGCACCTTCACGCGGTCGACCTCGACGGGCTGGTCTTCGGGAACGGGGCGGCCGTCGACGAGGACGGTCACCTCGTGGGGGCTGAGGTCCACCGCCCGCACGAGGTCCGCGTAGGTCCCGCCGTCGCCGACGGCGACCTCGCTGGTCTCCTCGCCGACGACCTCGACGGTCACGTTCATGGTCGCTCGTGGGTCGGGCGCGGGTTTCAGTCCGTCGGCTCGGCGTCGGCCGAGGGCGCTCTCCGTCTCGCACGGTTTATGTGCGGGGCGGTCGGTAGAACGGATATGAGCGAGGCCGCGGAGTCGGGCGACGCCCCGGCGGGTCGTGAAATCTGGATCGAGAAGTACCGACCGCAGACGTTCGACGACGTCTACGGGCAGGACGACATCGTCGAGCGCCTGCGGAGCTACATCGAGCGCGACGACCTGCCGCACCTCCTGTTCGCGGGGCCGGCGGGCGTCGGCAAGACCACCTCCGCGACGGCCATCGCCCGCGCCATCTACGGCGACGACTGGCGCGGCAACTTCCTCGAACTCAACGCCTCCGACGAGCGCGGCATCGACGTGGTCCGCGACCGCATCAAGAACTTCGCACGCTCGTCGTTCGGCGGCCACGACTACCGCGTCATCTTCCTCGACGAGGCCGACTCGCTGACGAACGACGCGCAGTCGGCGCTCCGCCGGACGATGGAGCAGTTCTCCGACAACACCCGGTTCATCCTCTCGTGTAACTACTCCTCGAAGATCATCGACCCCATCCAGTCGCGCTGTGCGGTGTTCCGCTTCTCGCCGCTCGGCGACGACGCCGTCGCGGAGCAGGTCCGCGACATCGCCGCGGCCGAGGGCATCGAGGTCACGGAGGACGGCCTCGACGCGCTCGTCTACGCCGCCGGCGGCGACATGCGCCGCGCCATCAACTCCCTGCAGGCCGCCGCGACGACCGGCGAAGTCGTCGACGAGGAGGCCGTCTACATGATTACCTCGACCGCCCGCCCCGAGGACATCGAGAAGATGGTCCGGAACGCCATCGACGGCGAGTTCACGGCCGCCCGCAAGCAGTTAGAGACGCTCATCGTCGACACCGGAATGGCCGGCGGCGACATCATCGACCAGCTCCACCGCTCGGTCTGGGAGTTCGACCTCGACGAACGCGAGGCCGTCCGCCTCATGGAGCGCATCGGCGAGGCCGACTACCGCATCTCGGAGGGCGCGAACGAGCAGGTCCAGCTCGAAGCGCTCCTCGCGTCGCTCGCACTCTCGCAGAACTGAACTCGGTACACTGAACCGGCCGCGCCGACCGCCGCGGTTCCCGGTCGTCTCCGGTCTCTCCGCTCGTTTTCACTCGCCCGTCACGCCCGGAACTCGAAGCGCGCGCCGCCCGCCGTCCCCGACGTCACGACGGCCGTCCAGCCGTGGGCCTCGGCGATGGACTCGACGATGGCGAGGCCGTAGCCGATGCCGTCCTCGCCGGTCGTCTCGCCCGGTTCGAACACCTCGTCGCGGCGCTCGGGCTCGATGCCCGGGCCGTCGTCTTCGACGTAGAAGCCGCCGTCGACGCCGCCGACCTCGACGCGCACGTCGCGGCCGCCGTGTTCGACCGCGTTCCGAAACAGGTTCGCCAGCAGTTCGACGAGGCGGTCCTCGTCGGCGTCGACGACGACCGACTGGCAGGTGACCAACTCGGCGTCGGCGGTCTCGGTCGTCGCCCACGCCTGTTTGGCGACCGCCGGGAGGTCGACCCGCTCGGTCTCGTCGACCAGTTGGCCGCGGCGGGCGAGCGACAGCAGGTCGTCGATGAGCTGTTCCATCTGTTCGAGCGCCCGCTCGGCGGTGTCGAACCGCGACTCGTCGCCGGTCTCGCGGGCGAGGTCGAGGTTTCCGCGGGCGACCGAAAGCGGGTTCCGAAGGTCGTGGCTCACGATGTTCGCGAACTCTTCGAGGCGCTCGTTCTGTCGCTCTAGCTCGCTTTCGCGGGTCTTCCGCTCCGTGATGTCGGTGTAGATGGCGTAGCCCGCCCCGCGCTCCTCGCCGGGCGACAGCGGGACGACGTTCAGGATGAACTCGCGGACGCCGCCTTCGGTCCGTCGGCGGACCTCCCCGCGGTAGCTCTCGCCGGCGGCGACGAGGAGTTCGGGGATGGTCTCGTCGGCCCCGGGTTCGGGGACGGGGTCCGGGTCCGGCTCCGGGGGGACGATTCGACCGAGGAGGTCGCTTCCGACGACGTCGTCGGCGTCGTAGCCGAACGCCGACTGGAACGCCCGGTTCACGTCGCGGACCGTGAGCGCGCCGCCCTCCACGTCGTAGGCGACGGCGGCGTCGGAGACGTGTTCGAACAGCGCCGTCGAGCGGTCGCGCTCGTCTCTGAGCCGCGACTCGGCGCGGATGCGCTCGGCCGTGACCGCGACGTGCGCCATGAGGAGTTCGGTCAGTTCGGCGTCCCGCTCGTCGAACGCGGCGGGCGTGAACGCGGTCGCCTGAAAGACGCCGATGTCGCCGATTGGAACACTCAGGACGGCGCGGTACATCCGCTTGACCGGCCGCGCCTCGGGGTGGTCGCGCACGTCGTCGGTGATGTTCGTGGTCCTCGACAGGTACACCTCGGCCGCGATGCCGCCGTCGTCGAGCGGGACGCGCTCCGCGCCGTCGGCTGGGGCGTCGGACGAGATGGCCGTCGGGACGATGTGGCCGTCTTCGACGACGCCCACGTAGCTGATGTCGAACTCCAAGATGTCGTCCGTGATTTCGACGGTCCGCTCGAACAGCTCGTCGAGGCTCGTCGCCGCGGCCAGTTCGGTGGCCCCCCGGTGGAGCCGCTCTATCTGCTCGCGGCTCTGCCTGACGGCGGCCTCCGACTCGATGCGACTTCGCGTCTCGGAGACGTACGACACGAGGAGTTCGGCCAGCGTGAGGTCGGTCTCGTCGTACGCGCCGACCTCGTTGGAGATAGCCTGAAACACCGCGTCGTCGCCCGCGGGCACGCTCAGCGCCGAGCGATACGCGGGGTCGTTGGGGTCGGCTTCCGGGTGGTCGCGCACGTCGTCCACGAGAAACGAGCGTCCGGTCCGGTAGGTCCGCCCGAGAAGGCCCGTCTCGTCGGATATCGGTCCCGTCCCGACCAGACCGTCGTTGTTGGCGGCGACGTAGAACCCCTCGCCGTCGTGGCGGAAAAACGAGGTGTTGTCGAACTCGAGGATGTCCTCGGTGAGCCCGATGGCGCGTTCGTACAGTTTCTCGACCGTCTCCGCGGCGATGAGCTCCGTCGTCCCCTCGTAGAGCCGTTTGAGGCGCTCCCACTCGGGGTCGTTCCTCGGCTCCGCCGCCCGCTCGGCGTCCGTGCCTGCGCCCGCGTCGTCGCCGGACGCGAGCAACCAGCGGACCTGCGATTCGAGCGCGGCGCGGTCGCCGCGTCTGACGTAGGCGTCGAATCGGTCGGGACGGTCGACGGCCTCGGGCGGCACGTCGGTGTACAGCACCGTCGCCACGCCGTCGGGAACCTCCGCGTCGGGGTCCGCGACGACGGCGCACGCGGCGTCGCTCGGACCTTTCCCGTCACTCGGTGACGCCACCGTGACCCCGTCGCCGAGGTCGATACCGTCGAAGTCGTCGTCCACGAAAACCGTTGGGTCCGTCGCGTGCACGGCAGTCTCCCTATCGAAGGGCAACGAGAACTATAATCGTTGCGGCATGTTTTCAATAAGCAAGAACGCGCCGCGAGCGGTCCGATTCGGCGGCGCGGCGCTTTGACCCCGCCGGATTACTCAGTTTAGCGACCAGAAGCCGTAGTTGAGCGCGGCGGCGAAACACGTCCACAGGAGATAGGGGACGAGGAGGCCCACGGCGCGCCGGTCGACGGCGGCGAACTCGCGCATCGTCGCCAGAATCGCCGCGATGAGGACGACGATGACGGCGAGGCCGGCCGCGGGGGACTGCAGTCCGAAGAACGCCGCGGACCACGCGACGTTGACGACGAGGTGGCCGACGAAGACGGTGAGCGCCCGTTCGCGGCGGGGGTGGTCCCGTCGGGAGACGAGCCACGCGCCGACGCCCATCAGGGTGAAAAGCGTCACCCAGACCGGGCCGAACACCCAGTTCGGCGGGGCGAACCACGGGCGGGCGAGCGTCGCGTACCACGACCCCACGGCGGTGACGGTGAAGACGCTCCCGAGCGCGCCGGCGAGTTGCGCGAGGACGACCCACGCGAGCAGTTCGACCGCGGGCCGCCGCCGGAGTGAAGCGAGTTCCATACCCCTCGTACGCTCGGGAGGGAAAAGAACGACGCGGCCCGTGCGGGCGAAATTGTGGGGAATCGGGCGTCTGCGTCCATTTCCCGGAACTGTTTTACCCGACGGTAGACCAGAGTTTGGCAATGAGCGAACTCGAAGCGGAGTACCGCCTCGACTACTTCGAGGAGGAGGGCTTCTACCGGAAGCAGTGCCCCGTGACGGGCGTCCACTTCTGGACACGAGACCCCGACCGCGAGACCTGCGGTGAACCGCCCGCCGACGACTACACCTTCATCGACAACCCCGGCTTCGACGAGGAGTACACTCTCGAAGAGATGCGCGAGAAGTTCCTCTCTTTCTTCGAGGAACACGACCACGAGCGCATCGACCCCTACCCGGTCGCCGCGAACCGCTGGCGCGACGACGTGCTCTTGACGCAGGCATCTATCTACGACTTCCAGCCGCTCGTCACGTCCGGCGAGACGCCGCCGCCGGCGAACCCGCTGACCGTCTCCCAGCCCTGTATCCGGATGCAGGACATCGACAACGTGGGCAAGACCGGCCGCCACACGATGGCGTTCGAGATGATGGCCCACCACGCGTTCAACGCCCGCGAGGAGGCCGGCGACAAGTACGCCTACGAGGGCGAGGTCTACTGGAAAGACGAGACGGTCCGGCTCTGCGACGAGTTCTTCGAGTCGCTCGGCGCGGACATCTCCGAAATCACCTACATCGAGGACCCGTGGGTCGGCGGCGGCAACGCCGGTCCCGCCTTCGAAGTCCTCTACCGCGGCGCGGAACTCGCCACCCTCGTTTTCATGTCGATGAAGCAGGACCCCGAAGGCGAGTACGAACTCAAGGACGGCAACACCTACTCGCCGATGGACACCTACATCGTCGACACCGGCTACGGGCTCGAACGGTGGACGTGGGTGTCACAGGGGACGCCGACGGTGTACGAGGCCGTCTACCCCGACATGATAGAGTTCCTGAAGGACAACGTCGGCATCGAGCACACCGACGAGGAGGAGGAACTCATCCACCGCGCGGCGAAGCTCTCTGGCCACCTCGACATCGACGAAATCGACGACCTCGCCACCGCGCGCGCCGGCGTCGCGGGCGAAATCGGCGTCGACGAGGCCGAACTCACCGCGTTGCTCCGCCCGCTCGAAGACATCTACGCCATCGCGGACCACTGCCGCACGC
This sequence comes from Haloferax sulfurifontis, assembly GCF_014635105.1. Lineage (NCBI taxonomy): Archaea > Methanobacteriati > Methanobacteriota > Halobacteria > Halobacteriales > Haloferacaceae > Haloferax > Haloferax sulfurifontis. The sequence goes on from NZ_BMCI01000002.1 coordinate 307,022, forward strand.
TCGCGTACATGTTCGGCGACGGCATCGTCCCCTCGAACGTCGGGACGGGCTACCTCGCCCGCATGGTCCTCCGACGCACGAAGCGCCTCGTGGACAACCTCGGCGTCGACGCCCCGCTCGACGAGCTCGTGGACATGCAGGCCGAGCGGCTGGACTACCAGAACCGCGACACCATCCGCGACATCGTCCGCAGTGAGGAGCGCAAGTACAGAAAGACGCTCGAACGCGGCTCCCGCAAGGTCCAACAGCTCGCCGACGACTACGCCGACAAGGACGAACCCATCCCGGTCGACGAACTCATCGAGCTGTACGACTCCCACGGCATCCAGCCCGACATGGTGCAGGAAATCGCCGAGGAGCGCGGCGCGACCGTCGACATCCCCGACGACTTCTACTCGCTCGTCGCCGACCGCCACGAGCAGGTCGACGGCGAGGAGGACGCCGAGGAGCGCGACGACCGCCTCGGGGACCTCCCGGCGACGGACAAGCTCTACTACGACGACCAGGAGCGCACCGAGTTCGAGGCCGTCGTCCTCGACGTGTTCGAGCGCGAGGAGGGCTACGACGTGGTCCTCGACCAGACGATGTTCTACCCCGAAGGCGGCGGACAGCCCGCCGACCACGGCTCGCTCGCCACCGACGACACGACCGTCGAGGTGACCGACGTGCAGATCGTGGGCGACGTGGTGCTCCACCGCACCGACGAGGACCCCGGTAAGGGCGAGTTCGTCCGCGGCCAGCTCGACGCCGAGCGCCGCCGTCGGCTCATGCGCCACCACACGGCGACCCACGTTATCGGCCACGCCATCCGGACGGTCCTCGGCGACCACATCCGGCAGGCCGGCGCGTCGAAGGGCGTCGACCGCTCGCGGCTCGACGTGACCCACTACGAGCGCATCACCCGCGAAGAGGTAAAGCAGATAGAGCGCGTCGCCAACGAAATCGTGATGCAGAACATCCCGGTCAAACAGGAGTGGCCGGACCGCCGCGACGCCGAGAAGAAGTACGGCTTCGACCTCTATCAGGGCGGCATCCCGCCGGGCGAGCAGATTCGCCTCATCCACGTCGGCACCGACGTGCAGGCCTGCGGCGGTACCCACGTCAAGCGCACCGGCGACATCGGGGCCATCAAGGTGCTGACGACGGAGCCCGTCCAGGACGGCGTCGAGCGCGTCGCCTTCGCGGCGGGCGACGCGGCCATCGAGGCCACCCAGCGCACCGAGGACGCGCTGTACGGCGCGGCCGACGTGCTCGACGTGAACCCCGCGGACGTGCCCGAGACGGCCGAGCGCTTCTTCACCGAGTGGAAGGAGCGCGGCAAGACCATCGACCGCCTGAAGACGGAACTCGCCGAGGCGCGCGCCGCGGCCGGCGCGGACGAAATCGACATCGACGGCACGCCCGTCGTCGTCCAGCGGCTCGACGGCGACGCCGACGAACTCCGCGCGACCGCCAACGCGCTGGTCGAGGAGGGCAAGGTCGCCGTCCTCGGCTCCGCCGCGGGCGGGAGCGCCCAGTTCGTCGTCGGCGTCCCCGACGACGTGGGTATCAACGCCGGGCAGGTCGTCGGCGAACTCGCCGGCAAGGTCGGCGGCGGCGGCGGCGGCCCCGCGGACTTCGCGCAGGGCGGCGGCCCCGACGTGGACGCGCTCGACGACGCGCTCGACGAGGCCCCCGACGTGCTCCGGACGGTCCTGAACGCCTGAGTCGGTCCCGCGGCTCCCGCGAGTTCGCTTCGTTTTCGCTTTTTCGCGCCCGAGACGGACGCCCTAAGTCGCTCGCCCGCCGAGCCACCGGTATGCCCACGGCAGTCGCGGACGGGGTCGAACTGTACTACGACAGCGAGGGCGACGGCGAGACGGTCGCCTTCGTCGGCGACGCGGGCTACGGCGCGTGGCAGTGGGGCTGGCAACACGCCGCCGTCGCCGGCCCCTACGAGAGCCTCGTGACCGACCTCCGCGGGGCCGGACGCTCCGACGCCCCCGCGGGACCGTACTCGGTCGAGACGCTCGTCTCCGACCTCGTGGCCGTCCTCGCGGACGCGAACGTCCGGAAGGCCCACCTCGTCGGGTTCGGCCTCGGCGGGCTGGTCGCGCTGGAGGCCGCGCGGACGACGAACCGCGCCCGGAGCCTCACGCTCGTCGGCACCGCCGCCTCCGGGGAGGGAGTCGACCCCGAACCGCTCTCTGCCGCGCCCGACGACCCGGCCGCGCTCCGCGAGTCGCTCGCGCCGGCGCTCTCCGAGGCGTTCCGCGCGGAACAGCCCGAGGTGGTCGACCAACTCGTCTCGTGGCGCGGACGCGAAGACGCCGACCCGGAGGCGTGGGCCGCGCAGGCCGCCGCCGTCGCCGACTACGACGCCGGCCCGCTGTACGAGGTGACGGTCCCGACGCTCGTCCTCCACGGCGACGACGACCCGGTCTGGCCGGTCGAGGGGGGCCGCGCGCTGGCCGAGGGACTCCCGCGCGGCGAGTTCGAGTCGTTCGCGGGCGCGCGGCACCTCGTCACCGTCGAGCGGTCGCGGCTCGTCAACGACGCGCTCGTCTCCTTTCTCGAATCGGTCGGCGACGACTGAGCGTCGTTCCGGCGCGTTCACCCCGCTGTCGCGGCCGCCGTCGCGCCTCGCAGATGCCGGCAGTGAGCGGTCCGGGCGCAACTTCTTTAGAGCCCCGCCGATTGTCTCTCCACGATGACTCGCCCGCGACTCGCGTTCTTGGACGCCTCCCACGGCGATTCGAGCACGTCACGAAACTTCAGGCGCGAACTCGACGCCGACCTCGTCGAGTTCGACGTTACCGACGGCCGTCTCCCAGACCACTTCGACTACGACGGCGTCGTTATCAGCGGCTCGTCGTCGTCGGTCTACTGGGACGAGCCGTGGATTCGAAGCCTCGTGTCGTGGGTCGCCGACGCGGACGAGCGCGGCGTTCCTCTCTTGGGCGTCTGTTTCGGCCATCAGGTCGTCGCGGCGGCCCTCGGCGGCACCGTCGAGGACATGGGCGAGTTCGAACTCGGCTACAACGAAATCGAACGCACCCGCCCCGACGACGAGGACGACATCCTCGCCGGCATCGGCGAGCGATTCACCGTCTTCACCTCCCACGGCGACCGAGTGGCCGAACTCCCGTCGGGCGCGGACCTCCTCGCCGAAAACGAGTTCGGCGTCCACGCGTTCCGCCGGAACCACGCCTTCGGCGTCCAGTTCCACCCCGAGTACGACACCGACACCGCCGAGACCATCGCCCGGCAGAAGGAGTTCCTCCCCGACGAGCGGATTCAGTCGGTCGTCGACGGCATCACGCCGGAGAACTACGCCGCGGCCTGCGAGGCCAAGCGCCTGTTCGACAACTTCGTCGGCTACGTGAACCGGGCGAACGCGGGCTCGGTCGAATCGGCGGCCTGACGGCTCGACTGCCGTCTCGCGGTTTCGGAGCCGTCTCTGAATCACGACCGCCCCGTTTCCGTCTCCGACTTTTCGACCGTCCGTCTCCGCGAACCTCGACCGAGCGAATCGCTTTTCACCGCGCCGAGCGCAGAAACCATCATGCTCGATTATCTGGAATTGGAGGGCGACCTGACCGGCGAAGAGAAACTCGTCCGCGACGAGGCCCGGCGCTTCGTCGACGAGCAGGTCAAACCCGACATCGGCGAGCACTACGAGGCCGGGACGTTCCCGACCGACCTCATTCCGAAGATGGGCGAACTCGGCTTCTACGCACCCAACCTCGACGGCTACGGCCTCCCCGGTCTCGGCGAGCGCGCCTACGGCCTCCTGATGCAGGAACTCGAAGCCGGCGACTCCGGCCTCCGGTCGATGGCGAGCGTCCAGGGGTCGCTCGTCATCTACCCCATCCACGCCTACGGCTCCGACGAGCAGAAACAGCGCTGGCTCCCGAAGCTCGGGTCGGGCGAAGCGGTCGGCTGTTTCGGTCTGACCGAACCGCAACACGGCTCCGACCCGTCGGGGATGGAGACCCGCGCCGAGCGCGACGCCGACGGCTACGTCCTCAACGGCTCGAAGACGTGGATTACGAACTCGCCCATCGCCGACGTGGCGGTCGTCTGGGCGCGCGACGTGTCGGCGGAGGGGTCGCCGGTCCGCGGGTTCCTCGTCGAGACCGACCGCGACGGCGTGACGACGAACAAAATCGAGGACAAGCTCTCGATGCGCGCGTCGGTCACGGGCGAAATCGGCCTCGACGACGTGCGGGTCCCCGAGGAAGACGTCCTCCCGGGCGTCGAGGGGATGAAGGGGCCGCTTTCGTGTCTCACGCAGGCGCGGTTCGGCATCGCGTGGGGCGTCGTCGGCGCGGCACGCGACGCCTTCGAAGACGCCCGTCAGTACGCGAAGGACCGCGACCAGTTCGGCGGCCCAATCGCGCGGTTCCAACTCCAGCAGGGCAAGCTCGCGGAGATGGCGACCCAAATCACGAACGCGCAACTGATGGCCCACCGCCTCGCCGACCTCAAAGAGCGCGGCGACCTGCGACACCAGCAGGTGTCGATGGCGAAGCGCCACAACGTCCGGGTCGCCCGCGAGGTTACCCGAACCGCCCGCGAGATGCTCGGCGGCAACGGCATCACGACCGACTACTCGCCGATGCGCCACATGGAGAATATCGAGACCGTCTACACCTACGAGGGGACCGACGACATCCACACGCTCGTCCTCGGCGCTGACCTGACGGGAATCGAAGCATTCGACTAGCCGTCGGGAGCGGACGCCCCCGTGGCTTTCGCGGTCGTGCGTGTCGCATGACAACAGTACACATACATTTATGCCTCCCCGCCCATAGGTTACGGTAGAGGCCCCACAATGACCACATCGGCCCAGGACCGTCCGACGGCGCTCGACCTCTCTCGCGAAGAGACGTGGGTCGTCCACGCCGCGTTGCTCGACGCCATCGAGCGGGCGGTCGATGCAGACGAAGAGCCGACGCCGGCCCCCGGCCTGCTCGCGCGGGTCGAGGCCGGCGACGAAGATTTCGACAGCGCCGAACTCGACTATCTCGTAGACGCCCTCCGCACCTATCGGACACAGGCGCCCGCCCGGGACGACCACCACATCTCGCGCGTCCTCGAACACATCGAGGCCGCGCGGGTATAGTCGCCCGACTGACGTTCGCCCGCTGGTTTCCTTTCGCCGTCACGCTTCCGAGCGACCGCGCTCCTCGCGGATGTCGACGGCGCGCCCCGGTCGCCTCTCGGTGACCGGCCCCGGCCCGCCCCCGATTCCGTCTTCGATTTCTCGCGTCGCCGATGCGGACGTTTTAGTACCCGGTGCGGCCAACGCCCGGCGATGGCTATCGACTCGAACTTCGACCAGAACCGGGAGCGAGCGGGCGACGAAAACGGCGTCGCCGTCTGGGGGCCCGTCGAACCGCCGGAGAAACTCGGCATCCACGGCACCCACGTCGCCGTCGACTACGACATCTGTCTCGCGGACGGCGCGTGCCTCGAAAACTGCCCCGTGGACGTGTTCACGTGGGTCGACACGCCCGACCACCCGGTGAGCGAGCAGAAGGTCGAACCGACCAACGAAGACCAGTGTATCGACTGCATGCTCTGTGTCGACATCTGCCCCGTCGACGCCATCGACGTGGACGCCTCGCGGCAGGCCTGACACGAAGACCAGACGTTATCTCTCCGCGCCGCGTCGCGTCGGCCATGGGTCTCATCCACACCGCCCTCGTCGTCTCGGACATCGACGCCACGCTCGACTTCTACGCCGACCTCGGTCTCGAACGGACCAACGAGTTCGAACTCGACGGCGTCCGGAACGTCTACGTCGGTAGCGACGACACCGACATGGAACTGCAGTTCAAGTACGACCCGACCTCGGCGGCGCGCGTCGAACCCGCCGGCATCGACCACGTCGCGGTCGAAGTCGCCGACGCCGACCGCGCGTTCGAGGACATCGTCGAGGCGCAGTCGCCGGAGGTCGTCAAGCCGCCGGTCGACATCGACCCGGCGAACGCCCGCGCGGCGTTCGTGAAGGACCCCGACGGGTACGTCGTCGAACTCGTCGCGCTCGAAGACTGACTCCCCGCGTCGCCGACCCGTCTCATCCGCCGATTTTCGCCGACGCCGACGGCTCGACCGCCCGCCCGACTCGCCGCGGCGAACAGCTATTTGTTGCCAGAGCGTCAATACGAAGTCGCTATGTCCGAGGACGTAACCGCGCTGTTGAAGCGCGCCTACCAGGACGAGATCGAGACGGTGATGAACTACATGACGAACTCTATCGTCCTCGACGGCGTCCGGGCCGAGGAGATAAAGCAGTCCCTCCAGACCGACATCCAAGAGGAGCTCACCCACGCGGAGCAACTCGGGAACCGACTGAAGCAACTGGACGAGAAACCGCCGGGCTCCGCGTCCTTCGAGGCGCGCCAGCACGACCTCCAGCCGCCGGAGGACAGCACGGACGTGCTCGCCGTCATCAACGGCGTTCTCGGTGCCGAGGAGGACGCTATCGAGACCTACCGCGCGCTCATCGACGCGGCCGAGGAGGCCAACGACCCCGTCACCGAGGACCTCGCCGTGACCATCCTCGCCGACGAGGAGGCCCACCGGACCGAGTTCCGCGGCTTCAAGAAAGAGTACGACCGCGAGTAACTCCGCGGGCGGCGGGCGACCGCACCCGCGACGGTCGGCGTGGTACCGGTGCGACGGTTCGACGACTCCGATACTTCTTCATCTTTAAAAAATACGCCGCTACCGGACGGTTTCTAACAAATTATCATCCGTTACGGGAGTTGTACTCCCAGTTCTTCGAAACGGAGCTCTGTTTTTATCAAGCCGTCGCTCGAACGACCGGTATGAGCACTGAACGCGGCAAAGGTACGGTGGCGGTCGTCGGCGGTGCGGGCGCAGTCGGGTCGAGCACGGCGTTCGCGCTGATGGAGAGCAGTCTCGTGGGCGAAATCATCCTCGTCGATATCGCCGAAGAGCGCGTCGAGGGCGAGGCGATGGACCTCAACCACGGGTCGTACTTCACGTCGCCGGTCCGGGTGCGGACGGGCGACTACGAGGACTGCTGGGACGCCGACGTGGTCATCGTCACCGCCGGTGCCAGCCAGAAGCCGGACGAGACCCGCCTCGACCTGATGGAGCGGAACGCCGACATCTTCGCCGACATGATTCCGCAGATTACCGAGGGGCTGAACGACGACGCCGTGATGCTCATCGTCACCAACCCCGTCGACGTGCTGTCGTACGTCACGTGGAAGGTGTCGGACCTGCCGGCCGAGCGCGTCATCGGGTCGGGGACCGTCCTCGACACGTCGCGGTTCCGCCACTCGCTCAGCCGCGAGTTCGACCTCGACCCCGCGAACGTCCACGCCTACGTCGTCGGCGAGCACGGCGACAGCGAGGTGCTCGTCTGGAGTTCGGCGAACCTCGGCGGCATCCCGTTCGTGTCGTACGCCACCAGCCACGGCGTCGACGACGTGGACGCGCTCAAAGCCCGCGTCGAAGAGGAGGTGCGCGAGGCCGCCTACGAGATTATCGAGCGCAAGGAGCGAACGAACTACGGCGTCGCGCGCTCGGTGGCCGCGACCACGGAACGCATCCTCGGCGACGACAACTCTATCCTCACCGTCTCGACGCTCGTCTCGGGCGAACACGGCATCGACGACGTCTACATGAGCCTCCCGTGTACCGTCAACCAAGGCGGCGTCCGCGACGTCCACGAGTTCGACCTCTCGGCGGACGAGACGGCGGCGCTCCGGGAGTCGGCGGACGTCATCCGCGAGTCCATCGAGCGGTTGGACCTACAGTAAAATAGCCGCGCCGCCGACTCAGTCGGCCGACGCGGGCGTCGTATCCGTGCCCGCTTCCGTCGCCGCGGCGGTCTTCGCGTCGAGCGCCTCAACGACGAGTTCGGCGATGTCAACGACGTCGATGTCCTCTTCGTAGTCGCCGGTCTTGCGGCCGTCTTCGTACATCGTCGCGCACATCGGGCAGGCGACGACGAACCGCTCGACGCCGCCGGTCGTGTCGTCCAGCGCCTCGCGCAGGCGCTCTTCGGACGGCTTCGACTCCTCTTCGTGGTCCATCCAGAGGCCGCCGCCGCCGCCGCCGCAACAGAACGACTGGTCGCGGTTACGCGGCATCTCGGCGAGTTCGACGCCGGTCGCGCGGATGACCTCGCGGGGCGCTTCGTACTCGCCGTTGTACCGGCCGAGGTGACACGGGTCGTGGTACGTCACCGTCTGGGCGGCGAGTTCGTCGCCCGCGAGGTCGAGGCGGTCGTCGCCGACGAGGCGCTCGACCAGTTGGGTGTAGTGGTACACCGGGTAGTCGAACGAGTCGTCCATCTCCGGGTACTCGTTTTTGAACGTGTTGTACGAGTGCGGGTCGGTGCAGACGATTTTGTCGAACTCGCAGTCGGCCATCGCGGCGGCGTTGTCCTCGACGAGCATCTCGTAGAGGCCCTCCTCGCCGACGCGGCGCACGTCGTTGCCGTCGTGCCCTTCGTCCTCGTAGAGGATGCCGTAGGAGACGCCGGCTTCCTCGAAGATGCGGGCCAAAGAGCGGGCGACGGCGCGGTTGCGCTCGTCGTAGGAGGGGTAGTCGCCGACGTACCAGAGGAACTCGACCGGTTCGTCGCGGGCGTCGGGCACCTCGAAGTCGAGGTCGTCGGTCCAGTCGGGCCGCTTGCGCTGGGGGTCGCCGAAGGCGTTGCTGTTCTGGAAGATGTTCATCATCGCCTCCTGCACCGGCTCTTGCTGTTGGCCCGTCTCGGTGAGCCGGCGGTTCATCTCGGTGAAGTGCGTGAGGTGCTCGATATCGACCGGGCAGGCGTCCATGCAGGCCATGCAGGCCATGCAGGACTCCATCGACTCGGCGTCGACGACGGAGGTGCCGCCGTCCGCGACGATGTCGACGGAGTCGCCGCCGGCGTCGACCGACTCGCGGTAGGTCTTCAGGTCGAGAATCACGTCCCGCGGGTCGAGGTTGCGGCCGGAGGCCTTCGCCGGGCAGGCGTCGGTACAGCGGCCGCACTTCGTGCAGGCGTCCATGTCGAGCATCGCCTTCCACGAGAAGTCGTCCTCGGAGACGTAGCCGATTTCGTCCGGCGGCGTGTCCGCGGGGACCGCCGGGAGGCGCTTGCCGGCCTTCTCGTCTGCGGTGACGACGTTGGCGAAGGAGGTGAGCATGTGCAGGGGCTTGGCGTAGGGGACGGCGGCGACGAACGCCAAGGCGAGGAGCGCGTGGGACCACCAGCCGAACCAGTAGAGCGTCTGGGCGAGGCCCTGCCCCATGCCCGCGGTCTCGAACACGACGGCGACGAAATAGCCGACGAAACTCACCGTCTCGAAGTCGGGGAAGTCGGTGCCGACGATGCGGACGCCTTCGAGGACGTAGCCGCCGACGCCGAGGAGAAACAGCGTCCAGACGAACGCGGCGTCCTCGAAGCCGGTGTGTTTGCCCCACAGCCGCGGGTGCCGGACCCCGTAGCGCCGCCACAGCGCCATCCCGACGCCGACGACGAACGCGAGACCCATAAGGTCCATGACGAACGAGTACGAGCGGTAGAAGTCGCCGACGAAGAAGGAACTGCCCGTCACCCGCCGCCACACGTCGATGTCGATGGCGAGGATGGTCGTCCCGATGAGGAGCGTCAGGAAGCCCCACATAATGAACGCGTGCATCACGCCGGCGAACCGGTCGCGTTTGAACTGTTTTTCGTTGGAGAACACCACTTTCGCGGCCCGAACCGTCCGTCCCGGGAGGTCGGACAGCCGGTCGAACGGGTCTTCGCCACCCCGCGCGTATCGCGCGAACCGCTCGTACACCCCATAGAGGAAGACGAGCGACGCGATGACGGCCAGACCGTAGAAGAGCGCCTCGCCGACCGGACTAATCGTCCAGAACGTCTCCCGCGTAACATCCGCCTGTGCCGCAAAGTCCATAATCAATCACCGGAGAACGGCGGGTTAAATCTTGCCACCCGAGGCGTGTCGGTCGGCGGATTACGAGCGCTCCGGCGACCTCAGAGCGCGAGGCTGGCGAGGAGCGCGGCGGCGAGGACGAGTCCGGGCGCGTCGCGCCGGTCGAACCGAATCTCGGGGAGCGTCGGGTTCCACGCGAAACACCGCGCGCGGAGGGCGAGCGCGAGCGCGTCGGCCCGCGCGAACGACCGCCGGAGGCCGCCGGCGGCGACGAGCGAGAGCCGTTCGTCCAGCCGCCGTTCGCTCCCGAGGCGGGCCGCCTGCGCCTCGCGGACGCGACGCAGGTCGCGGCGGACCAAGGGGAGAAACCGGAAGACGAGCGCGACGCCGACGCCGAGCGCGACGCCGACGCGACCCGGCACGAGTCGCTGAATCGCCGCGCGGGACTCGCGCACGGGCGTCGTCCTGACGTACGCCGCCGCGACGAAGAAGACGAAAAGCACGCGGACGCTGGCGAGCGCCGGTTCGACGGCCGCCTCGGGGTCGAACCACGGCGCGCCGAGGCGGGCGGCCTCGACGACCGGGCCGAGCGCGAGGAACGGAATCGCATAGCGGAGGTCGCGGAGGGCGGACACCGGTGAGGTGTCGGCGGCGCGGAGACAGCCCGCGGCGACGGCGCCGAGGACGACGAGCCCGGCGGGCGTCGTGTGCGCGAACCCGGCCGCCGCGAAGGCGACCTGCACCGCGAGCTTGGTCCGCGGGTCGAGTCGGTGGGCGAGGCTGTCGCCCGGCTCGTAGGTCAACACGGCGGGCGAACGTCGAGGTCGGGGAGGCGGTCTGCGGCCTCGTCGGGCGCGGCGTCGAGGGCGACGTCGCCGTCGGCGAGGGCGACCACGCGGTCGGCCAACTCGGCCACGTCGCGCAGGTCGTGGGTGACGACGACGAGGCTCGTGCCCTCGGCGCGGAGGTCCCGGAGGCGGGCGAGCACGGAGCGCCGGGCGAGTTCGTCGAGGCCGGTGAACGGCTCGTCCAAGACGAGATGGTCGGGATGCATCGCCAGCGCGCCGGCGATGGCGAGGCGTTCGACTTCGCCCCCGGAGAGGGCGTCGACGCGCTCGTCTTCCCGGCCGTCGAGGTTGACCGCGGCCAGCGACTCGCTGACGCGGCGGTCGATTTCGTCGCGGTCGAGGCCGAGGTTCTCCGGGCCGAACGCCACGTCAGCGCCGATTGTCGCGGCGACCAGTTGGTCTTCGGGGCGCTGGAACACCATCGCCACCGCGGTCCGGGCGGCGACGAGGTCGTCGGCGACCCGGCGGCCGTTGACCGAGACCGTCCCCTCGTCGGGGTCGAGCAGGCCGTTGAAGTGCCGGACGAGCGTGGTCTTGCCGGAGCCGTTCGCGCCCGCGACGATGACGCACTCGCCGTCGTCGATGGCGAGGTCGACCCCGTCGACCGCGACCGTGTCGCCGTAGCGGTGGACGAGTCCCTCGACGCGAATCATCTACTGGGCGGCGATGGCGTCGGAGCGGACGATGCCGACCGCGGCGGCGATTTTGAACGCCTCGGCGGGGATGAACGCGGCGGAGGCCGTCCAGAAGGCGGATTCGAGGCCGACGCTTTGGACGTACGCGAACCCGAGCGTCCCGAAGGCGTAGACGACGACGGTGCCCGCGACCATCGCGCCGACGAGTCGGACGGTGCGCACGCGGTAGTCGCCGATGTCGACGCCGCCGTGGACGACGAGGCCGACGACGGCCGCGGCGACGGGGTACGACCAGAGGTAGCCGGCGGTCGGGCCGACGAGCGGCGCGAACCCGGCGGAGCCGCCGGCGAACACCGGCGCACCGAGGCCGCCCGCGACGAGGTAGAGCGCGATGGAGCCGCCGCCCCAGACGGGGCCGAGGAAGATGCCCGCGAGGAAGACGACGAGCACCTGCATCGTCACCGGAATCGGCGAGACGGGGTTCGGGAACGAGACGTAACTGCCCGCGCCCATGAGCGCCGCGAACAGGGCGGCGCGGGCGATGTTGCCGACGAGTTCGTCGCCGACGAGTTCGACAGACTCGCGTTCGGTTGCCATGCCCATCGCTGTCTCGTAAACCCAGTTTAACCTATCGGTTTACGAAGTTCGCGGCCGGGGAGCCGGTTCGGGCCTCGTCGGTCGATTCGAGTCGTCTCTCCGGCGCTCGGCGGCTCTCGGGTCAGCATCATTAAAGACGCTGGACGTGCCATTCTCCGGGTATGGACGAAAAGACCGCCGAGCTCCGCGACATCTTCATCGAGGCGACCGGCTCGGACACCGTGACCGAACAGCAGTCCGAGTCGCGGGGGTCGCTCGCCGACGTGGACGACCCCGAAGCGGTCCGCGAGCGCGTCCACGACACCGTGGCGACGATGCGCGAGCGCTACGCGTTCGAGACCGACTTCGACGACGACGCGCTCGTCGCGCTCGTCGTCGGCTTCTTCGACGGCGACTCCGACGCCGACCTCGCGGTCGAACTCGACGCGTCGCCCGAGGCGGTTCGCACCGCCCGGTTCGACCTCCATCTCGTCCGCGACGCCGACCGCGAGTTCCCGTTCGACGCCGACCGCTTCGACAACCTGCTCGTCGACGGCGCGGACGACGAGACCATCGCCGAGACGCTCGACGTGCCCGTCGAAGTCGTCGCCGAGTGCCGCCCCGCCGCCGAGGCGGACATCCGCTCGAGCCGGGCCAACTACCGCTTCCGCGACGACTTCGCGGAGCTGTTGACCGACGACGACCTCTCGAACCGGCTGGCCGAGGACGCCCGACGCGACGGCCTCCGCGAGGCGACAGAAGATATCGAGACCGACGTGTCACTGTAGCGGTCGGTCAGACGACGAAGGTTCTTAACCACCTGGGGACATACCCCTGTGCGATGGCGCAGGCCCCCCAGAACCGAGACCTGACGGAGCGGTTCATCGAGTTCTACCGAAACTACTACCGAGAGGAGATCGGGACGCTCGCACAGCAGTACCCGAAGGAAAAGCGGTCGCTGTACATCGATTACGACGACCTCTATCGGTTCGACTCGGAGCTCGCGGACGACTACATCACGAAGCCCGGTCAGTTCCAGGAGTACGCGGAGGAGGCCCTGCGCCTGTTCGACCTCCCCGCGGACGTGAAGCTCGGGCAGGCGCACGTCCGGATGCGAAACCTCCCCGAGGCGGTCGATATCCGGAACATCCGGGTCAACGACGACCACATCGGGACGCTCATCTCGGTGCAGGGCATCGTCCGCAAGGCGACCGACGTGCGCCCGAAAATCACGGAGGCCGCCTTCGAGTGCCAGCGCTGTGGGACGATGAGCTACATCCCGCAGGGCGACGGCGGCTTTCAGGAACCCCACGAGTGTCAGGGATGCGAGCGTCAGGGGCCGTTCCGCATCGACTTCGACCAGTCGAACTTCGTCGACTCCCAGAAACTGCGCGTTCAGGAGTCCCCCGAGGGCCTGCGCGGGGGCGAGACGCCGCAGTCGATCGACATCAACCTCTCTGACGACGTGACCGGCAAGGTCACCGCCGGCGACCACGTCACCGCCGTCGGCATCCTCCACATCGAACAGCAGACCTCGGGCAACGAGAAGACCCCCGTCTTCGACTACTACATGGAGGGCATCTCGCTCACCATCGAAGACGAGGAGTTCGAGGACATGGAGATATCCGACGAGGACGTGGCCGAAATCGTCGAACTCTCGAACGACCCGGCCATCTACGAGAAGATGGTCGAGTCCGTCGCGCCCGCCATCTACGGCTACGAGCAAGAGAAGATGGCCATGATTCTCCAACTGTTCTCGGGCGTCACGAAACACCTACCCGACGGGTCGCGGATTCGCGGCGACCTGCACATGCTGTTGATAGGGGACCCCGGAACTGGCAAATCGCAGATGTTATCATATATCCGACATATTGCTCCTCGGTCGGTCTACACCTCCGGCAAGGGTTCGTCCTCGGCGGGTCTCACCGCCGCGGCCGTCCGCGACGACTTCGGCGACGGCCAGCAGTGGACGCTCGAAGCCGGCGCGCTCGTCCTCGCGGACAAGGGCATCGCGGCGGTCGACGAGTTGGACAAGATGCGGCCCGAGGACCGCTCTGCGATGCACGAGGGGCTCGAACAACAGCAGATTTCGGTCTCCAAGGCCGGCATCAACGCGACGCTCAAGTCGCGGTGTTCGCTCCTCGGCGCGGCGAACCCGAAGTACGGTCGCTTCGACCAGTACGAGCCGATCGGCGAGCAGATAGACCTCGAACCCGCGCTCATCTCCCGGTTCGACCTCATCTTCACGGTCACGGACGACCCCGACCCCGACGAGGACTCGAAGCTCGCGGACCACATCCTCAAGACCAACTACGCGGGCGAGCTGAACACCCAGCGAACGAACGTCGCCAACTCCGAGTTCACCGAACAGCAGGTCGACGCCGTCACCGACGAGGTCGCGCCCACCATCGACGCGGACCTGCTTCGCAAGTACATCGCCTACGCGAAGCGCACCTGCTATCCGACGATGACCGACGAGGCGAAACAGGTCATCCGCGACTTCTACGTTGACTTCCGCGCCCGCGGTGCCGACGAGGACGCGCCCGTCCCCGTGACCGCCCGGAAGCTCGAAGCGCTCGTCCGCCTCGGCGAGGCCTCGGCCCGCGTCCGCCTCTCGGACAAGGTGACCCGCGAGGACGCAGAGCGCGTCACGGGCATCGTCGAGTCCTGCCTGCGCGACATCGGCATGGACCCCGAGACCGGCGAGTTCGACGCCGACATCGTCGAGACGGGTCGCTCGAAGACCCAGCGCGACCGCATCAAGAACCTCCTCGAACTCATCCGCACCATGCAGGAGGAGTACGATGAGGGCGCGCCCCACGAGGAGGTCCTCGAACGCGCCAACAGCGAGCTGAACATGGACGAGAAGACGGTCAACGACCAGCTTGACAAGCTCAAGATGAAAGGCGACATCTACGAGCCCCGCGGCGACGTGTACCGCGCGACCTGAGCCGCCGACCTCGATTCTCACACCGTCCGCGACCGTTCCCGCGCGGAACCGACGAACTTAGTGGAGCGTGCGCTGAGGGGACAGACGACCGATGGACCGAATCTCCGCCATCCGCAACATCGAAGACGCCATCCGCGACCTCGAATCGGGTGACGCGGACCTCGCCAGCACCGAGCGGCGCGTCGTGACCGTCCTCCGGACGTTTGCGACGGAGTTCGAAGACGACGCCGGCGACGGGACGCTCGACGCGTGGACGGCCGTCGGCGACGACCGCGCGGAGGGGCTCGTCGTCCTCGCCGCCGACGCCGCCGACGCGCGAGCGCGGGTCAGAGACCTCCTCGACGAGGCGACCGGCGACGCCGACGACGTGTCGTTCTCCGTCGAGCGCGTCTGAGACGCAACGCGGGGGATTCGAATATGGGGTTCGGCACCACGCGCCACCGTCCGCACGACCGCCGGACGAGTGGCCTGCGGTGCCGCTGTCGAACGATTTTTCTCCCGGCTCCGTGACCGGTCGTGCGTGCTGTTGGTCGTGACTTACTCGCAGGCGGCGCGGACGACGCTTCGGAACATCTGTCGGACCCACGAGGGGGTCGTGGTCCGACGACTGGGCCGCGCCGCGCTGTTCGACGAGACGGAGCTGGCCGCCTTCCTCGCGCTTCGGCTTCGGGAGAAACACGACGAGGCCGTTCAAATCGAGCGAACCGAGCCGTTCAACGAGTTCTCGGCGGTCCCCGACGCGGTCCGCGAGGCCGCGGCGGCCTACGAGGACCGCGAGTCGCCGGCGACGCCGTACAGCAAGTTCGCCTCGGGAACCGACCACCCGTCGGCCGCGGAGATGAAGCGCCGCGAGCTATGAGGCTCCGACTGCCCGACGGGACCGTCTACGAAGGGTCGGCAATCGACCTCGCCGGCGAGTCGGTCGACGTCGACGCCGTCGTCGCCGCGGTGCGGGCGGACGACGGGACCGACGCGCCGGGCACGCTCCGAATCGACTGCCCGTCGCCCGGCCCCGGACACGACAGACTCGGCAGAGTCCCGGTCTCCGCGCCGTCCCCGTCTCCGTCCCGCGGGTGGCTCCTCGCGGCGGCCGGTCGGTCGCACGGCCGCCGCTCTCCGGTCGCCGACGACCTCGCTCGACTCGAAGCGAAACTCGCCGAGCACCGCGACGATGCGGCCGAGGAGGCGGAGGCGGACGAACGCGAACGGCCCGACACCTCGGCGGCCGCGCTCCGAGACGCCCGTCGCCGCGTCGCCGCCGCCGGAGAGGACGAGTCTCGACTCAGAGAGCGCGTCGCGGCTCTCCGCGGGCGGGTGAACGCCCACCGCGACGCCGGCGACGACGAGGCGACCGCCGCGGCGCGCGAGGAGCTCGTCTCGGCGGCGACTGAGCTCTCGGAAGTCGAGACGGAGCGCGTCGCGGCCGAACAGCGGCTTTCGGCGCTCGAACGCGCGGTCAGAGCCGAGCGAGACGGGCGGGAGGCGCGACTCAAACTCGAAGACGCGGTCGAGAACCGCCGCCGCGAGGCCCGGGCGCACTTCGCGGCCGAACTCGGAGCGGAGTTCGAGGCGGCGCTTCGAGACCTCGCGTCGCTCCCGGCGACGGCGACGGCGACCGCGGCGGTCGACTCGCCGCCCGAACCGCCCGCCCTCGAATCGGACCCCGTCGCCCGCGCGCTGGCCGCCGTCCGCCTCGCCGACCTCTCCGCGCCGGTCGTCCTCTCGTGCGGCCGGTTTTCGGACGCCGAGGCCGCCGCGGACTGGCTCGGCGTGCCGGTCGTTCGGTGTTGACAGTCTGAGCGTCGGCCGCCCCGGTCGCTCCGGGCGTTGGTTTATATGCGAAGCCGCGGCCACCCCCGCTATGCACACCGATATCGACGTGACCGCGGCCGACGGCGTCGCCCTCGTCTCGGTCCGAGTCGACAACGACGCGCCGGTCGACCGCCGCGTCAGGCTTCGCAACCGCCTTGACGGCCCGGTGCTCCCGCCGCGCCGTGCCGGCGTCCCCGAACCCGGGTGGGACGACGAGGGTTTCGACGGCGTCGTTCCCGCGGGTTCGACGGTTGCGCTCGGCTACGCCGTTCCCCTGTCGACGTCGGGCGACCGCGACGCCGCGCCCGCCGACGTCGACGGTTCTCCGGAGCGCGCGGTCGACATCGAGGTTCTCGGCCGCGCCGACGAGTCGGAACGGGCCGCCGATTCGACGCCCGAGGACGCGGTTCGGACGCTCGGTTCGGCGCGGCCGCCCGCGGACGCGGTCCCCGTCTCTTCTGACCCGTCACCGACGACAGCTGAGTCGGCGACGCCCGAGCCGGAGACGCCAGAGTCGGCGTCGCCTGAGCTGGAGACACCCGAGCCGACGCACGCGACGACCCCCGAGTCCGACGAGGAGCGACCCGGCCCGATTTCGCAATCGGAACGCGCCGCCGCCCCCGACCGAACCGGACCGTCCGAACAGCCGACTGACGACGAGGTGTCGGCGGCGGTCGGGGTCAGCGAGGCGCGCGGGCACGAGACCGGGCAGTCGGTCCAGTCGGCGTCTCTCGCGACCGTCGAGCGACGCATCGAACTCGCCGAGCGACTGGACGGCGCGTCGGTCGCGGACGCCGCGGCCGCGCTCTCCGAGGCCGACTTCGGCGTCGAGGCGCTCGACTCGCTCGACGCGGACCGAGCGCGACTCCGCCGGTTGGCGGCGCGGGCGACGGCGCTCGCGGACCGCGCGGCCGACGCCGACCCCGACGCGGACGCGCTCCGGAGGCTCGCGTGATTCTCGCGGTCGTCTCCGGGAAGGGCGGCGTCGGGAAGTCGACGCTGTCGTTCGAACTCGCGGCGGAACTCGGCGCGGTCGTCGTCGACGCGGACCTCGGGATGGCGAACCTCCCGTACGCGCCCGGCCCCGACCTCCACGACGTGCTCGCGGGGCGGGCGGACCCCCTCGAAGCCGTCCGCTCGGGCGGGCCGGTCTCGATACTCCCGTGCGGCCGGACGCTCGCCGGCGCGCGCGCCGCCGACGTTCGCCTCCTCGCCGACGCGCTCCGCGCGGTCGAGGCGGCCCACGGCGACGTGGTCGTGGACTGTCCCGCCGGGATGCGCGCCGACACCGGCGTTCCGCTCGCCGTCGCCGACGCTTGCGTCGTGATCGCGTCGCCGAAGGGGTACGCGCTGGCCGACGCGGTTCGGACCCGCGAACTCGCCCGCGAACTCGGGTGCGGACTCGCCGCCGTCGCGGTCAACCGCGTCGTCGACCCGGTGCCGCTCGACGCCTTCGCCGACGTGCTCGGTGCGCCGGCGACGGAGGTCCCCGCGGACGCGCGGCTCTCCGAGGCGGTCGAGCGGTTCGAGCCGGTCGTCGCGTCGTCGCCGGAGAGCCTTCCCAGTACTCGGATTCGGGAACTCGCGGACGCGGTCCGGGTAAGCGGTCGGTAGAAGCGTCGTCTCGTTTTCGGTTCGGTCGCGCGACAGTCGTTCAGTTCTCGGTTCGTCGCTTCGGCTTCGGCTAGCGAACCGTCGCGGCCACGGTCTGCGGTGTCTGTCTCACTCGCGGAGCGCCACGTACGTCTTGCGGAGCGTCACGGGCGTCACGTCGGCCACCTCGGCGGCCTCGGCCTGCGTGCAGTCTTCCCCGCGGTCGCACGCGGCGGTGTAGAGACACGCGGCGGCGACGCCGCAGGGGTTCTTGCCGCCCACGAGTCCCTCGTCGCGGGCGTCGGCGACGTACTCGCGCGCCCGGCGCTCGGTGTCGCTGTCGAGATCGAGTTTGGTCGCGAACCGCGGCAGGTACTCGGTCGGGTCGGCGGGCGCGACGGGGAGGCCGAGGTCGCGGTTGAGCGCGCCGTAGGCCGCTTGGTGCTCCGCCTCGGTGGACTTCGACACGTCGCAGACCTCCTCGACGCTCCGGGAGACGCCGGCGACGCGACAGGCGGCGTAGACGCAGGCCGCGGCGAACCCTTCGAGCGAGCGACCGCGAAGGAGGTCTTCGTTCTGGGCGGACTCGAACAGCGAACACGCCTGGTCGCGGATGTGGTTCGGGAGCGACAGCGCGCTCGTCACGCGGCGAATCTCGGTGAAGGCGTACACCTGATTGCGCTCGCGCTTGGTCGAGATGCGGGCGCGGTTGTGCTGGCGGCGCATCCGGGCGAACTGCCGGCGCTTGCGGCCCTTGATACGCGTCGAACGGCCGATTTCGGTCGACAGGCCGCGGTCGTGGCGCGACCGGGTGAGCGGCGCGCCGGTGCGGGCGGGGTTCCGGTCGTCGTCGGCGAACGAGCGCCATTCGGGACCGTGGTCGATGCGGTACTCCGAGACGACGAGGCCGCAGTCCGTACAGACCGTCTCGCCGGCTTCGAAACCGAGGTGTCCGTCGCATTCGGGGCAACCCTGGGGGGAGCGTGCTTCACTCATCACAATTGAAAATCGGTCTCGAAGAGGTATTTAAACACGGGACAAAACGGGGTTCGAACCCCGGTTTGGGGTGACAGAGCCTACCGGTTACCGGTACGTTTAGCTATCAATATCGATATTCATTGGGAACGCTTTTGGCGGAACGGTGTTGAACTCCGGTCAATGGGGTTGTCGGATATCGCCGCCGCGTTAGAGACGACGACGACTGAACAGCGTTCGAGCCGCGTCCCGACCGTCGACGACACCGACGTTTCCCTCCGCGAGCGCTTCGAGGCGCACGCAGACGCGCTCCCCTGTGCGCCTGCGGCGGCGGAGCGGGTCGTCGAAGCACACGGCTCGGGCACGTCAATCGGAGAGAGCGCGCGCGAGGCGGGCGTCGCCCCGGTCACGGCGGCGAAGCTCTTGCACCGTTGCGGCGAGGCGGGCGTGACGCCCCTCGCGCCCGAGGCGCGACGCATCGTCCGCGATTGGGTCGACGGGCGAGTCTCGCGGGCCGACGCGCTCGCGCTCACCGGCGCGGAGCCGTCGGAGTTCGCGCTCGCGACGTACGTCGAGACGCACGACCCCGTCGCCCCCCTCGTCGAAGCCGTCGAGGGCGCGCTGACCGACCGCACCGACGCCGCGGTCGCCAAGCGCGACTCGCTGGCCGAGACGATGAGCTCGGTCACCGACATGCAGTTCTGACGCGAG
This sequence comes from Haloferax sulfurifontis, assembly GCF_014635105.1. Lineage (NCBI taxonomy): Archaea > Methanobacteriati > Methanobacteriota > Halobacteria > Halobacteriales > Haloferacaceae > Haloferax > Haloferax sulfurifontis. The sequence goes on from NZ_BMCI01000002.1 coordinate 327,018, forward strand.
GCGCGCCTTTCTCTCTCGGCCGTTCTACTCTCTCCCCCGGTTTTTGCGCCCGCGAGCGGCGGTGCTCACCGAGTCGACTGTCTTTCCGAATACTCGACGCCCCGTGCGGCTCAGCGACGGACGTACTCGCCGACCGAGTTGAGGACTCCGCCGGTGGCGGCCGCGGGTTCGATTTCGACGTCGAGGACGACCTCCGCGACCGCGCCGACGCCCGCCGCGAGTTCGGCGTCGTCGCGGCACGCCGGCGCGTCGGCGATGCCGTCCGCCTCGGTTTCGGGGACGACGACGTCCGCGTCGCGGAGTTCGCCGAACGTGGAGACGACGGCGTCGACGTCGGTGCCGATGTCGGCGGCCCGTGCGCTGAGGCGACCGACGGCGTCGTCACCGCGGTCCGTGGCGGGCGCGACGAGCGCGACTCGGTCGCAGGCCGCGGCGGCGGCGACCGTCTGGTTCGACGCGAGGAGCGGCGCGTCGACGAGGACGTGGTCGAAGCCGTCTGCGGCCTCGGCGATGCGCCCCTCGAACGCCCGCGCGGCGTCGGGCGTCATCGCCCGCGCGAGTCGCTCGAACGGGGCCGCGGCCGGGCAGACGGCCACGCGCCCCTCGGCGTCGGGGGCGAACGCGACCAGCCCCGATTCGAGCGGCACGTCCGCATCGTCGGTGACGAGCGACGTCGCGTCGGGGTCGAGCGTCCCCGAGACGTAGTCCGAGAGTCCCTGCGTGGCGAACGCCGCGTCGAGGACGGCCACGTCGCGACCGTCGTCCGCGAGCGCCGCGGCGAGTTCGAGCGTCAGTCGGGTCGTCCCCGCGCCGCCGGTGGCTCCGACGAGCGCGATAGTGGTGGGAATCGACATACCGCGATTGGTCGGGTGCTCAGATTAATAGCTTCGGTCGCCCGCCGTTAGCGCCGCCGGACGCGCGACTACATCGTCCAGTTCTCGTCGGCCGACTCCGGCCCCGAACCCCATGCGTCATCCGCGCAGGCCCGGTAGAAACAGACCTTGTAGGTCCGCCCGACGAGCGTGGTGACCGTCGAGGCGACGGCCACGACGGCGATATCGACCCCGGACATCGGCGCTTGGAACGCCGTCACCGCGCCGGCGACGGTGGTCGCGCCGTCGAGGGTGACGAACCAGAGCACCGGCAGGTCGACGACCGAGGTGGCGACGGTCGCGACGACCGCGTAGCCGACGACCCGCCGGAGGTTCCCGAAGACGAAGTCGACGCTCCGGCTGAGCGACCCGCCCGCGGTCTTCCCGTCGAAGACGACGGCGGTGTCGAAGAACGTGAAGACGTAGATGACCGCCGCGAGGACTACGAAGGCCGCCCCGGCGGCGGCGAGTTCGACGAGCGTGAGGGTCGCGGAGCCGTTCAGGACCGCGTTGAGCCGGCCGAAGCCGATGTAGCCGACGACGCCGCCGCCGACGACCATCGCGATGATCATGATGACGAGGCCGGAAAGGACGCTCGCACCGAGCAGGCTCACGTAGTAGCGCTGTGCCGCGGTGGACGCGCGCAGGTCGGTGTCGGAACCGGGGCGCGCGCCGTCGATGACGGTGTAGAACGCGCCGATGAGCGCCGGTGAGCCGAACAGGAGCAGAATCGTCCCGACCACACTGACGAGGCCGGAGGCGTTGTTCAACGCGCCCATGGCCCCGAACGCGAGGGCGAACGCGACGAGCACGGGCGTCTCGGTGACGATTCGGAGGGCCGTCCGAAACGATTGGAGGACTGTCACGACTGGCGGTACTTGCGGCGGCCATATATGTGTTCATATCGACACTTACGGTGAAAAGGCGGGGTTGACGGGAACGAGAACGGTCGCTTCAGCCCGAGATGGACGCCTCGATGTCGTCCAGTTCCTCGTCGGAGAGGTCGGGTCGCTCGCCCGCGACGGCGTGGATGGGACTGCCGCCGTCGCCCTCGAACCGCGGGACGATGTGGACGTGGACGTGGTCGACTTCCTGCCCGGCGGCGGGGCCGTTGTTGATGCCGACGTTCGTCGCGTCGGCGTCGACCGCCGCCTCGACGCGCGGAACGAGGTCGTTCACGGCGGCGAAGAGGTCGGCCGCCGCGTCGGCCGGCACCTCGTCGAGGCGGGCGTGGTGTTCTTTCGGGACGACGAGCGTGTGGCCGGGCGCGAGCGGGTTGGCGTCGAGGAACGCAAGCGTGTGCTCGGTCTCGTGGACGATTCGGCCGGGGATGTCGCCGTCGACGATGGCGCAGAAGATGCAGTCGGACATACGTGGTTCGTCGATTGGCGGGAAAAAGAAAGTTCGCACCGGTCCGGAGTCGGTCGAGTCAGTTCCGCTCGGCGGACCGTTTGTGGTCGGCGTCGGTGTGCGCCTCGGTCGACGCGGCGAGCTTAGGGGAGAATCGACTCCAAGTCGGCCAGATACTCGTCTAACTCGTAGCCGAGACGCGACAGCCACACGTCGCGGTAGGAGGGGTGTAAAAGCGGGACCACGGTGTAGCCGAACCGCTCGCTCTCGACGGGTTCGAGGACGGTATCGAGAAAGCCGTCCAGCGAGGCGTCGTCGAGCGCGAGGACGCTTTCGGTCGCGTGGCGGCCGGTCGGGACCACCACGTCGGGGTCGATGGCTTCGAGTTCGGAAACGAGGTGGTCGCGGCAGTTCGCCTTTTCCGCGGCCGTGGGCGCGCGGTTCGACCCCTCGCCGTCCGAGGGGAAGCACTTGACGGCGTTCGTGTAGAAGACGCCGGACTCGTAGCCGACGGCGGCCATGGTCTCGCGGATGCGGCGGCCCGAGTGCCGGGCGGTGTAGGACATCCCGGTCCAGTTGCCGCCCCGCCAGCGCTCGGCGTCGGGGTTGCCCGCACCGGGCGCTTCGCCGACGACCATCACGGTCGCGTCAGCGGGGCCGACGCCCCACGAGATGCGGTTTCGGCACTCGACGAGCGCCGGACAGCGCGCGCAGTCGGGTTCGAGGACGAGCGTCTCGTCGGCGTCGGGAAACCGGGGGTCGGCGTCGGCCATCTACTCCGTAAGCGGGAGCACGATGCCGAAGATAATCGGCGAGAACAGCACCAGCGCGATGCCGAGCCACTCGGCGTCGAAAAACAGCGTGCGCTCCCAGCCGGGGATGGCACCGCCGCTCACGGCGAGGGCGACTTTCGCGCCGACAGCGCCGAACAGGAACAGCGCGAGCCCCAGCCCGAGGCCGGTCTTGGTCATCCGCGGGTAGTCGATGTTTCCGTAACGTCCCATAGTATCCCGAGATGCGGGGACCGGCAAAACCGTTTCGAGAGAGTGTGTGGTCTGCTACCGTTCGAGTTCGTCGACGAGAGCGGGCGCGACGGACACCTCGCTCACGTCGCGCTCGATGGTGTCGGTGCCGACGACGCGCTCGATGCCGGCGCGCGCGAGTTTCGTGCGGGCGTTGCGAGCCAAAAGCGGGTGGACGGTCGCACAGAAGACGCGCTTCGCGCCGCCGTCGGCGAGGACCCCGACTGCCTCGCTCATGGTCGACCCGGTGGCGATGATGTCGTCGGTGATGACCACGTCGCGGCCCTCGAAATCGGCGTCGCTCGGCGTGATTTCCACGTCGGTCCCGGAGTGGCGCACCTTCTCGAAGTAGTCGGTCTCGCCCTCGCCGTAGGCGTCGCGGACGGTCTCTGCGATGCCGATGGCCCCCGAGTCGGGCGACAGAAACAGCGGGTCGTCGAGTTCGGGGAGCGGTTCGGCGAGCCGCCCGGCGGCGTCGACGACGTCGACGGGCACGTCGAAGAACTCCGAGACGGCGTCCTCGTGGGGGTTGACGAGCACGACGCGGTCGGTCGTCGTGCTCACGGCGCGGGCGACCGCGCGGGCCGAGACCGGGTGGCCGGCCTCGAACGCCTTGTCCTGTCGGGCGTAGCCCATGTACGGGATGACCGTCGTGACCGCCGACGCGCCGGCCTCGCGGACGGCGTCCTGCAGTTGGAGCAGTTCGACGTAGGCGTCGTTGCTGGCGGTGCTGGCGACGATGGTGGCGGCGTCGGCGTCGAAACCGGGGACCGCGGCCAGCGTCTCGCCGTCGGGGAAGCGGTCGTACTCGACGGCCGCGAGCGACTCGCCGAGTTCGGAAGCGAGCGCGGCCGCGAGTGCCTGCGAGGATGCGCCGGGTACGAGCATACCCGTTCGTCTCTCGTGGGGGGTAAAACCGCTTTTCGTTGCGTTCAGCCGCGTCGCGTGTCAGCGCACCGCGACGCCGACCGTGTCTAACCCGAGCACCTGCGTCCGCCAGTCGCCCCCGGTCAGTCGGACGCAGAAGCTCCCCGCGTCGGTGACGGCGTAGGCGGCGCGGGCGTCGTGAGCGAGCGCGACGACCGTCTCGTCCAGCGGAATCGGCGCGGCCTCCCACGTCCCCGACTCGGCGTCTCGCGCGACGACGCCGTCCGGGCCGACCGCGTGGGCGCGGCCGTCCGGCATCGACGCGACCGCCGAAAACGCCCCGTCGAGCGCGTCCATCCAGCCGTTGCCGAGCGCGTACAGCCCCGAGTCGGTCGCGGCGAGCGGGGTTCCCGAGTCGCCGCCGAGACGGCCCGCGGGGTCGGACACGTCGTTCACGCCGTCCAAGCCGACGTGCGAGAGACCGTCGTCGCCGATGCGGTAGACGCCGTCTTCGGCCGCGACGAGGCTCCCGTCGAGGGCGCGGACCGCACCGACCGCGCCGAGGTCGGCCCACCCGGACTCGTCGAAGCGGGCGACGCGCCCTGCATCGTCGGCGGCGACGACGCGATTCCGGTGGAAGCCGACGGCCGTCGCGGGGCCGAAGTCGAGTTCGTGGTAGTCGCCGCCCTGCACGAGCAACACGTCCTCGTCGGTGGCGACGGCGACTTCCCCGGGCGACCCGGCGGCGTCCCGCGCGGTACACCGGCGGTCGATGCGGAAGCCGCCGACGAGGTCGTCGGAGACGTCGACGGTCACGACCCCGACGCCCGCGGCGACGTACACCGTCTGCTTGCCGGACTTGTCCGCGTACACCCGCTTTTCGTCGATAGAGAGGTCGAAATCAGCCATCCGTTGGGCCGAGGTTCGCGGCGGGGTTCGGAAAGAATTGTGGTCGTTCCCGCGGCGCGGCGACGGGCCGAACGGCCGAACGGGCGCGTCGTTGAGAAGTGTGATTACAGAAATTCCCGCACGTCGGAGTACCACATGTCGTGGTGGTCGAGTTCGCCGAGCGCCTCGGCCACGTCGACCGCGAGGACGTGCCAACAGCGCTCGCCCTCGTCGGGGTCGAGGTTGTACTGGGAGTCCTTGCAGGTACAGCCCCGGTCTTCGACCACGTACTCGTCGTCGTAGCCGACGACCACGTCGAAGTCGCGGTAGCGCTTCACCCGTCGCTCGGAGACGGCCTCGATGGCCGTGACGCCCCGGTCGCCGTGGGCGTCGACGATGGCCTGCACGATGGTCGGCGAGAGTCGCCCGGTCTCCGCGAGCGCCGCTCGCCAGTCGTCGGCCGGGTCCACGCCGCCGACTTCGTCGGTGGCGGTGAAAACGCATTCGATGCCGCGGGGTGGACCGACCGCCGCAATCGCGTCGCAATCGCGTCGCACAACCGCATCGCAACCGGTTTCCGCCCGCGCGGGCGACTGCGGGTATGCACGTGAGCGAGGGAGGCGTCGAAATCGAAGTTCCCGACGCCCGCGACGGGGCGTCCGCGGGGACCGGCGACGATGTCTTCTACAACCCCACACAGGAGTTGAACCGGGACATCACCGCGGCCGTCCTCCGCGCCTTCCGCGAGCGCGAACCCCGCGCCGAGAGCTACCTCGACGCGATGGCCGCCTCGGGTATCCGGGGCGTCCGCGCCGCCGCCGAGGGGTACGACGTGACCTGCGCCGACCTCGACACCGACGCCGTCGAACTCGCCCAGTCGAACCTCGACCGCGCCGGCAACGGCGGCGAGGCGGTCCACCGCAACGCCAACGCCCTCATGTACGACTCGGTCTTCGACGTGGTCGACCTCGACCCCTTCGGCACGCCGATGCCCTTCGCCGACCCCGCGTTCGCAAACACCCGCGACCTCGTCTGCGTCACCGCCACGGACACCGCCCCGCTGTGCGGCGCACACCAGAAAAGCGGCATCCGGAAGTACGGCTGTCTCCCGCAGAACACCGACTACCACCCCGAGATGGGGCTTCGGACGCTCCTCGGCGCGATGGTCCGCACCGCCGCCCGCTACGACAAGGCCGCCGTCCCGATTCTCTCGCACGCGACGCGCCACTACGCGCGGGCGTATCTCGAACTCGACGAGCGGGCGACGAAGGCCGACGAACTCCTCGAATCGACCGGCTTCGTCTACCACTGCGAGGACTGCCTCCACCGCGAGGCGGAGTACTCGCTCATCGCCCACCCGCCCGAGTCGTGCGCCAACTGCGGGTCGACCCGGATTCTCGAAGCCGGCCCCATCTGGCTCGGCCCCGTCTCCGAGCCGGCGTTCGCCGAGGCCGTCCGCGACGAGGTGACCGAGGACTTCGGCACCGCGAAGCGCGCCCGCAAACTCCTCGACACGCTCGCGGTCGAACTCGACACGCCGACCCACTTCGACCAGCACCGCCTCTGTAAGCTCTGGGGCCGGTCGGCCTCGAAGATGGAGACGTTCCTCGAAACCCTCCGCGAGGCCGGCTACGACGCCACGGCCGCCCACTACCACGGCACCGCGTTCAAGACCGACGCGACGGTCGCTGAGATACGCGAGGCGACCGCCGCGCTCGACCCCGAGGCCTGACGAGGCAACGGCCAGCGGCCGTAACCGAGTCACGCGGCCGCGTCGGCGGGTAACTTCTTTGCCTCCCGTGTCGTTTCCGTGATACGTGAGCGCCACGATTCGAACCGCCGTCCCCGTCGCACGGGCCGTCGTCGACACGATTCGGGAGAAGGAAATCTCGTTTCTCGCGGCCAGCATCTCGTACTACGCGCTCGTCTCGCTGATTCCGCTTCTCGTGCTCGGCGTCGTCATCGCCACCGCGGTCGGCGGCGCGGAGTTGCAGGCCCAACTCCAGACGCTCGTCGAGCAGTATCTCGTCCCGACCGGACAGGGCCTCGTCGAGGAGGCCCTCGCGGACCGAACCGGACAGGGTAGCGTCGGGGCGGTGAGCCTCGCCTTGACGGTCTGGGGGGCGCTGAAGCTTTTCCGCGGCCTCGACATCGCCTTCTCGCGCATCTACGGCTCGGAGGCGGGCGGCCTCCTCGACCAGCTCCGCGACGGCACCATCGCCCTCGCCAGCATCGGCGTCGGCACCATCGGCGTCGCGGTGCTGACCGCGCTCCTCGGCCTGCTCGACGTGCCGTTCATCCAACTGCTCTCGCCGATTCTGTTGCTTCTCACGCTGTGTGCGGCGTTCTTCCCGCTGTACTACGTCTTTCCCGACGCCGACCTCTCGCCGCGGCAGGTCGTTCCGGGAACCGTCTTCGCGGCCGTCGGCTGGACGCTCCTCGGGGTCGGATTCGGCGTCTACGCGTCGGTGGCCGGCGCGTCGGTCGCGGGCGCGCTCGGGACGCTCCTGTTGCTCGTGACGTGGTTCTACTTTTCGGGGCTCATCCTGCTTTCGGGCGCGGTCGTCAACGCGGTCCTCGCGGGGGTCGGCGACGACGCGTCGCCCGCGGAACCGCGTGACCCGCCGGGGGGACCACCCGGAGTGGACCGGCAGGTACAACATACGGGAGGCCGACATGACGCTCGTACGGATATGAGCGACGACCGAGGAGACACCGATGGGCCGCGGACGGACGACGCCGGCGACGCGGAGACCGGCGCGTCCGTCTCCCCGCGCGGCGCTCCCGACATCGAGGAGCTGGAATCGCAGGTCGAGGAACTCCGGGCCGACCTCGACGCGTTCGAGGACGACGTGACCGACCGGACGGTCGAAAAGCCCAAGCTCGAAGCCGAGTTGAAGCGCTACGTCCGCCGGCGGATGCGCCGCGGCAAGGCCCGCGGCTGGGGCCCGTATCTCGTGCTCGGCTACGGCGTCGTCCTCACGCTCGGCGCGTTCTACTACCTCCAGTCGGACCTCATCGCGGTCGTCGCCATGCTCATCATCTTCCTGTCGACGCTCGGGCTCTACGTCCTGTTCGTCATCTTCGGCATCGGCCTGAACGCGCTCGGTCTCCCCGGCCGCGCCGTCGACGCGGTTCGCGAACGCCGCGGCTGAGATGTTCCGGTTCGCGCTTTCGCTTCAGACCCGCGGGTTCGGCGAAAACGCCCTTGCGCAGGCACCGGACGCGCTGGTCTTCCTGTTCGGTCTCGTCACCCAGCTCGGCGACCAGTGGTTCTACTTCGTCGTGTTCACCTCGCTGTACTGGCTCTGCCGCCCCCGAATCACGGCGCGACCGCGGCGGACCGCGGCCTCCTTCGTCGGCCTCGCGCTCGGGTCGCTGGCGCTCGTCACGGCGCTGAAAGTCGGTTTCGCCCTGCCGCGACCGCCGACAGCGGCCGTCGCCGACGCGCCCGCGTGGCCGTCGCCGCTTTCGGACCTGTTCGTCTCGTTCACGACAGACGACGGCTTCGGCTTCCCGAGCGGGCACGCCCTCGGGACCACGGTCGTCTACGGGGCGGCGGTCTCGCTTCTCGACCTGTGGGACCGCCGCCGCCGACTCGTCGCCGCGGCGGTCGCCGCCGGTATCGTCTCGCTCTCGCGGATTTTCCTCGGCGTCCACTACGGCGTCGACGTCGCGGTCGGCGTCCTCCTCGGCCTCGGCTTCTTGAAGGCGGTCTTCCTCGTCGCCGCCGCGGACGACCCCGACGCGGCCGGCCACCTCGACCCGGCGCGCCTGTTCGCCATCGCGGCCGGCCTCAGCGTCCTCGCGCTCGCGGCGGTGTTCGCCACGGGCCTCTCCGGACACACCGAAAACGCCGCGGCGGCGCTCGGCGGGTCGCTCGGCGGCCTCGCCGGTTGGACGCGGCTCGCCGACCACGAGTCACTGCCGACGCTGTCGCCGCCGGTCGCGCTCGTCGCGTTCCTCGTCGCGGGCGGCCTCTGGGTCGGCGTCGACGTGGTCGACGCCTCGATTCCGGTGACGGTGCTCGCCACCGCGGCGGTGGTCGCCTTTATCCTCGTCGCGCCGCGGGCGTACGACCGTCTCGGACTCGGCGACGGGGCGTCCCTGCGGGCCGACTGAGGCCGCGTTTTCGGGCTGTTATTCGCGTTCGGCTCGTGTCACTTCCGGTTTTTCTCGCCGACTGCGACACCGGGCGCCGTCGCTCTCCGGCGAGCGGGCGCGAAAGAAAAATCGGTGTGAGGCGTGCGCGACGCTTAGAACGTCTCGAGGTACCGGTCGAGCTCCCACTGGGAGACGTCGACGAGGTAGTCCTTGAACTCGGAGCGCTTGGCTTCGACGAACTTCTCGTAGACGTGGTCGCCCAGGGCGTCCTGGATGACTTCGTCCTCTTCGAGGGCGTCGACGGCGCCGCCGAGGTCCTTCGGGAGCGTCTCGATGCCGTACTCTTCGCGCTTTTCCTCGTCGAACTCGTAGATGTTCTCGCGGACCGGGTCGGGGCAGTCGAGGTCCTTTTCGACGCCGTCGAGACCGGCGTGGATGAGCGCGGCGAACGCGAGGTACGGGTTACAGGACGGGTCGGGGAAGCGGGCCTCGATACGCGAGGCGGCCGGCGTGCGGGCGGCCGGCTTGCGGATGAGCGCCGAGCGGTTGCGGTCGGACCACGCGATGTAGACCGGCGCTTCGTAGCCGGGGACGAGGCGCTTGTAGGAGTTGACCGTCGGGTCGGCGACCGCCGTGATCGCGGGCGCGTGTTCGAGGATGCCCGCGACGAAGCTCTTGGCCGTGTCGCTCAGGTCGAACTCGTCGTCGCCGTCGTGGAACGCGTTCTCGCCGTCCTGGAACAGCGAGATGTGCGTGTGCATACCGGAGCCGTTGATGCGCGGGATGGGCTTGGGCATGAACGTCGCGTGGAGGTCGTGTTCGGACGCGATGGCGCGGACGACGGACCGGAACGTCGCGACGTTGTCGGCCGTCGAGAGGGCGTCGTCGTACGTGAAGTTAATCTCGTGTTGACCCTCGGCGACCTCGTGGTGCGAGGCTTCGATGTCGAAGCCCATACTTTCGAGGCCGTAGATGATGTCGCGGCGCACGTCGGACGCGAGGTCCTTCGGCGCGAGGTCGAAGTAGCCGCCGGCGTCGTTCGTGACGGTCGTCGCGCGGCCGTTTTCGTCTTCTTCGAACAGGAAGAACTCCGGTTCGGGGGCGACGTTCACGTCATAGCCGAGGTCTTCGGCGCGGGCGATGGCGCGCTTGAGGACGCCACGCGGGTCGCCGCTGAAGGGCTCGCCGGTGGACGTGTTGAACACGTCACAGATGAGACGGCCTGCGGCGCTGTTTTCCTTCTTCCGCCACGGGAGGACGGCGAACGTCGACGGGTCGGGCTCGAGGCGCATGTCGGACTCCTGAATGCGCACGAAGCCGTCGATGGAGGAACCGTCGAAGTAGATGCCCTCCGTGAACGCCTTCTCGGCCTGCGAGGCCGGGATGGAGACGTTTTTGACCGTTCCGAGAATGTCGGTGAACTGCAGTCGGAGGAAGTCGACATTCTTCTCTTCGATCTCGTCGATGACCGACTGTGCCTCGTCGCTCAGGCCGCCGTCGGTGAGTGCGTTGTCTTCCGTCATTTTCCTGAACACGCGATTCGAACACCCGCACTATAAAGACCTTTCCGCTTAATGCAATTCCCCGCGGTGTGCCACAGAATTGGATATTCGTAAAATTCTAATGCCCTCGGACGGTCTCTGGATGTAATGACGTACGAAAACCTCGACGCGAAGCTCATCAACGCGCTCCTCGGTGACGGTCGAGCGAGCCTGCGAAGCCTCGCCGAAGAACTCGACGTGTCGGTGACGACCGTCTCGAATCACCTGCGAGACCTCGAAGACGAAGGCGTCATCGAGGGCTACACGCCGCGGGTGAACTACGACGCGCTCGGCTACGACGTGACCGCCGTCATCCAACTGAAAGTCGAGGGCTCCGCGCTCCCCGAAATCACAGAGCGCCTCCGCGCGGAAAAGCAGATGATTTCGGTGTACGAGGTCACCGGCGACTACGACATCATCGCCATCGGCAAGTTCCGCGACACCGACGGCATGAACACGCAGATCAAGAAACTGCTCACCGACGCGGACATCCGCGAGTCCAACACGTCGGTCGTGCTCAACGCTGTCACCGAAAACGAGCAGTTCGACCTCGACCTCGAAGAGTAACGCCGTCAGACGATTCGCGTTTTTACGTCGCGCATCTCGGAGTCGCAGTAGGGACACCGATATCTCGTCTCGAAGCCGTCGGGCGTCGTCGTGGTCGCCGTTTCTATCTCGTGGACCGCCACGTCGCGTCCACACTCCCGGCACTGGACCGCTGGCATCGGTTCGTGTTCGTCGACTATTCGAAATAAACCTACTGGGATATGTGTGCTGTTGTCACACGCCTGTCTATAGACGGAAGGGCATCGCTTCGACTGGAGAGCCCGCGGATTTCGGTCGAGACAGACCGAATCCGTCCCCGCGTCTCGGTGCCGATTTCGGCGACCGCTCGGAGGCTTCCGTTTCGACTGGAAAAACCGACGACGCGAGTCGATTCTCCGGGCGATAAACTGGAGGCGAAATGTTGCGAGTTGTTCGTAGTCGGGCGGCGCGCCGCCGGCCGGGTCAGAACCCGTCTTCGAAGACGAACGTGCCGTTTCGCTGGACGACCTCGCCGTCGACCTCGATGACCGAGTCTTCGGACATATCGACGATCATGTCCACGTGCTCGGCGCTCTCGTTGAGCTCGTTGTCCGCGCCGACCGTCTCGGGGTACGCCGAGCCGACGGCCATGTGGACGGTGTCGCCCATCTTCTCGTCGAACAGCATGTTGTAGGTGAACTGGTCGATACTGCGGTTCATGCCGATGCCGAGTTCGCCGAGGTAACGCGCGCCCTCGTCGGTGTCGAACACGCCGTCTAAGACCTCCTCGTTGCCCTCGGCGGAGTAGTCGACGACCTCGCCGTCCTCGAAGCGGACGCGGACGCCGGAGACTTCGCGGCCCTGCCGGTACAGCGGCAGGTCGAAGTAGACCTCGCCGTTCACGGACTCTTTCACGGGCGCGGTGAACACCTCGCCGCCGGGGAGGTTGTGCTCGGCCGTGTCGTTGATGGCGGTGTTGCCGGCGATGCTCATCGTCACGTCGGTCTCGTCGCCCGATTTGATGCGCACTTCGTCGCCGTCGTTGAGGATGTCGACCAACTGCTGTTGGAGTTCGCCCTGCGCGTCCCAGTCGAGGGTGACGGCGTCGTAGACGAAGTTCTCGTAGGCCTCGGTGCTCATGCCGGCGAGCTGGGCGCTCCCCTTCGCGGGGTACTGGGTGAGACACCAGCGCTTCGAGAGCATCTCGCCCTGTACGGGCTTGTAGGCGCGCTTGTACGCGGCGTTCGTCTCGGGCGGCACGTCGCTCTGTTCGGTCGCGTTCGTCTCGCCGCGGACGCGGATGATGACGTCGGTCTCCTCGTAGAGCGCCAGCACGTGCTCGGGCGTCTCGTAGTCGTCGTCGCCGGCGCGGAGGAACGCGCGGGTGAATCGCGGGTTCGCGTCCATCGCGACGACGTTCGCGCCGCGGTCGCCGAGCAGTTCGTGGACGGCCGTGACGAGGTCCTCGGCCACCGAGGGCGCGGAGACGACGACGTTGTCGCCGGCCTCGACGCTCGTGGAGTGGTCGACGATGGTTTGTGCGTGCTCGCGGATGCGCGGGTCCATACCGCGTCGTGTGTGTCCCCGGGGCAAACACCTTTCGAAGCGCAAATATTGCGACCACGACCGAGAACGCCCCGCGGACCATCGTTTATTTCTCCGTCGGCGCGGTCTCTCCGCGCATGATAGACCTCCGAAGCGACACCGTCACGCTCCCGTCCGACGAGATGCGCGAGGCCGCCCGCGACGCCGCCGTCGGCGACGACGTGTACGGCGGCGACCCGACCGTGAACGAACTCGAAGCGCGCGCCGCCGAACTCGTCGGCAAGGAGGCCGCGCTGTTCGTGCCGTCGGGGACGATGGGCAACCAAATCGCCGCCCGCGTCCACGCCGACCCCGGCCAAGAGGCGCTCGTGGACGAGAGGGCGCACGTCTACAAGTGGGAGGTCGGCGGCTTCGCCCAACTCTCGGGCCTGCAGGTCCGCGCCTACGACGCCGGCGAGCGCGCCGCGCCGACGCCCGAACAGGTCCGCGACCACGCCCGCGAGGAGTCGCTTCACGTCGCCGGTACCGGCGTCCTGTGTCTCGAAAACACCCACAACGCCCGCGGCGGCGTCGCGGTTCCGAAAGCCGACATCGACGCCGCGGCCGATGCCGCCCGCGACCTCGGGATTCCGGTCCACCTCGACGGCGCGCGCCTGTTCAACGCCTGCGTCGCCCTCGACGAGGACCCGGCGGCGATGGTCGAGCGCGTCGACACGGTGATGTTCTGTCTCTCCAAGGGACTCGGCGCGCCCGTCGGCTCGATGCTCGCCGGTCCCGAGGCGTTCATCGAGGAGGCCGTCCGCGTCAGAAAGCAGTTCGGCGGCGGCATGCGGCAGGCCGGTCTCATCGCCGCGCCGGGGCTCGTCGCGCTCGACAACGTCGACCGCCTCGTCGACGACCACGCGAACGCCCGCGTTCTCGCCGAGGGTCTCGACGCCGTCTCCGGCCTCTCGGTGCCGACGCCCGACACGAACATCGTCGTCGTCGACTCCGAGGGCGCGGGGCTGACGGCCGAGGAGTTCGTCGGTCTGTGCGACGACGTGGGCGTCCTCGGCGGGACGTTCGGCGAGTACCACACCCGCTTTACGACGAACCTGAACGTCTCGCGCGAGGACGTGGAAGAAGCGGTCGAACTCGTCGCCGACGCGGTCGAATCGCGGTAGGTCGAGAGGGGCCGCCGTGAGTCGCGGTTGGCCGGTGGCGTCCCACTCGGCTCCTTCGGCTATAGTTCGGGTTCGATGTAGACGAAGTGCACCCGGTCGTCGGCCGCCCTGAGTTCGGACTCGATTTCGGTGATGTGGTCGTCCAGTTCTTCGGTGTCGAGTTCGGGGTCGAAGCTCACGTCGAGGGCGACGAGCAGTTTCTCCGGACCGACGTAGCTCGCGCGGAAGTGGTCGACGTGGACGACCCGCGGGTCGTTTTTGACGATGTCGCGGAGGGCCTGTTCCTCGTCCACGGGGACGCTCTCGCCGATGAGAAGCCGCTTGTTCTCCCACGCGAGCGCGATGGCGAAGCCCATGAGCAGTATCCCGATGAGGAGCGCCGCGGCGGCGTCGAACATCCCGTTGCCCGTGAGTTCGGTGAGGCCGATGCCGACGAGCGCGAGCACCGCGCCGGTGAGCGCGACGGTGTCTTCGGTGAACGCCGTGAGCGTCGTCACGTCGCTCGTCTGCCGGAAGGCCTCGACGAGGCCGCTCCACTCGTACTCCTCTATCTGCCGGCGGAGCTCGGCGTTCGCCTTCAGGAAGGCGTAGCTCTCGAAGGCGATTGCCCCGAGGAGGATGGCGACGTTGACCAACACGGGCTCGATTTCGAAGCCGAGCAGGACGAGCGCCTCGCCGCCCCCGCCGTGGCCGGGGTGCATGAGGGCGTCGTAGCCGTGTTTGGCCGACTCCCAGCCGGCGATGCCGAACAGCATCACGGAGACGAGAAACGAGTAGAAGAACTGCGATTTCCCGTGCCCGAAGGGATGCGACTGCGTCTCGCCGCGCTTGCTGTCGCGGATGCCGATGAGGAGGAACACCTGATTGCCGGTGTCGGAGATGGAGTGATACGTTTCGGAGAGCATGGAGGGACTCCCGGTCGCGAGGAAGCCGAGGAACTTGAGAATCGCAATCGCCCCGTTCGCGAAGAGCGCGGCGACGACGACGGACGTACTGCCTGCCATGTCGTGGGCCACTCCCCCCGCCCGGATAGAGCTACCGACGCAGAACCGGGACACCGCTCGCCGACCGCGGCGGTCCCCGACCGGTCCTGACCGCCTCCGACCGCCTCCGACCGACCCGACGCAACAGTCGGTAGGTTTCAATCCCTCCGGCCCCTAGCCCGGCGCATGCTCGTCGTCGTCTCCGACACCCACAGCACGGACGGTCATCGACTGACTAACCGAACCCTCGACGCGGTCCGCGAGGCCGACCTCGTCGTCCACGCGGGCGACTTCATGCGCGAGTCGGTCCTCGACGCGTTCATCGACGAGGCCGACAGCTTCCTCGCGGTGTACGGCAACAACGACGGTTCAGAGATACGCGACCGGATTCCCGCGGCGCGGAACGTCACCTACGGCGGCGTCGAGTTCGCGGTGACTCACACCCGCCGCGGCGGGAACACCGCGCTGTCGATGTTCGGCCGCGAGCGCGGTGCCGACGCGGTCATCTTCGGCCACAGCCACCGGCCGGGCTTCCACGGCACCGGGCCGATTCCGCTCCTCAACCCGGGGAGCCACGCCCAACCGCGGGGCAACCGCAAGGCCCACGCGGAACTGGAGGAACTGCCGGACGGCGGACTCCGCGGGCGACTCGTCACGGTCGACGGCGACACCTTCGAGACGTTCCGCATCGTCCCCGACGAATAGCGGGGCGAGGTCCGGTGGAGGGCCGGAAGAATCAGCGGGAACAGACCCGAGCGGGTCTGTTGAGGGTAGTCCGAGGCCACGCGGACGACGGGGTGAGGGGCAGGGGAACGGATGGTAGTCCCGTCGCCGTTGGGGGCCACGCGCGACCTCGTACTCACTCCTACGGGTGACGGTATCAAATACGCACCGTAAGCTCAAACAGCCGTTTTAGTCACGCAGTACGCCCACCGCGACCCACGCGAGAAGCACGGTCAGCCCGCCGAGGAAGAACAGCGCCCCCGGCGAGAGCGACCCGATTGCTCCCGCGAGCCCGTTCGACCCGCTCGTGAGCTGTGCCGCGGTCTCCGTGGCCGTCTGTGCGACCGGCGTGTCCGGAACCGGCGTCGGCGTCGCGGCCGCGGTCTCCGTCGCGGTCCGCGCGGCCTCCGTCACCGTCGGCGTCGACTCGACCGCCGTCCGGGTCGCCTCCGCGGTCTGCGCCGTCGGATCCGACGTCGTGGTCACCTCGGCGATGCCGAACCCGCCGCCGTCGGTCGTCGTCGCCGTCTCCGTGGCCGTCCGCGTCGCTGTCGACGTTGGCTCGGCCGCCGCGGTCGTGGTGGCCGCATCGGCCTGATGGGTCGCGTTGAGTCCGCTTCCCGCCCCGCCGCTCTGGCCGGCTTCGGAACCGCCAGCGCCGTCCGCGCCGCCGCCCGAGGCGCCGAAACCGAACGGGAGCACCGACCCGGTTCGGGCGAGTCGGTTCACGACGGCCGCGCCGATGCCGAGGACGCCGACGCCGCCGATGAGGCGCGTGAGCGCGCCCTTCAGCCCCTTCGTCTCGTCCTCGCGCCCGGCGACGACGACGAGCGCTCGGTCCGCGGGCGCGTACACGTTCATCTCGCGGCCCTTCTCGGAGTACCTCGTGTCCGCGACCTCGATGAGGTCGGCTTCCGAGAGGTTGCCGAGGTGGTACTGGACGTTCTGGAGGGACGTGTCGACTTCGGCGGCGAGGTCGGAGGGCGTCGCCGGGGACTCGTGGAGCGACGCGAGGACCGACCGGGCGGTCGACGAGGAGAGCGCGCCGAGCAGGTCGTCCGCCTCGTCGCTGTCGAGGCCGATGACCTTGGGGTCTCGGTCGGCCCGGTCGTCGTCCGGGTCGCCCGGGCTGGAGGGGATGAGGTCGGCCATCGAATCGGCGTTACTCGCCGCTTCCCATGAGTGTTCGTATTCTTTCACGACGCCTCGCCGAAATTGCTATACCTCGTGCCCGCCGAACCCACCCACATGACCGACCCTTTGGTCGTAGACGGCCTCGTCGACTTTCTCGCGGGGAATCCCGTGTTCGTCGGCCTGCTCGTCGCGTTGTTGCTCTTCGTTTTCTTCGGGTATCTCCTCGTCCGTCGGACGCTCCTCGGACTGAGCGAGGGCTACGACGAGGCCCGCCGCCGCTGATGGACGGGACAACAGCCGACGCCGACGATTGCCGGGGGGTCGCCCCGTGGTAGCCGCCGCGACGCTCGCCACGTTCGTCGTCGCCGCGCTCGCCAGCCTGTTCATGGCGTGGGCCATCGGCGCGGGGTCGTCGGGGTCGACGCCCTTCGCGCCCGCCGTCGGAGCCAACGCCATCTCGGTGATGCGCGCGGGCTTCATCGTCGGCCTGCTGGGCTTCGCCGGGGCGTTCCTGCAGGGCGCGAACGTCACCAACGCGGTCGGGACGGAACTCATCGGCGGCGTCACGCTGACCGCGGGGGCCGCGGTCGTCGCGCTCCTCACCGCGGCGGTGCTCGTCGCGATCGGCGTCTTCGCCGGCTACCCCATCGCCACCGCCTTCACCGTCACCGGCGCGGTCGTCGGCGTCGGCCTCGCCATGGGCGGCGACCCCGCGTGGGCGAAGTACCAACAAATCGTCTCGCTGTGGGTGCTCACGCCCTTCGTCGGCGGCGGCGCGTCGTACGCGACCGCCCGACTCCTCCGGGCAGAGGCCGTCTCCGAGCAGTGGACCGTCCCCGCGCTCGCCGGAATCGTCGGCCTGCTCGTCGCCAACATGGAGTTCGCGGGGCTCGGCGGCGCGTCGGGGTCGGCCTCGGTCGCCCGTGCCGCCGCGGTCGAACTGACCGGGATGGCCGGCCTCGGGGAGACCGTCTGGTTCGTCGCCGCCTCGCTCCTCGTCGCGCTCGCCGCCGCCGCCGTGGTCGGCCGGTGGGTGACGACCGACAAGACCCGGGGCCAGCGGCGCTTCCTGCTCGTTCTCGGCGGCCTCGTGGCGTTCTCGGCCGGCGGCAGTCAGGTCGGCCTCGCCATCGGGCCGCTCGTCCCGCTTCTCGACGCGGTCACGGTCCCGCTTCCGGCGCTCCTCGTCGGCGGCGGACTGGGCCTCCTCGCGGGGTCGTGGACCGGCGCGCCGCGCATGATTAAGGCGCTCGCGCAGGACTACTCCTCGCTCGGGCCGCGGCGCTCCATCGCGGCGATGATTCCCTCGTTCGCCATCGCCCAGACCGCCGTCGCCCTCGGCGTCCCAGTCTCCTTTAACGAGATTATCGTCAGCGCCATCATCGGCTCGGGTTACGCCGCCGGCGGGTCGGGCGTCTCCGGGCGGAAGATGCTGTACACCGTCCTCGCGTGGGTCGGCTCGCTCGCCCTCGCGCTCGGACTGGGCTACGGCGTCTTTACGCTCGTGTCGAGCGTACTCGGTGTGTGAACGTCCGTGCGCTCCGCGTCGCGCTCGCTACCCTCGTTTCCGCGCTCTGGGCCGTCTTCGGCGTCTACCACGTCGGGATGGCGGTCGTGACCGGCATCTCGCTCCGCGGGTTCGCCTTCGGGGCCGTCGGCCTCGGCGCGTTCGCGCTGGCGATTCGCTTCCGCGGACGGGCGCGACGGCTCGGCGACGGCACCGCCGACGCGACCGGACTGGTGGTTCTCGCGCTGGCGTCGCTGGTGCTCGTGGTTCTTTCCTTTACGCTCCTCGGCTGAACCGGGGCGGACCAACGGTCTGAAAACGAGTTCGGTCGGGCGTCGAGACGAGACGAGTCGAGTCGAGTCGAGTCGAGTTCGGCGGTCGGAACGAATCGGGTTCGTCGGGTCGCCCTATCAGGTGTCGGGTTCGACTTCCGCTTCCTCGTCGCCGCCGTTTCCGTCTTCGTCGCCGTCGCCGTCGGCGGCTTCGATGCCCGCGTTGGTCTGGATGCGCGCTTTCATGATGCGCGTGTTGTCGACCTGCTCGATGCGGATGATGATGTCGTTGTAGCTGATCTCTTCGCCCTCCTCGACGAGGCGGCCGGCGCGGTTGAAGATGAAGCCGGCGAGCGTCTCGAACTCCTCGCCCTCGGGGAGTTCGATGTCGAGCATCTCGTTGACCTCGTCGATGTTGACCTCGCCGCGGACGAGGTAGGTGTTCTCGTCGACCGACTCGAACGGCTCTTCTTCGTCGCCTTCGAGGATGTCGCCGACGATTTCCTCGACCATGTCTTCGAGGGTGATGAGGCCCTCCGTGGTCCCGAACTCGTCGATGACGACGACCATCTGCATCCGCGTGTCCTGCATCTCGGCCATCAGCTCGTCGACGTTCTTCGACTCGGGGACGTGGAGCGTCGGCGAGACGATGTCGGCGATGCCGACGCCGCGTTCGCCGTAGTACTTCTCGCGGACGAGGTTCCGGATGTTGACGATGCCGATGATGTTGTCGAGGTTACCGTCGTAGACGGGGACGCGCTCGTGGTCGGCCTGCACGCACGTCTCGATGGCCTCGTCGATGGTCGCGTCCTTCGGGACGGCGGTCATGTCGAGGCGCGGGGTCATGACCTCCTTCGCGATGGTCGAGTTGAACCGGAAGATGCGGTCGAGCATCTCGCGTTCTTCCTCCTCGATGACGCCCTCGCGCTCGCCGGTCTCGATGAGGTTCTGAATCTCGTCGCGGGTGACGTAGGTCGTCTCGATGGCGGTCTGTCCGCCGGTGACCTTGTTGATGACGCGGGTCAGGTAGTCGAAGAAGACGACGAGCGGGAGCAACAGCAGTTCGGCGTATTTCAGGGGCCGCGCGATGCGGAGGGACCACGATTCGGTGTTTTCGACCGCGTAGGACTTCGGCGCGCTCTCGCCGAACAGCAGGACGACCGCCGTTATCCCGAACGTCGCGATCGCGACCGCCTCGCCCTGTTGGAAGCCGACGAAGACGAGTAGCCCGGTCGATATCGAGGACATCGCGATGTTCGCGATGTTGTTTCCGACCAGAATGGTCACGAGAAGCCGGTGCGGGTCGTCCTTGAGCGCCTTCACCCGTTCGGCACCCGGCACACCGTCTTCGACCATCGAGTCGACGCGGTGTTTTGCAAGCGAGAACATCGCGATCTCTGACGAGGAGAAGAACGCCGAGAGACCGATCAGGACGATGATTCCGATTACGCCGAGGACCGTTATCGTCGTGTCGTCCAGCGGAATGTTCGAGACCTGTGCGGCCGCGAGCGTCGTGGCTGGTGGTAACTGTAGCGGCGGCAAACCCATGTAACTACGTTGTCTTGCGCGGGACCGGAATTAAGAGTTGCCCTCGAACCCCCTCGCTCAACGCCTCGGTCGCCTTCGCCGAGTCGCCCGCCGACCCGATATTGCGGCGCGGATGCCCGCGAGCGAAGGGCTTAGGCGACGCTCTTCCCAACAGCTCCCCATGTCCGACGAGCAACCGGCGATTACGCTGTACCGACTGCAGGCGTGCCCGTACTGCGAGCGGGTCGTCCGCACGCTCGACGAGCAGGGGCTGGCCTACCAGTCGCGGTTCGTCGAGCCGATGCACTCCGACCGAAACGTCGTCAAGCGCGTCTCGGGCAAGCGCTCGGTCCCCGCCATCGTCGATGACAACACCGGCGTCACGATGTCCGAGTCGGCGAACATCGTCGAGTACCTCGAACACACCTACGGGGAGGGAGCCTGATGCCGGAGTTCGACGTCGTCTCCCTGCCCGACCACGACGCGCCGTCCGTGGGCGACACCGCCCCGGACTTCACCCGGCCGCTGGTCAACGCGGAGTTCTGGGAGGACGCCTCCCTGTCGGACCTCACCGACGACGGGCCCGTCCTCCTCGTGTTCCACACGATGGCGGGCGCGTTCCCCGCGACGTACGTCTGGAACGAGCTCCGCGACCGCGGCGTCCCGGCGGACGTGCAGACGGTCGGCGTCTCCATCTCGTCGCCCTACGAGCACAAGTCGTTCCTCGAGGAGCGCGGCGTGGACGCCCGCCTGTTTTCGGACCCCGCGGCCGGCGTCGCGGCCGACTACGACCTCGAACACGACCTCGACGGGATGGCCGGCGTCACCGAACACCGCCCCGCCGTGTTCCTCCTCGACGAGGACCGAACGGTCCGGTACCGCTGGGTCTCCGACGAGTGGCCGGACTTCCCGGACTACGAGGGCATCGCGGACGCCCTCGACGACCTGTAGCCGGACTCGTCTGCCGAAACGACGCGCGGGTCGGTCTCTCGACCCCGCCGCGCCGACCGCGCGCTCGTCCACGCGCGGAATCGCCGTTTCGTCACGCTTTCGTCACGCTTTTTCGCCCGTTGCGCGTCAGTTCGAACATGAGCGACGACGACGTGCAGCGCGCCGCCGACGCCGTCCGCCGCGGCGAGGCGGTCGTCTACCCGACCGAGACGGTCTACGGCATGGGCGCGGACGCGACGAACGCCGACGCGGTCGAACGCGTCTTCGACATCAAGGGCCGCGACCGAGACAAACCGCTTTCGGCCGGCTTCCCCGACGTGGACGCCGCGCTGGAGTTCGTCGTCGCCGACGACCGCGAGGAGGCCTTTATGCGTCGGTTCCTCCCCGGCCCGGTGACGGTCGTCGTGGAGCGACGCGACAGCCTGCCGGACGCGCTCGTCGCCGGGAAAGCTCGCGTCGGCGTCCGCGTCCCCGACCACGAACTCGCGCGCTCTCTCTTTCGGGCGGCCGGGACGCCCGTCACCGCGACCAGCGCCAACCGCTCCGGAACCGGGAGCATCACCCACCCCTCACAGCTCTCCGACGAGATTCGGGAGGCGGTCGCCGTCGTCCTCGACGGCGGGACGACCCCCGGAACCGAGAGCACCGTCGTCGACCCCGGCCGCGGCGTCGTCCACCGCCGCGGCTCGATGGCCGACGACATCGAGGCGTGGCTCGACGAGCACGCCGCCGACGCGTAGCGTCCCTCTCGGCGACGACCTATCACCGACCGAGCAACGACGACAGCGACCACGTTTTCACCCCGCAACGCTCCCGGTAGGCACACGACTCACACTTCGCGGAGTCGCGCAGTCGCGACGGGACGAAGTCGAGGTCGCGGGCGACGCGGAGCGCCCGCCGGTACGCCGCCTTGTTCTGTGTCGTGAGCCTGACCGTTCGGACGACGCCGACCGCCGGGTACTCGACCAGCGCACGCGGAACCGACGCCTCGCGCTCCCACGCGAGCGCCTTCGCCAGCGCGACGGCCCTGACGCGCTGGGGTTCCCAGACGCCGCGTTCGGGGGGTTCGCCCGGCGAGACGAGCGAGGGAACCGGCTCCGGCGGTCGCTCGCTCTCGTCGTCGGTCGGGCGAACGAGTTTGTGCGCGACGCCGCGGCAGTCTTTCCCCGCGAGGAGTTCGTCGCGGGCGACGGGGTCGGTGAGCGCATCCCAGTCGTCGCGCTCGCGGAGTCGAGCGAGGCGCTCGCGGTACGTCGCGGGCGACACCGAAATCGGCCGCGCCGCGAGCGCGTCGTCGCTGGCGTCGAGCAGGTCGGGGTATTCGAAGGCGAGCGCGCGAACGCCGGCGACTGCGGCCGGCGGCGCTCGGTCGTCGTCGCGGCGGGCGTAGTAGAGCTGTCGCGGGCAGTACGCGGCGCGGGCGAGGTCGGACGCGGCGACGAGAGAGGACACGGACCGGCGTGGTCTCCTCATCGGCTAAGAGCGTTTGGACGTTTGGACGCGAGCGTTCGGCCGGCTCGTCGGCGGGCGTCGCCTCGCCCCGCAACGGGTTCGCCGCCGTGCATGAATTAATACGGTCGCGTCCCTTGGCGTACTGACATGGCATCGACGCCCTCATCCTCTTCGTGGCTCCGGATGACGCGGCCCGAACTCGCCGTGTTCGTCTCCGGGGTCACGAGCATGGGGTTGGAGATTCTCGCCGGGCGGATGGTCGCTCCCGAGTTCGGTAGCAGTATCTACACGTGGGGGAGCATTATCGGGGTCTTTCTGGCGGCGCTGAGCCTCGGCTATCACCGGGGCGGACAGCGGGCCGAACGGGCGTCGAACGGCGCGCTCGCCCGCGTCTTCATCGGCACGGCCGCCTACATCGCGGGCGTCATTCTCCTCGGCGACCTGTTCATCCAGTCGACCGCCGGACTCCCCGTCCCGAGCCGGTTCGCGTCGCTCCCCGCCATCACGCTTCTGTTCGGGCCGCCGACCTACTTCCTCGGCTTCATCAGCCCCTACGCGGCGGAACTCTCCGGGCGGTCCGACGTGGGCGCGGCCTCGGGCCACGTCTACGCCGTCGGCACCGTCGGCAGTATCATCGGCGCGTTCGCTACCACCTATTTCCTCATCCCGTCTCTGAGCGTCACCAACATCGGGCTCGTCTTCGGGCTCGTCTCGGTCGTGACGGCGCTCGCGCTCGCCCGGCCGAACATCGGCCGCGACGAGGCGGTCTGGAGCGTCGGCATCGCGGCCATCCTCGTCCTCGCGTCGCTGACCGGCGGCATCGGCCTCGACTCTCGCGGCACGACCGTCTACCACACCCAGACCGCCTATCAGGAGCTTCGCGTCGCCGACGCGGGCGGGACGCGGACGCTCTATCTCGACGGCCAGCCCCACAGCGCGATGGACCTCGACGACCCGACGCGGCACGTCTTCGACTACACCTCGTACTTCCACGTCCCCTTCCTCCTCTCGGACGACATCGACCGCGTGCTGTTCGTCGGCGGCGGCGGGTTCACCGGCCCGCGCGTGTTCTTGGAGCAGTACCCGAACGTGACCGTCGACGTGGTCGAACTCGACCCCGAGGTCGTCTCCGTCGCCGAGGAGTACTTCGGCGTCGAGGAGTCGCCGCGGCTCAACGTCCACACGATGGACGGCCGGCAGTACCTCCGGGAGACAAACCGGACGTACGACCTCATCGTCCTCGACGCCTACCGGAAGGACAAGGTCCCGTTTCAGCTGACGACACAGGAGTTCATGCAACTCACCTCGGACCGCCTCGACGAGGACGGCGTCCTGTTCGCCAACGTCATCTCCGCGCCGAGCGGCCCGGCCTCGCAGTTCTACCGCGCGGAGTACAAGACGATGCGGTCGGTCTACCCGCAGGTGTACAGCTTCCCCACCGCGGGGAGCGTCGTCGTCCAGAACATCGAGGTGGTGGCGACGAAAGACGAGACGCTCGTGACGGCCGAGGAGCTACAGGCGCGCAACGAGCGGCGCGACATCGGCATCGACCTCGCGGCCGAACTCACGTCCTACCGGAACGACGAACCGACCGACGACGTGCCGCTTCTCACCGACGACCGCGCCCCGGTCGACAGCCTCTTGGACCCGATGGTCGGCCAGCGCTACGTCGTCCAGCGGACGAACGAGACCGAACAACGCGAGGCCGACAGGAACGCAACCACTCGGAGCGCGGTCACCGGTGCGGCCGTGAGGGCGGCGTAGGCGATGGTTCACGACAGAATCCACGCGAGGGAACCGACCCACGACCGCGACCGCTGGACCGAGGGCGTCGTCGAGTCGGTCGCCGAACGCGACGGTCACTGGGTGGTCCGCGCGCGCCCGGCCGAGAACGGACGCGAGGGAGACGATTCAGTCGAACTGGTCGTCACTCTCGCGGTCCGCGACCTGTTTCTCAGCCGGCTCGACATCGACGCCGGCGAGTCGCTCGTCGGCTGTCGGTTCTGGTACCGAAAGAAGCGGCGGTGACTCCGCGAGCGCGACCGCAAACTCGACCCGAAAACGGGTCGGCCGGGGGTCGATGCCGGTTAGTTCGTCGTTTCGAGGGCTTTTTGATACATACGCGGGCCGGCGACGGCGGCCGTTCCGAGCACCATGAGCGAGGCACCGACGCCGAGGCGCTGTCCCGGGGCGACCGCGGACGCGACCACGCCGGTCACGACCGCGAGACCGGCGAGGAACATGACCCCGCCGAGGACATCGAGGGGTTGAATATTCACCTTGATTGAGGGGATTCCCGCTCGTCGCAAAAGTCTTGTTGCTGTTATTTGGGGGTTCCGCGGTGACGGATGGCGATTACTGTTTGAAAAATTCTATCTCGAATCCATCTAGAATGTGGATGATGAGAGATCGACCTTTCTCTCCGGTTACTTCCCATTGCGTACTGCGTTGGGCACGTTCCTGGTCTTTCGTACTGCGTTGGGGGGCGTTCATCCTCTTCCATCTGTTCCGCTTCGACCTGTACGTCGTACGTTCCCGGGCGAACAACGTCTGTCTGAGTTGTGCGATAGCCGTGCGCTGGTAGTTGTTGGGTTCTGTTACGGTATACTTGCTTGGGATTCGAAAATAGTCCGCCATCGCGTCGTATCGTAATCTCGACCCAGATTTTCTGTTCTGTGAGGTTCCCAACCTCAATATTCCCGCTCTCATCGGGGGGTAGCGAACAGCCAGCAAGCGGAACGGTTCCGACAGCTGTGGCGATGAATTGGCGTCTGGAGGGCATTATTGTTCAATTAATTGTCACGAATATACGTCTTCTGTATCTCACGTCCTCTCAGCACAGGATCACTAAATGATATTTGATAAACAAAATATAAATAATGAAGAGGGGGCGAAATACCGTTTTATTTCATATTCAATTATCTTTTACAATTTCAATTGTCCGCTCAATATCTATGTCTGGCGTGTCACTGTATATGAGCTCTGGACCTGCACATTGGTGAATCACTTCAAAACTATAGCTTTGGCTCAAATTGACATCCATCTCTCTGACATCTTTCTCTATATCCTCTGCTTCGAAGTCCCACTGAACACCTACTGTGTCTTCTTGACTGGTAGGAATTTCTTCTCCATATATGTGGGGGTGTGGCCCTAATGGCAGTTGAGTATACAAAATTCTATTATTTTCAACAGTGTGTTTTTACGAATGGGTTAGAAGGGCAATTCTCTCCCGAAGACTGATTGTAGTTTGTGTTTCTGAAGGTGACATCTGTTACTGACAAATATGCTCTGCTGGACTTCTCAACTCGCTGGTGCGCCGAGAAATCGCGGGTGACGTGGCACCCGCAATGCTCGCATTCCCGAGGCTTCGCCTCGGTGAATAGGAGCATCATGCCAACCACCGCTGTTGGCTGTTGAAATCGGTGAAATTAGCCAAATTGCCTTTAATGGGTATGGGACCGCCCGGGCTGTCCTTACCAATCAGTAGCCGACTCTCCACTACCTCTATCGGTCGAACTGAGATGTACCTACTCATGACTCATTCAATCCGGAGTTTGTCCAGGTGAGGACGGCGGCGCAGCTCCATCCGTTCGCGCTGGGACGCTTTGTCGTAATGCTGTTCAATAACCTCCTGAGACGCATTCACGCGCTCCGCGGTCACCTCCGCAGGGAACCCGCGATCTCTGTGCCACGTAATCGACCCCGTTCGAATGTGGTGTGGTGATCGAGAAGACGGACACTTGCTACCCTGCGTGTATGACCCCGCGAACTCGCAGGAATCTTTCTCGTACTCGTGCGGGCACGGACCAGCAACACACGGTTGCGTCGCCTGATACATCCACCCCCGAAAGCCGTTCTTCGAGATACGAGTTCCGTGATGCGTCACAAACAGCGGAGAGCGACCGAAGTCGTCGTGGCCATCCGGCCGGAACTTCTTGATGTAGGTGTTCAGCGACTCGACGACCTCCGGCAAGAGCGAAACCGTACGCTCACCATTCATCTGATTCTTCAGCGGCGTCTCAGACTCCGGCCGGTGAACGAACTCGACGTACTGCTCATCGGGGTAGTAGTCGCGTAGATCGAGTCCGCGAAGGGCACCGAGACGAGCGCCCGTGTGCCACGCGAGCTCGAGAACCGCGTGGAACCGAGTTCCGCGGACGCTGCTGTGTGACCGATAGTGCCGAAGCAATCGAAGCGCGTCGTCGGGAACCAACATCGTGTCCCGCGACCGCTCCGACATCGGGACACTCGGCACGTGGACCTTCTTCGAGAGACCGTCTTCGACCGCCTCGATGCGCTCGAGGTACTCGATGAACCCGAGTAGCGTTTCCATCTCACCATGGAGAGTGGGTGAGGCGATACCCTGACCGGCGCGAAAGGCCTCGAACTGCTCGAACGTCCACCCGTTCAGGTCAGAGACGCGCTCGATATTCTGGTCCTCACACCATTCGACCCAGAGCTTCAGCCGGTATCTGTAGGTCTTGATGCTCGACTCCGAGAGTTCCGTCCCACGACGGTCAAGATAGCGACGAACGGCCTCGCGGGGCTTGAGTTCTGAGGGTCCGTTCATGGCTCACCCCACCCGTCGAAGACAGACATGGCGCATCGCCAATGCAGGTAGTAGTCGTCGACATCGTTCCGGTCGGCGGTGAACCTGTACTCCGCTTCGACAGAGACGTAGTCCTCAGACGGATCGACTTCCATCCGACAGACCGCACACGTTGGGTAGTACGTCATCTGCATCCTCCGTCGTGCTCGGGGCAGACCGGAACCATTCGCGGATAATACTCGTCTTCGGTCGAGAGATCGAAGCCGTCGCACTCCGTTGGCTCCAGAACTCGCCCGCAGAAGTGACACTCAACCCACTCGGTCAGCGGATCGATGAACGCAGGACGAGTAGAATCGGCCTGCCCGCCGTCGGTCACGAGCTGACGTTCGACGCGGCGGCACTCAGAACAATGACCGTCGTCGTCGAGACCGCGGAGTCTGCCACACGCGCGGCAGGGACGCCTGCACGCGGAGTGGCTCATCTGTCGACCTCCAGCGCCGCGCACTTCCGACAGACGCTCAGGCGAGTCTCGGCATCGACGCCGACCGCCGGGCGGAGGAGACAGACCTCACACGTGGACTCGTCGCCCTTATCAAACTGTGCTGCATCGGTCGCTATGCGGGTGGTAACACCCGTGGTTTTGGCTTCCGTCATGGCTATTGACGGACCCTTCCTGAGAGCGGTGCTGGACCCACCGCGCTCAGGGCCTACAAAAATCATCTCCAGCCGACGGTGTCTCTCAGGGTTCCGTGAGTCTACCATAACACTAACTGTGCATAAATGCACCGTTAGTTTGAGAACAGATGTTTGGATTGCTAAAGCACTATTCGTCGGCAATAGACCAAACCAGCGTATACGTACACGTAATGAGAAAGTCTGCATCGTGGATGACGATATGGGACGACCGAATCCTCGAGTGGGCACGGGAACACGAGTCGGCGAGCGCCGCCGCGATGAAAGACACCGAATACTTCCAGGTATCTCGTTCGTCGCTCTCACGGCGGCTCTCGAAGCTCAACGAGAAGGGGCTACTCCAGCACCTCGGTAATGGTGTCTACGTCATCACGGCTACCGGCGAAAGCTATCTCGAAGGTGAACTCAGCGCTGAAGAGCTGAACGGTGAGAATGGTGAAGAGGGTTCTGCGTCCGCGTGACTCAATCTGAGATGCGGAAGTCAGGCGACTGGATGACCATCTGGGATGATCGGATTCTCGAGTATCTCCTCGAGCACGGCTGGGGTTCGCCAGAGACGATCCATTGGGAGATTGGCCGCGAGACGACGCTTCACCAGATTCGAGAGCGGTGTCGTGTATTGTGTCACGCGGGATTGGCGTCGCCGTTCATCGACGAGCGGAGCGCCGATATGTTCGAGATTACTGTGTGGGGTCAACTGTATCTCGAAGGGAAGGTAAATGCGGGTTTGATTCGGCCGGTTCCAAGACCACGACCTCCTGAGAGAGTACGGCCTAGCTGGTGGGCTGGTATAGGGTAGAGTTAGACGAGCTAAACGCTACACAGATGTGAGAAGGAAATTAATCAGACGGGTGAACTAGCAGTCTCTTTCCTAAGAAGCGCAGTATAATTCGGAGGGATACTATCAATCTCATCTCGAAGTTCTCCAATTACCCTCTGAGTTTCTTCGAAATCCATCGTTCCTTGATCCATTAGATGAGCTCCTACGTAGACTGTATTCCAGTAATCGACTCCCGCAGTTTCAAACGCTTCTTGGACTTCTTGGCTATCCGAAACGCAGAACGTGGCCGTGTCAAACTCGCTTGAGAGCGAAATTGCGGCAATTGCTGAAGTCCCTGCTTCAAAATGTCTGGCTTCTTTTCTCAAGAAGACTTTCTCGTCGCACTTCTTGACATCGGCATTTTTGATGAATTCCCTATCTGCCAGCTGTCCTCCTTCGAGAATATCCACAGTTCTCTGAGGAAGTGTGATTACACAGCCACAAGATTGGATAGCAGTATAGAGGTCGTCAAACGAATGACTATCTGACCAGCCAACTATGGTCTCAACATCAGGAATTATCCTATGCACGAATCTTACGGATGAAATCGACGGTGTCTGCTCCTGCTAACTCAGCAGCTTTCTCAGCACTTACTTTCCCGCGACTGTAGAGACTCCGAGCTAAACCCTCTCGGTTAGCTTCTACCTCGTCCAACTCGAGAGATTCAGAGGTCATCTCTGGGTAAGTGTAATAGATATAGACCAAGAGTTCGTTCTTGCTCAGGTCATTCGCAAGCGATTTGGTGTCGTGTATTAAGTCTAATAGCTCATCCGCTGCCGCACGACGAAGCACAGTAGCAACTTCCTTGCCAGACTCTGTGAGTGAGAATTTCCGTCTTCCCTTCTGAACTAGGCCTTCGTACTCCAGGTTTTCAATAATGTCCTTTACTTGATCGCTGTAGGGTCCCTGATAATGAGCTTCGAAAGATAAGTAATTCTCAAGAGGTTCGAGATTTTTTGCGATTAGGAACAGCTCTTTCTGAAGCCAGAGGTTGCCTGGAACTGCTTCTCCTCCCTCTGCATCAAGTAATAAGAGGAAAATCTTCTGTGCATTGTCCAGACTCTCGGCTCTCTCTACAACTTCCTTCGGAGGGTCTGGATTTCCGATATGCATGCTTCCCCTTGGATATATAAACGTATACTCCTAGACACTTAACAATATGGCGAATCTTCGGGTCAATGTCAGGAACGTCGACGATGACACGCTGTTCACTCACAAGACAATCAGGGTGGGTTCTAAGACTATCGATACACCCAGCAAAGCCATCCCAATCCGAAAATTAACCAGCAAGGATCCGATCGCAACAACAGCACGTGGTGTTAACGAGATATATTTCGAGGTGTCTGCAGAGGACCTGAGAAAAGCGCAGGAGACCTACAGTTCTCCGCTAAAAAAGAAAATCAAAACAGCCCGGAACAAAACTAAGACTGGAGAAATCAACGTCATAATTCCCAAAGTCACCTCTGTGAAACCACTTTCTGACACGGACCTCCAGTACCTCTCTGACTTCCTCCAATCTACCTCTGACTTCGTCGTTATTCCACTAATGACTGACCTTCTGGAGAAAATAAAAGAGGACAATAGGGGAACCTCATCGAAGTATTTCGATACATACAAACAAAATGTTAAGAAGTTCATCGAGATCTCTCTCCAGTTGAACGAAAAGCCACTGATGGGGACACTTCCTCCGCTCCCGTGGAAGTTCACAAACAAAATAATTGATATTTACATCAACAACAACATTCGTGCGTATTGTTTCGATTTTAACGGGAAAATGGTGACTGCTGAGACCCAGCTGTCGGATATGGTTACTCCACTCATGCGCCGTATCGCGATGGAAAAAATGCAAGAGGACGTTTTTCTCTACAGCCTCAATGCTAACAGAGGTCGAAAAAAGAGAACTCTCGATCTTAAGCCAGCATCTGACTTCTTGACATTCGGCTTTGGGTTCGATATACTCGGAGACAAACATATTGGGGGGAATTTACCCCCCCACCTCTTCGATAAAACAGGGCCAGACACCTTCCAGGTATTTGAGCCAGAGAAGTATACTTACGATAAGTTCCTATACGATGACCTTCGAGCAAACCTCCCGAGCAGTACTGAGTTAGACATCTCAAGAATCGTCAATAGACCACAGGACTCCAGTCGACTCAGCATCCTACTGAACAGTGAACAACAGTCGTTAGAAACTGAGCGATTAAAGCCGGCCATTGATGAATATCGAGTTGTCGATTATATAAAACAGAAAAGAGGTGTCCTAGGTGAGAACCTCGACAATATGGTGAAAGAAAAGAGCCGATTTGAAGGTAATAAGAACCAGACTAGCTTGGACGATTTAGACTATCTATTTGACTAACCCGTTTTGAGGAAGATTGCTAGATTGGAATTTATGTGACGAGGCCATTGCGTCCTCAAAGCCATCGTACCCATCTGTCTGGATTCTTCTACCCTGAGCAAATAACTCACCCGCCTCTCCAGAGAGACTCTTGTACTCGATTTTGAACCCAAGATAGACTTGATCGACACCATCCGATTTCAGTTCCTCAACTGCCGTGTCTATGCTAATCGGGTTATCCTCTTTTCCGAGATTGAGCTCAACAGGTGCTCGGAAATCTTCAGTCTTGTCAGGTTTCAAAACACCGCCTTCCCCAGACGCCGATTTTCCTCGCCCACTCATTCTTTGTAGAGGACGCTTCGCGGAACACAATACGAGATCTGCCTTGTCTTGGTTGTACTCCACGAGATATTCAACAGTCAGCCCTCGAGCCAATCCTTCACCGGTATTTGAGAGCTCAATATTGTATTGTGGATATGCTATCTTCTGATTATCAGGCCCGTATTCGCTGCTACCGGACGAGCTGTTTTCTTCAACTACAGCAATGAGCTCTTTTTCCATCAATTCTTGCTGGTCACGCTGTACGTCAATCATGCGGATATACCCAAGAACCAATATGACGGTTAGAAATGTATTTAGCGCAACCCCCATCGCCTGAATACTGATTCGAGCTTGTTGAGAATCGAAAGTCGACGAATACCAGAATGAAACGTGGTGAACGATGACCATCATGATAACGGCAATCAAGACGACTGCGAAACCTAGCACGGCGTACTTTCTTTTAATATAGTCCGTCATAGTCGATATTCGGAAGTATATCAGTCTATTAAACCATCAGCCAAAATACTATTTATCAAATTCAGAATTTCTATTCTTTTGAACGCAGATTCTAACGCCACCGACTCTCCAAACTCGTCCGATACCGCATCCCCAAAACCGACGTGTTACAGCACTGCTTCACTGTCTGAGGCGGATACTCGTCTCGAACACCCTCGAGATTCTCGTAGCTCTCAATCAAGTGGGTGAGTGCCGCGTCGATCACGTCGCTCCGGGGCGGGTCGTCCGATGTATCTCGCGCCACGATCTCACTCGCTCTGTCGAACAACAGCTGCCGTTCGTCGGTGAGCTTCAGGCTAGTTCGCTTGGTCATTTATGAATCACCGTATGCACCGGGGGTCGATTTGCGTGCATCTCGGGTGAATGAGCGTCGACTCTTCTTATACTTCGGGTGACCCATGACCGCGACCGTGCCAGCCACTTGGTCGAAACGGTTCGAATCTATGCACGGTGACTGTCGTCGACGGTGGTGAAGGTGCATACATCGAGGATGGTGTATACATTCGTGGGCAACCCCGTGGGGGCGGGATTGAGAAGGGGTCTGCACGGGGTTACCGGAGTGTCTTGAGTAGTCTCTACTCGTCATGGTCCTCACCTCCATCAGTTGCCGCGAGTTCGGGTGGTGACTCTCTCGAGTAGAAGTGGTTCGCGGCGTACAAGGCGAAGACAACGACGAGAATCGAGAGCACCGGGAGGTACGTCGGAACGGGCTGGTACGCTGGTGTGTTGACCATCTGTCTGCCGTCGAAGTGCGAGTTCATCGGAACATCGAGGGCAGCGCTCGGAACAATCCAGACACCGACCCAAACACCCGTGACGAACATCGTCGAGGCGCTGAGGGTGGTCAGTATCTTTTCTCGGTCTGTGAAGCGGTTGAGTAGAGTCATCATAGTGAGCGCCCGTCTGAAACGGCCTACTGAAACACCTCGTCGAGCTCCGGGATGCCGTCGGAATCGACTGCGCGCACGAGGTACGAACGCTTCCCAACCCGCTGAATGTGCATCTCTTGATCGTCGGGGACTACTCCATCTTCGTCGAGGACGCCGTCCATCCGTAGCTCGTCCTTGTCGAGCGATACAGTTGGGGTACCTTCTCGATCGCACAGTTTGCGGAACATTGTACACGGGGCGGGCCACCCGCCTAGATAAAAATGTTCCTGCTGTGGTCCTCCCGTAGCCAAAACCCTGAATGATACGACGTGCCGGGTGGCCGCCATCACCGTATCATGTCCGTAATGGAGTTCGACCCGGAGGACGCCGCGGCGCTCGTCGCGACGTTCATCGGGACGACGGCAATGGCAGGAATCGCATCGTGGTCGCTGTTCGACGTGACGCTCTCGGACGTGGCGTTCCAACTCGCGGGCAACGACGTGACGCTGGCGACGCTCCTCACGTTGGTCGCGCTCGGCGTCACCATCCTCACGAACGACAACGCCGAGCTGTCCAACCTGCACCAGCAGGCGCAGGAGCTCGACAACTACTACTACTACAGCATCGTCGCCTCGGTTGGCCTGTTGGTCGGCTGGGTCTTCTTCGGTGACGTGAGTTCGTTCGTGCAGTCGCAGGACCTCTGGGGCGTCGGCTACGTCGCTGTGAGTCTCACCGCACAGATGGCGATCGGGTGGATGCTATGAACCTCGATCTCGACGACTTCGATCTCGAAACGGTCGCAATCATCGGCGCGGGCGTCGGATCGCTCGACGCTGGTCTGTCGGCCGCGACTGACATCACGCTCCTGTCGGATCTGCTCGGTGGGAGCGTTGAAACTGGCCTTATCGCGGTCGGCGTGGCTGGTGGTGTCGTCATCGCGGACAAGCTCGGCTTCGTTGAGGTGTTCGAGTCGTGAGGCGCGGCAGCGCAACCCTCGCGCTCGTCGGTCTTCTGGTCGCAGCTGTCGCCGCAGTCGCCTTCGTCGGTCTCGGTGCAGCGACTGTGACGACCGACTCAGCGAACTTCACGAGCGTCGGCAACGACTCGCTCGCAAACCAGACCATCGACGTGACGAACGACACGCGGAGTCTCTACGTCGAGTTGGACAACGACACCGCGACTGCTTCCGAACCCGTCGAAGTCGCGGTCTTCGAAGTCGACGCTGACGGTAACGAGACCGAAGTCGACCGCGTGCAGATCTCTGCAGCGGACGGGACAACCGAACTCTACGAGTTCGATGCCCTCGACCCGACGAACGTCTCGACCTACCGCGTCGAAGTGCTCGGGACTGCATCGGCGATTGACTCGTCTGCCCTCGACGTGGGGACGGTCGCGGCAGTCTCGTCCGGTGGCGGCTTCTTCGGTGGCTCCTCCGGTGGTATCGGAATCGGTGCGATTGCAGTCGTCGGAATCGGCGGCTATCTCGCGCTCAAGGAGGACTGACTTCTGATGCTCCGACTTGCATCGACCTATGCCGCCGTTGGTCTCTCGGTGGCCGCCGCCTACCTCGCCGGGGTCCACGGTGAGACGCCGGCCGCCCTCGCGGTCGGACTGGTCGCCGCCGTCTTCGTCGCTCTCCGAGTGTCGATGATGGACTGGCGGCCGCACGTCTCCCTGCTCGACGCCGCCCCTCGCGGGGTCAAGGTCATGGGCAAACAGACGGCCGCCCTCGCGCTCGTCGGGATGCTCATCACGACTTCGACCGTCGCCCCTGTCGGGGCCGCGACCGGAGACCAGTGTTCGACGCTCGACGGGTTTATCTACGATATTCTCAACTTCCAGCCGTTCGATGGGAACGCAGACAACCCGTGTTCGACGCGGTATCAGGTGAACAGCGCCATCGAGGAGATGGAACAGTCCGACGCGAATCAAACGAAGACCGACATCTATAGTGCGGGTACTTCGGTGAAAGCTCAGGAGGAGGTATTCAAATCTACGTATGGGAACTACCTCAACGATTCGCAGTCTGTCGCATGGATGAAGGCCCAAGTTGCTGTCGCTGAAGCGTATGAAAACGGTTCTTCAAAGGCACAAGCGAGAGTAGCCGCGAAAGAAGCGATAGCCGATTACTACGCCACAAGACAAATCAACTTCATCGAGCAATGGAATGTTTCGCAGGGACAGATTTGGACGCTCTACCAACAGGCGGAGCAAGAGGATGGAATCTCGACTGGTTCGCTTGGCTACATCACGTTCAACGACCCCGGTGATACAAACCCAGACCGGTCGTTTCCTGCATCTGTCGAGAGCCAGACCCTGACGCTTGTGAATGGGTCTACCCGTCAAGCACACTTGTGGCGTGTCGAGAATGGAAACGGTCCTGACGCAAGTGGGACTATCGGCATAACCAACATCGACTACTCAGGCAACCTCGCAGGGGCGTTCATCAAGGGACCAGATGCCAGCTACGACCAGCTTCAGGCCTCCGATTTCTATTATTACTACAATACGTGGCCTCGGTTCCAGACCCTCAACGACAACCTCCAATCTGAGGCAGACAACTTCGTCAATGCCACCTACGACGACTTCGAATCCGGCGAAATCAACGCATCCGACGTTATCAGCGCGAATACGGCGATGTTCGAGTACGGAACAGAGACGGGAGATAACTCGTCGCTCTACTCTTCGACCGCCGCGCTCGCGCTGATGGGCTTCGACACGCCCAACCTCAACTCGTCGGGGCTGATGAACGTCACCTATCAAGGCCAGACGTATCAGGGCCTCGTGCTTGCTCGAAGTGCCCCCGGCGGCGCGTGGACCGCGAACACGACGTACAACACCTCCAACATCACTGGACCGGTGTTCCTCGCCGCTTCCGACGGGAGGAAAATCGACTTCGACGACAACACCGACTTCACAATCAACGGGATGGTCTCGAAGGACGGCACGAAGATTCAGACACAGAACACCACCAAGTACGTCTACCAGACGGCGAACACCTCGGAGTTGCTGGAGATGCAACGTCAACTAACGGAACTCCGTGCCGAAATCGAAGCGCGAGAGGCATCGGTCGGGGGTGGTGGCGGCGGAATCCCGCCGCTCACGACCGAGAACAAGGCCCTCATCGCCCTCGTTGCTGTCGCTGTTATCGTCATTATGCGCGAGTAGCATCGACCACCGACCAACCCATCTTTCGGACACTAATGCGCCGAATCATCCTCACAGTCATCATGCTCATCGCAGTCGTATCGCCCGCACTCGTCGGCACGGCCGCCGCGCAGTCTTCCATGAACGGGACAGCGACCGCCGCACCAAGCACGCCCGAAGCAACTCAGACTATCGAACTCTCTCCGACGACGCGAATCAAATCGTGGTCGTTCTCGAATGGGACGTTCTCGCTCGTCGTCGAGGCTGACATCCCGACACGGATCGCCATCACCGACGCTGGTGAACTCTCTCGGATTCTTTCCGAGGGAGACGGTGCAGCTGCCGGGAAAGCCCGCGTCCGACGCATGACCTTGACCCCCGGAACGACCGTCGTCAAGTTCCGCGCCGAATCGGTCGGCGACGCGTCGGCAATCACCGTCTCTTCGAGCAACGCAGACGGCATCGTTGCTATCCGCTCCGACGCGATCAAGGCTGGAAACCCGCCCGTCGAGTACGGGACAGTCCAGACACTTCTCGCGTCGACGGCGGTCGCCGCGGCCGGTGGGACCTTCCTGTGGGTTCGCAAGAAGCGCGACGAGAAGCAACTGGAGGTTGAGCGGGAATGGTGAACGACTGGGTGAAGCTCGGCGGTGTGGGCGCTGTTCTCGCCTACTTCGGCGGGTATCAATTCCCCGAGTGGGCACCACTCGCCGCGTCGGGTCTCGTCATCGCTGGAATCGGTGCGCTGTTCGCGACGGGGAAGATCAACGATCTCCTCCCCGACCCACCGCGGGTGCGTCTCGTACAGGTGAACGCGAACAGCGACGACCCGCTGGCGTGCTGGTCTCTGTCCCCGGACAAGTTCGCAGAGATGCAGGTCGAGTGGGGGCCGCTGTATCCACACGAGCAGGCTCACGGCGATGTGTACGAGTGCTACGCGTATGATGCATCCTCGAACGTCGCAGTTGGTACGTGGCGGCGTTCCCTCCCCGGTTCGTCACTCGTGGGGCGGCACGATACGGACGACGTTCTCGACGTAGTTGGAGAGCTTCGCGGCGATCTCGAACCGGCGGCGCGGAGAGGACAGGAACTCAGACAGGCGCTTCCGGCTATCGTGAGGAGAGTGAAGCACGATACGATGGAGGCACAGAACGCCGCGCTCGACCCATCGGCACCGATGATCACCGACCAGCCGACGGTCGACGAGATCATCACGTCCGAACTCCCCGAAGAACTCCGTCCCGGCCGGCTGCAGAACGGTGACCTCCGTGATCTCCTCGAGGCCGCGGGCGACCAGGACGACAACCAGAACGACTGGGGCGATGGTCTCGGGATGGTTCTCGATGACGACCTCGCCGATGATGCGCTTGAGCCTGTTCCCACCGACCCGCTCGTTAACGACGGTGGTCACCGATGAGCGGACGCAAACAGGGTGATTCGGCTGTCTACGCCGCAGCACAGGGACGCGAGTTCCTGCGAGGTGCTCTCCGTGACAAGAGCAACGAGTACATTCGTGAGTTCGCCGGGATGATCGACGATCCCGACGTACTCAACTTTCTGAATCGGTACTGCTCGATCTACGAGGAGCGCGGCAAGAACTTTCTCGAGACTCACGTCGGTCGGCACGTCGTCCGGTCGGCCGCAACGTCGATGGCTGACCGTGCGTACCGCGAGGGGAACGTCTCACAACTCCAGGGCATGGTCGGACTCACCAACCAGAAGCGGGACGGTTCCGAGGCTATCGTCGAGGCGGCGAAACGACTCGCCGACGAAGGTGCGATCTATCTCGTTCTCGGTCCGCCGGGCGCTGGGAAGACTGCATTCGCGCTCGACGTGGCGCGCGTCTTCGGTTCTCTCACCGGCGGCACCGTCCTTGCAAACGTCGCATGGGACGGCGCAGACCGGGTGACGACATCTTCCGGCTCGATGCTCGACGCGATGGGTTCGACTGATGGACAAGTGCTACAGCTAATCGACGAGGCGGGGCAGTCGCTCACGTCTCGAGGAGCTGAGGCAGCGATCACCGACGAGTTCGTGAAGTCGCTGAAATACGTCCGCAAGAAGGAGGACGGCGATACCTACGCGAAGCGCGGCTCCGTTCTGCTCATCGGACACACGAGAAAGGACACCGCCGCCGAGATTCGCCGACTCGCATCGGGTGCGTTCGTCAAACCGACTCGGAACGACCCCGGCCGCGTTGTCTTCCTCGACTCCGAGGGTGGCGCAGACTCGTTCGAGGAAGCCGCCGAGTTCACCGGCGTCACGGATACGCGTGAGAAGTACGATGAACACGAAGCGTCTCACTTCTCGGTGACGCTCGACGGCGGTGACGACGACCAGGACGACTCGCCAGACCCGAACCAGATTCGATGGGAGTCCGCCGTGGCGACCGTGATCAAAGCGTGCAAGCCGTGGGATGAAGAAAACGGGATGAGCTATCCTGACGCGGCCGAACTCGTCAGTTTCGGAGATTCATGGGTCGGGAACCGCGTCCGCGAGTGGAAACGTGGCGATCATCGAGACATCGTAAGCAGTCCGGAGAGTGATTTCGAGTGACGGCGGTGACTTCCAGCAGTCGCCACCACTATCGACCCCCCGGACGGCGTATAATTACTTATCTACTGATGCGCCGCTGGCTGCCCCCGGTGGTGGTCCGACCCCGGTTGAACCAGAAAATTACTCTCTGTCGTCGAGGGGATCGACGCGAAGATGTGGTGGGTCAAAGGTCATGAGGAATCGAAGTAAGAAAGCAGCTCATTACGGCGCACTCGCTGAGCGTGCTGCTCGACAGAGGTACGGTCTCGAACCTGCGCACTCGTCTTGGCAGGATGCTGTGACTGAGGATGCCCGACCTGTAGAAGTGAAGAGTGCTATGATGAACCGGAGAAGTGGGAAGATCGGTCGATTTCGTGTGTTCGAGGACTATCATGCTCGGCTACAGAGAGAAGATGGTCTGTATGTGTTCGTTCTCTATTCAGCTACCGGTGGGTCTGCCGGTGGCGGTATTCGGGTTCGAAATATGCGCTCAGTCGAAGCCTCGTCGCTACAGCTGCGGTTCTATAGTTCGGGTGGACACCGTGACTCGGAGCAAGTAAAAATTCACCCGTGGAAAATATTCGGCTGATATCTGCTTTTACCGTGGATCGTTACTTGGACTACAATTTCGTAAAAGAGACACACCCCTGAGATGAACCTCACACAAGATAGACAAGTTTGAATATGTCTTCTAGTTCAATACTTTGTGAGGTAATTAATGAACGTCCAGGAGCTGATTTTATCGTGGAGATTTAGCCAAACGAGCCTTCTCAAGAAAATCGTTGGATTTTGGGCTAAGAGTGCTATTGAAGCACTTTTGATGATCGGCTTGCCAACTGGACTGTTCCTTTTTGTTGTAGCTGAACTCTATGGTATCAGTCTATCTGCCTTGCCAGGTGTACCAGAACTCCAGTTTCCGCTTCCCATCGTGTGGGTCTTGGTTATTACCCCTTCTTGGATGAGATTAAGATGTATTCTCTCTACGGGGACAGAGTTTGGTCCCTCGGCGTAAGATCTGGCACCAGCCCACTAAGTACGGACTCAGCACTTACATTCCGGAGGATTCCAAATGCGTGGAGTATTTTGATTGTTAATTTCAGGCTAATAGCCCCTGGAGTGGGATAACGAAGTCCATATCTCAGGTCAGCATTGGGGTAAATAACTGCGATCAATATGCCGATGACTCCTACACCACTCAGAGTCGCGATAGCATATCCGATTAGCGCTCCGAACCCTACTACAACATTAACGTATATCGCTGAGGCTATCCCCACCTTCCCTAATCCTTCTTTTTCGAGTTGCTGAACGAGGTACTGCAACTGATCATCTGTGAGTCGCGCAATGATGTTCACGCTGTCTACTGCATGATATAGAACCCATCCAAAACCGGCGAATACCACAAATGGAAGAGTAGTTGGCTCGATAAAGTATGCTCCTGTAACTACCGGCAGCATAGCGACTCCGTGGATGAGGCCTTGTGCAGTAAGTAGGCCCCCAAATATCACCCAGAATAGGAATGCGACTTTTGGAATCCCGGGTGCGTCGCTCATAGGTTACTTAGGAAGTATGCGACCATGATGTAAGACTTTTCGGAGAACACCTATTCACGACCCGACTGATAATGACGATACGTGGAAGAGGAATCTCTACATGCCTTACTCAAATTCGACTATATCCACACAGGTAGACTCCAATTTTTCGTGCGGCGCTTCGCACCATCCTTTCGCTTGCGTCAACTGGAGTTGCGGGGGCGGAGGGTTATTTTTTCACAGTTGTGACGTTAGTCACACTCCCTAAGGGGGCTGTCCCACCGGACGAAAACAGTACCCGCCCGATCTCCTCGAGCGCGGCCGCTCACGGAGAATCGAGACTCCACCCGAAAACAGGCTTCGGGCGAAAACAGCGGTGTAGTATATAAAAGAAGAGACCGACCGAGAGTGTTGCCACTCAGACGGCCACCGGCTACAGGTGCTTCTGAGCGACCGTGTTCTGCACGGGACCGTACGCCCGGTCATAGGTCACAATCGCGTTGAGGAACCGCCGAGAGTCGAGTCCGGCGTCACACCACGCGCTGTAGCCCTCTTCGAGCACGTCGGGCAGATACTCGCCCGTCGCCGCGGAGTTCTTCGACTGAGTGAGAACCGTCCGGATACGAATCCGAACGCGGTCATCGCGGTCGTCCATCCCGGCGACGACTTCGGCACCGTAGCGGTTCAGCCAGTTCTGTAGTGCGCGGCCGGACCGCTCCAGGTCGCGCGGGTCGACGTTCAGCACGTTCTCGATGCGACCAGCTACCGAGTCTACCACGTCGTCCGCGATGCTCACCAGCTCGCGCACTTCCTGCGCGATCTTCGAGGAGACCCACTTCACGACTCCACCGTCATTCTCGAGGAGTCCCGAGAGTCGCCGGAGGACGCGGTATATCGTCGTGGAAGACCAGCCGGTTCCGTCCTCGAGTTCACCGACAGGTGTGCCTCCATCGGTTACTGCGAGGTGCTTGAGCACGTCTCTGTCTGAATCAGCGAGTCGCGAGAGCGTGCGCATGATGACCGACTCCTGAGACGCTTCGATCTGCGGCGTCGGGTCATCCCACAGCGCGATAGTCCGGTCGGACGCGACCGCGCTGAAGTGGTCGTCGGCGACGAACCACATGCCGGGTCGAGTCGGGACGTCCGCCCACGAAAGGACGTTCAGCAATTTCTCTTCCAGGTCGCCGACCAGATCGTGCCGGTCGCTCCACGCGACAGCCTGATCGCGGTTCAAGTTCTTTTTGTACAGCGCACCGAGCTTCGGGTGGTACAGCGGATCACCGTTAGCGCTCTCGCGAACGTGCTTCGGATGGTAGTGCTTCAGCTGTAATCCTCGAGGACGGTGCTGGCTGTTCGGGAACAGTTCGGTGATCGCCGACCGATCAAGCCGGAGCTGGTGGTTGTAGCCGACCACGTCCTCGTTGTTCGAATCGTAGACGACGTGCGAGCCCTCGATATCGGCCGAGAGCATGAACAACCGCATGAAGACGCCGTCGCGCCGAACCAGTTTCTTCGCCTGATCGCGGTCGATTCGAAGATACCGCTCGTGCTGAGTTATCGTCGAGAACTTGTGCGGCTCTTCGGCGAAGTACTTGCGCGACCAGTCGAACCCGACTTTCTCACAGACGCGGCGCATCACCCACTTGAAGACGTGTGGAATCTCGTCTAACTCGAGGTTGACCACGTTCTGTAGTTTGACGTTCGTAGCAGGCCCGAGCGTCGCAGGGACGCTGTCAGGCCGGTTCTCGTCAGACCACGCGAGACGCGGCTGTACACAGACCGGGAGCTTCCGCTCTCCCTCACCGTACGCGTTGATGTCGTACTCGAGAAGCGAGTTCACCGTGTCTGCCTCTCGCGGGGAGAGACCCGACTGGTGGAACCCCATCGAGACTTCCCATGTCTCGGTTCCGTCCTCCTTGAAGCGAGGTACCTCGATCTCGATTTTCGAGATACCGCCGTCGATGTGGTTGTACAGCTGGCGAACCGCCCAGTACGGCGATGACCCGTACTCTCCGTAGAGGAGATTACCACGCGTCTCGTGCGGCGCGCTCGCGACGGAACTCATCGCCGGTTCTCCTCCGCGAGATCGTGGCCGCAGTATTCACAGCGGAAGAGACAGTCGCTGTCGCGGCTGCAAGATGGACAGCGAACCGTCATTGCCACCGCTCCGGGTTACCACCGTGCCGACCGCCCGCGTGCTGTGGGTCTGGAACCGAGACAGAGAGACCAGCGGCCGACCCGCTCTGCAGACGAATGAGCGTGTCACACTCGCGGCAGCGGTGAACGTGGTTGTTAGAATCGCCGTAGACCCGACGGAAATCGCGGGTGACGTGTGACCCGCAGTGCCGACAGCTACTCGCGTCGCTCTGGGACTCGAGTAGCATCATGCCGACCACCTCAAACGGCCGTCAGAACCGGCAAGAACGGCCGATTCAGCCTTAATGGGTATGGGACCGCCCGGATTTGAACCGGGGTCACGGGCACCCAAGGCCCGAAGTATACCAGGCTAACCCACGGTCCCGCACATACGACTCTCCCCGTCGCGGAGTAAAGGGTTTCGTTCCGCCCCGTCAGGTCAGGGGGAAGAAGTGTGCGACGCCGATGGTCGTCACGACCCCGAGAAGCAACTGGAGCGGGCCGCCGACGCGGATGTAGTCCGTGAACTTGTAGCCGCCGGGACCGTAGACGAACAGGTTCGTCTGGTAGCCGACGGGCGTCATGAAGGCCGTCGACGCCGCGAACATGACCGCGAGGACGAACGAGAACGGGTCGGCGCCGAGCGTCGTCGCGGCCTCGATGGCGACCGGAATCATGAGCACGACGCTCGCGTTGTTCGAGATGACGTTCGTCAGGAGCGCCGTCACGAAGTAGAACACCCCGAGGACCGCGATGAGGGGGAGGAACTCGCCGCTCATCACGACCAGTTCGGCGAGGAGTTCCGCGGCCCCGGAGTTCTCCATCGCGATGCCGAGCGGGATGACGCCCGCGAGCAGGAAGATGACGTCCCACTGGACGGCGTCGTACAGCTCCGTCGGGCGGAGGCACTTCGTGGCGACCATGGCGAGCGCGCCGAGGAGCGCGGCGACGACGATGGGCAGGAAGTTGAGTGCGGCGAGCGCGACGACGCCGGCGACGATGCCGACGGCGACCGGAATCTTCGACTCGCGGTAGTCGTGGCGCTCGATTTCCTGGGCGACGATGAAGTTGCGGTTGTTGTCGAGGCGCTCGATGCTCTCGACGGTCGCCTGCACGAGAAGCGTGTCGCCGACGCGGAGCGGGAGTTTGTCCATCCGCCGGCGGATGAGTTCGCCGCCGCGGCGGAGCGCGAGCACGGTCGCGTCGTACCGCTGTCTGAAACTCGCCGAGGC
Organism: Haloferax sulfurifontis; assembly: GCF_014635105.1. Lineage (NCBI taxonomy): Archaea > Methanobacteriati > Methanobacteriota > Halobacteria > Halobacteriales > Haloferacaceae > Haloferax > Haloferax sulfurifontis. The sequence continues at coordinate 370,129 of NZ_BMCI01000002.1, forward strand.
GAGCGACTCGCCGACCAGCGCCGACCCCGGCGCGACGACGACTTCGACGAGGTTCTGGCCGCGGTCGGCGAGTTCGAGTTCGTCTTCGGTGACGGTCGCCGGCACGAGGTCGAGGCCCTCCACGTCGAGCAGTTCGACGAGCGTGTTGCGGTCGGTCCGGAGGGTGAACACGTCCCCCGGCTGAATCTCCTTCGGGCCGAGCGGTTCGAGGAAGACGCTCTCGCCGCGGATGAGCTGAAGGAGGTCCACGTCGAAATCCGTCTCGACGAGCGCCCGCTGGACCTGTTGGCCCACGAGCGGGGAGTCCTCGCGGACGACGACCTCGGTCAGGTACTCCGCCATCTCGAACTCCTCGGTCAGGTCCCGCCGCGGCTCGATGCGCGCCGGGGTGAGCCGCCGGCCGATTGTCATGAGGTAGACGATGCCGACGGCCATGACCACCGCACCGAGCGCGGTGAACTCGAACATCGTGAAGGGCGCTTCGCCGGTGATGCGCGAGTAGACGTCGCTGGCGAGGATGTTGGTCGACGTGCCGATGAGCGTCAGCATGCCGCCGAACATCGACGCGTACGACAGCGGTAAGAGGAGCTTCGAGGGGGAGGTCTGGCCGCGGTCGGCGAGGTCCGTCACCATCGGGAGCAAGATGGCGACCGCGGCGGTGTTGTTGATGAAGCCGGAGATGGGACCGACGACGCCGACGGTCGCGCCGAGTTGCCGGAGTTCGCTGTCGCCGGTGAACGTCGATATCTTCGCGCCGAGAAGCTGGATGATGCCGGTCCGCTGGACGCCCTCGCTGAGGATGAACATCGCGAGGACGGTCAGCGTCGCCGTGTTGGCGAACCCCGAGAGGGCGTCGCCGGGGTAGGACTCGAAGAGGACGATTGGCGCGCCGAGCATCCCCGCCGAGGCGAGCGCCTCGGAGGCGGGCTGAATCAGCATCAGCGACACCATCACGCCGATGGCCGTCACGTCGACCGGGACGGGCTCGGTCGCGAAGAACGCCAGCGCGACGAGGATGACGGCGAAGACGACGAGGATGTCCGGCGTTATCGCTACCACGCGGTCATCGATGTATCGGCGGCCAAAAAGCGTGCGGGATTCGGAATATCAGCCTCGGCCGAGCGCGCCGGTCGCTACCGGCCCTCCTCGTCGAGTTCGAGGTCGGCGACGATTTCGTACGGCGACGACCCCTTCCGGATACCGTCGAGGATGGCGAACGCCTCCCTCGGCGAGAGGAACTGCCGGGTCACGGCGAGGCCGAGCGGCGTCGGGTCCAGCCCGTCGATGAAGCCCCACTCCAAGAGTTTGCCGACCGCGTGGGTCGTCGGCACCTCGCCGAGCATCCGGCTGTTGAGCGCCTTCGCCTTCTTGCCGGCGACGACGATGTTCGCCAGCGTCTCCTCGACCGCCGAGGACTGGTCGTACACCGTGCGGACCTCCTCCATCTCGCCTTTGAGGAGCTTGAACGCGACCTCGTCTTCGGTCATCTCCATCGTGTTGTGATAGCTGGCGTCGGGTTCGACGAGCAGGTAGACGACGCCCTTGTCGTGGTAGTCGGGGCGGCCGGCGCGGCCGAGCATCTGGCTGAACTCCTGTACGGAGAGCCACTCGATGCCCATCGCCAGCGTGTCGAAGATGACCTGCGACGCCGGGAAGTCGACGCCGGCGGCGAGCGCGGCGGTCGTCACGACGGCCGCGAGGTCCTGATTGGCGAACTGTCGCTCGACGCGTTTTCTTTGGCCGTAGTCGAGGCCGGCGTGGTACGCCGCGGCGTTGTAGTCCATCTTCCGGGCGATTTCGTGACACCGCCGCCGGGAGTTGGTGAAGATGATGGTCTGGCCGCGGTAGCCCTTCGAGGACTTCGAGTCGAACGCCTGCCGCACGAGGCGGTTCTCGATGCGGGGCTTTTCCTGCCCGTCCGCGAAGGTGACGTGGCGCTCGATGGGGACGGGGCGGTCCTCGTACTCGACGAGGTTCGCCCGGAGGTTCTGTGCGAGCCACTTCGGGTTGCCGACGGTCGCAGAGAGGTAAATCCACTGCGCGCCGCCGTAGCTCTCGCGGCGCTTCGCGCGGGCCTCGCAGTAGTGTTTCAGGCGGGCTATCATCCCGTCGAGGCGGTGGCCGCGCTCTTCTTCTTTCAGGGTGTGGACCTCGTCGATGACGACCGTGCCGATGTCGCCGAGGTCCTTGCCCGTCCGGAGCGCGTGGTCGATGCCCTCGTAGGTGCCGACGATGACGTCGGCGTTCGGGTCGAATCGGTTGCCGTCGTCGTTGATTCGGCTCGCGCCGACGCGGATGGTCACCTTGCCGAGGTGGCCGTAGCGCTCCTTGAAGTCCTCGTGCTTCTGGTTCGCGAGCGCGACCAGCGGGACGAGAAACAGCATCTTCCCGTCGTCGTTCAGCATCCGGTTGATGCCGGCGAGCTCGCCGACGAGCGTCTTCCCGGTCGCCGTCGCGCTCACGACGAGCTGGTCGTCGCCGTCAAGCAGGCCGTTGTCGATGGCGAGGCTCTGGACGGGGAGCAGGGTGTCGAAGCGGTCTGTCAGCATCGACTTCAGGTTCGGGTGGAGGTCGAGCGTGCTCGTCTCGACCAGTTCCACGTCCTCCGTCGTCGCGCTGATGGTGTCGAACTTCGTCAGGTCGGGGTCCAACTCGCCCTGCAGTAAGTTCGTGATGCGGGTCAGGTCGCCCGTCTCGTACAGCAGTTCCTCCAAGCGCTCTTGGGCCGCCTGCGTGAGGCCGCCGGCGAAGGAGAGTTCTCCCTCCAGCTCTTTGACGGCGCAGTCGCGGCAGATGTGCTCGTGTTCGGCCTTGATGGCCGTGTCGTCGGTGATGGGCGAGTACCGACCGTTGACGGCACAGCGGCGGCAGGTCCGCACCGTCAGCGCCTCGAGCTGGTAGCCGTCGAGCATCTCCTTTAGCTCGTCGCGGCCGTCTTTCGGCGTCTGTTGCGAGATGCGGATGCGGGCGGCCGACCGGGCGAGTTCGACGAACTGGCTCGGGTCGCGCGGCGAGTCCTCTCCCTTCCGCGTCACCAGAAAGCGCAGGGGTCGGGGCCCCGCGTTCGTCTCTTTGAGTTCGAGCTTGCCGCGGAGCACCCGCTTTCCGTCCCGGCGGGCGACGACGAGGTAGTCGTCTCCCGTCTGGTGGAGAAACAGCGTGTCGACGCGGGTGACCTGTTTAGACACGGTGCCTGCTACGGCGACGTGGTATTTCAGCGATTCGCCTGCGACCGCTCAGATTCGATAGCGACCCGCACGCGGCTTCGTACCGTGTCTCCTCGCTCCCGGCCCCCGAGGGCCACCGACGGCCGGCCGCGCTCAGGCGTCGGCGTCGCCGGCGAGTTCGATGGCGTCGTCGCCGTTGGGGACCGCACAGAGGAACGACCCCTCCTCGTCGGACTCGTTTCGGTACCAGTGGACGACGCCGGCGGGAATCAAAAGCGAGTCGCCGGCTTCGACCTCGTACTCCTCGTCGCCGATGCCGACGACGTATCGCCCCGACAGGACGTACTGCTCGTGTTCGACCTCGTTTGTGTGTTTCGGCACCGACGCACCCGAATCGAGGACGAACCGCCGGATGGCGAAGTTCGGCGCGCCGTCGGCCTCGGAGACGAGGACGCCCTTCGACATCCCGTCGGCCGCGCCGACCGCCTCGTACTCGATGTCCGCGCTCCGTTTGACCACCGGCTCCGGTCGGGAATCGCTCATATCTCTCCGTGGATTGCCCGCCCGCGTAAGCATTTCCCCGTCTCCCCGCCCTGACTGCTTAAGGCCCCTCCGGGGTTACTACGGGTATGCGAGGAATCCGCATCGGTAGCGTCTTCGGCATCCCGATAAAGTTGGACCTCACGTTCCTCATCGTTCTCCCGCTTTTCGCGTGGCTCATCGGCTCGGACGTGACGAATCTCGCGCTCATCGTCAACGACCTCTTCGGCGCGAGCATCGACGGCGCGGCCATCTCCGCGGGGTCGATGCAGTGGGTGCTCGGGAGCGCGGCCGCCATCGGCCTGTTCGCCGGCGTTCTGCTCCACGAGTTCGGCCACTCGCTCGTCGCCATGCGCTACGGCTACGAAATCGAGTCCATCACGCTCTGGCTCTTCGGCGGCGTCGCCCGGTTCAAGGAGATACCCGAAGACTGGAAACAGGAGTTCACCATCGCCGTCGCCGGCCCGCTCGTCTCGGTCGCCATCGGCGTCGTCTCCTACGCCGGCTTCCTGTTGCTCCCCGCGTCGCAGGCCCCCGCGCAGTTCGTCCTCGGCTACCTCGCGCTGGTGAACGTCTCGCTCGCCGTGTTCAACATGCTCCCCGGCTTCCCGATGGACGGCGGGCGCGTCCTCCGGGCGCTCCTCGCGCGGAACCGCCCGCACGCGAAAGCGACGCAGATGGCCGCCGAGGTCGGCAAGGTGTTCGCGTTCCTGCTCGGCCTGTTCGGCCTGTTTTTCAACCTGTTTCTCGTCGCGCTCGCCTTCTTCATCTACATGGGCGCGTCCGGCGAGGCCCAACAGACCGTCCTCAAGGCGACGTTCCAAGACGTGGTCGTCCGCGACATCATGACCGGCCGCGAGAACCTCGACGTGGTCGACGAGAAGACCTCCGTCGCGGAACTCCTCGAACGCATGTTCGTCGAGCGCCACACGGGCTACCCGGTCCTCAGAAACGGCGACCTCGTCGGCATGGTCACTCTCGACGACGCCCGCGGCGTCAAGGAGGTCGAGCGCGACGCCTTCCGCGTCGACGACATCATGAGCGACGAACTGACGACCATCACCCCCGACGCCGACGCGATGGACGCTATCGCCCTCATGCAGGAGCGCGGCGTGGGCCGCCTCCCGGTCGTCGACGAGGCGGGCGAACTCGTCGGCCTCGTCTCCCGGTCGGACCTCGTCACCGCCTTCAACATCATCCGCAGTCGCGGGTCGCTCGACGCCATGCCCCGCGCCGACGCCAGTCTCGCACAACTCCGCTGACCGGCCAGCCGCCCGCTGGTTCGGTTACTCGCCGTCCGTCTCCGCTTCGCGCGCCGCCATCACGGCCGCCTCGCTCTCGTAGAGGTCGACCGTCGCGTTCGACCGGAACCACGCCATCGCCTCGTCGAGCGCCGCCGGGTCGCCGCCGGTGAGTTTGATTCGCGTCGGCCCGCCGCTGTTGGGATAGCTCCCGACGCCCACGCCGAAGCGCTCGGTGACGACACCGAGTTCGCGGGCGACGGCCCCCTCCGGCGCGTCGGCGTACACCACCCGCGACCGAACGTCGCCGGCGAACCGCTCGGCGATGGACTCGAACATCGGCTTCATCTCCGTGGGGATGCCCGGCAAGACGTAGACGTTCCCCGCCCGACAGCCGGGCGCGAGGCCCTCTTCGTTCGGAAGCACCTCGGCGTTGGCGGGCATCGAGGCGTACCACTCGGGTTCGAGGTCGAAGTCGATGTCCGGTCGGCGTTCGAGAATCGCCGCGATGGTCGCTTCGACCTGCGTTTCGGCCTCCTCGTTGACGACGAACGCCCGGTCGAGCCCGGCGGCGACGGCCTCCATCGTGATGTCGTCCGGCGTCCCGCCGAGGCCGCCGGTGACGAGGACCGCGTCGAAGGCGGCCGCCCAGTCGGCGACCGTCTCGGCGATGACCTCGTGGTCGTCGGGGACCGTCTGAATCCGCGCGACCGTCGCCCCGCCCTCGGTGAGCCGCCGAGCTAACCACGTCGCGTTCGTGTTCTCGATGTCCCCCGCGAGCAGTTCGTTGCCGACGGTGAGGATGGCGACCTGCATGGCTGGGCCGTATGACGCCCGGAAGAAAGACCTGCCCGTTTCCGGCGTGTTCCCTTCGGGTTGTCGGCGACGACGGTCGTCTCGACGCTTCCGGACGGGCCGCTTCGCTCCCGGCGGTTCGAGCACCGGCTCGCGGAAAAGCGGGGTGAACCGACGACGACTCTGCGGAGCGACCGGTCAGCCCGTCGGTACCGTGGGGCCGACGGGGTCTTCGTTGTCCTCCGGGTCGCCGCGGTTAAGTATCGCGTCGCGGATGCGGTCGAACACCGAGTTGTCCGCGCGGAGTTGGGTTCTCATCCCACGATGAATGTTAGTGTGTGGCACACTTGGGTCTGGTGGGCGATGCGCGGTGCTCCTCTTTCGATTGCGGCGCTCACCGGTCGAAATGTAGAGAAGAGGTCCAGGTGCGAGAATTGAACCTCGGTCGCAACAAGTTGCTCCCTGACTCAATTCTCGCAGTCGCCCCTCACAGTACATTTCGAGAACGGGTTCGCGCCCGCTACGCGGCGCTCACCGGTCGAAATGTAAAGAAGAGGTCCAGGTGCGAGAATTGAACCCGCGTCTCAGCCTCCACAAGGCTGAAGGATAGTCCACTACCCCAACCCGGACACGTTGCAACCCTTCCTAATCCGCTACGACTAAAATACGTTACGCTACGGTCCCGGAATGACAGTACGTAACAGAGGTTGCCCCCACCGACCACCCGCGCCGGCGAGCGGGACGCTTTTGCCGCGGTGGCTCGAAGTCGCGGGTAGCAGTGGCTATCACGGACAAGATCTATCTCAAAAACCACCGCCAGATCGTCTCGCAACTGGATACGAACATCCCCAAGCGCGTCTTCAGCGGTGCGACCCTCGAAATCCTCTACTCCGGCGAGGGGCTCGCCAAGGTGGACGACGCCACCCGCGACCGCCTGCTCGACTTCGCGCAGGACTTCCTCGACTGCGAGAACTCAGACGACATCTACACCGGCTACCCCGAGCGCCAGTTCATCGAGTACCTGCTCGAACTCCGCGCGCAGGGTCTCGGCCCCGACGCCATCGTCGACGTGATGAGCGACGACTACATGGTGTACGCCTATCCCGGCGACGTGCTCTCGTTTCTCGACGACTCGGTCCGGACGCTCGAATCCGTCGAGGCGCTCGCGGACGTGGAAGGCGACCGGGAGATGCAGGACGAGGCGCGGCGGGCGAAGCAGGACCTCGTCGGTCCTCGCTGAATGAATCGGTAAGAGAGAACGCCGCAGACGGACGGGAGGGACGCTTAGCCGAGGCGGAACGACGGCTCGTCGCCGGTATCGAGGTCCTCCAGTTGGATGACCTCCTCGACGTCGTCGTGGTCGGTTTCGACCTGCTCGCGCAGGTAGTTCACGTAGCCCTTGTGCTCTTCGAGCTGTTCGCGGAGGTGTTCGGCCTCCAGTTCGAGGCGCTCGTGCTCGCGGATGAAGCTCTTGGGGACCTCCACGGTCGGCGGGAACGACTCGTCTTCGCCCTCGCGCAGTTTTTCGAGTTCGTGTTTGGGGACGACCTGCACCTGACCGTCGTGGGCAACTAACGTGTCCACGTAGTCGCGGAAGACGGCGGACAGGGAGATGTCCCGCTCCTCGGCGATCTCCCGAAGGGTCTCGAACGCGTCTTCGTTGACGCGAAACGAGATGGTCTTGTTCTTGTTGCCCATGATATTTCTCGGTCCGTGGTGAGGCCACTTAATGGTTCGTCAGACGAGGGGTCTCGGGCGTCGCGATTCGTCGCAAAAAGGGGCGTGTGACGGTGGAAATCGGCCGTCAGTCGGCGTCGGCGCGTTCGGCGGCCGGTGTGCGTCCCGCTGACGCGCGGGTCGCGGCCGGCGTGTTCGCTTACGCGCTCAGTTCGTCGGCCTGTTCGAGGCTTTCGAGCGCGGCGATGGCGGCGCGCTTGTACTCCTCGGGGTCGAGGTCGTAGTGCTCGCGGGCCATCCGGGCGTACTCGTCGCCCTCGTCGTCGAACGCCGCGATGCGGTCGAGCGTCTTGGCCGCGGTTTCCGTCACCCAGCGGTCGCGCGTGGCCGCGTCGACCTCGGTGATGGACTCGGGGCGGACGGAGACGTTGATACTGCCGTCGTCGGTCTCGTAGGTCCGCGGCTTGCCGACGACCGCGACGTAGGCGGGCGCGTCGAGGTCACGGAGCGCGCTGGCGGCCTCGGGCTGGTACTGGCCGGCGTAGACGAAGAACGTCCCCGTCGGGTCGACGATGCGGCCGCGCCAGTACTCGTTGTCCTCGCCGACGTCTTCCTTCTCGGTCAGCGTGCCGACGAGGAAGACGCGGTTGGCGCTTTCGCCGGTCGGGAGCAACAGATAGACGGGCGCGCGCTCGTCGTCTGACTCTTTGAACGTGTAACCGGCGTCGTTGAACTCCTGTGCGAAGACGCGCCGGGCGACCTCTCGGGTGGGGATTTCGTTGGAACTCATTTACATCGACCTCGCTTTGATGAGCAGTTCTTCTGCGTCCGCAGGCTCGCTCAGCCGCTCGACTTCGTTGGCGAGCACGTACCGACCCAGCGTCGGGCCGGTGACGCGGTAGTAGAACCCCACGAGGTCACCGCGCATCTCCTCTTCGACGATGGTGGTGTCGAGGGCGTCCATGGCCATCTGCTTCGCCTCGTCCAGTTCGATACCGGTCAGCTCTTCTGTCATCTCTCTGTTGAAGATGACCTCGTGGACCTCCTCGCCGTCGTCGACGACGGCCTTGATGCGGAGGTCGAACTCGCCTTCGACACTGCCGTGTTCGGAACAGCGCCCGTTCTGGAGGACGCGCGTACAGCCCTCCTCGGGACAGCGCTTGATGAGGCCGCTCCCGGACTGGATGTCCACGAGCGCGCCCTCGACGCTGGTCGAGTCGTCGCCGACTTCGATCTCCTCGTCGAGTTCGGTGATGCTCGTCGTCCGGTTGAGCTTCACGGAGAAGTTGCCCTGGTACTCGTCGGTGACGACGTTGCCGAGCGCGTACGACTTCCCCTCTTCGAGTTCGGGGAGCCCGGACGTGGTGAAGGCGATGAACTTCATCCGCCCGGAGTCGTCGCCGAGCAGGCCGACCTGCGCGACGGACTCGCTCCGGGGTTTCCAGAGTTCGACGACCTTCGCGCGCACGTCGACCCACTTTTCGTCTTCGTCGATGTCGTTGAGCAGGGTCTGTTCGTTCCCGCCGGCGCCGCCGGCGAGTTCGTCGCGCTCGATACCGGCTTCGTCCAGGTAACTGTTGACGACGCTCCGCCGCGCTTCGTCGACGGGGACGCGGTACTCGGTGACGAGACTCTCTAATCGTTCTTCGACTTCGTCCGCGGACACGTCTAGGTGGTCCGAGAACTGGTCGGCTATCTCAGCCGCGTGGGTTCGCAAATCAGTCATGGTCTACCTCGCCTCCACCTTGGTTTCCATTGGGAGGCATACCGAGCTTGGATGCGTACTCATATAAAAAGTTGCAAACCCCGCAGTGAAAGTGAACGTCGCGCGAGAGCGCGCGTCAGAACCGTCGCACCGAGCGAGGAATTGATTGCCTCGGGGACGCATTCGACACCATGGACGACCGCCTCGAAAGCATCATTCGCAGTGCCGCTCGAAACGCCGGCAAGCGCTACGAGGAGGTCAAACGCGCCTATCGGGACGGCCGCGACTCGTCTTCGGCGCACTCGCTCCCGCGGGACGGCGAGGGACGCGCGAAAATCGTCTGTCGCCGCCACGCCGAGCGTCGCGCCGTCGCCGTCGACGGGAAGGGCCGCCCCGCCTGCTTCGACCCCGACCACCCCGACTGTCGGGGCTGTGTCGAGGACATCCGCGAGGGGATAGTCGAGACGTGGTAGGCGAGATGGTCGGCGACGTGGTCGGAGCGGTGGGGTGACGACGTGGTACGGTTTTGAGGCTGTGGCGCCACCGGTCCGTATGGACCGACCACTCGTCGCGCTCGTCCTCGCCGGCGGCACCGGCACCCGCCTGTACCCCGCGAGCCGGAGCGACCGGCCCAAGCAGTTCCTCCCGCTCGGCGGCGACCGCTCCCTCCTCGCCGAGACCGTCGCCCGCGCCGACTTCGCCGACCACGTCGTCGTCTCGACGCGCCCCGCGTTCGCCGGCGACATCGCCGACCACGCGCCCGACGCCGAGGTCGTGGTCGAACCCGCGGCCAAGGACACCGGCCCGGCGCTCGTCTACGCGACCCACCGCATCGCCGAGCTGTACGACGACCCGGTCGTCGTCGTCCTCCCGAGCGACCACCACGTCGGCGACGGCTTCACCGAGGCGATGACCCGCGGCGCGCGCGTCGCCGCCGACACCGACTCGCTCGTCGCCTTCGGCGTCGAACCCACCCGCCCGGACGACGGCTACGGCTACATCGAACCCGGCGCGGACCGCGGCGACTACCGCGATCTCGCCGCGTTCCACGAGAAGCCCGACGCCGAGACGGCCGCCCGCTACGTCGACGAGGGCTACCTCTGGAACGCCGGCATGTTCGCGTGGACGCCCGAGGCGCTGTTTTCCGCCGCGCGTGACTCGCCGCTTTCCCACCTCCTCGACGCCCTCGACGACGGCGACACGGACGCCGGCTTCGCGGCGGTCGAGGCCGTCAGCATCGACTACGCGGTGATGGAGCGCGCCGCCGACGCGGCGGTCGTCCCGGTCCACTTCGAGTGGGACGACCTCGGCTCGTGGGACGCCCTCGAACGAATCATCGACGCCGACGAAGACGGCAACGTCGCGCTCGGCGACGACCCGGTGTTCGTCGACGCCGCGGACAACGTGGTCGCCACCGACGGCGCGAACGTCTCGCTCGTCGGCGTCTCCGACCTCGCGGTCGTCGCGTGGGACGACCGCGTGCTCGTCGTGCCGAAAGAAAAGGCACAGCGGGTCCGCGAGGTCGTCTCGCGGCTGAAGCGGAAAGAGATGTTCTGACCGAACGGTTCTTGTCCGCGTAGTTAGGCTGGACTGACAGGATGGGCGACCGTCACATTCCGAACCGACGTCAGCGCGTCGAGCAGTTACTGACGCAGTACGAGTGCCTCCAGAGCGAAAAACAGGACCTCATCGACCAACAGGGAAGCGGATTCAGGGCCTGATGGCCGCCATCGCCGCCGTCATCGGCTACGCGCTCTACGCCGGCCACCTCGTGTATCTCGGGATGGTCCCGATTCTCATCGGTCTCGTGTTCGTCGAGGTGATTCTCACTCACAACCAGATGCTCTTCGTGGCGAAGCACCTCGCGCTCAGGTCGCGGGTTCACGGGGACGTGGCGGCGTCGGTGTCGCCCTCAAAAATTGCGCCGTGACCGGCGGGGTGCGGCTCAGGCGCTCCGCAGTCGGCCGCCATCCACCGGGACGCAGGCCCCGGTGACGAAGCTCGCGCGGTCGCTGGCGAGGAACGCGACCACGTCGCCGAGTTCCCGCGGGTCGCCGACGCGGCCCAGCGGAATCCCGTCGGACCACGAGTTCAGCCCCTCCTCGTAGGTGTCGTGGTCGCCGCGCTCGACGGCCGCCTCGACCAGTTCCTCGATGCGGCTCGTCTCGTGTGCGCCCGGCAGTACCGCGTTCACTCGCACGCTCGGCGCGAGTTCCCGCGACAGCGACTTCACGAGGCCGATGACGCCGCGGCGGACCGCGTTCGAGAGGATGAGGTCGTCGATGACCTCCCTGACAGAGGTGGAGGTGATGCAGGTAATCGTGCCCGCGTCGCTCGCTTCGAGATGCGGTCGCGCCGCCCGCACGGTCCAGACGGCGCTCATGACGAGCATGTCGAACGCGCCGTACCACTCCTGTTCGGTCAGGTCGGCGAACCCGCCCGGCGGCACGCCGCCGGCCGAGGTGACGACGTGGTCGACGCCGCCGAACTCCTCGACGGCCGCCTCGACGAGCGCCTCGACGTCTCCCTTGCTCGTGATGTCGGTCTCGACGCCGAGCACGTCGCCGTCGAGGTCGCCCAGTTCCGATTCGGTCGCCGCGAGGCGCTCGGGGTCGCGCCCGCAGACGACGACGTTCGCTCCTTCGTCGGCCAGCGCCGCGGCGCTCGCACGCCCGAGGCCGGCCGAACTCGCCGTGACGACGACCGTGTCGCCGTCGAGTCCGAGGTCCATGCGAGGGGCGACGGCCGCCGCGAGCAAAAGCGTGGGCCTCGCGGCACGACGTGCGGTGAACCGAGGTCATCGGGTTCGCTTCGGGGCGCGAGGGGCGGGACGGACGCCATGGGACGCGAATGCGGACGCGGCTCAGACGCCGTCGGCGTGGCGGCGGACGCGGACGCGCCCGTCGCTCGTGACGCCGACGAAGAGCTGTTCTCGAATCTCGCGTCCCTCGACCGCGTCACCGGCGGCGTCGGAGACGATTTTCATCAGGTCCGGCGCGGTCTGGTTCACCTTCACGCCCGAGGCGTCACAGGCGTCGTACACCTGCTTGGGAACGTCGTAGAGGTCGCTTCCGGCGGGGACCTCGACGCGGACCGGGGCGGTGAGCGCGTCGACGAACGTCACCGTCTCGCGGGCCTTCTCGACGTTGGTGCGGGCGCTCGCCTCGATGCTGGAGACGTTCGCGCGCGAGGTGCCGAGGAAGTCGGCGATGGTCGACTGTCGGACCCCCCGCTCGCGCAGTGCGAGCACCTCGGCTTGCCGCCGGGTGAGCACGCTCGTCTCCGGGTCGAACCCCGCCCTGTCGAGGAGTTGGTCTACGTCGGGGACCGTCTCGTCGTCGCGTCCGGCGTCGCTCATACCTCGGGGTTGGGCTCGGGGGTGAAAAAAGATACAGCAGGCTGACTGTCCACGGGACGCCGCCGACGCGTCGGCGTTACTCGCCCCAGAAGTTGTCTCGGCTCCCGAGCGCCTCGGGGCGCTTCGGGCCGTCGCGACCGCTCCCCGTCGATTCGGCGTTTGCTTCGGGCGCTTCGCCCGCCTCGCTCTCCTCGGCGTCGGGGTCCAGCGGCAGGCGCTCGACGATCTTCTTCGCGCGGGCGTGGCTCCCCTTCACCTGGTCGATGCGAACGACGGCGCGCGCGTCAGGGAGGAGCCCGTCGACGAAGACGATGAAACCGTCTTCGGTCCGACCGACGCCGGCACCGCTCTCGTGGATGTCCTCGACGGTGACGATGACCTCCTCGCCCGGCTTGACCGGCTGTTGTTTGAGCTCGGAGATGGGCCGCTCGTAGTGGTCGCACCACTCCGCGCCCCCCCGGTCGCTGTAGTACTGACACCCCATGCCCGCGATTCGTTCTGAGAAGCTCGGGCAGTCGTCCGCGAGTGGACAGTCGGACATGCGGGGAGGTACACTAGGGGCACTCTAAACGCTTGCGGGTAGCCCGCCGGCCGCCGAAACGCTTTCCGTCGCGCGCTCGAACCCCGCGGTATGGCAGAACGCGTCCCCGAGTTCGCACTCCTCATCGGCGTCTTCCTCGGCCTCTCTGCGACCGTCTCGGCGGCGGTCCTCTCGGGGGCGCTGTTTCGCCCGCTTCTCTTCGGTGCCGTCGTCTGTTACCCCTTCGCCGCCTTCGGCGTCCTCCGGTCGGACGACCCCTCGGAGGCGTTGCCACCCCGAGTCGTCCTCGGCCTCGGCGCGGTCATCGGACTCCTGACCGCGGCGACCGCCGTCCTCGAACGCGCGACGGTCGAGCCGCTCGACGGGCTTTTCGCCGCCGTCGTGGTGTCGCTTCCCCCCGTCGCCTACGCGGTCCGCTTCGGCGCGGGCGTGAACCCGCTTTCACCGGTCGCGTCGCTCGCCTGCTGTGCGGTCTGCGGCGCGGCGTTCCTCGCGCTCGCGCCCCGCCTCGGGACGACGAGCGCGCTCCTCGGATTCGTCCTCGGACTCTCGGGGGCGCTCTACGCCGACGCCCGCGGCTTTCGACCGACCCATCGCCAACAGCGCGCCGGCATCGCCGCGGGCGTGTTCGTCGGCGTCGCGGTCGCGGGCATCGGCGTCGCGATGCGGCTTCCCCTCGGGCCGACGACGGCCGCGTCCGTCGTCGCGGCGCTCACGCCGAGTCTGTTCGTCGCGCTCACGAGAACCCGGACACCGAACCGCCGCTATCGGTCGTGACGGTCGCGTGAACACCCGAACCGAAAAAGACTGAACTCAGGCCAACGGCGTCCGCTCGACGACCGTCCCGTCGTAGGTCGGGTACTGCTCGACGATTTCGCCGTCGTCGACGTCGCCGTCTTCGATCATCTCTTCGAGGAGCCACCACGCGACCTCGACGTGGTTCGACTTGATGCTGTAGAACTCGTCGGGGACGCCGAGCTCGGCGAAGCGCTCGGCGGGGGTGTAGGTCTTGCCGTAGACGAGCGTGCCGTCGTCGGTCACCTCGTCGAACGGGCGGCGGAGGTTGCGAGCCATGCGCTTCAGGCGGTTTCTGTGCTGGGCGGCGTCCTTGAACACGGAGGTACAGAAGTAGACGCGCTCGTGGTCGCCCATCTCGTCGAGGATGGCCTCCTTCGAGCCGTCGACCGCCGACATGTGGCCGTCCTGGAGTTCGTAGCCCTTCTCCTGCATCCGGCGGTAGTTGCCGTCGGACATCTCGAACTCGTTGATGTTGCAGAACTCCGCGGCCCCCTCGTCGAGGAACTCGAGGAACTCCTGTTCCGCGCGGATGCCCGGAATCTCGAACGCCGGGGTGAGGCCCTCCTCGCGGGCGATGTAGAGGACGTCCTCCCACTCGGTGCCGTGCATGTCGCCCCAGAGTTCGAGCGGCGGGTGGAAGCGAATCTCGTCGAGGCCGGCCTCGGCGAGGCGGCGCATGTTCTCGCGGCCGCCCGTGATTCCCGTATAGAGGTGGATGTGGTGGTCCTCGCCGAACTCGTCTTTGAGAAGCGAGATGTACCGACAGGTCTTGTCGAGCGCCTCCTGCGGCTCGCCGCCGGTGATGGACGACCCGAGCGCGTCCATGCGTTTCGCCTCCTCGATGACGTCGGCGTCGGACTCGACTTTCCGCTCGTTCGCGTACACGTCCGTGACGTTCTTGCGATTCTCGCCGAGCGGGCAGTAGAAACAATCGCGCTGGTCGCAGTACCCGTAGACGAACAGCACCATCTTTCCGCCCATGGCGCACTGTTCGCATCCCTTCGAGATCATTCGATTACGGATGTCTACTTGGCGCATCGTCAAAAGGCGTCCGAATTCGGTCGGTTGCCTGTCCATTCCGCCGGTACGGTTATTGTTGTATATGACTGACAATACGCCATGTCTCTCGGTTCCGTCGTTCGTGCTGAGCCCCCGGTGCGGGTTCTCCTCGTCGACGACGACCCCGAGACCGCCGCGGACACGGTATCGGCGCTCGACGAATGCGACAGCCTCGACGTCACGGCGGTCGCCGATCCGACCGCGGCGCTCGACGCGCACGCCGAGTCGCCGTTCGACTGTATCGTCACCGAGTTCGAGTTCGACGGTACCTCCGGTCTCGACACGCTTCTCCGCGTCCGCGAGTCGCCGAACCCGCCGCCGGTGATTCTGTACACGCGACTCGACTCCGAGGACGTGGTCGCCGAGGCGTTCGCCGCCGGGGTCTCCGACGTGGTCGACAAGCGGCCGGCCGACGCGCAGACCGCGGTGCTCGCCCACCGCGTCTCGAACGCGGTCGTCGCGGCCCGCCAGTCGACCGAACTCGGCGAACTGCACGCGTGGCTCCGGCTCATCGCCGACCAGTCGCTCGTCGGCCTGTACGTGATACGCGACGGCCGGGTCGAGTTCGTCAACGAGTACCTCTCGAACCTGCTCGGCTACGACACGGACGAGGTGGTCGGTCGACCCATCACCGACTTCGTCGTCGAGGAAGACCGCGCCATCGTCGACGAGAGCCTGCGAAACAGGTCCCACGGGAGCGTCGAATCGATGTCGTACACCGTCCGCGTCCGCAACTACGACGGCGAGCTGACCGCGCTGGAAATCACGGGCCAGCGGACGGCGGTCGACGGCGAGCCGGTCGTCGTCGGGACCGCGATGGACGTCACGGCCCGACTGGAGTCCGAACGACTCCTCAGGCGCTCCGAGCGCCTCACCAGACAGATAATCTCGTCGCTCCCGGACATGGTGTTCATCTCGGAACCGACCGAGTTCGACGTCGTCTACATCAACGACCAGTTCGAAGACGCGTGGGGACGAGACGTGTCGTTCCTCTACGACGACCCGCATTCGTTCCTCGACCTCATCCACGTCGACGACCGCGACCAACTGATGCGGGCTATCGACGAGATGTACGCCGACATCCGAGACGGTTCCGTCGACGACCAGTACGAGTTCGAGTTCCGGTTCGTTCCCGAGGGGAGCGAAACCATCCGCTGGGCCACCGCCCGCGCGGTCCCGCTTCTCGGCGAGAACGGCGACGTGACGAACATCATCGGCGTGATTTCCGACCTCACGGAGCGCATCAGCCACGAGCGCGAACTCGCCCAGCAGAACGCCCGGCTCGACGCCTTCGCCCGCGTCCTCTCCCACGACATCCGCGGGCCGCTGGCGGTCGCACAGGGCCGACTCGAACTCGCCCGCGAACTCGACGATGACTCCCACCTCGACCACGTCGAGCGCGCCCACCGGCGCATCACCGACGTGGTCGAAGACGTCCTCTCTCTCGCCCGCGACGAGCACTCCGTCCTCGATGCGTCGACGGTCTCGCTGGCGGACTCCGCGGCCACCGCGTGGGACATGTGTTCGTCGAACGCAGGCGACGTGCGCTGTGAAATCGGCGAGCTCCCCGTCGTCGAAGCCGACGAGAGCCGGACGACGCGCCTCTTCGAGAACCTGTTTCGGAACGCGCTCCAGCACGCTCGGAGCGGCCGCGGCGACGACGCCGAGCTCATGATTCGCGTCGGCGCGCTCCCGTCGCGCCGCGGCTTCTTCGTCGAGGACAACGGTCCGGGCATCCCGTCGTCGATTCGCGACCGCGTCTTCGACTCCGGCTTTTCGACGAAAGGCGGCGACGGAACCGGCCTCGGACTCGACATCGTCCGCCAGATAGTCGACTCTCACGGCTGGATAATCCGCGTCGCCGACGGCGCGGCCGGCGCGCGCTTCGAGGTGCTTTTCGACCCCGTCGGGGAAGCCGGCGCGACCGTGTGACCGGCGGCGCACAGATGGGCCGCGACCGCGCCGCGGGGATGCCCGCTTCTCCGCGAGACCGACGGACCGCGCCACCGCGGCCGCGCCCCCGAAAGCAGATATATCCCCGTGGCATAGGAGTCAACGATGCTCTTGGTCCTCTGTGTCGACCTCGACGACGACCTCGGTCGCAAGACGGGACTGTCGACGCCCGTCGTCGGCCGACAGCGCGTCGAGGACGCCGCGGTGGCGCTGGCCACCGCGGACCCGGAGGACTCCGACGTGAACGTCCTCTTTCAGGGCATTCAGGTCCACGACGAACTGCTCGAATCGGAGGACGAGGAAGTCGAGGTCGCGGCGGTCACCGGGTTGGAAGGGAGCGACGTGAAGGCGAACCGCGCCATCGGCGACGAGATCGACACCGTCCTCGCGAGCCTCTCGACCGGCGAGCCCGTCCACGCCATCGTCATCACCGACGGCGCACAGGACGAGTCCGTCCTCCCGGTCATCCGCTCGCGCGTCCCCATCGACGGGGTCCGCCGGGTCGTCGTCAGGCAGGCCCAGAACCTCGAATCGATGTACTACACGATGAAGCAGGTGCTCGCCGACCCCGAGACCCGCGGGACCATCCTCGTCCCGCTCGGCATCCTGCTTCTCATCTACCCCTTCGTCACCATCGCCAGCTTCTTCGACGTGCCCGGCGCGGTCGTCCTCGGCCTCATCTCGGCGCTCCTCGGGCTGTACACGCTGTTCCGCGGGCTCGGCCTCGAATCGGCCGTCGACGAGGCGGCCAACCGCGCGCGGAACGTCCTCTACGCCGGCCGCGTCACCATCATCACCTACGTCGCCGCCGCCGCGCTCCTCGTCGTCGGCGGCGTCCGCGGGGCGGAACTCCTCGAAACCGTCTCGGACAGCGTCGCGGGCGACCCCGCGCCGGGGCTCGTCCTCGCCACGCTCGTCCACGGCGCGGTCGAGTGGTTCGCCGCCGCCGGCATCACGAGCAGTCTCGGGCAGGTGACAGACGAGTACCTCCACGACCGCTTCAAGTGGCGCTACCTCAACGCGCCGTTCTACGTGTTCGCCATCGCCATCGTGCTGTACGCGCTGTCCGGCTTCTTCCTCCCCGAGGGCGTCGCCGGGGTCCGGAAGTTCTACCTCCCCGGCCTCGCCGTCGCGCTCACGGTCGGCACGCTCCTCGGCGTGCTGAGCACGCTGACGTTCGCGGTGGCCGAGTCCCGGTATCCGACCGGCTCCGACGGCGAAAGCGAGCAACCGGCGTAATCAGTCGCGGGCGGTCGCGCCGCTCGGGGTTGTCTGTGGCTTTTTGCTATCGTCTGTTCGGAACTCGACCCAGAGTCGTCAGCTCTCGCGGACGATGACGAACTCCGCGAGGTCGCGGAGATACTCCAGCGGCTCCGAGTCCTCGACGCCCGAGGAGTCGAGGGCCGAAAGCGCCTCGTCGGCCTGCTGGCGGGCCCGGCGGTTCGCCTCCTCGGGCGTCAGGTCCGTCACCTGCACGAGCGACGGCCGGCCCATCTCGGCGTCCTGCCCCGTCGGCTTGCCGAGTTCTTCCGCGTCCGCCGTGGCGTCGAGCACGTCGTCGCGAATCTGGAAGGCGACGCCGACGCGGGCCGCGTAGTCGCCGAACGCCTCGACGACGTGGGCGTCGCCGCCCGCGGCGACCGCGCCGAGCTCGGCGGCGGCGCGGAACAGCGCGCCCGTCTTGCGGTGGGCGAGTTGCATGTACTCGGCCTCGTTGGAGGGGACCGCGACCAGTTCGGTCGCCTCGCCCTCGCCGAGTTCGACCATCGACTCGGCGACGATGCGGGTGGCGCGGTCGGACGACGACAGGAGGGCGAACGCCTCGCCGAGCAGGCCGTCGGAGGCGATGATGGCCGGCCCGTAGCCGTACTCGGCCCACGCGCTCGGCGTGCCGCGGCGGATGTCGGACCGGTCGATGATGTCGTCGACGACGAGCGAGGCGTTGTGGACGAGTTCGACGCCGACCGCGAAGTCGACGGCGTCCTCGGGGGTGCCACCGACGGCCTCGCAGGCGAGGATGGTCACGGCGGGGCGGACGCGCTTGCCCCCCGCGAGAGCGACGTGGTCGAGTTGGTCGGCGAGTTCCGACGGCTCGACCGCCGAGACGACCTCCTCGAGGCGGTCGTTTACCATCGTGACCCGGCGCTCCAGGTATTCCATTGTCGGTTCGTAGGGTTGGGTAGGGAAGTACGTACCGGATTTGGAGAAACCGAGAGCGGGAGCGGTCGTTCGCGGCCGTTTCTGACCGAAAATAGAGGACGTGATTCCCGCTGTGCGGTGTCTAGTCAGTGACCTCGCGCGCGAGGATGAGCAGTTGCGTCCCGCCGAACTGCTGTTCGACTCGTTCGACCAGTTCGAACCCCTCTCGGCCCAACCTGTTGAGCGCCTCTTCGGGGTCTTCTTTCTTCAGACCGGGGACCTTCGACGCGAGGTCGACTGTCCGGTATTCGTATCGTGGCATGCGTGTTCCCCTCAGTAGAGAGTCGCACGCGACTCGGAAATGCACCCGGACGCTTCTCACCCGGTGGGAGTCGCCCGCCCGGCCGCCCCTCCGGTCGCGGTCGCTCACGAGTTCGCGTCCGCAAAAAGCTGGACCAAAAACCGCTGGGCGCTTACTCGAACTGCTCGATAAGCTCCGGCACCACGTGCGACCACCTTTTTCCGGACGCTCACGAGTTCGCGTCCGCAAAAAGCTGGACCAAAAACCGCTGGGCGCTTACTCGAACTGCTCGATGAGCTCCGGCACCACGTCGAAGAGGTCGCCGACGATGCCGTAGTCGGCGATGTCGAAGATGGGCGCGTCGGGGTCGGTGTTGATGGCGACGATGTTCTCGGCACCTTTCATCCCGGCGACGTGCTGAACGGCCCCGGAGATGCCGATTGCGATGTAGAACTTCGGCGTGACGACCTTCCCGGACTGGCCGACCTGCCGGTCCTTCGGGAGCCAGCCGTTGTCGACGATGGGCCGCGACGACGACAGCGTCGCGCCGAGCGCGTCGGCGAGCCTTTCGACGAGTTCGATGTTCTCTTCCTCTTCGATGCCGCGGCCGACGGAGACGAGCACGTCGGCGTCGGCGATGTCCACGTCGCCGCTTCCGACCTCCTCGAAGCCGGCCACGCGCGAGCGCACCTGAGACTCGTCGAGGTCGAACGAGAACGACTCGACGGCGGGCTCGCCCGACTCCTCGGCGGCGTCCCACTCGCCGGGGCGGACGGTGACCGCGGCGCGGTCGGCGTCGACCTCGACGGTCGATTCGACCTTCGAGGCGTACATCTCGCGGGTGACGACGAGGCCGCCGTCGTTCTGGAGGCCGATGGCGTCGGTCACGAGCGGGAGGCCGAGGCGCTCCGCGACCGCGGGGGCGTAGTCGAGGCCGTTGACAGTGTTGCCCATGAGGACGTACGTGGGGTC
This sequence comes from Haloferax sulfurifontis, assembly GCF_014635105.1. NCBI lineage: Archaea > Methanobacteriati > Methanobacteriota > Halobacteria > Halobacteriales > Haloferacaceae > Haloferax > Haloferax sulfurifontis. The sequence goes on from NZ_BMCI01000002.1 coordinate 390,375, forward strand.
GAGTGCCTCGTACAGGGCCGCGACGGCCTGCACGGACACGTCGTGGTTGAACTCGTCGCCCTCGGCGACGGTGTGAATCGCGTCCACGCCGGCGAGCGAGAGCTCCTCGGCGAAGGCGTCCACGTCGCCGCCGACGACCGCGAGGTGGAGGTCGCCGCCGGTGTCGCCGACGAGGTCGGCCCCGGCGGTCACGAGTTCGAACGACACGTCGCGGAGGCTTCCGCGGCGGTGCTCGACGACGGCGAGCACGTCGCTCATTGCGCGCCCACCCCCTTCTCGCGGAGGACGGTCGCAAGCTCGGCGGCCTGCTCTCCGGCGTCGCCCTCGAAGTAGATCGCGTCGGACTCGGTCTCCGGTTCGTACACGTCGGTCAGGACGAGGTCGGACTCCACCGCCGCGGCGTCGAGGCCGAGGTCGGAGAGCGCGAGCGGCTTGATCTCTTTCGACTGGGCCTGTCGAATCCCGCGCAGGCTCGCGTACCGCGGTTCGTTGATACCCGTCTGGATGGTGAGGACCGCGGGGAGGTCGACTTCGGTGAGCTCCTCCACGCCGCCTTCGAGTTCGCGGCGGACGTTCGCCACGCCGCCCTCGGCGTCGAGGTCGAGCGCGTTCACGACCGCGGCCCACTCGAAGCCGATTGCCGAGGCGAGCGAGACGCCGGTCGCGCCGAAGCTGTCGTCGTTCGCCTGCACGCCCGTCAGGACGAGGTCGGGGTCCTCGTCCTCGACGACCGCCGAGAGGAGGCGCGTCTTCGCGCCCACGTCGAGCAGGTCCACGCTGTCGAGCGCGTCGTCCCACACGCGGACCGCGCGGTCGACCCCCTTTGCGAGCGCCATGCGGATGGTCTCTTCGGACCGCTCGGGGCCGATGGTGACGGCGACGACCTCCACGTCGTCGTCGCTCTCCTCGGCGATTTGGACCGCTTCCTCGACCGCGTACTCGTCCCACTCGTTGAGGTCGTAGTCGAGGAACTGGTCCGCCACGCGGAGTCCGTCGAGCTCGAAGTCCTCTTCGACCTCGGCCACCTCCTTGACGGTTACGAGAATTTTCATCAACGTTCACTACCGACCGGGGCAAATAAACGTTTTCGCACCGCGGCCACCGGCGCCCCCGTCGTCCGATTACACCTCGTCTTCGTCACGCCTCGTCTTCGTCCTCGTCGGGCAGTGAGATGAGGTTCTCACGGCCGAGGCGGAGCTTTTCGACGCGCCCCTCGTCGGCCATCGCCGACAGGAGCTGTGAGACCTTGGCGTCGGACCAGCCGGTCTCCTTGACGATGTTCGCCTGCTTCATCCGCCCGCCGCTCCGCTCCAAGAGGAGTTCGACCCGCTCTTCGTCCGAGAGCAGGTCGAGGTCGACGTCGACGTCGTCGGGCTCTTCGGCGGGCGCGGGCTCGTCGTCGGTCGGCTCCTGTGCCGACTCCTGCCGCGGCTCGGGCGTCGCCGTCGCTGTCGACGTTCCGTCGGGAGTCCCCCCGTCCGGTCCCCGCCGAGTGAACAGGACGACGCCCGCCACGAGCACCGCGAGGACGACCGCACCGCCGCCGACGAGCGTCCACGGAATGGCGCTGTCCGTGCCCGTCGAGACGTACGTGACGGTCAACTGGTCGATCGATTCGAAGGTCCGGGGCCCCTCGACGACGACGGCGTTGTTTTCGAGCGGCAGGTTCGTGTCGCTGACGGCGTAGCCCGGCGGCGTCTGAATCGTGAGGTTCTGATTCGACCGAAGCGACGTGAGCCACGTCTCGTCGTCACCGGCCGACAGCGCGTCACCGAGGCGCAGTCCCTCGTCGGTCTGTTCGAGGAAGTTGGTCCACGTGAACGTCAACACGAGGACGCCGGTCCCGTTTTCGACGTAGCCTCTCGTCGTCGCGTTCTGAACCGTCATCGACCGGCCGGTCTGCTCGGTGGCCGTCTGACTGATGCGTCCGAAGAACGCCGCGTCTGGACCGGTGTCGGCGGTTCCCTGCTCGTACTCCTGTGCGTACTCTTCGAACGCCGCGGTCTCGTTTTGCGTGTCGAGCTCGTAGCGCATCTCGACCCGCCAGTCCGCAGAGCGGTCGGCACGCAGTTGAATCGATATCTCCGTCTGCGGCGACCGGTCGAGATTCGTCTGCTGGGCTACGAGCGACGAGCGACCGAGACTGAGTACTTCTTCCGCGCCCGCGCGCGAGCCGGCGTCTCCGACGACCGTGTCCGCGCTCTGCGTGCCGGCAGCAGCCGCGTCTGTGGCCGCCACCGGCGCTGTGACGCCGGCGACGATGGTGAGGAGGGCAACGATGAGGGCGGCGCTCCGCATACGTAAATCCGTTTCATCCGGCGATGAAACGCTTTCCATCGATTCAACAGTGTCAGACGCCGTCGAGATGCGTCCCTCGATGTCGGCGACGGCGACCGCGTCAAGAGGGTCATTTTAGTACTGCCCCCGTGTACCCTCACGGCGATGAAAGCCCTCCCGCTCGTCGTCGTCATGCTTCTCGTGGCGTCGCCGGTGCTCGGTGCGGCCGGTCCCGCCGACGGGTCGACCCACTCGATGGCTCCCGATGAAGCGGAGCCCGCACAGGTCGAGTCGCCGTCCAACGAGACGATTCACGTCCTCGACATTCCGTCGTCGGAGCTGGCCCGGGCGACGGTCGAGGCCCATCACGTCGACCTCGGCCCGTCCCTCGATTTCTCCGCCCTCGGGGCCGGCGGCCAGATTCAGACGGGCGCGTCAATCGAGCGCATCGAGTCCGCGACCGACGACAGCACCCGGCAACAGCTCATCCTCGACGAGCTCAACACCATCGAACAGCGGGCGATTGCGCTCCAGAGCGCACAGCGCTCCGCCATCGAGCGGTTCAACGCCGACGACATCACCGCGCGAGACCTCCTCATCGAACTCGCGCGAATCGACGCCGAGGCACGGGCGCTCGACGACCGGCGGGTCGCCCTCCGCGAAATCACGAGCGAGACGCCGGACTTCTCGATTAGCTCCGGGCGGCTCGCGGCGCTCGAACGCGAACTCGACACGTTCACCGGCCCCGTTCGGACGCACGCCGTCTCGGTCGTGACCGGCCGGTCCGACGCCGCGCGGTTCTCCGTGCGGACGAGCGAGACCGGGTTCGTCCTCAGCGTCGTCGCCGACGGCGAGTACGTCCGCGAGGCCTACCGCGCCGACCTCCGCAACCGCGACCAGAACACGGTCTCCTACGAGGAGGCGCTCGACATCGTCGCGGAGAACTACCCGACGATCTACTCGAACCGCGCCGCCCAGAACGGGACCAACGTCATCAGTGCCGGCGACAGCCACCGGGTGCAGATTAACTACCGGGACGGGCAGTTGACCGCGTACGTCGACTCCGGAACCGGGCGAGTGTTCAAGGAGTCCCAGACGCGCCCCCTCGAATCGATCACGACCCGCGACACCGCGAGCGGGGTCAGAGACGGGCTGGCGCTCACCGTCGACCGGACCTACCCCGGCGGACCGCTTCGCATCCAGTTGAACGAAAGCGAGACGGGCGACCCGGTAGACGCGAACGTCACGATCGGCCTCGAAGCCAGCCAGGAGAGCACGCTCTTGGGTCACACCGGTTCGGACGGGACTATCTGGACCGTCTCGCCGTCGGCGTCCTACACCGTCACGGTCATCAGAGGTAACTCGGCGGTCGTGCTCACCACCGCGCCGACGCCCATGCCCTACCTCGCGGGGAACGCGACCGCCGCGGAAAACGACACGTCTCCGACGGTCACGTCGACGCCGACCGAGTCGACCGGAACCGGGTCGACCGAGTCGGCCGATTCCGTCTCGGCGGTCTCGCAGGCCGGCCTGCCCGCCCCACCCGGCGGCGGCTGACCGGAGCTTCTTATCCGATGACGGGGCCACCCCGTCTCGATGCCTCGCCAGTTCCGCACCTCGACTCGCGGCTCGTCCGTGCTCCTCGGGAGCGTGCTCCTCGTCGGTCTCGTGGTCGTCGTCGCGGCCGCCGTCGGCGCGGCGGCGTTCGACGCGGCCGACTCCGCGCCGTCACCGACGCGACCGACGGCGCTGTCGCTGTCCGTCTCGGGTGACACGCTGTCGCTGGTTCACGAGGGCGGCGCGCCGCTGGACGTGGATTCGCTCGCGGTTCGAATCTCCGTGAATGGGGAGCCGCTCGCGCACCAACCGCCCGTACCGTTCTTCTCGGCCAGCGGCTTCCGACCCGGCCCGACCGGCCCGTTCAACGCCGCCGCCGACTCGCGGTGGACCGTCGGCGAGACGGCGACGCTCGAACTGGCTGGGACGAACGACCCGGGCATCGAACCGGGTGCGACGGTGACCGTTCGCGTCTTCGACGGCGACACGCCGGTCGCGACGCTCGAAGCGAGAGCGTCGTAAATCGGCCGCGGCGAAAACGAGCGCCCGAGTCGACCTCGGCGCGGTTGGCCTGAATCGACCGCGGCGCGGTTGGGGCTTACTCCTCCGGCACGCGCGCGATAGTCACGATGGCCCGCGGGCTACCGGGTTGGCGCTGGAGGATGTGGTGTTCGATGTCGACGAAGCCGGCGGCCTCGAACATCCGGTCGGCCTCCTCCTCGTCGTAGAACAGCATGATGGCGTCCGCCAGCTTCTGGAAGACGCCGGACTTGGGGTCGTCGGGGCCGACGACGAGCACCTTGTTCCCCGGTTTCACCACGCGGCGGAACTCTTCGAGCGCGGTGACCGGGTTCGGCCAGTACTCGATGGAGCCGGACGACCAGATGACGTCGAAGGCGTCGTCCGCGAAGGGGAGCCGCTCGGCGTCCCCGCGGTAGAACCGGACCTCGTCGTTCTTGCCGAACTTCTCCCACGCCTTCTGCATCTGGTGGATGCTCTGGTCGAGGCCGTGGACGTCGTCGGTGTAGCGGAGCAGTCCCTCGGTTCCGAAGCCGGTGCCACAGCCCACGTCGAGGACGCGGTCGCCCTGCTGGATGTCGAGCATCTCCAGCGCCTCGTCGCGCATCTCCTCGTTCCAGATGAACGGGTTCACCCGGTCGTACACCTTCGAGAGGTACTTGTAGAACAGGCGGGCCCGCGCTTTGTTTTCGAGGACTCCCATCGCGCCGGGATTAGAACTCGCCGATGATAACGGTGCGGATTCGCCGCGCCGGTCGGCGTTCGAGGGGGGTAAACCGCCGCGTTTTCCGAGCGACTGTCACAGACTTTCCGCAAACACCTTATACAGCGCTTGTGCAACGTTCCTGTGATACGAGTATGCCGAGACAAGAGGTTCTCGAACGAATCAAAACGGCCGAGCAGGAGGCCGACGACATCGTTGAAGAGGCCGAGGCCGAACGTGAGGAGCTCGTCGCGGAGGCGCGTGAGGAAGCCGATGAGATTCGCTCCGAGGCCGAAGAAGAGGCCGCAGAGCTCGAATCCGAGCGTCTACAGGAGGGACGCACGGAGATAGAGACGGAGCGGGAACGCATCCTCGAAGAAGGCGAGGACGCCCGCGACGAACTGGTTGCCGAGGCGGAAGACCACATCGACGACGCGGTCGAGTTCGCCATCGGCAAATTCGAGGAGGCGGTGGATGCTCAGACCTGAGCAGATGAGCAAGGTCTCGGTGACCGGTTCCAGGGGCGTCATGCCCGAGGTCATCGAGGCCGTCCACGACCTCCGACTGCTGCACGTCACCGAATACGACGGCTCGTGGCAGGAGGAGTTCGGATTCGAGACGGGGTCGCCCATCGAAGGCGCCGAGAGCGCCTCCGATAAGCTCGTCACCGTCCGCTCGCTCAAGAGCATCCTCGGGGTCGAAGACACCGACTCCGGCCGACAGCGCATCGTCCCCGACGACGCGCTCGGCGAGCCCCTCGAAGAGATCCAAGCCGAGGTCAACGAACTGGACGACCGCCGCGCCGAGCTCGAAAACGAGCTTCGCGCGGTGGACGAAGAAATCGACGCGATGGAGCCGTTCGTCGACCTCGGACTCGACCTCGACCTGCTTTCGGGGTACGAGACCCTGCAGGTCGTCGTCGGACAGGGGAAGGTCGACCCCGTCGAGCGCGCCGTCGTCGACGCCGACGACATCAGCGCCTACGAGATCTTCTCGGGCGAGCGCACGCACGCCGTCTTCGGCCGCCCGGTCGATGGCGCCGACGAGATGGCGCTCGCCGACGCGCTCGTCGGCGTCGAGTTCACCACGCTCGAAGTCCCGGACGCCTCGGGAAGCCCCGAAGAGCACATCCGCGACCTCGAACAGCAGAAACGCGAAGTCGAGTCGAAGCTCGAGACCGTCGAGTCCGAGCTCCACGACATCGCCGTCGAGGAGGGCGAGTTCCTCCTCGCCGCCGAAGAGCGCCTCGCAATCGACGTCCAGAAGACGGAAGCGCCGCTTTCGTTCGCGACGACGGAGAACGCCTTCGTCGCCGAGGGCTGGATTCCCAGCGAGCGCTACAACACGTTTGCGGGAACGCTCAAAGACGAGGTCGGCGAGCACGTCGCCGTCGAAGAGCTCGAACGCGCCGAGTTCTCGCGTGACGGGCACGACCACGCGCGCGAGGACGTCGCCGAGAGCGGCGGTACGGTCGCCGCCACCGACGGCGGCACGGTCTCGATGGCCAACGACGACCCGCCGGTCGTCCAGAAGAACAGCGGCGCGGTCAAGCCGTTCGAACTCCTCGTGCAGGCGGTCAACCGCCCGAGCTACTACGAGTTCGACCCGACCATCATCCTGTTCCTGACGTTCCCGACGTTCTTCGGGTTCATGATCGGTGACTTCGGGTACGGTGTCATCTACACCGCCATCGGCTTCTTCCTCTACTCGAAGTTCGACGACGGCGCGCTCAAGAGCATGGGTGGCGTCACCATCGCCGCGGGGCTGTTCACGACGTTGTTCGGCATCCTCTACGGCGAGATATTCGGCTTCCACCTCATCACCCAGTACTTCTGGGAAGGCTTGCTCGGGCTGTCGCACCCGCCCATCGAGAAGGGACTGTCGCCGGCCACCGCTGAGTGGGCCCTCGGTTGGCTCACCGTGAGCGTCGCCGTCGGTATCATCCACGTCAACGTGGGCTACGTTTTCGACTTCTTCGAGAACTACCAGCTCCACGGTCCGAAGGACGCGGTCCTCGAAAGCGGTTCGTGGATCCTCATGCTGAACGGGCTGTGGATCTGGATCTTCAGCGACGCGCTCGGTGGCGTGCCGCCGGAGTTCCTGTTCACCACGTTCGCGGCTGACGGGCTCATCCCGCTCGGTTTCTCCGGCTTCTCGTTCATCGTCGGCTGGGGTGGCTTCGGGCTGTACATCCTCGGCGCGGTGCTCCTCGGGATGGGCGAACTGGCCGAACTCGTCGAGTTCGCCGCCCCGCTTTCGAACGTCCTGTCGTACACGCGTCTCGGCGCGGTCCTCATCGCGAAGGCGTCGATGGCGTTCGCCGTCAACCTGCTCGTCTTCGGCGTGTTCGTCACGGGCGAAGGGAGCGAGGCGGAGTGGCACTTCGGCCTCGGCCACATGTACCACGTCGGTGACATGTACCACGGCCACGAGGTGACCGACGTCCTGTTCGGCGGCATCTTCCACTCGGGTGCCGCGGGCGTCGTGGGCGGACTGCTCGTCCTCGTCGTCGGTCACTTGGTCGTTCTCGCGCTCGGCGTCACGAGCGCCGGCCTGCAGGCCGTGCGTCTCGAGTACGTCGAGTTCTTCAACAAGTTCTTCGAGGGAGGCGGCCGCGCGTACAACCCGTTCGGCTACGACCGCGAGTTCACGACCGAAGACTAACGCTCGTCGCCGATTCTTTTTTGACTATTGTCCGCTCGGAGCGACTGCTTTTGCAATGACGACGATTCCGCCGTCGTAGACAGACCGCTCCAGACGTTTTGGGAACCTTTATGATACGGCTGACGCCACATGCAGACGTTCGGAGACGACAATCCGGTACTCAGGAACACACAATGATTGAAGCAATCGAACCCCTCATGACTGCACTGCAGAGTGAAGCCGCTTCCTCGCCCGCTATCACCGCCGACGCCGCGGCGGCCCTCTCCGTCGGTATCGCCGCCTTCGCCGCAGGCTACGCGGAGCGTGGCATCGGTTCCGCCGCGATGGGTGCCATCGCGGAAGACGAGGACCTCTTCGTCAACGGGCTGGTCCTTACGGTTCTCCCCGAGACCCTCGTTATCCTCGCACTGGTCGTTGTCTTCGCGGCCTAAGCACCCCCTCTCTTTCCCATTATGAGTTTGGACAACGTCGTTGAGGACATCCGAGACGAAGCCCGCGCACGCGCAGAGGACATCAGGCAGGACGGCCAGGAACAGGCAGACGACATCGTCGCCGAGGCCGAGGCCGACGCCGAAGAGCTCCTCGAATCGCGGAAGGCGGACGTCGAGCAACAGCTCGAACGGGAGCGCGAACAGGCGCTCTCCAGCGCGAAGCTCGAAGCCAAGCAGGCTCGACTCAGCGCCCGTCGTGACGTGCTCCAGCGCGTCCGCGAGCAGGTCGAACACGAACTCGCCGAGCTGGAAGGCGACCGCCGCGAGGAGCTGACCCGCTCGCTTCTCGACGCGGCGTCGGTCGAGTTCGAAGACGAAGACGAGGTCTTCGTCCACGGCCGCGCCGACGACGAGGAGTTGCTTTCGAGCATCCTCGAAGACTACGACGGCTACGAGTTCGCCGGCGAGCGCGACTGCCTCGGTGGCGTCGTGGTCGAGGGCTCGAACTCGCGCGTCCGGGTGAACAACACCTTCGACTCGGTCCTCGACACAGTCTGGGAGGACAACCTGAAGGAAGTGAGTGCGCGACTGTTCGACGACCAATGAGCACTACAGGCGGCTCGAATCCCGAATACGTCATCGCTCGTGTTCGAGCGCGACGTAGTGCCCTGTTCGGCGACGAGGAGTACCGCAAACTGGTCCGCATGGGACCGGCCGAAATCGCTCGGTTCATGGAGGAATCGGAGTACGAGACCGAGGTCAACGCGCTCGGGAGCCGTTTTTCCGGCGTCGACCTCATCGAGTACGCGCTGAACCGGAATCTGGCGAAGCAGTTCAACGATATCCTCGACTGGGCAGACGGCCGCCTCTACGACCTCATCGCGCGGTACCTTCGCAAGTTCGACGCGTGGAACGTGAAGACGATTATCCGCGGCGTCTACTCCGGCGCGCCACGCGATGAGGTCGAATCCGACCTCATCCGCGCCGGCGAGTTCGACGACCGCCTCATCTCGCGGCTTCTCGACGCGGGCGAGATGGAGGAGGTCGTCGACCTCCTCTCCGGTACCATCTTCGGAGACGGCCTCGCGGCCGCCTACGAGGAGTTCGAGGACGTCGGCGTCCTCGTCCCGCTGGAGAACGCGGTCGACCGCGCCTTCTACGAGCAGTTGCTCGACGGCCTGGTCGTCGGCGAAGAGGCAAAGCAGTACCGCGAGTTCCTCGAAGCCGAAATCGACTTCCGAAACGCCCGCAACGCGCTCCGCATCGCCCGAAGCGGTGCCGACCTCGACCCCGTCGACTACTTCATCGAGGGCGGTACGCTGTTCCGAGCGTCGGAGCTCGCGTCGCTGGCGGCCAGTCCGGACGAACTGGTGTCGAAGATTCGTGACAGCCGGTACGGCGACCGCCTCTCGACGGCCCTTTCGGACCTCGAAGAGGCCGACAGCCTCATCGGCTTCGAGCGCGCCCTCGACGCGGCGCTCTTGGAGTACGCGGACACGCTCGGTTACGTGTTCCCGCTTTCTGTCACGCCAATCGTCTCGTACATCCTCGCCAAGGAGCGCGAGGTCGACAACATCCGGGCCATCGCCCGCGGTCGCGAAGCCGGGCTGGACCCCGATGCAATAGAAGCGGAGCTGGTCATCCTATGAGCCAGGAAATCGCAGTTATCGGCAGTCCGGACTTCACCACGGGATTCCGGCTTGCGGGCGTCCGCAAGTTCGAGAACGTCCCGGACGAAGCGAAGGACGACGAACTCGACGAGGCCGTGACGCGGACGCTGGAGGACGAGGACGTCGGCATCATCGTGATGCACGAAGACGACCTCGACCACCTCTCGCGCAACGCGCGGCAGTCGGTCGAGCGAAGCATCGAGCCGACGCTCGTGACGCTCGGCGGTTCCGGCGGCGCGAGCGGCCTCCGTGACCAGATCAAGAGAGCAATCGGTATCGATCTGATGGACGAATAACCAAACATGAGTCAGGCAACACAAGATTCCGTTCGCGAGGACGGTGTCATCGCAAGCGTGAGTGGTCCGGTCGTGACCGCCCGTGGCCTCGACGCCCGCATGAACGACGTCGTCTACGTCGGCGACGAAGGGCTGATGGGCGAGGTCATCGAAATCGAGGGCGACCTCACGACTATTCAGGTGTACGAAGAGACCTCCGGCGTCGGCCCCAGCGAACCCGTCGAGAGTACGGGCGAACCGCTGACCGTCGACCTCGGTCCCGGGATGATGGACGCCATCTACGACGGCGTTCAGCGCCCCCTGGACGTGCTGGAGGAGAAGATGAACTCGGCGTTCCTCGACCGCGGTGTCGACGCGCCGGGTATCGACCTCGAAAAGAAGTGGGAGTTCGAACCCACCGTCTCCGTTGGCGACGAGGTCGCCTCCGGCGACGTCGTGGGCACGGTCCCCGAGACCGTGACCATCGAACACAAGGTCATGGTCCCGCCGGACTTCGAGGGCGGCGAGGTCGTCGCCATCGAGGACGGCGAGTTCTCCGTCACCGAGACGGTCGCCGAACTCGACAACGGCGAGGAGATCACGATGCACCAGGAGTGGCCGGTGCGTCAGGCTCGCCCCGCCGCCGAGAAGAAGACCCCGCGCGAACCGCTCGTGTCGGGACAGCGCATCCTCGACGGGCTGTTCCCCATCGCGAAGGGCGGTACGGCCGCGATTCCGGGACCGTTCGGCTCCGGAAAGACCGTCACGCAACACCAGCTCGCCAAGTGGGCCGACGCGGACATCGTCGTCTACGTCGGCTGTGGCGAGCGCGGTAACGAGATGACCGAGGTCATCGAGGACTTCCCGGAACTCGACGACCCGAAGACGGGCAACCCGCTCATGGCCCGGACGTGCCTCATCGCGAACACGTCCAATATGCCCGTGGCGGCCCGCGAGTCCTGTATCTACACCGGCATCACCATCGCGGAGTACTACCGCGACATGGGATACGACGTTGCGCTCATGGCCGACTCCACCTCCCGGTGGGCCGAGGCCATGCGCGAGATTTCGTCGCGTCTCGAAGAGATGCCCGGCGAAGAGGGGTACCCCGCGTACCTCGCCGCGCGTCTCTCCGAGTTCTACGAGCGCGCCGGCTACTTCACGACCGTCAACGGCGAGGAAGGCTCCGTCTCCGTCATCGGCGCGGTTTCGCCGCCGGGCGGCGACTTCTCCGAGCCGGTCACGCAGAACACCCTGCGTATCGTCAAGACGTTCTGGGCGCTCGACGCGGACCTCGCAGAGCGCCGTCACTTCCCGGCGATTAACTGGAACGAGTCGTACTCGCTCTACCAAGAGCAGCTCGACCCGTGGTTCGTCGAGAACGTCGAGGACGACTGGGCCGAAGAGCGCCAGTGGGCCGTCGACGTGCTCGACGAGGAGAACGAACTGCAGGAAATCGTTCAGCTCGTCGGTAAGGACGCCCTGCCGGAGGACCAGCAGTTGACCCTCGAAATCGCTCGCTACCTCCGTGAGGCGTACCTCCAGCAGAACGCGTTCCACCCGACGGACACGTACTGCTCCCCCGAGAAGACGTACGGTATCCTCACCGCCATCCACGCGTTCAACGACGAGGCGTTCAAGGCGCTCGAAGCCGGCGTCCCCGTCGAAGAGATTCAGGCCATCGAGGCGGCTCCCCGGCTGAACCGCATCGGTGTGCAGGAAGACTGGGAGGCGTACATCGAGGACCTCAAAGCAGAGATCACCGAGCAGCTCCGCGAGCTGTACTGAGACCATGAAGGAATACCAGACCATCACCGAAATCAGCGGCCCGCTGGTGTTCGCCGAGGTCGACGAGCCGATCGGTTACGACGAAATCGTCGAAATCGAGACGCCCCAAGGCGAAACCAAGCGCGGACAGGTTCTCGAATCCTCCGAGGGCCTCGTCGCGATTCAGGTGTTCGAAGGCACGAGCGGTATCGACAGGAACGCGTCCGTCAGGTTCCTCGGCGAGACCCTCAAGATGCCCGTGACCGAGGACCTCCTCGGGCGCGTGCTCGACGGGTCCGGCCAGCCAATCGACGGCGGCCCCGAAATCGTTCCCGACGAGCGTCGGGACATCGTCGGCGCGGCAATCAACCCCTACTCCCGCGAGTACCCCGAGGAGTTCATCCAGACCGGCGTCTCCGCCATCGACGGCATGAACACCCTCGTCCGCGGCCAGAAGCTCCCAATCTTCTCCGCGTCGGGGCTTCCCCACAACAACCTCGCGCTCCAGATCGCCCGTCAGGCGACGGTGCCCGAGGACGAAGAAAGCGGCGAGGAGTCCGAGTTCGCAGTCGTCTTCGGCGCGATGGGTATCACGCAGGAAGAGGCGAACGAGTTCATGGAGGACTTCGAGCGCACGGGCGCACTCGAGCGCTCCGTCGTCTTCACGAACCTCGCGGACGACCCCGCAGTCGAGCGGACGGTCACGCCGCGTCTCGCGCTGACGACCGCCGAGTACCTCGCGTTCGACAAGGACTACCACGTCCTCGTCATCCTGACCGACATGACCAACTACTGCGAGGCGCTCCGCGAGATCGGTGCGGCTCGCGAAGAGGTCCCCGGTCGCCGTGGCTACCCGGGTTACATGTACACCGACCTCGCACAGCTCTACGAGCGCGCAGGTCGCATCCAGGGTCGCGACGGGTCTGTCACGCAGATTCCCATCCTCACGATGCCGGGTGACGACGACACGCACCCGATTCCTGACCTGACCGGCTACATCACGGAAGGCCAGATATACATCGACCGCGACCTCAACTCGCAGGGCATCCGCCCGCCGATCAACCCGCTTCCGTCCCTGTCGCGTCTCATGGACGACGGTATCGGCGAGGGGCTCACCCGCGAGGACCACGCCGACGTGTCCGACCAGATGTACGCGGCGTACGCGGAGGGTGAAGACCTGCGCGACCTCGTGAACATCGTCGGCCGCGAGGCGCTGTCGGAGCGCGACAACAAGTACCTCGACTTCGCCGAGCGCTTCGAAGCCGAGTTCGTCAATCAGGGCTTCGACACGGACCGGTCCATCGAGGACACCCTCGACATCGGCTGGGACCTCCTGTCGACGCTCCCGAAGTCCGAGCTCAACCGCATCGACGAAGAGCTCATCGAGGACTACTACCGCGAAGACGCCGAGTCGGTCGAAGCGGAAGCCTAGACCGCGGCGAACGCCGCGTTCGTCCCTCGGTTCGATTCTCCTCTTCTATTCGCGCTTCGAATCCTCCGAGCCGCGCGGCCGCGCGTCGCCCGCGAGAACTTCCTTACGTCTCGCCGTCTACGTCTCGGCATGGACGCCACTTCGTCTCCCGCCCGTGTTCTCGCGGTCGTCGGTCCCGCCGTCGACCGGGAGCGACTCGTGGACGTACTCTCGTCGCTTTCGGTGTCGGTCGCCGAGTCCGCCGCGGCCGTGGTTCGACGCGCCGAGGCCGAACGGGTCGACTGCGTCGTGCTCGCGACCGACCACCTCGCGGACATCGAGGCGGTCCACGGTGCAATCGCGGTCCCGCTCGTCGTCGTCGTCCCGCCCGACGGCGACCTCTCGGCGGCGGCCGCCCGCGACGCCGGCGCGGCCGACGTGGTCCCGGTCGTCGGTTCGAACCTCTTCGAGCGACTCCCCGAGCGCATCGAGAGCGCCGTCGCGTGGCGTCGCCGCGGCGCGGCGGCCGCGAGAAAGATAACGGAGGACCTGAAGGAACAGGCGATAGACGAGGCCCCCGTGGGTATCACCGTCGCCGACTGCTCGTTGCCCGACCGACCGCTCGTCTACGTCAACGAGGCGTTCGAGACGATGACCGGCTACTCGGCCGACGCGGCGCTGGGGCGGAACTGCCGATATCTTCAGGGACCGAACACCGACCCCGCGCGCGTCGCCGAACTCCGCCGCGCCATCGAGGCCGAGGAGTCGGCGTCGGTCGAACTGCTGAACTACCGCGCGAACGGCGAGACGTTCTGGAACCGGGTCGACGTCGCGCCGCTGAGCGGGCCGGACGGCGAGGTGACTCACTACGTCGGCTTCCAGACCGATATCACGGAGCGCGTGCGCGCCGAGGCGGCCGCCGAGCGGTACGCCGCCGGAGTCGACGAGGAGCGCGCGCGCCTCCAGACGCTCGTCGAGCACATCGAGGGGCTGTTGGGTGACGTGACGAGCGCACTCGTCCGCGCCGAGAGCAGACGGGAGCTCGAAGCCGCCGTCTGCGACCGGGTCACCGCCACCGGCTCGTTCGACTGCGCGTGGGTCGGTCACTGCGACCTCTCGCCGGCGGTCATCGTCCCGAACGAGTGGGCCGGAGCCGACGCGGGATTCCTCGACGACCTCGAAATCGACCGGTCGGACCCCGACGACCCAACCGCTCGCGCCGCCGAGACGCGGACCGTCCAGTCGGCGGCGGTCGGCGAGGGGGGCGCCGACGCCGAGCCGGTCGTCCCGTTCGACTCGGTCATCGCGGTTCCGCTGGTCCACCGAGAGACGCTCTACGGCGTGTTGACCGTCTACACCGACGCCGCGGAACTCGACGACGAAGTACGGGTGGTGTTCGGGACGCTCGGGCGGGCCGTCGGCGCGGCCATCGACGCCTTCGAGAGCCGGCGGTCGTTGCTGTCCGACGAGCGACTCGAACTCGAAATCGAGGTGCGCGACGAGACGCAACCGCTGGTCCGACTCGCCGTCGCGGGGGCGTGCGCGCTCGACTACGAGGGCGCGATTTCTCACGACGACGGGACGCTCAGCCTGTTCGTCTCGACGGACCCACCGACAGACGGACTCGCAGACGATGAGTTGAAATCGACCGGCGTGGCCGACGTGACTCGGCTCCCCCGCGGCGACGGCGTCGGGCTCTACGAGGTCGTCTTCGACGCGGGGTCGCTGACGCACCTCGTTGCCGACGCGGGCGGGCGGCTTCGCGGCCTCGAAGCCGACCGCGACGGCTGTCGGTTCACCGCGGTCGTCCCGGACCGCGGTGCGGGGCGGGCGCTACTCGACGACCTCTCGGCGGCGGCCGCCGGGGTCGAACTCCGGGCGGTCAGAGAGCGGTCGGCCCCGCCGCGGACGGGGCGGGGGTTCACCGCCGAGGTGAACGCGGCGCTCACCGACAGACAGCAGACCGCGCTCCAGCTCGCGCATCTCGGCGGCTTCTTCGAGTGGCCCCACGCCGTGACCGGCGACGAGCTCGCGGCGGCGATGGACGTCTCGCGGGCGACGTTTCACCAGCACCTCCGCGCGGCCCAGCGAAAGCTCGTCGCCGGCTTTTTCGAGGAGGGGACGCGGTAGCGCCGCGCCGACCGTCGGGAGGTGGCTCGACCACCCGGTGCTATCAGCGGACCGAGCGTTCCGACCGATTTCGGGCGGTCCGGCCGGCCAGACAGTAAAAGATTAACACCCCAGGCGAACAACCCCCGGCAACGATGGCCGAAGACGTCAAGCCGACCCGCAAGAACTTGATGGCGATCGAAGATCGCATCGAACTCTCCGAGCGGGGCCACGACACGCTCGAACAGAAGCGTGACGGGCTCATCATGGAGTTCATGGACATCCTCGACCAGGCCCAGGACGTGCGGGCCAACCTCAATCAGGACTACGTGCGCGCGCAGAACAAAATCAACATGGCCCGCGCCATGGAGGGAGACGTGGCGGTCCGCGGCGCGGCCGCCGCGCTGAAGGAGTACCCGGAAATCACGACGCAGTCGAAGAACATCATGGGCGTCGTCGTCCCGCAGATCGAGTCCTCGCGCGTGAAAAAGAGCCTCGACCAGCGCGGTTACGGCCTGCTCGGCTCCTCGGCCCGCATCGACGAGGCCGCGGACGCCTACGAGGAGCTCCTCGAATCCATCATCCTCGCCGCGGAGGTCGAGACGGCGATGAAGAAGATGCTCGAAGAGATCGAGACGACGAAGCGCCGCGTCAACGCGCTCGAGTTCAAACTGCTCCCGGAGCTGTACGAGAACCAGGAGTACATCGAGCAGAAGCTCGAAGAACAGGAGCGCGAGGAGATTTTCCGCCTGAAGAAGATCAAGGCGAAGAAGGAAGAAGAAGAAAAGGAAGAACGCGCCGCGGAGAAGGCGGCGGCCGAAGCGGAAGCGGAAGCGGCGACGGCCGACTGACCGGACTCGCCCGGTTTCTCTCTCGATTCCGTTTTCTCTCGGTCGGGTCTCCGACCGCTTTTCATCGCACCGGCGCGTAGGGACTCCCATGTCCTGTCCCGACTGCGACGGCGAGCTCGCCGTCTTCGCGGTGCCCGAACCGCTCGAAGCCCACGCGCCCGAGGCGGCGTTGACCGTCGGACTGTGCGCCGACTGTCTCGGGCTCCACCCGACCGACGAGCCGGTGACGGAGGGTGATTCGCGGCCGCTCGCGGTCGCGCTTCCCGAGGGCGACGCGGGCGCGGCGGTCGCGCTCCTCGTCGGTATGCTCGACTCGCTGGCGCTCAACCGCGCCGGCATCGTCGACTGCGTGGAGTTCGCCGAGCGGTCCGGTACCGACGTGCATCTCACCCTCGACCGGCTCCAGCGGGCGGCGACAGACCCCCACTTCGACGTCGCCCGCCGGCAGAGCCAGTTGGACGCGTTCCTCTGAGCGCCGCCGCTCTGTGCTGTCGAAACCGTGGCGTGAAGACGCCGAGGAGGAGGTCGCTTAGACGCCGGTGGAGTACCGGAGGATGCCGGCGATGCCGCCGAACGCGTCGTAGAGCTGTTCGCCTTTCTCGAAGTCGGTGCTGATGAACTTCGTCTCGGTGCCGCGCTGGTCCGCGAGGTCCATGAGCCACTCGATGACGTCCTCGCGTTCTTTCAGTTCGGCCTCCGAGCCGCCTTCGCACTCGTGGGTGGGCGTGTCGCGACGGTGGTCGACGATTTCGTACTCCTCTTGGCCGTCGCAGTCGTAGATGGCGATGTCCTTTCGGAGGTCCTCGGAGATGAGGAGGCGGTCGACCGACCCCATCACGAGGTTCTTCCGGGTCGCCTCGAACCCGTAGGTGGACTCGTTGCCGCGGTGGAGCTTCTCGAAGAACTCCTCCATCTGCTTTTTGTCCTTGATGACCTCTTGGTCGGCCAGCGCGTCCTGACCGGCGTCGACGAGATCGTAGAGGCCGGACTCGTCGGTGTAGGCCACGTCGAACTTCCCGACGACGAGGTCCTGCAGTTCGTGGTGGAGGTAGTCGCCGTCGAGGAACTCGTCTTTCGTCGGCGAGGGACCGCCCACGAGGATGCCGTCCATCTCGTGTCGCTTGGGGACGAACAGGTCGTTGGCCATGCCGGCGACCTCCTGATAGAAGTTGTCGATGGCTTCGAGGCGGAGGCGGGCGAAACGCTGGGCGGACTGACCACCTTTGCGCTGTTTGCCGGGGACGAGCGACGAGGCGCTCTTGACCGGCTCGACGCGCTTGCCCTTGAGCCAGCCGACGTTGGCCTCGCGGCGGTCGAGGACGATGAGGCCGAACAGGCCCTTGTCCATGAGCATGTCCTCGAGCGGCCCGGTGAGGAAGTTCGAGTCGCAGTGGTACCGGAACGACTGAATCGGCTCCGGCGGGCTTTCGAGTACCTTGGTGACCATCGTCGTCTGGCCGCCGCCGGCGTCGACCGCGCCGGAGAACATCACGATGCCGTTGTCCGGCGGGAAGTTCCCGTAGTACCGGAGCCGGTCCTTGATGCTCGTCAGGGCGTCTTGGACGTTCGTTCGCGTCTGCTTCGATTTGATGTTAGACGCTTCGCTGTGCTCCGTGATGACGTGTTCGACCACGTCGGAAATCTGCTTGTCTTCGGGGATGTAGATGGTGACGAGCTGAGTTCCCGACCCTTCGTACTCTCGCAGGTCCTCGATGACCTTCTTGAACTCGTACTTTCGGCGGTCTTCGCTCGCCTCCTCGGCGTCGCTACTCATCACTCCACCTAGTCCCTCCAGCGGCTAAGTAACCTTTGACTGGGCACGCGCCGCGGTATCTCGCCGCACGAGGGACCGTATGACCCGACTGCGGAGACGGGCGCGGTCGGAGAACATTTATGTGGCTGTCACGGGTGGACTTCGACGTTGGAATTATGGCCCGGGTGTACGCAGTTGCCAGCGCGAAAGGCGGGGTTGGAAAGACGACGACCACGGCCAACCTCGGGACGACGCTCGCGATGGCCGGTCACGACGTCGTCGTCGTCGACGGTGACCTCGGGATGCCGAATCTCGCCGGCGCGCTCGGCGTCGACCCCGACGGGGCGACGCTCCACGACGTGTTGACAGGCGAGGCGGCGGTCGAGGCGGCCGTCTACGACGGACCGGCGGGACTCTCGGTGGTCCCCGGTTCGAACGCCCTCGAAGCGTTCGCGACGGCGAACGTGCGGGAACTCGACGCCGTCGTCTCGGCGCTCGAAGCCACCCACGACATCGTCATCATCGACACCGGCGCGGGGCTGAGCGACGACACCTTCGTCCCGCTGAAGCTCGCCGACGAGGTCGTCTTGGTCTCCACGACGGAGCGCGAGGCGCTCGGCGACACCGAAAAGACCCGACAGCTCGGCGACCGCATCGGTGCTGACATCGTCGGCGTCGTCCTCACGCGGGTCGACCAGTCGAACCCGAACGCCGAGGTGGTCGCCTCGCTCCTCGACGCCGGGGTCATCGCCGTCGTCCCGGAGGACCCGGCCATCCGCGAGGCGCTCAACACGCAGATTCCGGTCGTCGCCCGCTCGCCCGACAGCATCGCCGCCGCGGGCTACCGCGCGCTCGCCGAGGCGCTCACCGGCCAGCCGGTCCCGATTCCGGACGCCGCGGGGGACGCCGCCGAGTCGGAGACGGACGCGGCCGACGGCGACGCCGCCGAGCCGGAGACGGACGAACACGTCTCGGTCGTGCAGGCCGACGACGACCCCGCAGACCCCGCGGGCGAGTCGGCGTCGGCTCCGGCTCCCGAGACGGACCCGGATTTGGACCCGGACCCCGCCCCTGCACAGGTGTCGGCCCCCGAGGCCGTCCCCGACGACGTCGCCGCCGCGGTCGCGGACGAAGACCGGGTCACGGCGGAACCGGAGGCCGAATCCGAACCGGAGGCCGAACCAGAAGCCGAGGAACGTGTGGAAGCTGACGCCGGCTCCGACGACGAGTCCGTGACCGACGACGAGCTCGCGGCGTCGGTCCCGTTCTCCGGCGGGTCAGTCGCGGACTCGGACGCGTCCGTCACGGAACCCGACTCGTCCCCCGCCGAAGGCGTGGACGACTCCGGCGCGGTCGAGGAAGTCGACCCCGCCGACCCCGTCGCCTCCGGTCAGGACGACGCGACGGACGCGCCGGCCGACCCGCTGGCCGCCGACGCGACCGACGATTCGGTGGTCGCCGCCCCCGAGCCGGTCGGCGACGACGAACCCGACACCGACCCGCTGGCGGCGGACCTCGAAGCGGTCACTCGCGGGACTTCGACGGCCGAAGAGGAGTCGGTCGGCGACGCCGACGGCGAATCCGTCTCGGATATCGACGCCACTCCCGGTCCGGATGTCGACGCCGACGCCGGCTCGACGGGTGCGGACCCGCTCGCGGAAGGGGCGGCCGTACCCGACTCGGGAGACGACGCGCCCGCCCGCTCGGACTCGGACGAGCCGACCGAGGCGGCGGAACCGGAGGTAGACGCGCCCGACGCGGCCGAACCGCTCGTCGCCGAGGCCGAGCCGAGCGCGTCCGGGACCGACGCCGAAGCGGACGCGGACGACGAGGCCGACGAGGCCGACGACGGCGACGAGGAGGGCGTCTACACCACCTCGCTCGTCGAGGAGGTCGAGTCGTTCGACGACGACGGCGACGAGAAGAAAAAGGGCTTTTTCAGACGCTTCCTCGGCTAAACGGGAAGGCCTTTTACTCGCGTCTGCGGAATGGCCTCTATGGCAGAATCTGAGTCCGTTCCCTTCTGGTGGATAGTGCTGTTTCTCGTCCTTGCGCTCGGCAGTGGTGCCGCCGTCGTCTTCTCGGTCGGCGGGTCGCTCATCTCCGGGACCGCGGCGCTCCCGCTTTTCTTCTGAATCGCTCGAAAAAAGCCGTCGCCGAAGAACTCGCTTAGCCCGCGGTCACATCGACTCGGGCGCTTCCACGCCCACGATGGAGAGCGCGTTCGCCACCGCGTTCCGCGAGGCCTCGACGAGCGCGAGGCGGGCCGCACCGACCTCCTCGTCGGCGTCGAGCACGGGGCACTCGCGGTAGAAGGTGTTGAACACCTCGGCGAGTTCGCGGGCGAACGTCGCCACGGTGTGCGGTTCGAGGTCGTCGGCCGCGGTTTCGACGACCGCGGGGAACCGCGCGATGGTCGCCAGCAGGTCGCGCTCGGCGTCGGTCGTCAGCACCGAGGGGTCGACCTCGCTCGCGTCGAGGCCGGCGGCGGCCGCCTCGTCGGCGATGCCGCAACAGCGCGCGTGGACGTACTGGATGTACGGCGCGGACTGGGCCTCGAAGTTGAGCGCCTGGTCCCACTCGAAGGTGATGGTCTTCGTGGGCTGTTTGGAGACGATGTCGTAGCGGACCGCGCCGATGCCGACCTGCCGGGCGATGCGGTCGATGTCGGCCTCGCCGAGGTCGTCGTCGCGGGTGCGGCCTTCGAGGCGGGTCTCGACCTCGTCGCGGGCGCGGTCGATAGCCTCGTCGAGGAGGTCGTCGAGCATGACGCCCGTCCCCTTGCGGGTGGACATCGTCTCGCCGCCGGGGAGGTTGACCCACGAGTAGATGACGTTCTCCAGTTTGTCCACGTCGTTGCCGAGGATGTCGAGCGCGGCGCGGAGCTGGCCGGACTGGAGCTTGTGGTCCTCGCCGAGGACGGTCACGGCGCGGTCGTAGTTGTCGAACTTCCACTCGTGGTGGGCGAGGTCGCGCGTCGTGTACAGCGAGGTGTCGTCCGAGCGGAGGAACACGAGGTTCTTCTCGAAGCCGTAGTCGTCGAGTTCGAGTTGCCACGCGTCTTCCTCGTAGACGGCGTGGTCGGTCTCCTTGAGGCGCTCCGCGAGGTCGCGGGTGCTCCCGTCGAACATGAACCGCGTCTCCTTGACGAACTCGTCGAACTCCGCGGGGAGGCGTTCGAGGCACTCGCGCATGCCGCCGAGCACCTGGTCGACCACGGTCTCGACGCGGGCGTAGGTCTCCTCGTCGCCCTCCTCGATGCCCTGGAGGATCTCGGTGATTTCGGCTTCGGCCTGTTCGACTTCCTCGGGGTCGGCCGCTTCGAGGAAGGCGTTGCCCTTGCGGTAGTAGCGAACGAGGTCGTATTCGACGCGCTCGCGGGCGGGTTCGCTTTCGAGGTCGTCCTCGTCGAACGTCTCGTAGGCCCACGTGAAAACGGCCATCTGGCGGCCGGCGTCGTTCACGTAGTAGTGGCGCTCGACGTCGTTGCCGGCGAAGTCGAGCAGGTTGGCGACGGCGTCGCCGATGACCGGGTTGCGGGTGCGGCCGACGTGGACCGGACCGGTCGGGTTCGCGCTCGTGTGCTCGACGACGACGCTGTCGCCGGTCGCGGGCAGGCGGCCGTACGCCTCGTCAGTCGCGGCCGATTCGAGGGTGTCGTCGTAGTAGGCGTCCGAGACGTGGAAGTTGACGTACGGCCCCTGCGTGTCGACCGCGGCGAGGTAGTCGTAGCCCTCGACGGAGAGCTCCTCGGCGATGTCGGCGGCGATTTTCGGCGGCGGCGCGCCGACGACTCCGGCGAGTCGGAAGGCGACGCTGGAGGCGAGCGTCGCGGGTACGTCCTCCGGCGGCTCCTCGACCCCGAGGTCGTCGGTGGGCAGGTCGAGCGACGAAAGCGCCGCGGAGAGCGCCGTCTCGACCTCCTCACGGAACTGTCTGAACATGTACGCGGATTCTCGATAGGCGGCTAAAGGCCTTTCCGAACCGTCCGAGCGACCGCGGACCACGACGGGAAGGGACGTTCGTTTCCCCCGGTTCTGGGGGCGGTGTTAGCGCCAACCGCACCGATACCTTACCAGTTAGGTAATAGTGGTATATCGTACGCGGACGACTGTCAAACCACGGGCGGCGACCCGCCGCTCTCACCACCCACCCATGAGTCAATGCAACCACTGCGATGCGTTCGTGTCGAACAACTTCGTCCGCGTCTTCGGCGACGAGGACGGCAACGTCTACGCGTGTCCCAGTTGCTCGGCGAACGCGGGTATCTCACAGGTCAGCACCGAGCGGCGAGCGTCGTCTCTCTGAGGTCGCCGTTCGGTCGTCGACCCCGACGGATTCGGACGCGCGGAATCGCACGCACGGCGTCACGCCGTCACTCCCCCCCACAGCGCCCCCCTGCCGTCCCTCACCGTTCCACGCGCTTCCGGCCCGTCCCACTTTGCCCCCAACTCGGCCCGACGCGCCCCGATTCGGTCCCGGTCTATCGCCCCCCGACCGCGGACCGCCACCTCGGCCATGAGCCGCACCCCGTCGATTTCAGCGGCTGACGCCCGCTCGTGGAATCGCGCGGTACGACCGCGTTTCCCCCCGGAACGACCCCTTCTCGCCGCGGTAGACTGACCGACGGACTTACCCGTCCGCGATTGGAACTATCGCGTATCTGTGGGGCCCCGCCTCGCCACCTCACTTCTCGCCAACCACCTCACTTTTGGAACGCATTCCACTTACGATACGCTTATGGGGCGCGCGTTCGAAGCCGAGGGTATGTCAGAATCGGCAGTCGCCGCGGCGGTCGGGTACGACGAGTTGGCCACGCTCAAGCTCGTCGCGCTCGACGGCGGGCGCTCCGGCCCGGTCAAGCTCTCCTGTTCCGGCGTCGCGAATCGGCTCGACGTGTCGAACCAGACGGCCTCGCGCCGCCTCCAACGCCTCGAAGAGGCCGACTTCGTCGACCGCGAGGTCGTCGCCGACGGCCAGTGGATAACCATCACCGACGCGGGCGAGTCCGCGCTCAGACAGGAGTACGCCGACTACCGGCGCATCTTCGAGACGCCTTCCGTGGTCGTCCTCGACGGCGAGGTCACCGGGGGGATGGGCGAGGGCCGCCACTACATCTCGCTTTCGGGGTACATGAAGCAGTTCAAAGACCGACTCGGCTACGAGCCGTTCCCCGGCACGCTGAACGTCCGCCTCGGCGACGACGCGGTCCGCGCCCGCGCCGGGATGACCGCCCTCGACGCGGTCCCGATAGACGGCTGGGAAGACGACGAGCGCACCTTCGGCCCGGCGACGTGCTACGCCGCCTCCGTCGCGGTCGGCGGCGACTCCTACGAGCCGGTCCACATCATCGTCCCCGAGCGGACCCACCACGACGAGTCGCAACTGGAGATAATCGCGCCCGACAAGCTCCGCGACGAACTCGACCTCGACGACGGCGACGCGGTCACGGTCCGCGTCGAGGAGGCGGCGTACGAATGAGCCGAACCGCCGAGTCGACCGGCGACTTCGACGCCGTCTCGCGCGTCCTCGACGCCTTCCGCGCCGGCGAGCCGGTGCTCGTCCACGACTTCGACGACCGCGAGGGCGAGACGGACCTCGTCTACCCCGCGGGGGCGGTCGGCCCCGCCGACGTGGCCCGGATGCGCAACGACGCCGGCGGCCTCGTCTGCGTCGCCCTCCCGAACGACGTGTCCGAGTCCCTCGGCCTCCCGTTCATCGACGACGTGCTCGACCACCCGGCGGCGTCCTCCCACGACCTCGCCTACGACTCGCGGTCGTCGTTTTCCTTCACGGTGAACCACCGCGAGTCGTTTACGGGCATCACCGACCGCGACCGCGCGATGACCATCTCGCGGCTCGCGCCCGTCGCCGAGGCCGCCCGTACCGGCGAGTACGACGCCGACGACTTCGGCGGCGAGTTCCGCGCGCCCGGCCACGTCCACCTGCTCCGCGGCGCGCCGAACCTGCTTTCGGACCGGCAGGGCCACACCGAACTCGGCCTCGCCTTGGCCGACGAGGCGGGCATCCCGCCCGCGGTCGTCGTCTGCGAGATGCTGGACGACGAGACCGGCGCGGCGCTCCCGAAGGACGCCGCCCGCGACTACGCCGACCGACACGGCTTCGCCTTCGTCGACGGCGACGGCCTCATCGACGAACTCGTCTGAGCGACCGAAGGGGTCGCCGGTCGCCCCCAACTTATCTTCTCACGCGCGCCCGTCGCGCCACGACCACGTCGGCTCCCACCCCAGCAGTCGCTCCGCCTTCTCGGTCGAGACGAGCGCCTCGTGGCCCGAAAGCGGCCCTTTGGTCTCCGCGCCGGGGTAGACCTCGCTGGCGAGCATCGCCGACTCGACGGTCGTCGAGGTGTCGGCGGCCGCGGCCCAGAACACCTCGTGGCCCGCGAAGTCGGCTTCGAGTGCCCGCCGGACGAGTCGCGCCGCGTCCTCCCGACCCAGATACGCAAAGAGCGTGTTGCGCGCGGTGTGGAAGTGTCCGGCGTCCCGCAGTCCCGACAGCGAGCGGTCGGCCTCGGCGAACGTCTGTCTCGCCTCCTCCTCGCTCGGCATCCACGGGAACCGGAGGCTGGCGACCGCCTCCGGGGCGTCGTCGCGGCGGACCACCCCCGCGGCGGTCCGTTCGGCGACGTACTTCCCGAGGCCGTAGGGGTTCGAGGGCGTCGCGCGGTGGGTCTCGTCCACCGGGAGGAAGTCGATTCGGGCCGGGTCGGGCTCGAAGCTCCCGCCGATGGCGCTCATGCTGGAGGCGACGACCACGCGGTCGATGCCGAGCGCGGCGGCGACTTCGAGGACGACGTAGGTCGATTGGACGTTGCTCTCGAAGACGCGGTGGCCGGGGTCGTTCGTCGGCGTCGAGATGGCTCCGAGGTGGACGATGGCGTCGGCGTCGACGTCGCTGAGCGCCGCGGTGAGGTCGCCCGGGTCGAGCGCGCTCACGCGGTAGTCGTGGTCCGCGAGCGACGACTCGCTGTGCCGCGAGAGGTTCGTGACGGTGTAGCCGCTCGCGCGGAGGTGGGCGACGACGGTCGGCCCGAGATTCCCGGTCCCGCCCGTGACGGCGACGGATTCGAGGCTCATACCCCGTCATGGCGGCCCGCGGACAAAACCGCGGGGGCCGCGGTAGTCGGGTCGTCATGATTTTAGAGGGGGGCCGCCGAAGGCCACTACATGGGATTTGACGAGATGGATGTCTCGACGATCTGGATGAGTGGAGAATATACGGACTGGGAGGACGCGACGGTGCACGTCCTCACCCATGGTCTCCACTACGGAACGGGCGTCTTTGAGGGGGTCCGCGCTTACGACACCGACCGCGGCCCGGCCATCTTCCGCTGGGAGGAACACCTCGAACGGCTCTACAACTCCACGAAACCCTACGACATGGAGATTCCGTACACGCGCGAGGAACTCACCGAGGCGACGCTGGAGGTCATCCGCCGCAACGACCTCGACGGCGGCTACATCCGCCCCATCGCCTTCTACGGCTACGACTCGCTCGGCGTCAGCCCCAAGGACAACCCGACCGAGGTCGCCATCGCGGCGTGGCCGTGGGGGACCTACCTCGGCGAGGACGCGCTCGAAAACGGCGTCGACGTGATGGTCTCGTCGTGGCGCAAGCACGCCTCCAGCCAGATTCCGACGAACGCGAAGACGACCGGGCTGTACGTGAACTCCATGCTCGCGGGCGAGGAAGCCCGCCGCAACGGTTACGTCGAGGCTATCGTCCTGAACAAGGAGGGCAACGTCGCCGAGGGCCCCGGCGAGAACATCTTCATGGTCCGCGACGGGAAGCTCTACACGCCCGGCCTCTCCCAGAGCATCCTCGACGGCATCACCCGCGACACCGTCATCACGCTCGCCCGCGAGCGCGGCTACGAGGTCGACGACAGCGCGACCATCAGCCGCGGCGAACTCAACACGGCCGACGAGCTGTTCTTCACGGGGAGCGCCGCCGAAGTGACCCCCATCCGCAAGGTCGACAACGTCGTCATCGGCGAGGGAACCCGCGGCCCTGTCACGGAGGAACTCCAGACCGCCTTCTTCGACCTCGTGGAGCGCCGCACCGACGACCACGAAGAGTGGTTCACCTACGTCGACGAGCAGTAACCGGAGACGGCCGCGAAAACGAGCTTTCTTTCTGTCGTCGCCCCGCCGCGAGCGATGGCGACGGCCGCGGGCGACGACCCGGTGGGAGCGCCTTCCTTACTCGTCGGCGACGACCCGCCTGTCGCCGGACTCCTCGGTCACTTCGATGTCGAACTCGTCGACGCCTTCCTGTTCGGCGAACCCGGCCGAGAGGACGCGCGTGAGGGCTTCTTCGACCTTCTCACCGGTCTCTTCGATGTCTTCGGGGTCGACCTCCATCACGAACCCGGTGGTGATGTTCGGCGCGGTCGGCATGAAGATAATCTCCCTCCCGTCTTTCGTCGTCTTCCCCGTCTTGAACGCGGTCATGCGGATGCCCGGCCACGTCTCCAGACGGACCGGCTTCTGGAGGTCTTCGGTGCCGGTGAGCGCGGTTTCGACCGCGAGCTTAGAAGCGTTGTAGACGATTCGGACGAGCGGGACCTTGTTCATCGCCGCGTCGATGCCCGATTCGAGCACGCGGCCGACGGTGGTCCGCATGAGATAGCCCACCGAGAGGACGAGAAGGAGAAAGATGATGATCGCAATGAAGAACCCGAGCACCTGCGATTCGGTGGTCGGCTCCTGCCCCGGCTCTAACAGGACCGTCGAAACGAACGGTAGCTGTGTGATGCCATTGTAAAATATCGAAAATATGTATATGATGACAATGAGCGGGACGAGGACCACGAGGCCGCTGGCGAAATCGCGTCTCCACGAGGACATTGATATCGGGTATGTGAACCCGCGGACATAAGGGGATTTCTAGTGGGAGACGAGAGGCACGCGCCGCGTTCCGGCGCTCGCTCAGACACCGACGACGGCGCGGAGCGCGAACAGCGCGTTTTCCTTGCGCTCGCGGACGCGCCGGTAGAAGTAGGAGAACCACTTGTCACCGTAGGGCGCGTACTGCCACACCTCGACGCCGTCGGCGGCGAGTTCGCGCTGGGCGACCTCGCGCACGCCCATGAGCATCTGCACCTCGTAGTCGCGGTCGTACTCCGCGCCGAGGTCCCGGGCGTAGGCTATCATCTCGGGGTCGTGGCTCCCGACGGCGATGCCGCCGTCGTACTCCCGGAACAGGTACGCCAGAAGCTCCTTGTACGCCTCGTTGACCGCCGATTTCTGCTTGTGGGCGACCGCGGCGGGCTCGTCGTACGCGCCCTTGACGAGGCGAAGCTTTCCCGGCACGTCGGCGAGGCGTTCGAGGTCGTCGGGCGTGCGCTTGAGGTTCGCCTGCACGCACAGCCCCATTCCGCCGTCGAACTCGCGGGCGAGTTCCTCGAAGGCGTCGAGGGTCACGTCGGTCGTCTCGTGGTCCTCCATGTCGCACCACAGGAAGACGCCGCGTTCGTCCGCCGCCTCGGCGATGCGCCGGTAGTTCTCCTCGAACACGCGGTCGCCCGCGTCGAGGCCGATTTGGGAGGGCTTGACCGACACGCAGGCGTCGATGCCGGTCGAGGCGATGTCCTCGACGAGTTCGACGTACGCCGCCGCGTCCTCGTCGGCGGGCGCGCGCTCGTCGTAGTGCTCTCCGAGGAGGTTGAGGATGACCGCCACGCCGTCGTCGTTCATCCGTCGGGCGTGGTCGAGCGCTCCCGCCGCGGACTCTCCGGCGACGAACCTGCTCGCGATGGGCGGAATCATAACGAACGATTGCGACCGTCAGCTATTGAGGGTTATCATCGATTCGGACGCGAAATCGAACGACTCCGGCGCGTCGAGCGGCGACGAACCGTCGGAACTTACATTCCTCGCCGCGGACGGGTCGGTATGGTCGTCTCTCTCGTCGCCACCGCCTTCTGGGCGATGTTGCCCGCGTACGTGCCGAACAACGCCGCCGTCCTCGCGGGCGGCGGTCGCCCTATCGACGGCGGGCGCACGTGGGGCGGGCGGCGCGTCCTCGGGGACGGAAAGACGTGGCGCGGTACCGCCGCCGGGACGCTGGCCGGGACGTTCCTCGCCGTCGTCCTCAACGCCGTCGGGCCCGCGGTCTCGGACCCGCTCGGCGTCGCGCTTCCGACGTTCCCGCTCGCCGCCGGGTTCGGTCTCGCGCTCGGCGCGATGCTCGGCGACATCGGCGCGTCGTTCCTCAAGCGCCGGTCGGGCCGGGAGCGCGGGGCCGCCTTCCCCGGTCTCGACCAACTCGACTTCGTCGTGGGCGCGCTCGCCCTCGCGTTCGTCGCCGCGCCCGGGTGGTTCTCGGCGACGTTCACCCTCCCCGTGCTCGCGGTCGTGCTCGTGATGACGCCCGTGCTTCACGTCGTCACCAACGTCGGCGCGTACCTGCTGGGACTGAAAAACGAGCCGTGGTGACCCACTTTTTTCTGCGTCGGGGTCGCCTCCGGCGACCCACTCCTTGAAAAACCTGGAGGAAAAAAGGCGGCGGGACTCGGCCTTCGGCCTCGCTCGCGGTACAGTAACAGAACGATTGCTGAACCGGTTCAACCGGACCTCGCCACGTCAGTTCTCCACGAAATGTCGAATATCGTCGGCAACGTCTCTCCTGTTCCTCAGGAACTCCTGCAAACCAGCTAAGCACCCGGTCTTCCTGTTTCTGTGTCTCCTCAATAACTACATCATCAGATACTGAAGCACGAAAGACCGCGTTGTGCATCGTGGTGCGTCCGTCGTCCTCGTCCGCGGATTGAAACTCGATACAGCGGACGAACTCAACCATCTCTAAGACGACTGAGGTATCGAGAAGTGACTCGGTTTCCTG
The DNA here is from genome assembly GCF_014635105.1 of Haloferax sulfurifontis. NCBI lineage: Archaea > Methanobacteriati > Methanobacteriota > Halobacteria > Halobacteriales > Haloferacaceae > Haloferax > Haloferax sulfurifontis. Next base: position 419,228 of record NZ_BMCI01000002.1, read on the forward strand.
TCGAGCCACAGCCAGCCAGTCTTTGCCGTATTCCGCAGGTGGTCCGGGTCGGAGAACGAATTCATATCTTCTCTCACAGGTAGGATGATATATTTCTCGGGTACGGCCGACTATTTGTGCCGCTCACCCCGAACCAACCCGCTTAAGCGCCTCCCTGAACCCTCTCGAAACAAGATGGCGAACACAGCACTCATCGAGGCGCTCCGAGCCGCCGACGCGGTCCAGTTCGGCGAGTTCGAGCTCTCTCACGGCGGCACGTCGAGCTACTACGTGGACAAGTACCTCTTCGAGACCGACCCCCGGTGTCTGAAGCTCATCGCCGAGGCGTTCGCGGAGCGCGTCGCGGACGACGACAAACTGGCCGGCGTCGCGCTCGGCGCGGTCCCGCTCGTGGCCGCGACCGCGGTCGAGACGAACAAGCCGTACGTCATCGCCCGGAAGAAGGCTAAAGAGTACGGCACGGCCAAGCGAATCGAAGGCGCACTGGAGGAGGGCGAGGAGGTCGTCGTCCTCGAAGACATCGCGACGACGGGCCAGAGCGCCGTCGACGCCGTAGAGGCACTCCGCGAGGCGGGTGCGGTCGTCAACCGCGTCATCGTCGTCGTGGACCGACAGGAGGGCGCGGCGGAACTGCTGGCCGACCACGACATCGAACTGGAGTCGCTTCTCACCGCCGAGGACCTGCTGGCTGACGCCGACAGCTAATACACGCTTGTGACTAATTCACTCGGAATCGGTAATCGAAGTATTCATTTTTGTGCAAGTACGAAGGCGGAGGCATGAACAGAGCAGAGAAGGCCGCACTCCAGTTACAGGCTGTCTCCGTGCTCCGGATGCTCAAAGAGACCCGGACGTACGACGAGCTGGCCGAACTCACGGGACTGCCGGCCGGCGACCTCAACCGCTACGTCAACGGGCACGTCCTGCCCGGGGTCGAACGCGCCCGCGAGGTCGTCGAGGGCGTCGGCCGCGACGCGCTCGCCGACGAACTCGAAGCCCGCGTCCGATTCGACGACGAGGGCTACGTCGACAACTCCGGCGTCGTCTTCGACCAGTCGTTCCTCGACCTCGTCGCGCCCGTCGCGGCGAACACGCTGAACCTCGAACGCCCCGACGTGATTCTGACCGCGGCGACGGACGGCATCACTCTCGGCGCGGCGATGGCGAGCTACTTCGGCGCGCGCCTCGCGTACGCGAAGAAGTCGAAAGAGACCGCCGTCGAGGACTTCATCGAGTCGCGCCAGCGCCTCGCGTCCGGCATCGAACTCACCTACTACCTCCCCGCCAGCGCCATCGACGACGGCGAGCGCGTCCTCGTCGTGGACGACCTCATCCGCTCGGGCGAGACCCAGGAACTCCTCTTGGACATCGCCTTGCAGGCCGACGCCGACATCGCCGGCGTCTTCGCGCTCATCGCCGTCGGCGACGAGGGGACGAACCGCGCCCGCGAACTCACCGACGCGCCGGTCGGCGCGCTGAGCAGTTTCGACTGACGACCCGCGACCGCGCCGGTACACTGTTCTGAACTACTTAGTTCAATTACACGTGGTGTGAAAATGGGCACTTCTGTGCCGTTCGTTCACGTCGAACGAGTCGTTTAACCCACGTTTGTGGGTAAATTTCTCCGTCAGGATGGTAATGCTTATGTGTGGAATCATGGGTATGCTTAGTCGTGCATCATGGGGCTCTCTGAAACCCTCGCAAACTACTTCGACGTGCATAAACACGGGTCCACGGTCAGGACCGAGATTCTCGCGGGCTTGACGACGTTCCTCACGATGTCGTACATCGTGGTCGTCAACCCGTCGCTTCTCACAGACCAACCGTACATCGAGGGCGTCGACGGCATCGCCATCGCCGGCTACACGCCGGGTGAGGTCCAGTCGATGCTCGCCGTCGTCACTATCCTCGCGGCCGCAATCGCGACCACGGTCATGGCGTTCTACGCCAACCGACCCTTCGCGCAAGCGCCGGGGCTCGGCCTGAACGCCTTCTTCGCGTTCACCGTCGTCGGCGCGTTGGGCGTCCCGTGGCAGACGGCGCTCGCGGCCGTCTTCGTCGAGGGAATCATCTTCATCGCGCTCACCGCCGTCGGCGCGCGGGAAGCCATCATCAAGGTGTTCCCCGAACCGGTTAAGATGGCCGTCGGGACCGGTATCGGACTGTTCTTGGCGATTATCGGGTTGCAGGCGATGGGCATCGTCGTCGACGACACCGCGACGCTCGTCACGATGGGGAACCTCGCGTCGAACCCCGTCGCCATCGTCTCCATCGTCGGTCTGTTCTTCACGTTCGCGCTCTACGCGGCGAACGTCCCCGGCTCTATCATCATCGGCATCATCGGCACGTCGGTTCTCGGCTGGGGTCTCACCGTCTCGGGCCTCGTCTCGGCTGAGGCCGGTCTCGTCGCCGGTTCCTCGGCGGCCACCTACGACATCACGCCGCTGGCCGGGGCGTTCGTCTCCGGCTTCGGGAACGTCGAGGCGTTCAGCTTCGCCCTCATCGTCATCACGTTCTTCTTCGTCGACTTCTTCGACACCGCCGGCACGCTCGTCGGCGTCGGTCAGGCCGGGGGCTTCCTCGACGAGGACGGCGACCTCCCCGACATCGACAAGCCGCTCATGGCCGACGCGGTCGGCACCACCGCGGGCGCGATGCTCGGCACCTCGACGGTCACGACGTACATCGAGTCCGCCACCGGCGTCGAGGAGGGCGGTCGCACGGGCCTCACCGCGCTCGTCGTCGCGCTCCTCTTTCTCGCGTCGCTCGCAATCGTCCCGCTCGCGACGGCCATCCCGCAGTACGCCTCGCACATCGCGCTCGTCGTCATCGGCGTCGTCATGCTCCGCAACGTCGTCGACATCGAGTGGGACGACCTTACCTTCACCATCCCCGCTGGCATGACCATCCTCGTCATGCCGTTCACGTACTCCATCGCCTACGGCATCGCGGCGGGCATCGTCTCGTACCCGCTCGTGAAGGTCGCCGCCGGCGAGTACGACGAGGTCAGCGCCGGCCAGTGGGCGCTCGCCGTCGCGTTCGTCCTCTACTTCGTCGTCCGCACCTCGGGGATGTTGCAAGCGCAGGTCTGACTCCGGCTTCGACGACGCTCTCTCCGCGCTGATTTTCTCACGACCCGATGGGATTCATAAAGTATTGGGCAACCACGGTTCTAAGTCACTCCGTATGAACATTCCTACCGAGCGGCTCGCCCTCCGCGGAGCCGTTCTCCTCCTCATTATCGGCCTTCTCACGCCGTCTGCGGTCTCCGCGTTGACGTACGACCCCTCCCAGCAGACGAGCCTCGAACCCGGGACCGTCACCAGCTCCGCCAACGGCTCGACGCTGGTGAGCGTCCAAGGCTACACCTTCCAGGGCAACACGAACCCGAAGAAACCCGCTCGGGTCGTCTCGGTCGGCGAACGCGGGAGCCTCCAGTGGACGTACGACGACTCGGTCAACGGGAACGCGTGGTTCTTCGACGTCGACCCGCTTCCGAACGGGAACCTGCTGGTCTCGTCGCCCCGCGGGACCGACACCGTCGTCTTCGAACTCGACCCGGACACCCGCGAACGCGTCTGGGAACAGCGGTTCGACATGGAAGACACCCACGACGTCGACGCCTTCGGCGAGGACGAACTCCTCATCGCCAACATGCGCGAGTGGAACGACTCCGCCGGCGTCAGCGAGGACCGAATCGTCGTGTACAACCGGACCACCGACGAAATCACGTGGGAGTGGTACTTCAAGAACCACTTCCCCGCCGACACCGACGGCGGCTACAACGCCGACTGGAGCCACGTCAACGACGTGGACTACATCGGCGACGGCCGGCTCCTGTTGTCGCCGCGGAACTTCGACCAGGCAATCGTCGTCGACATGGAGTCGAAAGAGATCGTCGAACGGCTCGGGACCGACGACGACCACGGCGTGCTCAACGAACAGCACAACCCCGACTGGCTGGTCAGCGAGAACGGCACGCCGACCGTGCTCGTCGCCGACAGCGGGAACAACCGCGTCGTCGAGTACGCGAAGGAAGACGGCGAGTGGGTCCGAACGTGGTCCGTCGGGTCGAACACGCTCAGTTGGCCGCGCGACGCCGACCGACTCCCCAACGGGAACACGCTCGTCGTCGACACGCTCAACCACCGCGTAATCGAAATCACGCCGACCGGCGAGGTCGTCTGGGAGTACTACGCGACGTGGGGGCCGTACGACGCCGAGCGCGTCGCTCACGGCGACGAGTCCTCCGGGCCGACGATCCGGGACCTCAACGCCAGCGGGTCGTACCCAATCACCGGGAGCGCGAACCTCACCGCGGGCGGAAACGAGAGCGTCGGCTTCGCCGCGCGGGTCGAATCGACGTTCGCCGGGACGCCGCTCGAAGAGCCGATGAGCGGGCTTTCGACGCGACTGTCGCACGTCCTGCCGTGGCTCCGCCCGGTGTGGATGACGCCGTGGGACCTCTTTTCGGCGGCGTGCGCCGTCGGCGTCGGTCTCACCGCGACCGGCGGCGAACTCTATCTGATGCGCCGGCGGCTCCTCGACGCGCTCCGCGGGCTGTTCGAGTCGTAACCCGCTAACTCGCCCGCGACCCCCGGCGCTCCCGTCGGGGTCGTGTGGCGCGATTGCATAAGACCATGGCACTCATTAGCCGCGGCTCCATACCTCGGCGTGATGTCCGAGCTCATCCTCTACGAACTGCAAGGCTGTCCGTACTGCGCGAAAGTGAAAGACAAACTCGCCGAACTCGACCTCGAATACGAGTCGCAGATGGTCCCCAGCGCCCACGCCGAACGCACGGAGGTCGAAGAGGTAAGCGGCCAGACCGGCGTCCCCGTCCTCGTCGACGAGGAACACGGCATCGAGGGGATGGCCGAGAGCGACGATATCGTCGACTACCTCGAAGAGACCTACGGCTCGGCGGCGTAATCGCGCTCGTCACTGACTTTTCGACCGGCGGTACAGATAGCCGCGCACCCCGCGACGATTAGCTCTCGGCGGGGTCGCGGGTCCGCTCGCGAATCAGGTCGCGAATCTCGTCGGGGTCGTCGATGGCGGCGAGTTCCTCACAGCTGACGATGCCGGTGCCGTCGACCGACTCGCGCTTCTGCTGTTCCTCGACGAAGTACACCGAGCGCGTCCGCGTGATTTCGCCGAGCGACGACATGATTTGGGCGCGCTTTTCGGCGCTCCGGGTAAACGGCGAGTGTCCGGTGAGGACGTTCGTCTCCTTCTTACGTCCGGCGTCCTCGCTGACGGCCTTGAACGGCGCGCGGGCGGTCGGGTGGACGGTGAAGCCGGCGCGCGTCAGCACCGACAGGACGTGTTCGTCGTCGGGGTCCACGTCCGGGTCGTCCGGCGTCGGCTCGGCGTCGCGCACGTCCTCCGCGCCCGTGAGCACGTCGACCGGGTTCGAGAAGGGGCGGTCGAACAGCTCTTCGAGGTGAATCGCCACCTCGATGCTCGCGTTCATGCCGTTTTCGTACTTCGAGACGGTGCGCCGCGAGACGCCGAGCTCGGTCGCGAGCTGTCCGAGGCTCCATCCGCGTTCCTGCCGCTCTTCGGCGAGCACGTCGCCGTCGAGACTCACGTACAGCCCGCCGGGGGCGGCGTAGATGAGCGGGGGAACCTCCTCGACGAACAGGTCCATGGCGGTGTCGGGGTTCAACACCGGCACGCCGTGGCGGAAGTAGACGACGCCGGGTTTGAGGTCCTCGTCTCGGGTCCGAAGCCCGACGACCAACGGCGTGGCGTTGAGGTACGAGCCGAGGCGCCGCATCTCGGAGCCGGTGACGCCGTCGAACGCGTCGATGTTCCCCAGAATCTTGAGGAGCAACAGGTCCTCGCCCCTGCGAGCGGCGAGGTCGAAGCTCTTCGGCCGGATGGCGATGCGGTCGCTCACGACGAAGCCCGCGTCTTGGAGCATCGCGGCGACATTACCAACCAGCGCTGACCGGGACATAGGGGGCAATAAGCGATTCGGCCCATAAAGCGTTTTCCCCGATACCGCCGCCCTCGCCGTGATATATCCGTTCTCGATGCCGCATTTATATAGTCGCGACCGACCCGAAAGGCGTTACTGCGCCCTCCGGCAATCTCCGCCGATGACCGTCATCGGCCTCGACGACACCGACTCCCGCACCCTCGGGATGTGTACGACCTATCTGGCGACGCTCGTCGCCGAGGCCGTCGAGGCGCGCGGCGGGACCGTCGAGCGTCGGCTCCTCGTCCGCCTGAACCCCGCGGTCGAGCACAAGACCCGCGGGAACGCCGCGCTGGCGATTCACACCGACCTCCCCGCGGGCGCGGCGTTCGACGTCGCCCGCGAGGAACTCGACCGCTGGGCCGTCCTCGACGACGACCGAACCAGCCCGGGCGTCGTCGTCGCGCCGGGGTCTGCCGACACGGTTTCGACCGCCGTCGCCGAGTTCGCCCGCGACGCCGTCCGCGACTTCCACGACCTCGACGCCGCGGCCGACCTCGCCGAGCGCTCCGGGTTCCTGACCGAGGGCTGGCACGGCGGTCGCGGCCGCATCGGCGCGCTCGCGGCCGTCGGCGCGTGGGCCGCCTTCGACGAGTGGACCTACGAACACATCTCCTATCGAGAGTTCCACCGCTGTGGGACGCCCCGCGAGGTCGACTTCGACTCCGTCTTCGACGCCGCGGACGCGGCGTACCCCGAGGCGTGGGACACGGTGGACCGCGAGGAGGGCGAGGCCGTCTGCGTGCCGAACGCGCCGGGACCGATTCTCCACGGCATCCGCGGCGACGACGCCGACACCGTTCGCGAGGTCGCCGCCGCCATCGACTCGGAACCCGTCGACCGCTCGGCGACGTTTCTCACGAATCAGGGGACCGACGCGCACCTCCGCGACGGCGTCGTCTCGGACCTCCGCGACGGCCGCGCCTACCGCGTCGCCGGCACCGTCGCCACCGAACCGGAGACGCGCCCCGGCGGCCACGTCTTTTTCGACCTCGAAGCCGACGGCTCTGCGGTCTCCGTCGCCGCCTTCGAACCGACGAAGCGGTTCCGAGACCGAGTGCGTGCGCTCCGCGTCGGCGACGCCCTCACCGCCTGCGGCGAGGTCGGCGACGGGACGCTCAAACTGGAGAAGTTCGCGGTCCGCGACCTCGTGCGGACGGAGCCCGCGACGCCCGTCTGTCCCGACTGCGGGCGGACGATGAAAAGCGCCGGGAGAAATCAGGGGTATCGGTGCCGCGACTGCGGGACCGACGCGCCCGGGAAAGTCGAGCGAGCGGTCGACCGCGACCTCGAACTCGGCTGGTACGAGGTGCCGCCGTGCGCCCGCCGGCACATCGCCAAGCCGCTGGTCCGCGGGGGCTTCGACGCGGCGACGCACCCCGAACGCTGAGGCCGCGGCTCGGGCCTTCGGCGCTCAGTCTTGGACCACGAGGATGTTCGTGTTCTCGCGGCGGTCGACGAACGACCCCTCGGCGGGCGGTTTCACGTCCACGACGAGCGTTCCGTCTTCGCGGTTCGCGCCGAGTTCGGCGTCGACGCGAACGGTCGCGGACCCGCCGTCACCGCTTTTCGCCGTCGCCACGCCGTCGATTTCGGCGGTCCCCGATTTCACGATGACCGTCGCGCCCTCCACGGGGTTGCCCTCGTGGTCGACGACGGTGAAATCCAGCGCCTGTTCGCCCGGGCCGACCACGTCCGGCGTCGGCTTCACGTCGAGTTCCGAGGTGGCGAGTCCCTGCACGCCCGAGAGCATGTTGAGCATGACGCTCATGCTGGCGACGCCGACCACGAGGGCGATGACGAGGCGGACGGGGAGACCTTCGATAGCGCGCGTGTCTGACCGGAACATATCGAGCATGGACCGTCTGGCCGCGGATTCGTATATAAACCCTCGTCCGGGGGTTCAAGTCGCATCGCGCGGCCAGTCCGCGCCATGCACACTATCGGCCGCAAGTCGGACGAGGACGGCCCGGTCTGTCGGTTCGGATGTTACCGTGCCCGCGACGGGAGCGACGGCGCGGCCGTCGGCCTCGACGTGAACCGCCCGCACGCGGCCGTCGTCGTCGGCAAGCGCGGGAGCGGGAAGTCCCACACGCTCGGCGTCGTGGCCGAGGGGCTGGCGCGGGCTGGCGGCGTCGCGCCGGTCGTACTCGACCCGATGGGCGTCTTCGGCGGTCTCGCCGAGTCGCCGATAGACGCGACGGTTCACGACTCGCCGAGCGTCCGCGCCGACGCACTCCCGCCGAGCGCGTGGCCGGACCTGCTCGGACTCGACCCGACGGCCCCCGCGGGGTCGCTCGTCTGGCGTCTCGCGGCCGCGGAAGAATCGCTCTCGGCGATGCGCGGAGCGGTCGCCGACGCCGACGCCGCGCCCGAGGCGCGCAGAGCCGCGGCGAATCACCTCGCGCTCGCCGACTCGTGGGACGTGTTCTCCCCCGACGGCCTCGACCCGCGGTCGCTCTGCGGCCCTGCGCCCGACGTGCTCGACCTCTCGGGACTGGACGCGACTCCCGCGAACGCCGTCGCCCGCGTCGTCGCCCGCGGCCTCTACGACGCCCGCGTCGCGGGCTCGGTCTCCCGCATCCCGTGGTTGCTTCTCGACGAGGCCCACGCGTTCGCCGGCGGACTCGCCGAGCCGGCGCTTCGAACGATTCTCACGCGCGGGCGAGCCCCCGGCGTCGGCGTCGTCCTCGCTACCCAGCGCCCCTCGGCGCTCCCCGAGGTCGCCGTCTCGCAGGCCGACCTTCGGGTCGTCCACCGGCTCACCGCCGGCCCCGACGTGTCGGCGATGGCCGCCGCCGACCCGACGTACTTCGACGAGTCGCTCCGCGCTCGGCTCCCGCGGGAACGCGGCTGTGCGCTCGTCGTCGACGACACCACGGAGACCGTCCACGACGTTCGAGTCCGTCCCCGCGAGACGCCCGACTGCGGCGCGACGCCGAGGGCGGTCCCCGAGCGCGACCGTTCCGAAACCGTGGAGTAGTCTGGCCGGAGAAGAGCCGTATGGACCGCTCGGAACTGGCGCTTGTCGCCCTCGGTGGCTTCGCCGGCGCGACACTGCGCTACGCCGTCTCCGTCGCGATTCCCGGCGCGGCCGGCACGCTCGCGGTGAACGTCCTCGGGAGCTTTCTCCTCGGGACGTTCATCACGTCGGTCTCCTCCCGCCGGGCGCAGTTGTTCTTCGGGACCGGCCTGCTCTCGTCGCTCACGACGTACAGCACGTTCGCCGTCCAGACCGCGTCGCTGTCGCCGATGGGCGGCGCGCTCAACGTCGGCGCGAACTACGCGCTCGGCTTCGCCGCCGCCGCGGTCGGCCTCGCGGTCGGAGGGCGGCGATGACTCCCTCACTTCTCTCGGCCGTCCTCGTCGGCGTCGGCGGGATGGCCGGCGCTGTCTCCCGGCACACCGTCGACCAGCGAATCGTCGGCAAGTGGAGCACCGTCACCGTCAACGTCCTCGGGAGCGTCGCGCTGGGTTTTCTCGCCACCGCGCCCGTCGGCGACGCGGCCGCGACGCTCGCCGGAACCGGCTTCTGCGGGGCCTTCACGACCTTTTCGTCGTTCGCGGTCGGCGTCGCGGAACTCGCCGATGCGGGCGACTACGACACGGCGGCCCGCTACGCCTTCGGGACGCTCGTTGCGGCGTTGATTGGCGTGGCTGTCGGCGGGGCGCTCGGCGGGCTGGTTGGCTGAGTGGGTGACTCGGCGCTCAGTGAGTAATTCGTCGAAACGTACGCCCGAGGCGGGAGTTCACCGAACAGCGTGAGGTGAACTCAGGAACTCCCGTGAGTGAACGACGTGAACGAACGGGTGTGACGGGATTTGAACCTCAGTCGCTCCGCACGCTGACGCTCGCTTCACTCCTTGGTTCAAATCCCTCTGTCTGGCGGTTACAGCACGTAGGGGTCGCGACGCGACAAGACGCGTCGCTTGGCTTGTAACGTTCGGAAAAGCGCCCGAGGCGGGATTTGAACCCGCGTCACGACCGTGACAGGGTCGTATGATGGGCCACTACACCACCCGGGCTTACTGAAGTGAGTTTGCGGTACGGAGAGCGCCCGAGGCGGGATTTGAACCCGCGTCACGACCGTGACAGGGTCGTATGATGGGCCACTACACCACCCGGGCCCTCCGTCTGCACTCATTCGTAGCCGAGGTTTATAGATAAGACTTACCATCTGGGTTGCCCTTGGCCCGCGGTACCGCGATTCCTGCCCCGAAGACATTTATACTGCGATACCCCATGCCAAGGTGTGACGATTCGCGCATCTCCGGTGCGTGACTGCCGATAGCGTCGCCTTTCTTCGACGCAGTTGGCAAGTGTTAAATGGGTGCGTCCCAAAATCAGCCGTAGTATCCCGTGACAGCTTCTTCCAGCACCCAGCAGCACCATACATGGTAGACGTAAGCCAACACAAACTGGTTCCGGAACACACGAAACTCGACGACGAGGCCGTCGAGGACGTGTTACAGGAGTACAACGTCGAGAAGACGAACCTCCCGAAGATCAAGCTGAAGGACCCGGCGCTCCCCGAGGACGCAGAGCCCGGCGACGTCATCAAGATCGTTCGGAACTCTCGAACGACAGACAAAGCAGTCGTATACCGACTGGTGATTGAATGAACCGACAAGCGCGACGCGAGGTCTCTCGCAAGTACTTCTCCGAAGAACGGCTCGCTGAACACCACTTCCGCTCGTTTAACGCGTTCCTCGAACGCGGCATGATGGACGTCGTCGAAGAGAAGGCGACCATCGAGACCGACATCGGCGACAAGGAGGGCGAGGAACCCGTCTACGTCGAACTCGGTGGCGTCCGCGTGGAGACGCCCCGCGTCCGCGAGGCCGACGGCTCCGAGGAACTGCTCTTCCCGCAGGAAGCGCGCCTGCGCAACATCACCTACTCCGCCCCCGTGTTCATGGAGATGTCCATCGTCCGCGGCGGCGAGGAAGAAGAGGAAGTCGTCGTCGACACCGCCGAGACGAAGGTCGGCCGGATGCCCATCATGGTCGGCTCCTCGAAGTGCAACATCGCGGAGCTCTCCGACGAGGACCTCGTCGAAATCGGCGAGGACCCCGTCGACCCCGGCGGCTACTTCATCGTCAACGGCTCCGAGCGCGTGCTCATGACCTCGGAGGACCTGGCGCCGAACAAGATTCTCGCCGAGTACGACACGAAGTACGGCGACGAGATTCAGGTCGCGAAGACGTTCAGCCAGCGCCGCGGCTACCGCGCGCTCGTGCTCTGTGAGCGCAACCGCGAGGGGCTCCTCGAAGTGTCGTTCCCGTCGGTCTCCGGGAGCGTCAACTTCGTGACGCTCGTCCGCGCGCTCGGCCTCGAATCCGACGAGGAGATCGTCCACCGCGTCTCCGACGACCCGGAGATTGTGAAGTTCATGCTCGAAAACCTCGAAGAGGCCGAGGTGCAGACCCAAGAGCAGGCCATCGAGGCGCTCGGCAAGCGCGTCGCCGGCGGACAGGGCAAGAACTACCAGCTCAAGCGCGCCAACTACGTCATCGACCGCTACCTGCTCCCGCACCTCCACGAGGAGGGCGCGGAAGAAGAGGAAGTGCGCATGAACAAGGCGTACTACCTCTGTCGCATGGCCGAGGCGTGTTTCGAACTCGCACTCCAGCGCCGCGACTCCGACGACAAGGACCACTACGCCAACAAGCGCCTGAAGGTCTCCGGCGACCTCATGAAGGACCTCTTCCGGACGGCGCTCAACAAGCTGGCGCGCGACGTGAAGTACCAGCTCGAACGCGCCAACATGCGGAACCGGAACCTGACGGTCAACACCGTCGTCCGGTCCGACGTGCTCACAGAGCGGCTCGAACACCCCATCGCGACGGGCAACTGGGTCGGCGGCCGCTCCGGCGTCTCCCAGCTCGTCGACCGCACCGACTACATGGGTGTGCTGTCGCACCTGCGTCGCCTCCGGAGTCCGCTGTCGCGGTCCCAGCCGCACTTCGAGGCGCGCGACCTGCACGCGACCCAGTGGGGTCGCATCTGTCCCTCCGAGACTCCTGAGGGACCGAACTGCGGTCTGGTGAAGAACTTCGCGCAGGCGATGGAGCTCTCCCAGAACGTCGAAGACGAACAGTCGCTGAAACGAGAACTCGCGTCGATGGGTGTCGAGGGTATCCCCGGCATCGACAGCGTCGACGCCACACCCGCGGACGACTAACATGGCTCAGGCACAGCGAGAAGCGAAAGTATACGTCAACGGTAGTCTCGTCGGGACCCACCCGGACCCCAACCAACTCGCGGCACAGATTCGAGAGGCGCGCCGCCGCGGCGACGTGAGCCAGATGGTGAACGTCTCCGTCAAAGAGCGCACCCGCGAAGTCATCATCAACGCGGACGCGGGCCGCGCCCGCCGTCCGCTCATCGTCGTCGAAGACGGCGAGCCGCTCCTCGACGACGACCACGTCGAGGCGCTCGACAACGACGAACTCGACTTCGACGACCTCGTCGAGCGCGGGCTCGTCGAGTTCATCGACGCCGAGGAGGAAGAAGACATCTACGTCGCGGTCGACGAGGACGAACTCAACGAGGACCACACGCACCTCGAAATCGACCCACAGCTCATCTTCGGCATCGGCGCCGGGATGATTCCGTACCCGGAACACAACGCCTCGCCCCGCATTACGATGGGTGCAGGGATGATGAAGCAGTCCCTCGGGCTCCCCGCGGCGAACTACCGCATCCGCCCGGACACCCGCCAGCACCTCATGCACTACCCACAGCTCTCGATGGTCAAGACGCAGACCACGGAGCAGATCGGGTTCGACGAGCGACCGGCGGCCCAGAACTTCGTCGTGGCCGTCATGTCCTACGAGGGCTTCAACATCGAGGACGCGCTCGTCATGAACAAGGGCTCCGTCGAACGCGCCCTCGCACGCTCGCACTTCTTCCGCACCTACGAGGGCGAAGAGCGCCGCTACCCCGGCGGTCAGGAAGACCGCTTCGAGATTCCGTCGCAGGACGTGCGCGGCGCGCGCGGTGAAGACGCCTACTCGCACCTCGACGAGGACGGCCTCGTCAACCCCGAGACGGTCGTCGACGAGAACTCCGTCCTGCTCGGCAAGACCTCGCCGCCGCGGTTCCTCGAGGAACCCGACGACATGGCCGGTCTCTCGCCGCAGAAGCGCCGCGAGACCTCCGTCACGATGCGCTCGGGGGAATCCGGCGTCGTGGACACGGTCACGCTCATGGAGGGCGAAGACGGCTCGAAGCTCGCCAAGGTGTCCGTCCGCGACCAGCGCGTTCCGGAACTCGGCGACAAGTTCGCGTCCCGTCACGGACAGAAGGGCGTCGTGGGCCACCTGGCTCCCCAGGAGGACATGCCCTTCACCGCCGACGGCGTCGTTCCCGACCTCGTGCTCAACCCGCACGCCCTGCCGTCGCGCATGACGGTCGGCCACGTGCTGGAGATGCTCGGCGGGAAGGTCGGCGCGCTCGAAGGCCGACGCGTCGACGGCACCGCCTTCCAGGGCGAAAACGAAGAGGAACTCCGCTCGGCGCTCGAAGAGCGCGGGTTCATGTCCTCCGGAAAGGAGGTCATGTACTCCGGCGTCACCGGCGAGAAGATCGAGGCCGAAATCTTCGTCGGCATCATCTTCTACCACAAGCTGTACCACATGGTGAGCAACAAACTGCACGCCCGCTCGCGCGGTCCCGTGCAGGTGCTCACCCGCCAGCCGACGGAGGGTCGCGCCCGCGAGGGTGGCCTCCGTCTCGGGGAGATGGAGCGCGACACCGTCATCGGACACGGTGCCGCGATGGTGCTCCAGGAGCGCCTGCTCGACTCCTCCGACAAGGAGAAGGTCTACATCTCCGCCGACACCGGCATGGTCGCCGTCGAGGACCGCGACCAGCGCCGCATCTACGACCCGGTCACCGGCGACGAGGACAACATCCACGAAATCGAGATCAGCTACGCGTTCAAACTGCTTCTCGACGAGATGGTCGCGCTCGGCGTCCGCCCGCGAATCGAACTGAAGGACGCGGTCTAATCACTCATGTCAATGCAGACACCCAAAGAAATCGGCAGTATCCAGTTCGGGTTGATGGACCCGGAGACGTACCGAGACATGTCCGCGACGAAGGTCATCACCGCGGACACCTACGACGACGACGGCTACCCAATCGACATGGGTCTCATGGACCCGCGGCTGGGCGTCATCGACCCCGGTCTGCAGTGCCGCACCTGCGGCCAGCACTCCGGGTCGTGTAACGGGCACTTCGGCCACATCGAACTGGCCGCGCCCGTCATCCACGTCGGCTTCACGAAGCTCATCCGTCGCCTGCTCCGCTCGACGTGTCGAGAGTGCGGTCGCCTCTCGCTCACGCAGGAGGAGGCAGACGAGTACCGCGACAAGCTCGGTCGCACGAAGGAACTCGGCGACGACTGGAGCGACGTGATGAAGTCGGCGGTCCGGCAGGCCCGCAAGGCCCACCGCTGTCCCCACTGCGGCTCGCCCCAGCACGACATCAAACACGAGAAGCCGACGACCTACTACGAGGTCCAGAACGTGCTCGCCGGGGACTACTCCGAGCGCATCGCCGAAGCGATGCAACCCGACCCCGACGACGAGGACGACGAGGGCGTCGACCCCGTCACCCTCGCCAACGAGACCGGTCTCGACGCCGAGCGAGTCAATCAGGTGCTCGCCGGCGAGTTCCGCCCGGTCGGCGACGACCGCAAGGCGCTCGAAAAGGCGCTCGACCTCGACCTCACGGAAGAGGACATGAACAAGCTGATGCCCTCGGACATCCGCGACTGGTTCGAGGACATCCCGGACGATGACCTCGTCACGCTCGGCATCGACCCCGACCGGTCGCGCCCCGAGTGGATGATTCTGACCGTCCTCCCCGTCCCGCCGGTCACGGCGCGTCCCTCCATCACGCTGGACAACGGCCAGCGCTCCGAGGACGACCTGACTCACAAGCTCGTGGACATCATCCGCATCAACCAGCGGTTCATGGAGAACCGCGAGGCGGGTGCGCCACAGCTGATTATCGAGGACCTGTGGGAACTGCTCCAGTACCACGTCACCACGTTCATCGACAACGAGATTTCGGGCACGCCGCCGGCGCGCCACCGCTCCGGCCGCCCGCTGAAGACGCTCAGCCAGCGCCTGAAGGGCAAGGAGGGTCGCTTCCGCGGCTCCCTGTCCGGCAAGCGCGTCAACTTCTCGGCGCGTACCGTCATCTCGCCGGACCCGACGCTCTCGCTCAACGAGGTCGGCGTCCCGGACCGCGTCGCGTCCGAGATGACCCAGACGATGAACGTCACCGAGCGCAACATCGACGAGGCTCGGCAGTACGTCCGTAACGGCCCCGAGAGCCACCCCGGCGCGAACTACGTCCGCCGCCCGGACGGCCGCCGCCTGAAGGTGACAGAGAAGAACTGCGAGGAGCTCGCGGAGAAAGTCGAACTCGGCTGGGAGGTCAACCGCCACCTCGTCGACGGCGACATCGTCATCTTCAACCGACAGCCGTCGCTCCACCGGATGTCCATCATGGCGCACGAAGTCGTCGTGATGCCGTACAAGACGTTCCGCCTGAACACCGTCGTCTGCCCGCCGTACAACGCCGACTTCGACGGCGACGAGATGAACATGCACGCCCTCCAGAACGAGGAGGCCCGTGCCGAGGCGCGCGTCCTCATGCGCGTCCAAGAGCAGATTCTCTCGCCGCGCTTCGGTGAGAACATCATCGGCGCGATTCAGGACCACATCTCGGGAACTTACCTGCTCACCCACGACAACCCCGAGTTCGTCGAGACGCAGGCGCTCGACCTGCTCCGCGCGACGCGCGTGGACACGCTCCCCGAACCCGCGGGCGAAAACGAGGACGGCCAGCCCTACTGGACCGGCCAGCAGATCTTCTCCGAGCTTCTGCCGGACGACCTGAACATGGAGTTCACCTCGAAGGTCGGCGACACGGTCACCATCGAGGACGGCCAGCTCACGCAGGGAACCATCGACGAGGACGCCGTCGGCGCGTTCGGCGGCGAAATCGTCGACGCCCTCGCGAAGGACTACTCGAAGACGCGCTCGCGCATCTTCATCAACGAGATTGCCTCGCTCGCGATGCGCGCCATCATGCACTTCGGGCTGTCTATCGGTATCGACGACGAGTCCATCCCGGACGAGGCGACGGCGCAGGTCGACGAGGCCATCGACGCCGCCTACGACAAGATTCAGGAACTCATCGAAATCTACGAGGCGGGCGAACTCGAGTCCCTGCCGGGTCGCTCCGTCGACGAGACGCTGGAGATGAAGATTATGCAGCGCCTCGGCAAGGCGCGCGACTCCGCCGGCGAAATCGCCGAAGACCACTTCGAGGAGGACAACCCCGCGGTCGTGATGTCGAAGTCCGGCGCGCGTGCGTCCATGCTCAACCTGACCCAGATGGCCGGCTGTGTCGGCCAGCAGGCGGTTCGGGGCGAGCGTATCAACCGCGGCTACGAAGGCCGCACCCTGAGTCACTACCAACCGGGTGACCTCTCGGCAGAGGCCCACGGCTTCGTCGAGAACTCCTACCGCGCCGGTCTCACGCCGCGTGAGTTCTTCTTCCACGCGATGGGTGGCCGCGAGGGGCTTGTCGACACGGCAGTCCGGACCTCGAAGTCCGGTTACCTCCAGCGTCGGCTCATTAACGCCCTCTCCGAGCTCGAAGCGCAGTACGACGGCTCCGTCCGCGACACGTCGGGGACCATCGTCCAGTTCGAGTTCGGCGAGGACGGCACGAGCCCGGTGAAGGTCTCGTCCGACGACGAGAACCCCATCGACGTCGAGAACATCGCCGACCGCATCCTCACCTCGGAGTTCAGCTCCGCGGAGGAGAAGGAACGCTTCCTCGGCGAGCGCGAACCGCCGACCAACCTCTCCGAGCACGCCGAACCGCGTGTCGACGCCCGTGCGGGGGTCGAATCCGATGACTGAACACGACGCAACCGCCGACTACGAGTTCGTCGACGACGCCGTCGTCGACATCGTCGAGACCAAAGAGCTGTCTCGACGACTGAAGGACCGCATCTACCAGACCATCGAAGAGCGCGAGGGCGTCACCCTCGACCAGGCCGGCGAAATCGCGCAGGCCGTCGAGGCGCGCTACCTCGACACCCGCGTCGACCCGCTCGACCCCGTCGGGACGGTCTCGGCGCAGTCCATCGGTGAGCCGGGGACGCAGATGACGATGAACACGTTCCACTACGCGGGCGTCGCCGAAATCGACGTCACGCAGGGACTGCCGCGGCTCATCGAACTGGTGGACGCGCGGAAGACCCCCGACACGCCGATGATGACGGTGTACCTCGACGACGAGTACGCGAACAACCGCGAACTCGCCCACCAGGTCGTCTGGAACATCGAGTCCACGAAGATTCTGGCGCTCGGCGACATCTCGACGAACGTCGCCGACATGGTCGTGCAGGTCAACCTCAACGACGAGACGCTCCTCGAACGCTGGCCGACCTACGACGACGAGGGCGTCGTCGCAAGCGAGATTGCCGAGACCATCGAGGACGCGCTCGGCATCAAGACCCGCCGCGAGGGGACGCTCATCGAGTTCGGTCCCGAGAGCCCGAGCTACCGCCGGCTCCTCCAACTCGTCGAGGAACTGCGCGACATCGTGTTCAAGGGCATCGAGGAGGTCTCCCGCGTCGTCATCCGCAAGGAGGACAACGAGAACACCGACGGCGAGGAGTTCGTCCTCTACACCGAGGGCTCGGCGTTCGGCGACGCGCTCGCCATCGAGGGCGTCGACGCCTCCCGGACCACCTCGAACAACATCCACGAGGTGCACAAACAGCTCGGCATCGAGGCCGCCCGCGAGGCCATCATCGACGAGACGATGAACACGCTCCGCGAGCAGGGTCTCGACGACGTGAACATCCGCCACCTGATGCTCGTCGCGGACATCATGACGAACGACGGGACCATCGAGTCCATCGGCCGTCACGGTATCTCCGGGTCGAAGGACTCCGTCCTCGCCCGCGCCGCGTTCGAGGTCACGGTCAACCACCTGCTCGACGCCGCCATCCACGGCGAGGAAGACGACCTCGACGGCGTCATCGAGAACGTCATCGTCGGCAAGCCGATCGCTATCGGCACCGGCGACGTGGACCTCCGCATGGGCTCGCTCGACGTCGAGGACGCGGACGCCAACGCGGCACCCGAACCGTCCGACGACTGACGATGAAAGTTACGCTGTCGGATACGGCCCGGCGCTTCATCGCGCTCTTCGAGGAGGAGACGGAGGCGACCGCCCACGACTGTCTCGTCTTCGACGACCGGGTCGTCTTCCTCGTCGCCGCGGGCGACATGGCGACGGCCATCGGCCCCGGCGGGCGGACCGTCCAGTCGGTCGAACGCCAACTCGGCCGGACGGTCGAACTGGTCGAAGACGCCGACACGCCCGAGGCGTTCGTCGCGAGCGCGCTCGCGCCGGCGGCCGTCCGACACGTGACTCTCTCGCGGCAGAACGACACCGTCGCGTACGTCGAGGTCGCCGAGGCCGACCGCGGCGTCGCCATCGGCGCGAGCGGGAAAACCATCGACACCGCCCGCGAACTGGCGCGTCGCCACTACGACATCGACGACATCCAGTTGACGTAACGCGGCGGTCGACTCGACCACACGTTTTTGTCCCCGCCGAACGGCGAGCTACGCATGTCGCCGATACGACAGTCGTTGGGGGTCGCGGTCGGGCAACTCGACCCGACGCAGTTCTCGGAGTACGAGGAGCTCGCGAGCGCGACCGCGGGGTTCGCCGCCGCGGCGGTCGCGGTCTATCTCGTCGGCCGACTCCTGGTCGTCCCCGGCGTGACGCGACTCGTCAGCGCCCGGAACCGGAACAACCCGACGCTGAAGTCGGCGACGGAGACCTACGCGCACGCCTTCGTCATCGTCGTCGCCGCGCTCGCGGGCGTCGTCGGCGCGGGGTACGTCTCGGTGCTCACGGACACGGCGCTCGTCGTCGCGGCGCTGACGCTCGTCGTCGGCGTCGCCGGGCAGGAGGTCATCGGCGCGCTCATCAGCGGCCTCTTTCTCGTGGCCGACCCGGATTTCAACGTCGGCGACTGGATATCGTGGCCCGGCGGCGAGGGCGTCGTCGAGGCGGTCGACTTCCGGGTCACGCGCGTGCGGACGGTGAACAACGAGACCATCTCCGTGCCGAACACGGAGCTCACGACGAACGCGCTCACCCGGCCGTACGGCCGCGAACGGTACCGAATCACCGAGCGCGTCGACGTCGCGTACGCCGACGACACGGAGCTGGCGCTCCGCGAACTCGTCGAGACGGCGCGGGAGGACGACCGCGTGCTGGACGAGCCGGAGCCGACCGCGCGCATCCTCGAATTCGCCGGGAGCTCGATCGGACTGCAGGCGGAGTTCTGGGTCGCCTCGCCGATGGACGTGAGCCTCGTCGACGTTCGCTCGGGGTACCGACGGCGCGTCAAGCGGCGGTTCGACGAGGAGGGACTGACGCTCGGGCCGGCGTCGGGACGGGAGGTCAGCGGCCGCCTCGACGTGGACCTCGTCGGGGAGCGCGGCGGCGAGTGAGCCGGCGAACGGGGGCGAAAACGCCCAGTGTGACGACCGTTCACACGGAGGGGCGAAACGACACTATCTCCGGGCGGTTTAGTCGCTCTTCGACGCGGAGGGGCCGTCGTTCGAATCGGCGAAACGACCTCAGATTCCTCCTTAGGGGCCGCTAATCGCTCCTGAAGCCGTCTCGTCGGATTCGAAAAGGGAGGCTTAAGTAGCTCCATCTGGAACTGTTGTTCACTATGGCGAACGGCAAATACGCCGCGCGCAAGCTCAAGCAGGACCGGCAGAAGCGCCGCTGGTCCGACTCTGAGTACGCGCGCCGTGAGCGCGGTCTCGGCAAGAAGTCCGACCCGCTCGAGGGTGCCCCGCAGGGTCGCGGCATCGTCCTCGAGAAGGTCGGTATCGAAGCGAAACAGCCGAACTCGGCGATTCGGAAATGCGTCCGTGTTCAGCTCATCAAGAACGGAAAGCAGGTCACCGCTTTCTGTCCGGGTGACGGCGCGATTTCGTTCATCGACGAGCACGACGAAGTCACCATCGCCGGTATCGGTGGCGCGAAGGGTCGCGCGATGGGTGACCTTTCGGGTGTCAACTACAAGGTCGAGAAGGTCAACGGCGTCTCGATGATCGAACTCGTCCGCGGAAACGCCGAAAAGCCGGTGCGCTAACCATGTCGGAAAGCGACGCACCCGAGCCCGAGTCCCCCGCGAGTAGCGAGGAAGCAAAGGAGAACGCGCTTCTGTTCGGCGTCTGGGACGTCTCCGAGATGGAGTACACCGACCCCAGCATGAGCCGGTACATCAAGGCGACGCCCATCGCCCACACGATGGGTCGTCACGCCTCGAAGCAGTTCCAGAAGTCCGAAATCAGCATCGTCGAGCGGCTCATCAACCGCCTGATGCAGACCGAGGACAACACGGGACACAAACAGAAGACGAGCAAAATCGTCAAGGAAGCGTTCGACATCGTCAACGAGCGCACCGAGGAGAACCCCGTGCAGGTGCTCATCCGCGCGGTCGAGAACGCCGGTCCCCGCGAGGAGACCGTCCGCCTCAAGTACGGCGGCATCTCGGTCCCGCAGGCCGTCGACGTCGCGCCCCAGCGCCGCGTCGACGAGGCGCTGAAGTTCATCGCGCAGGGAACCCTCAGCGGATCCTACAAGACGACGACCACCGCCGCCGAGTCGCTCGCACAACAGCTCATCGGCGCGGCCGACTACGACGTCCAGACGTACGCTATCTCCCAGAAAGAGGAGAAAGAGCGCGTCGCCGAAGCGGCCCGGTAATCTCTCCGCTCTCTTTCGTTTTTCACCGCGACGAGTGGCGACGCCGGACGGCGGGGTCGTTGGTTCGTTCGCCCGCCCTCCCGCGGTCGGCGCGCGGCGTTCAGTCGGCGGCCATCCCCGGGTTGACGACGTAGTGTTTCACCACGTCGACGAGCGTCCGGCGGTAGTCGCTTTTCGAGGGGTCGTCGGCG
Source organism: Haloferax sulfurifontis (assembly GCF_014635105.1). Taxonomy (NCBI): domain Archaea; kingdom Methanobacteriati; phylum Methanobacteriota; class Halobacteria; order Halobacteriales; family Haloferacaceae; genus Haloferax; species Haloferax sulfurifontis. The sequence goes on from NZ_BMCI01000002.1 coordinate 440,252, forward strand.
AGCGTTCGGAACCGCTCTTTGAACGTGTCGAGCGACACCGACGGCGCGTCGTCGGCCGCGGCGTGCGCGAGGTCGTACAGCCGGTGGTCCGGTTCGACGAGGTCGTGCCGTTCGACGAGCGCGAGGGCGAACGCGGCGTTCACGGCCGTAATCTCGGGGTCCGACCCGGCGGTGACGAGCCGGGACCCCGGCCGCCCGGACGCCTGCGGTCGGTCGGCGAGCGCCGCGGCCAGTTGCGATTCGAGGAACTGGACGAGTTTGTCCGCGGGCGCGACAGACAGCGTCAGGTCGTCGGCGTAGATGTCCTTGCAGTGGTTGGCGATCTGGTAGCAGTGCGCGAGCTTTCGGCGCTCGACGGTGCGCCCCGCGAGCGCGAGAAAGACCGCCTCGCGCGTGGACTGGTAGTGCGAGACGTGACCCTCCTCGTTTCGGGCCATGTGCGATAGCTCGTGGAGCGCGAGCTCGCGGGCCATCGCGCTGGTGGCGGCCTGCCGGGAGATGTTGAGGACGTGGCGGTCCTGATAGTGGCCGGCCCACGTGCGGGAATCGGGGTCGTCGCGAACGCGCACGTACACGGGGTACGAGAGCTCGAACTCGGTTTCGAACAGGTCGGCGGCGCTCAAGAACGGGTCTGCCGGTGCGCCCCCGACGACTCGGAGGTCCATTCAACTTGAGAAATGTTATCAACCAACATGACTCTTGCGCCGAGCGCGGCGACGAGATTCGCGTCCGGCGGACAGTCGCGCCTATCGTGACAAAAATGCTCATACCCCGGCGGTAGGACGGCTGAAAATGGGAAATCCGCTCGGCAAAAACACTACTCTTTTGACCCTCCTGCCGGTAGACCCCTGTATAATGGGCCGACGAAAGAAGATCGTCCAGGAATGTGAGAAACTGATGGACAAGCCGGAGCAGATCCGGAACATCGCCATCGCCGCTCACGTCGACCACGGTAAGACGACCCTCTCCGACAACCTCCTCGCGGGTGCGGGCATGATCTCCGACGAGACTGCCGGCCAGCAGCTCGCGATGGACACGAAGGAAGACGAACAGGAACGCGGCATCACCATCGACGCCGCAAACGTCTCGATGACCCACGAATGGGAAGGCGAGAACCACCTCATCAACCTCATCGACACGCCGGGCCACGTCGACTTCGGTGGCGACGTGACGCGCGCGATGCGCGCCGTCGACGGTGCGCTCGTCGTCGTCGACGCCGTCGAGGGTGCCATGCCGCAGACCGAGACGGTCCTGCGTCAGGCGCTCCGCGAGGGCGTCAAGCCGGCGCTTTTCATCAACAAGGTCGACCGCCTCATCAACGAACTGCAGGAAGGTCCCGAGGAGATGCAGAAGCGCCTCGTCGACGTCATCTCCGACGTCAACGAGCTCATCCGCGGGATGACCGAGGAGAAGGACTACGACTGGACGGTCTCCGTCGAAGACGGGACCGTCGCCTTCGGGTCCGCCCTCTACAAGTGGGGCGTCTCCATGCCGTCGATGGAGGAGACCGGCATCTCCTTCGGCGACATCATGGAACTCGAGCGCGGTGGCGACCGCCAGGAACTCCACGAGCGCACGCCGCTTTCGGACGTCGTCCTCGACATGGTCGCGGAGCACTTCCCCGACCCGCTCGACGCCCAGCCCCGTCGTATCCCGACGGTCTGGCGCGGTGACTCCGAGTCCGACCTCGCGCGCCAGATGCGCGAAGTCGACGACGAGGGCGAAGTCGTCTTCATGGCGACCGACATCTCGATGGACCCCCACGCGGGCGAAATCGCCACGGGCCGCCTGTTCTCCGGTACCATCCGCAAGGGTCAGGAGCTCTACGTCTCCGGGACCGCGGGCAAGAACCGCGTCCAGTCCGTCGGTGTCTTCATGGGCGGCGAGCGCGAGGAACTCGACCGCGGCGTCCCCGCGGGGAACATCGCGGCCGTCACGGGTCTCCGTGACGCTATCGCCGGTTCTACCGTCTCCTCCGTCGAGATGACGCCGTTCGAGTCCATCGAGCACATCTCCGAGCCTGTCATCACGAAGTCCGTCGAGGCAGAGCGCATGGACGACCTGCCGAAGCTCATCCAGACGCTCCAGCAGGTCGCGAAGGAAGACCCGACCATCCGCATCGAGATTAACGAGGACACGGGCGAGCACCTCATCTCCGGTCAGGGCGAGCTCCACCTCGAAGTCATCACCCAGCGTATCCGCGACAACCAGGGCATCCCGGTCCGCACCGGTGAGCCGATTGTCGTCTACCGCGAGCAGGTCCAGGGCAAGTCCCACGAGGTCGAGGGCGTCTCCCCGAACCGCCACAACAAGTTCTACATCACGGCGGAACCCCTCTCGCAGGACATCGTCGACTCCATCAAGCTCGGCGAAATCTCGATGGACATGCCCGAACTGGAGCGCCGCGAGGCCCTCCAGGAAGCCGGCATGGACAAGGACACGTCCCAGAACGTCGAACACATCCACGGGACGAACATCCTCATCGACGACACGAAGGGTATCCAGCACCTCAACGAGACGATGGAACTCGTCATCGAGGGCCTCGAAGAGGCGCTCGACGACGGTCCGCTCGCCGCGGAGCCCGTTCAGGGGACGCTCCTGCGCCTCCACGACGCGCGACTCCACGAGGACACCATCCACCGCGGTCCCGCCCAGGTCATCCCTGCGACGCGTGACGCGGTCCACCGCTCGCTCATCGCGGGTCAGGTGAAGCTCCTCGAACCCATCCAGAACGTCCGCATCGACGTCGCCTCCGAATACATGGGCTCGGCCTCCGGCGAGATTCAGGGTCGCCGCGGCCGCGTCGACGACATGTATCAGGAAGGTGACCTCATGGTCATCGAGGGCATCGCGCCCGTCGAAGAGATGATCGGCTTCTCGTCGGACATCCGTTCGGCCACGGAAGGCCGCGCCTCCTGGAACACGGAGAACGCCGGCTTCCGCGTGCTCTCGGACAACCTCCAGCGCGAGAAGATCATGGAGATTCGCGAGCGCAAGGGCATGAAGCTCGAACTCTCGCAGGCTATCGACTACATCTAAGCGCGTCTCTCCGCGCCTTCTTTCGATTTTTCACCCGGACAGCGATAGCCCCGGTTCGTCGGCCCCTCCCCGCGCCGCCGGGTGTCCCTCCGTTTCGCCTCCGCCTCCATTACGGCTCAGTTCGCTTCGGCGGAGCAACCCCGGCGTGCCGCCTCGACTCGCGGGCGTCACCGCCTGTGACATATGCCAGCACGCTCTCGGCGTCGGCAAACCGTGTCGCCTGCGAAGGCTTATACCGCGTGGCCGAATCACGGGTAGATATGCGTAAGGGCACGTCTCTCGACTCCTGGCGCGACGACGCGAAACCACGACAAAGCCGCGCGTCGCGGACAACAGCGTCGGGACGGCCCGCGGGGGTGGGGCGATGAGCGCACAGGACCTCGACGGCGGGAGCGACGCCGAGGCCGACGGGAGCGGCGAGATGCCGAAGCCGCACACGATTCGGCTCGAACTCGCCGACGAGCCCGGACAGTTGCTGGCCGCGCTCGCGCCGATCTCCGACAACGGCGGCAATCTCCTGTCTATCTTCCACGAGCGCGGGAATCTGACCCCGCGCGGACACATCCCCGTGGAGGTCGACCTCGAATGCCCGCCCGACCGCTTCGAGCGAATCGTCGACGCGCTCCGCGACGCCGGCGTCAACGTCATCCGCGCCGGCGCGGAGCACTTCGGCGAGGAGGTGATGGTCATCCTCGTCGGCGACACCGTCGACTCCGACCTCTCGGACACGCTCCATCGCATCGAGTCCTCGGCGGACGCGACGCTTCAGGACCTGTCGCTGTCCGCCCGCGAGGGGACCGACGAGGCGTCGAGCGCCCGGCTCCGACTCGCGGTCCGCTCGGGTCGCGTCGACGAGACGCTCGCGGTCGTTCGCGACCTCGCGGCCGAGAAGGGACTGCACGTCGTCGAGCCGCTCGCGGAGGGCTCCCAATGAGCCTCAGACTCGCCGTGCTCGGCGCGGGCGCGGTCGGCGGCTCCGTCCTCGACCTCGCGGGCGATTACGGCCACGAGGTCGTCGCGTTCGCGGACTCGTCTTCCTCCGCGGTCGACCCCGCCGGACTCGACCCGAGCGCGGTCCACGACCGCAAAGAGCGCGACGGCGTGGTCGGCGACGCGGACCCCGAGTCGGTGTTCGACGCCGACTACGACGTGTTGGTGGAAGCGACGCCGACGACGCTCGGCGACGCCGAACCCGGCTTCTCGCACGTCGAGCGCGCGCTGGCCGACGACCGCCACGTCGTGCTCGCGAACAAGGGTCCGGTCGCGGAACGGTACGCCGACCTGCGCGCGCTCGAAGCCGAAAGCGAGGGGACCGTCCAGTTCGAGGCGGCCGTCGGCGGCGCGATTCCCATCCTCTCGACCATCTCGGACCTCGGCGCGCCGCACGTGACCGCCGCGCGCGGCGTGCTGAACGGGACGGCGAACTTCATCCTCTCGCGGATGGCCGCCGAGGGTCTCGACTACGAGCACGTGCTCGCGGAAGCCCAAGACCTCGGCGTCGCCGAGGCCGACCCGACCTTCGACGTGGACGGCATCGACGCCGCGCTGAAGTTCGTCATCCTCGCCAACGTCCTCTCCGACGGCGAGACGGAGTACGCGCTCGACGACGCCGAGGTCGAGGGCATCCGCAACGTTCCGGGGACGGCGCTCGACCTCGCCGCCGAGGACGGCCGGACGGTCCGCCTCATCGGCGAGGCGACCGCCGACGGCGTCCGCGTGGCTCCGCGGCTGATTCCGCAGGGCTCCGCGCTGTCGGTCACGGGCACGCAGAACATCGTCCAGTTGGAGACCAAACACGCGGGGCAACTGAACATCAGCGGCCGCGGAGCGGGCGGTCCCGAGACGGCGACGGCCGTCCTGTCCGACGTGTCTCGTCTCGAATAGCCACACAGACGGCCCGTACCCCTCGTTTTCTTCGACTGTCGACTTCGACCGAGCGTCCCACTCCCGAGACCGTGGTATGGTTCCGCAAATCGCAGTACGGCGGTTAGACGGCCCGTAGCGCGTATCGAAATCGTTTTAGGGGTTTCAGCAAAAACATTCCCCACAGAGCGCCTTAGCGCGTGAACACACCAATGAGCGACAAACCCCACCAGAACCTGGCCATTATCGGCCACGTCGACCACGGTAAGAGTACGCTCGTCGGCCGACTCCTGTTCGAGACCGGCTCCGTCCCGGAGCACGTCATCGAGCAGCACCGAGAGGAAGCCGAGGAGAAGGGCAAGGGCGGATTCGAATTCGCCTACGTCATGGACAACCTCGCCGAAGAGCGCGAGCGCGGTGTCACCATCGACATCGCCCACCAGGAGTTCGACACGGACGAGTTCTACTTCACCATCGTCGACTGTCCTGGCCACCGCGACTTCGTCAAGAACATGATCACCGGTGCCTCGCAGGCTGACAACGCGGTCCTCGTCGTCGCCGCCGACGACGGTGTCGCACCTCAGACCCGCGAGCACGTCTTCCTCGCCCGCACCCTGGGCATCGGCGAACTCATCATCGCGGTCAACAAGATGGACGTCGTCGACTACAGCGAAGACAAGTACAAGGACGTCAAGGAGCAGGTCAACAAGCTTCTCAAGCAGGTCCGCTTCAACTCCGACGACGCGACCTACGTCCCGATTTCGGCCTTCGAAGGCGACAACATCGCCGAGCGCTCCGACAACACGCCGTGGTACGACGGCGACATTCTCCTCGAAGCGCTCAACAACCTGCCGGCACCGCAGCCGCCGACGGACGCGCCGCTGCGCCTGCCCATCCAGGACGTCTACACCATCTCCGGCATCGGTACGGTCCCGGTCGGCCGTATCGAGACGGGTACCCTCAACCCCGGCGACAACGTGAGCTTCCAGCCCTCTGACGTCGGCGGCGAGGTCAAGACCGTCGAGATGCACCACGAGGAAGTCGACCAGGCCGGACCTGGCGACAACGTTGGTTTCAACGTCCGTGGCGTCGGCAAGGACGACATCCGCCGCGGCGACGTCTGTGGCCCGGCTGACGACCCGCCGAAGGTCGCCGAGACCTTCAAGGCGCAGGTCGTCGTCATGCAGCACCCCTCGGTCATCACCGCTGGCTACACGCCGGTCTTCCACGCCCACACGGCGCAGGTCGCGTGTACCATCGAGTCGATCGACCAGAAGCTCGACCCCGCGTCGGGCGAGGTTGCTGAGGAGAACCCGGACTTCATCAAGTCCGGCGACGCCGCTATCGTGACCGTCCGTCCGCAGAAGCCGCTCAGCATCGAGCCGTCCTCCGAGATTCCGGAGCTCGGCAGCTTCGCTGTCCGTGACATGGGTCAGACCATCGCGGCCGGCAAAGTGCTCGAAGTCAACGAGCGATAACGATGCAACAGGCACGCGTTCGGCTCGCCGGCACGAGTCCGGAAGACCTCGACGATATCTGCGACGACGTCCGCGAGATCGCGAACAAGACGGGCGTCAACCTCAGCGGGCCGATCCCGCTGCCCACGAAGACGCTCGAAGTCCCCGCCCGCAAATCGCCTGACGGCGAGGGGACGGCGACGTGGGAGCACTGGGAGATGCGCGTCCACAAGCGTCTCATCGACCTCGACGCTGACGAACGCGCTCTGCGCCAGCTGATGCGCGTTCAGGTTCCGAACGACGTCAGCATCGAGATCGTCCTCGAAGACTAACGACGGCGCTGTCCGGGCTCTCCCGGACCGCCCGTTCGTGACGGCCCGCCCGTCACACTCGCGGCTGTCGAGGCGCGCGTCCGGAGGACTCTGCCTCCGAGCTGACCTTCAGCGCTAAGGCGCGTGTCATCTCACCTTCCGTTCGACACGCGAGCAGATGCCCGCAGAATCGCCCGACGGAACGGGATGCTATCGCATGCCCGACCGCGGACAAAACATAGGGTATAAGTGTATCCCACGACTCCGTGGGAATGAGGGCTCGTAGATCAGTGGCAGATCGCTTCCTTCGCAAGGAAGAGGCCCGGGGTTCAAATCCCCGCGAGTCCATCAAATTTTAACTCGCTTTCGAAGGTTCTAAAAACCGGAGCGACAGCGTTCGTAGCTCCATTTCTCGCGTTCGGGAAGTCGGAAGAAAGACCCCGCCTATCGAGAGTTCACGAGACTCGGTTAGTCGGGTCTTCGCTGTCTGTCGATGAATCGAGTGATTTCGGGGGTCAGCGATGAGACGGTTCTGCCCGACCTGTGGGTCACGTCTCGCAACGACGACGAGTCGCGGCGGACTCCCTCGTCGTACCTGTCCCGAGTGCAACGGGGGTGGAGCGTAGTGCAGTATCTCGACTTCAAACGCGAGCGTGACGAGGCGACGACCTCGTGGGAGCGAGGCGACCCCGTCGCCGCGCTGGTCGAGCGCACCGGCCCGACGACCTACCTCGTCACCCTGCCGGGCGGCGAGACGCACGCCGTCGAGTACGGCAAAGAGCGCGGTGCTCGCGTCGGCGGGTGCGACTGCAAGGGCTTCGAGTTCCGCGACGACGAGGACTCGCCGTGCGCCCATCTGTGCGTCCTGCGGAAAGCCGAGTGGTCACACAACCACTTCGGAGACGCCGCCGGGCGCGATGTCACCGACGACCCCATCACCGCCCACGACACCGCCGAGCACGTCGCACCGAACGCAACCGAACCCGAGCCCGACCTTGTCGCCGACGGTGGCGACATCGTCGAGGCACCGACCACCGGACACGACGGGCGCGTCTTCGGGCGCTCGGAGGACCAGCTATGACCTGCACCACCTACTCCCGAGCACCAGCACCACGAGCCGGCCAGCCCCGGCGCTCGCGCGGGCGCGCACACCCCCGCGCGAATAGGCCTCCTCGTACGACCACGGGGGGGCGTACTGCCATACTCCGTATCGCCGCCCCGTCTGCGTATTACGACTGTGAAACGGTGCAGTACAGAGGTGCGCTATGAGCCGGATGAAAACCGAGCGGACCGAGAGCACGACGGTGACCGTCCGCGTCGGCGAGGACCTGAAAGAAGACTACACCAGCGCCCTTGATGGGTCGATAAGCGACGACCTGCGGACGCACATGGAAGAGGTCGCGAGAACCGTGCGCGACGAGCCCGACGACGACAACCTCCCAGACGACGAGGCGCTTCGAGACGGCTACATGGCGCTCCGGCGGACCGCCGAGGCGTACGACCCGAGTGGTCGCCGCCTCGACGTTGGGACCGCTATCTCGAAGGTCGCCGAGCGAGCGGGCATCCCGAAAGACGCCGTCCGTCGTCGCGTCCTGAAGCCGCTCGAACAAGAGGGGTACATCGCACCGAAGTGGGGCGACATCATCGTCTACCGGCCTGAGGAAGCAAACGCGAGTGCGAATCGGGGCACCCCGACGAAGAAGAGTACTAGCTAAGAAGAGTCGTCGTCGGTCTTTTTTTGCTGTCCGAACCGCCGCTGTATCTGCGCCTTCAGCACTCCCGAAATCGCCGAGAGTGGGAGCGCCGCGACTGCGAGGAGTTCCATCGGGCTGAGAGTGACACTACCGTCCATCGTCGTCCTCCCCGCCGTCGGTCAAGACCGCACGGACCGCGTCGTCGTCGACGGCGACGTCCAAGTCACGAGCGACTTGGTGCGCGTCGACGCGCGGGACGCCCGAGGCGAGCGCGACGAGGGCGGCGGCGATGCGCCGGTCCCGCCACTCGCGCCGGACGAGCTCGGCGACGACCGCGACGAACGTCGCCACGTCGGTCGCGCTCCCGAGCCAGCCGACGTCGACGAACAGCGCGTCACTCATCGTTGACCACTCCTGCGACGATTTCGAGGAGGGGACGGACGAGATAGAGGACGACGAGCCCGCCGACGAGCAGGACGCCAATCCAGACCGCGTCGGCGAGTCCGGTCCCGCGGGTCGGGTTGCTCGGCTGGCCGTCGACGGGGTCCTCAATCCACGGCGACTGGCCGGGGCCGGCGGTGTTGCCCGCATCATCGTCGAACAGCGAGATGAGGCCACCGACCCCCTCGTCGAAGTTGAGCGCCGCCGCGTCCGCCGCCCCTGCGACCGTGTCGGCCGGGTCGCGGACGGCCTGACCGGGGTCGCTGACGAAGTCGCCGATGCCGCCGAGCCAGTTGTTGCTCCCGTCGCCCCACGTCGAGGTGCCGTTGGTGTCGACCACGTCAGTCACCCCCTCCGAAGACGACCGCGCCGATGGCGACCACCGCGGCCGCCGCGAGCGCGAGCAGGTTGCGACGTGACCCATCGCCGTCGAGGAGCCAGCCGACGAGCGGCGCACTCTCAGCCGCACCCGTCGTCGACGGACTCGACGAGCCGCCCGGCGACTCGGTCGAGGTCGGGGACGACGCGCTTCCGGTCTCGCCCTCTTGGATGACCTCGCCGTTGAGACGGAGAGTCGCCCAGTCGGGCGCATAGATGCCGTCCTCGACGCCATCCTCGATTTCGCCGGTGAACTCGACGGCGTCGCGGTCGCCGCCGATGGAGCCCTGCACGGTGTCGCCGTGGACTTTGTCGTAGCCGCCGCCATCGAGCTCCGCGCCGAGGATGGTCCCGCCGTCGATGCTGAAGTTCCACGGCGACGGTTCGCCGCCGGTGATGTAACTCGGCCCGCCGCCGACGCGCTCGCGCACGGCCTCGGGCGCGCCGATGATTTCGAGGACGTTGGTCGCGCTCACGACTCCTCACCTCCTGCGACGAGTGCGACACCGACGGCGACGACGGCGACGACGCCGGCCGCGCCCATCGCGAGCAGGCCGTCCGACGACCCGTCGCCGTCGTCGACCTGCCCCATGCCTGCCAACTGCTCGCGCAGGTTGCGGACCTGCTCTCCGATGACGGTCGTCTCGTCGACCGACGGCGTCCCGGAGCCGACGACGTTGCGGACCTCGTCGGCCACGTCCTGAACGCTGTCGTAGCCGCCAGAGAGACGGTCGGGGTCGATAGAGACCATTCCGTCGTCTCCGACGGTCACCTCGTCGCCGTCGCTGTTTTCGTTCGGGTCTGGTGAGATGATGTCGACGACCGGGTCACCGCCGCCGGGCATCCCGGATTCGGAGTTCGAGGGGTCCGGCGGGTCCGGAATCGACCCGTAACCCCCCCCGTCGTAGTCGCCGCTGTCGACCACGTTGTCGTCGTCATCATCGTCATCGTCGCTGCTGCTACCGATGCTGTCAGCGAGTTGGTCGGCCGGGTCCTCTCGCGGGTCGACGCGCTCGCCGGCGCTCGGAGAGTCGTCGGGTGCGAAGATAGCCATCAGTTTCCACTCCGTGAGAGTGAGACGATAACTCCCATTTCGTCGTCGACTTGCTTCGATTCGACAGTCACGGTCTGCTCACCGTCGTCAGTCTCTCGGATGTAACTCTTGCCAATCTCTGCATCGAAAGGACCAGGGAACGGGTCCATCAGTAAGTGGCCTCCTCGACCACGAGTTTGATAGACCGGTGGTTGGGCTGTTCGACGTCGAGCAAGTTCTTGTATTCAAACTCCAAGGGAGAGTCCGAGGTCGCAAGCATGGACCGGACAGCTTGCCCCTGCGCGGTCGATTCCGGGGGTTGCCCAACATCCGAGTTAACCCAATAGGAATTCCAGAAGGATAGACGTTCCGTCGAGTGGAACGACGAGCCCTCAAGCGTTGATGCTCTTGAACCGAGTGGGCGGATGATAAGCATATGCTTTCCATCGGATGCATCTGGGGTCTTCGCATCGAACTGCATAGCGCGCACAGTCCAGACTGCTCCGTCTGGAGCGAACACTTGTGTCTCTTCGGTTGCGCCAGAGTCGAGCGTGCTTGTCTGATCGAATTCGACGTTTTTGAGGTTAGGACGGTTCTGAGTGGCAACGGTCTGCCCGCCCCCCTGCGTTCCGGGCTGACTCCACGGTGGTCGACCGGGCATTCAGAACACCCCCCCGATGACGCGACGAAGTCCACCGAGGTAGTCGACGGTCGGCATTGCGCGGAATCGGTAGCTGTAGTCGGTGCTTGCGTTGTCGGCGATGATGACGATTTGGTCTCCTTCTTTCATCTCTGTGTTCACGTGGAACGGTTCACCCGACGGCTCGCCGGTGATGAACTGCTCACCGTCGCCGTAGGTCGGGATGTCGGTGTCTTCGTGCGATTCGGGATTCTCCGGGTCACCACGGAGTCGACGAACGACCGGACGTAGTTTGAGCGCGTCCTCGCTGCCGGGCGTCGACCAGATTCGAAGCTGCTCGACGGTGCAGTCGGCGGGCGCGGTCCATGCCTTCTCGAAGCCGATCGTGTCCGCGGGGACTGGCTTCCCGATATACGGCGTCTCGCGGCGCTCGTCGGTCGTGAGCTTCGATAAAATTCCCATGGTGGGACCTCTACAGCGAACTCCGGTACAGCATCACGTCGGATGCCGCCGGGTCGATTTCCTTGCCGTCACTGTTCGAGTCGGCGTCGACGCGGAACTCGACGTAGCGACCGGGCTTCGCGTACGGCGCGAGGGCGTACATCAGCGGTCGCTCGGTCGGGTTCTGGTCGGCGAACTCTGCGAGGAGCGAGAGGTCTCCGAGCTTGCGGGTGTAGAGGGCGCGACCGTCGGAATCGGTGATGGCCGCGTAGAGCGTGCCGCCGATAACGTCGCCGGCGGTGCCGGTGCCGTTCCCACTCGCGACGAGCTTCGTGTGCATCGGCGAGGCGTCTGCGCTCTCGCGGTTCTTCCCGCCGGCACCGAACCAGAAGTCCTTGTCCTGCGGGACCTTCTCGCGATAGACCGTGACCTCGGCACCCGACTTGAGGGTGTCTTGGTCGATGTCGTCGCTTCGGATGGGTCGCACGTCGCCGTCGAGTTCGGCGAGGTTCTCGTTGTAGCCGAGTGTACCTGGCATCGGTTAGACCCCCGGAATGCTCACGTCGTCGTCGGTGACGCCGGCTTTCTGCCGTATGCTGTTGTACACGTACGCTCCTGCTCCGACGACGCCCATCGTGAGGGCGACGCCAACAACCCCGAGACCGAGGTTCTGTGCGGATTCACCGGGGTCGTCGGTGTCGACCTCGATGCCGAGTAGTTCAAGCGGTACTTTTGCCATTGCGTCTCCGACAACGGGCGATTGTGAAAAAGTTCGAAGTGTAGTGGAATACGCTCAACAATTCAATTATTGAGCGTCGTACAGCACTCGTTATTTTACATTCACGGTCGCCTGACTGTTCGACACAGTATGATTGGCTACCCGACACTAGTTCTCGGCACGCTCGTGGCCTATCTCCGGGCTTCGGACGAGACGAGACCATTCGTGAAAGGAGCGTTCGGAATCGGCATCCTCGGCGAGTGTGGCGCACTCAGCGGTGCAGTACACGTCACTCAGTCGGGCGTCTCGATGCTCGGAGGGCTCATCGCATGAACGGCAGTAAAGAGCCTCAGAACCCCACAGACCAGCAATGCGAGCATTGCGGACTGTACTACGCGGCGCAGGGAATCCACAACCACCAGCCGGGGTGCCCGCTTCGAGACTGGGACACGATGATTCAGCCGCTCGACGGTGCTGGCGAGCCAGCCGGCGAGCGCGGTTCAGCCCCCGATAGTGACCCGGCGAACCCGCCCGAATCGGGGGACATCGAAGTGTCGGACACTCAGAAGGCGATGACCGACGGCGGAAACCCCATCCACGGCGCGCCTGAACCCATCACGGACGGCGGAAAGGACACCGAGGAAGTCGACGGGTGCCCGGACTGCGGGTCCGACGACTACGTCGACGCCGACGCGGTGCTCCGCGCTCGCAACCCGTCCGCGAAGAACACGGCGCTTCTGAGCCAGCACGACCGCGTCTGCATCGAGTGCGGGGAGGCGTACGATGCCTGAGGACGGCGAGACGCCGACCCCGCCGTCGCCGGGTGACACGTTCGTCCGCAACGCCGGCGTCCCGAACGCGGGCGGTGCGGCGAACCACGCGGCCGCTGAGGGCGCGCAGGCCGACGCGGGCGAGAGCGATGGGGACTCCTCGAAAGGAGTCTTCGCGGCGCTCTTCGACGCGGACGCGACGGGTCCGGCGGTCAGCCAGCTCCGGTCGGAGTACCCGGACCTCCCGCGAGGGTCGCACTACCTCCTGCGGATGCTCATCCGCGTGAGTGGTGGCGACGGCACCCCGCCCGTGGTCGACGGAGCCGTCGGAACGACTCTCCTCGGACTCCAGTACCTCCCGTCGGAGACGGCGCAGGACGGTGGCGAGGACGAGAGCGACAGCAGTAGCGACGAGGGCGTCGACGACGACCTCGCGCCGCTCGCGGGTGTGGGAGGTGCGTGACGATGCAGGCGTACCACACGGTCGTCACCGGCGACTCCGGCGGCGGGAAGACGACCCTGCTACGCGAGATGCAAGCCGAGTTCCCCGGCCTGAGCATCTGGGTCAACTTCACCGATACGGACGGCATCTCCGGGCGCGACCTCGACGACGCCGCGACGGTCCGGTCGGTCGGCGAAGCTCGCGCGTCGGACGCGACGCGACTGAACTGGGTGACCGACTCCCCGCTCGAAACGGCGCGGCAGGCGCGGACGGTCGCCCACGAGTACCACGAGGCGACCGGCTTCCCGACGCAGGTCATCATCGACGAGGCGCAGAACGTCCTCCCCGACGGCGAGGTCGAGCCGGACAACCCGGTGAAGCGGATGCTACACGAGGACCGCGACAAGGGGCTGAAGGCCGTCCTCGCTACGCAGGACCCCTCGGACCTCGATTACACGCCCATCAAGCAATGCAAGTTCTGGGTGTGGGTCGGTGAGTGGGCCGTGTTCCACGACGGCTTCCTGCGGTACTTCTCGATTCCGCGCGACGACCTCCCGACCGAGCCGTACCAGTACGTCGTCTTCGACAAGCGGATGAACGTGCTGCACCGCGCGGAGACGCAGGAGGCGTTCGCATGAACACGCACTTCCGATTCGGCGGGACGCGGGTGTATCTCCAGCCCGTCGAGGACGACGAGACCGATGTCGTCGACGCGCTTCGGACGCTCGCCGAGTGGCTATCGGACGACGTCGTCTCGTGGTGGACCTACGACGTGCCGCCAGAGTCGCAGATACAGGACCCCCTGACGACCGACGCGAAGAAGGCACTCGTCATCTCGTGGGGTGAGTCGCGTGAGTAACACTGACTCGGAACCGAAGACCAAGAGCGACGTGTACCGCGACCGGAACCTGCTCGCGCTCGCGTTCATCACGGCCTACACCGAGGTTCGAGCGTGTCCGGAGTTCGGATGGTGGCCTGACACGGACGACGTGAACGGCGAGTCGTGGGCGGTGGTCTGGGTGAACCTCCCGATGGGGCAAGTCGGCTGGCACATCCGTCGCGAGGACGTTCCCGACGCGATGCCGAAGCGGGACCCCGAGTACGACGGCTACACGACCGCGGAGAAGAACGACCGGCTTCAGAGGTACGTCGACGCCGTGATGGAGGTCGTCTATGGCGAGTGACGAACTCATACTCGGATACCCTGAGCCGTCGCCGTCGAGTCGGTTGCTCGCGGTCGTCAGGGAGTTGGCCGGGCTCGCGCTCGCGGTCTACGTCGCGGCGCGCGCGGCTCGTCGAGGATGGAGGGACGGCCGGTGACGCCCTTCGAAATCATCGTGACGGTGGCAATCGCGATGCACTTCTGTGAGAGACTGTTCATCTGGATAGCGGCTCTGCACGCACCATGACGTTTCCCGATGTGACCCGCCGCGAGATGCGGCGAATCGACGAGCGCGCAGGCGACGAGAACGGCGAGTTCGCCGAGCGTCGTCTTCGTCCTGCTCGACGAGAACGGGTCACCGGTCGACCACCGCCGGATGCGGCCGTCAACGGTGTGGTCGTTGGTCCGCGACGAGTTCGGCGGGTGGGACGACTCGGGTCACCAAGAGATGGGGAAGCAACAGAAGGTGCCCGTCGACGCGATTTTCTGAGTCAGAGCCCGTAGAGTTCCGCCCGGTCGAGCGCCCGGCCGATGGTCGAGCGCGCGCAGTCGAGTCGCTGAGCCGCTTTCCGTTTCGAGAGCTCATCCTTCTGCACCATGTCGAGGACTGCGACGACATCGTGGTAGTTGTCCGCCTCGACCAGCTGGCCGTCGTCCTTCGAGAACCCGAGCGGGGCCGGTCCGTGGTGGTAGTCCTCGGACTGCTGTCGGGCGGCGATTCCTTCTCTGACGTTCATCTGCTTCACCCGTGCCTGCCACTCGGCGAACGCACCGAGCATCTGCATCTGTAGGCGGTGCATCGGCTGGTCCTTCCCGTCGCCGAAGGAGAGCCCGTCGCGAACGAAGTGGACTTCCGCGCCGGCGTCGGTCACACGCGAGACGGTGCGCTCCAAGTCCTGAAGCGACCGGGCCATCCGACTGATTTCGTGAACGACGACCGCGTCGACCTCCCCGCTGTCGACGTGGTCCATCAGTCGACGGTAGCCCGACCGGTCCGTGTTGGTCCCGGTCGACTTGTCTCGAAACACTTCGACATCGGCGAGGGTCGCACCGAGGTCGTCCTGCGCGAAGCTCGTCGTCGAGTCAATTTGTCGGTCGAGATTCTGGTCGGCGGTCGACACCCGAACGTAGCAACCTACAGCCATGGTTACGGACATGGGTGGCTACAACTTAAAGAACAGGACTAACGGACAGTCTGTCGAAAGACAATTGTTCTTGGACAGGTCAGCCGATGTTCTCAACCTGCACCGACAGACGCCAAACCGTAATCGAGAGACCGACGACGACGACACCGAGGACGATGACGGTCAGCACGAGGATGACGTAGGACGCCTGCAGTAGCTGAAGTGCCTCGGTGACATCGTACTGAACGAGCCGCAGGTCGTACACTCGCGCGAAGCTCGCGAGCGCGCCGTAGAGCCCGCCCATCGAAATCAGAACAAGAAGCGTCAGTTGCCAGTTCTTCCAGATGTTTCGGATGAAACCCATGCCGAACACGTCAACTGCCCGTGGTTTTAATCCTCGCTCTCGCTATAAACAAACTGACTATGAGCGTTCAAGTACTTCTGACGGTCTCGATGCCGTACGAGAGGATAGAGTGGATTGACGATGCGAAACCCGATGACTGGACTAGAGAGCGGTGGGTGCGTGAAGTGATTCGAGAGAATGCACAACCGAGCCAGCGAAAGTGAGTTTGAAGGCGAGTTAGAGCGGGTCGTTACTCTGGTTGTCGAAGTCGTGCGGGCCGTTCTTTCGGCGGTCGACCTCTTTCTTCACAGCCGCTTCGATTAGCTCCTGTCGCTTGTCGTACTCCCACGGTTCGAACAGTTCGTCCAGCATCTGGTCGACGGCAATCGTCGATTCGGTCGCGTACCGAAACCAGATACTCTTGGACTGGCCGGGGAGTATTCGGCGCTCTATCCGGTCCTCGATGTCGTCCTCGAACCGGAAACTCGCCTGTGCCATGATAATTGAATTATTGAATTACTCTTACTAAGTGGTGACGCTTGCCGGTTGTATACTTGTCCCCAATTGTTAAGTGAATACATGAATACAGACAGGATGTAATGTCCCGGAATGTGACCGTCTCCGTCTCGATGCCAATCGAGATGGTTGACGACATCGAAGAAATAGCGAAAGTGCACAAGATGAGCCGTGCTGGCTACATTCGGCACCTCATCCGTCAGGCACCTGACTCACCGTTTAGAGTTCCAGAGCACAAACTGACCGACGAAGCGCCTGCAGAAGCATGAGGGGACCCGCCAAAGTGCCTGCCAGCAACCCGACGGTCCCCGGTTCGGAGCAGTCGCGCGCGGCACGTAAGTCCAGCGTTGCGTACTGCGTCGAGGTGTTCTGACCGTGACGACTGTTCACTCGACGCCGGTCGCGGTCATCCCTCACGGAGTCGCGTTCTACTTCGAGAGCGGTAGCGACGAGACTGTTCGACACGAGGGCCGAATCGTCCTCTACGACGACTACATCCGTCTCTGCGGCGGTCCACTTCCGTCGTGGGTCCCCTGCGAGAACGTCGAGCAGGTGTTGGAAGGATGAGTGACGATGCGTTCGACGTGAAGCTCGTCGTCACCCGCGGCACCGGGTCGCAGGACAAAGAGAAGATGCAGGTCGAGGTCTCGGCCGACTCGCTCGAAGAACTCGACGAGAAGGTGAACGGTGCCCGCGAGCGACTGCGCGAGTGGGCCGACGACATCCGCACCATCCAGCCCGACGGCCGCCGTCGACACGACGACGCCCAGACGGAACTCGGAGGTGTCAACGCGTGACCGACCTCGAACCGCTCTCCCCCGAGGAGGGCGTCACGCGCTTCCTGCGTCACCGCGAACCGAGCGTCCGCGCGTCGACCCTGCAGAACTCGCGCACCCGACTGAACCACTTCCTCGACTGGTGCGACGAGGTCGGTATCGAGAACCTGAACGACCTGTCCGGCCGCGACCTCGCCGACTTCGTCGCGTGGCGCCGAGGTGACATCGCGCCCATCACGCTCCAGAAGCAACTGAGCACCGTGCGGGCGGCGCTCGGTTTCTGGGCCGACATCGAGGGCGTCGAGGACGGCCTTCGCGAGCGCGTTCACGCGCCGGAGCTTCCCGACGGAGCCGAGTCGCGCGACATCCACCTGTCGGCGGACCGCGCCGAGTCGATTCTCGACTACCTCGACCGCTACCAGTACGCCAGCCGCGAGCACGTCATCATGGCGTTGCTCTGGCGGACCGGAATGCGTCGGGGTGCGCTTCGGGCGCTCGATGTCGGCGACCTGCACGCCGACGACCACGCCGTCGAGTTGGTTCACCGGCCGGAGACCGATACCGCTCTGAAGAACGGCACGAAGGGCGAGCGGTGGGTCTACCTCGGTCCCGAGTGGTTCGAGGTCGTCGACGAGTACGCCGCGACGAATCGGCACGATGTCGTCGACGACCACGGCCGCCGCCCGCTGATAACGTCGAAGTACGGGCGTCCGACCGGCGATACCATCTACAAGTGGGTCGGAAAGCTCACGCGCCCCTGCGAGTACGGCGAGTGTCCGCACGACCGCGAGCGACCGACGTGCGACGCGGTCGGGTCAGACGGCTATCCGAGTCGGTGCCCGTCGTCGCGGTCGCCCCACGCCGTTCGTCGAGGACACATCACGGCCTACCTCAACCGCGAGGTCTCGCCGGAGACGATTTCGGAGCGGTCGGACGTGTCGCTCGACATCCTGTACCAGCACTACGACGCGCGGACCCCGCGCGAGAAGATGAACGTTCGAATCCAGAACCTGCCATGAGTCACAACAGTACCTGCCAGCCGCACAGCCCCGTGCGATTCCCGACCGGGACCTTCCCCGCGAGTCCACTACCATTTTCGCGACGCAACTCAGCGAGTCGTGACTCCGCGAGGAGTCAGACGAGTACCTTCTGCGTCGCGTGATGTAGTGTCTGTTCGAGCGGGGATTTGAATCAGGGAGCGAGAGGTGAGCGAGCGTCGCGAGCGAACGGGAGCGACCGTGGTTCAATATCCCCGCGAGTCCACTACTATTTTGGCGACGCAAGACTATGAGTCGTAACTTTAGGAGTCCGGCGATCACTACTGCGTTGCGGACAGATGCACGTCCAGTTTCTCATTTCTGTCCCATGCCGAGTTGATATGCCACGAAGTACGTACTGAACATTGATATAAGAAGTACGGTGCAGAACGTGCTTAGAAAATAGAAGAGTTCAACGATTGAATTTGGTGAGTTGACACCAAGAAACCGTGATACGACCGCAGAGAATCCAATAGGGGGTAGCGAAACAACCACCAGTACAAATTTACTGGACCATGCGCTGGACCGCCCCAGCATGAAGTCTTTTGGAGGGGTATCCATACTATAATCACACGCAAACAAATGTTTTTAAATCATCAATTTGTCTCACGGCCTGGGCTACTGCTATTTTCGTGACGCCACTCAACGTGGCGACCCCCGAGTTTAGCGCTCGCGGGGGACGCGTCGTCGCCGCGGAGTCGGTTGGCTTGCTGACACGCCTTCACTTCCGCCGAACCCGACACTTTCACTCCGCTCATGGCGGACTCTCTTACCATCTCGCTCCGAGGCCGTCGGTATGGAAACACGACGAGGCGAACCCCCGTCAGATCCGACGGCCCTCTTTCGAGCCATCGTCTCGAAACTCCGCGAGACGCGCGGCGGTGTCCACCAACACCGCATGGCGCAGGCGCTCCTCCAGCGGGACGCCAACGGCTCGCGGCTGGTCGGACTCGACGAAGCCACCGAGCGGGCGGTCTTCTTCAACCCCGCGTCGCGGACGCTCGAACTGATACCGTTCGACCGGGAGGGGACCCACGAGGAGCGCGCGGAGGTGCTGTCGCGTCGGCTGAGCGACCCGTCGTCGTGGGTCGAAGCCAACGCCGCGGGGCTGTCGTGGGTTCACCCGCACTTTCGGTGGGTCTGTGGGTTGGACGACGCCGGGCCACCGTGAGTCGGCAGTCGTGCGCCGACAATCCGTCGTCACGTCCGACCGCGGTCGGTGTCCGACCGTGAAGAATTATACGCACGCCCCGCGCACAACACGTCCATGAACGACGAGGAACTCGACGAACTCCGGTCGTCGCTTACGCCCTACGAGTCCAGCGGGGGCGTCACCACCTACCAGAACACCGTCTCCATCGCCTGTCCGGCGTGCGAGAAACCGTTCGACGACTTGGTCGTCTGCGAGAACGACTACAACAGTCTCGAACTGAGCATGATGCTCGACCTCTGTGTGACCCAGCACGACGGTGACGTGTTGCTGTTCACGCACAAACAGGAGGACTAGGCGGTCGCGGCGGGAGCGCAGTCGGCCGCTTCGCTCTCTCATTCGGTCGACTCCGTAGCTCCGCGGTCGTCTCGCCAGTCGCGGCTGGTGATTTTGTCGGTCGAAAGCGAGTCGGTCGAACGGGAGCGACCGCCCGGTTATTCGCGCGGCGGGAGGCCGTTTTCGTCGATGACCTCGCCGTCGTCGTCGACGGTGACGATGCCGCGGTTGTTGACGGCGTAGGGGTCCAAGCCGACTTCTTGGAGGAACTGCTTGTAGAGTCGCTCGGCCGTCTCGGCGTCCTTCTGGCGGTCGGAGGCGCGGTCACAGAGTTCCACGAGGTCTTCGGGCACGTCGTTTTCGTGGACGATCCAGTGGTTGATGAGGTCCGACAGCCGCCGGATGGGAGAGGTGAAGTGGCCGTAGATGTCGAAGTTGAGCGCGTAGTGGCCGCCGAAGGGGTCGTTCATGTACTTCGCGCGGGGCATGACCTTCAGCACGGCGCGCTGAATCTTGTTGAGCGTGCGGGAGTTCGCGCTCTCCAAGGCGTCGTTGACGGCCTTCCGGGGCTCGTCCCACGACGTGGACTTGATGCTCACGCCGTCGAGTTCGGTGATTTCGCGGAGCGCCTTGTCCCACTGGTCGGGAGTGGGTTGCGGGTGGACGCGGTACATCGCCTCGACGCCGCGGTTCCACATGAGTTCGTGCGTGACGGCCTTGTTCGCCTTCAGCATGCACTCCTCGATGATGGTGTGGGCGCGGTCGCGGCTCGGGTTGAGGACGAGCGAGCCGTCTTCCTTGCGCTGTTCGTGGAGTTGGTCGGCGAGGTCGAAGACCAGCGCGTTCTCCTCGTGGAGGGAGAGGTCGGGGTCTTCCAGCCGGTTTTCACACTGCGTGTAGGTGAGGCGTTCGTCGGAGTGGATGACGGACTTGTAGATGTCGATAGACTCGAACGAGAGCGTGTCCTTCTTGATCTCCATCTCGACGGTGTGGGCGAGGCGGTCTTCCTCGGGGACGAGGGAACACACTGTCTCGGCCAGCGCCGGCGGGAGCATGTGGATAGTGTAGGCGGGGAGGTAGACGGTGTTGCCGCGCTTGACGGCCTCGGCCCACATCTCCGAGCCGGGGTGGACGTAGTGGGTCACGTCGGCGATGTGGACCCACAGCGTGTACGTCTCCTCGTTCTCGCGGATGCTCAGGGCGTCGTCGAAGTCCTGGGCGTCGACGGGGTCGGTCGTCCACGTCGTGAGGTCTCGAAGGTCTTTGCGGTGTTCGAGCTCGTCTTCGATTTCCTCGTGGACGCCGTCGGTGCGCGCACGCGCCTCCGAGAGGACTTCCGGCGGGAACTTGTCTCGAATCTCGAACTCCTCGAACAGGTCCTCGCGCTTGTTCTGGAGGTGTCGCGCGAGTTCGGCGTCTATCTCCACCGGTCCTTGCCCTTCGGCGGTCCCGGCGTACGCCTGCGCGTCGTCTGACATAGCCCCGACTAGACGGGGCAGGGAGAAATGAGTGTCGGGCACGAGCCGCGACGTGCGAGAATCGATATCACTCGTCAGCGCGCGTTTGCGCGGTTCGGTGACGGACTGGTGGAGCCGACCTCAGCGACCGCGCTCGCCGGGCGATTCGTACCGCTCTTTGACCGCGTCGAAGTACCGAAGCAGGAACTCCTCGTTGGAGATGCCGTGTTCTTCGATGTCGACGAGGAGGCCTTCGAGCTCCTCGCGGGGCTGGTGACAGAGTCCCCGGTAACAGGCCTTACAGAGGTGTTCGAACCGCTTGCCGTGTCGTTCCCAGCGGTTCCCCTCTTTGTCGTACTCGCGCGCCGCCGACCGGAGGACTGCGTCACCGCATGCGATGCACACGACACGCTTCCGGTCCCGGTTCGTCCGGGAGCGCCACATATCGTTGGAGTGGACCCAATCGTACTTAGCAGTTTACCCCGATACAGTCTGCCGCGCGTCAGACGCCGGTCGGCCGCCGGTCGTCAGTCGCCGCGGTCGCCACCGTCGACCACTCGACGCGGAGCGGTCGATTTATCGGCCGTGAGCGTCCACGACCCGGTATGAAGGTCAAGTCCCGCCACCACCTCCGAAGCGACGAGATCGACGCGCTGTGCGACTCCATCGAATCGTCTCTCGGCGTCGCCCTCGACGGCGACGCGTTCGAGGCGGTCGAGTTCGCCGACGCCGACTACGAGGTCGTCCTCGTCGACGGCGAGCCGGCGGTCATGTACGTCGACGACCAGCCGTTCCTCACGGTCAAGGGCGCGAACCAGTTCCCGCCGACGACGAACGTCGTCACGGTCGACGCGGGCGCGGTCTCGTTCGTCTCCAGCGGCGCCGACGTGATGCGCCCCGGCATCACCGAGGCCGACGACACCATCGAGGCGGGCGACCTCGTCGTCATCGCCGAAGAGACTCACGGCAAGGTGCTCGCCGTGGGGCGCGCGCTCGAAGACGGGGCCGACCTCGTCGGCGACTCCGGCAAGGTCGTCGAGTCAATCCACCACGTCGGCGACGACCTCTTCGAGTTTTCGGTCTGAGCCCGCGGTCCAAGGCACGGCGCGCGCGGCGCGCTCCGCCCGGCTACTCTTCTGCGTACTTCTCCAGCGCCGCCTCGTACCCCTCCCGCGCCATCGAGAACGTCTCGCGGAGGTCGCGAAGGGGCGTCTCCGTCGCGTCGACGCGGAGGTCGTTGTAGTACGGCTCCGTCTCGCGGTCCTCGGTGGAGGTCACGACGACCGCCGCGCTCTGGATGGCGAGGTCGTCGCGCTTGTCGCCGCCCGCGGCGTGTCCCGCGCCGAGCGCGTCGATGAGCCGTTTCGCGAGCGGTTCGTCGGCGTCGGCGTCGGCGTTCCGCTCGTAGGCGTCGGCGGTGGCCTCGACGACGCCCTCGCCCGCGAGGAGGTTGCCAGCGACGGTGTAGTCGTCGCCCTCGCGGTGGCCCGCCCAGCCGAGGCAGTCGTCGCCGGTGAAGGCGAACGTCGCCTCGGAGCCGACGCCGTGGAGCTGTCGTTCCGCCCGGCCGTCGTCGGCGTTCAACAGCGCCCGCAGGGCGTCGTCGACGGCGAGGCCGTCTTCGAGGTAGTCCATGCCCTTCTCCCCGAGTTCGACGTTCGTCAGCGCCTGTGTCGCCACCGCGCCGTGTTCGCTTGCAAACGGGCAGAGCGCGCCGACGCCCGGCAGGCGGGTCGTCACGGCGACGCCGAAGCGGTGCTGGTCGTCGCCGTCGGCGTCGACGTACGGCTCGCGGACGCAGATGCTGAAGGTCATCGTGTTCGTCTCCCCCCGCGCGCCGCGAGGTAAAAACACCCGGCGAAACGCCGCGGCCGGCGCGCGCGTCGGGTGTCCGCCGGAATCGACGCCTCCCGCGACACCACCCTCGTGTGACGGTACTGCCGCCGATTCGGCGGGCCGCCGGGGGGAGAAATGTCTGAAAACCGATAGTCGTCTGACGTAAGAACTAACCCCGTTGTGGCCTCTCTACGTCCTATGGGTATCATGAGTAAGATTCTCGGTGGTGGTGGTTCCCGAACGACCGAGGACTACGTCGAACTCGACCTCGACGACTTCGACACCGCTCGCGGCGACGCCGGTCTCTCGGTTCACATCGCCGAAATCGGCGGCCAGCAGGACGTTATCGCCATCAAGGACGCCGTCTACGACGGCAATCTGGTCATCGCGGACATCACCCGCCACACGACCTCCGACAACACGATGGAACACATCATCGACGACCTCCGACAGGTCGCGCGCGAGGTCGACGGCGACATCGTCCAGAAGGGCGACGACCAGATCGTCATCACGCCCACGGGCATCTCCATCTCGCGGCAGAAGCTCAACGGCTGACGCCGGCGGACGACACCTCCCTTCCGCTCCGATTTCTCCCCGACTCGCAGACGCGAGCGATGCGGTTCGAACGGCCCGAACCGATGGCTATTCGGTCCTCTCGTTCCTAGAGTCGTCCGAATGAGCAAGGACTACATCGAGGTTCGCGGTGCCGAAGAGCACAACCTCAAGAACCTCGACGTTCGCATCCCCCGCGAGACGTTCACCGTCGTCACCGGCCTGTCGGGGTCAGGCAAGTCCTCCCTCGCGTTCGACACCGTCTACGCGGAGGGCCAGCGGCGGTACATCGAGTCGCTTTCGGCCTACGCGCGGAACTTCCTCGGCCAGATGGACAAGCCGAAAGTCGAGGCCGTCGAGGGCCTCTCGCCCGCCATCTCCATCGACCAGAAGAACGGGGCCAACAACCCCCGGTCGACCGTCGGGACCGTCACCGAACTCCACGACTACCTCCGCCTGTTGTACGCCCGCGTGGGCACCCAGTACGACCCCATCACGGGCGAGGAGGTCGGCGAGCAGTCCGCACAGGACATGGTCGACCAGATTCTCGAACTCCCCGAGGGCACCCGCGCGAAGGTCGTCGCGCCGGTCGTCCGCGACCAGAAAGGCGAGTTCAAAGACCTGTTTTCGGAGCTCGTCTCCGAGGGCTACGCCCGCGTCGAGGTCGACGGCGAGGAGTTCGACCTCTCGTTCGAGACGCCCGAACTCGACAAGAACTACGACCACACCATCGACGTGGTGGTCGACCGCGTGAAGGTCGCCCCAGAGGCGCGCTCGCGCATCGCCGACTCCGTCGAGACCGCCCTCGACGAGGCCGGCGGCGTCCTCAAACTCATCGTCCCCGACCCGCCCGAAGACCTCCCCTTCGCCTCTAACACCCGGTCGACCGGGTCGCTCGCGGGCGAGAGCGACGACCGTCTCGTCGTCGAGTTCTCCGAGGAGCTCGGCAACCCGAACTCGTCGTTCCGCTTTTCGGAAATCGAGACGCGGTCGTTCTCGTTCAACAGCCCCCACGGGGCCTGCCCGGAGTGCGAGGGCCTCGGTAAGGCCAAGGAGGTCGACCCCGACCTCATCGTCACCGAGCCGTCGAAGCCGCTCAAGCACGTCTTCGAGCCGTGGAGCTACAACCGGACGTACTACCGCCGCCAGCTCGACAACGTCGCCGACCACTTCGGCGTCAGCGTGGACACGCCGTTCGAGGAGCTTTCCGACGAGGTGCAGGACGCCTTCCTGTTCGGCACGACCGAGGACGTGGTGTTCGAGTGGACGACGAAGAACGGCACGCGCCACAAGGAACACCCCTTCGAGGGCGTCGTCGGCAACCTCGAACGCCGCCACGTCGAGACCGACTCCGACCGGACGCGCGACCACATCGAGGAGTTCATGGCCGTCACGACCTGTCCCGACTGCGACGGCTCGCGGCTCAAAGAGCAGTCCCGCCACGTCCGCGTCGGCGGCACGACGCTCCCCGAGGTCAACCGCATGACCATCGCGGGCGCGCTCGAACACTTCGAGGGGCTCGAAGCCGACCTCTCGGAGCGCGACCGCACCATCGCACAGGAGATTCTCAAGGAGATTCGCGCCCGCCTCGGCTTCATGACCGAGGTCGGCCTCGAATACCTCACCTTGGACCGCGAGGCCGCAACGCTCTCGGGCGGCGAGTCCCAGCGCATCCGCCTCGCCACGCAGGTCGGCTCCGGCCTCGTGGGCGTCCTCTACGTCCTCGACGAGCCGTCCATCGGCCTCCACCAGCGCGACAACGACAAACTGCTCAACACGCTCGAAGGCCTCCGCGACCTCGGGAACACCCTCATCGTCGTCGAACACGACGAGGAGACGATGCGCCGGGCCGACGAGATTATCGACATGGGCCCCGGCCCGGGCAAGCGCGGCGGCGAGGTCGTCGCGCAGGGCGACTTCGACGACATCGTCGCGGCCGACGACTCCATCACGGCCGACTACCTCTCGGGCCGCAAGGACATCGACGTGCCCGACACGCGGCGCGACGGCGAGGGCGAACTCGTCGTCCGCGGCGCGCGCCAGCACAATCTCGCCGACCTCGACGTGCCGATTCCCCTCGGGACGTTCACGGCCATCACCGGCGTCTCGGGGTCGGGCAAGTCCACCCTGATGCACGAGATTCTCTACAAGGGACTGGCCCGCCGGATGAACGACAACACCTCCGTCGACCCCGGGGAGCACGACGCCATCGAGGGCTACGACGAAATCGAGACGGTGCGGCTCATCGACCAGTCGCCCATCGGCCGCACCCCGCGGTCGAACCCGGCGACGTACACCGGCGTCTTCGACTACGTCCGCGAGCTGTTCGCCGAGACGAAGCTCTCGAAACAGCGCGGCTACGAGAAGGGCCGCTTTTCCTTCAACGTCAAGGGCGGCCGCTGTGAGGCCTGCAAGGGACAGGGCAACGTCAAAATCGAGATGAACTTCCTCTCGGACGTGTACGTCCCCTGCGAGGAGTGT
Source organism: Haloferax sulfurifontis (assembly GCF_014635105.1). NCBI lineage: Archaea > Methanobacteriati > Methanobacteriota > Halobacteria > Halobacteriales > Haloferacaceae > Haloferax > Haloferax sulfurifontis. The sequence continues at coordinate 466,249 of NZ_BMCI01000002.1, forward strand.
AACGGCGCGCGCTACAACGCCGAGACGCTCGACGTGACGTACAAGGACAAGACCATCGCCGACGTGCTCGACATGGAGGTCGACGAGGCGCTCGACTTCTTCGAGGCGAACTCGCAGATTCGTCGCCGCCTCCAACTGCTCCACGACGTGGGCCTCGGCTACATGCAGCTCGGCCAGCCGTCGACCACCCTCTCCGGCGGCGAGGCCCAGCGCGTCAAACTCGCGGAAGAACTCGGCAAGAAGCAGACCGGTGACACGCTCTACCTGCTCGACGAGCCGACGACGGGTCTCCACAAGGAAGACGAGCGGAAGCTCATCGAGGTGCTCCAGCGCCTCGTCGACAACGGCAACACCGTCCTCGTGGTCGAACACGAACTCGACCTCGTGAAGAACGCCGACCACATCGTCGACCTCGGCCCCGAGGGCGGCGCGGGCGGCGGAACTATCGTCGCCAGCGGCACGCCCGAGGAAGTCGCCGAGAACCCCGACTCCCACACGGGTCGGTACCTCCGCGACTACCTCCCCGACGTGGACGAAGAGGGCCCGCGTTCGGACCGCCGCAAGCCCGCGAAAGTGGCGAACGACGACTGAGACGGCCGCACTGCGGAGTTCTGTTTTTTCGACGCCCGTCTCGCACTAACGGTCGCTCGCAGGCGGCTTGCTTTCGCCAATCAAACTACTCTGGGGAAAGACATTTCTGACCGTTTCACATCAGGACTATGTGTATGTCTCGCATACTCAAAACGTCGGGGTTCCTCGGGCTCGCGACGATGATGGTGGTGGGGCTGTACCAGTACACGCTACTGGAATCGGGAGGCGTGCCGTCGTGGCTGGTGGGCGGCCACGCGCACTTGGGCGTGCTCTCGATTCTCGCGGTCGTGATGGGCTTTGCGGTCGACGCGTTCGCGCTGACGGGGCGACTCCGGGCGGCGGTGAGCGGGCTGTTCGTCGTCGGGCAGTGGCTGTTGCCGCTCACTATCTGGGTCGGCGTCGGCTTCGGACTGCTCTTTTTGATTCCGACGACGTTCCTGTGGGGGCTCTGTCTCATCGTCTCCATGCTCATCATGGCGTGGCAGGCGTGGGTCAGCGAGCCGACGACGCCCGGCGGGATGTCCGGTCCCGCGACGCCGGCCGACGACTGAACGCGCGCTTCGGCTTTTTTCGGCGACGACATCCTCAGCGCCGCCAGAAGCGTCACCGCTGGCCTCAGCGCCTCCGGTACCACCAGTAGCCGACGCCCGCGAGCGCGAGCGCCACGACGAGCGCCGGGAGGACGGGGAACGTCGTCGCCGGTTGGACCACCTCGACGGCGACCTGCTGGGTGCCCGTCGAGAGCCGTCTGCCGGCGTCGTCCTCGTAGCTCACGTTGACGCCGACGACCTGCGTCTTCGGGACGGCGTCGCCGCTCACTTCGAGGTCGAAGACGACGAGCCGCGTCTCGCCGGCGTCGAGCCGGGGGACGAACGCCACGGCGTCCTCGCTCGAAAGCGGCTCCTCGACGACGAGTCTGACCGTCACGTCGGTCTGCGGCGTCGACTCGGTGTTCGTCACCGCGAGGACGAGCCGACCGGTCGAGTCCACCTCGAACGTCGCGTTCCGCGGTTCGACCGCGACGGCGGGGTCGTCGGTGCGCACCGCCGCGAGCACGTCGGTCCGGTCGGCCGCGCGCAGTTCGTCGCCCGGCGGTCGGTACTCGACGACGAACGGGAGTCGGCGCGTCCCCGGCGTCGACCCCTCGGCGATGCCGATGGCGTACTCGAACTCGGCCGACTCGCCGGGCGCGAGCGTGCCGACGGTCACGTCGACGTCCGTCGGCGTCAGCGCCGGGTCCTCGGTTTCGAGGCGGAGCACCACGTCGCGGGCCTCGGTCCCGCCGACGTTCTCGACGGTGCCGACGACCCGACCGACGCCGCCGACTCTGAGCGTGCTCTCGTCGACCGTCACGGCGAACGCCGGGCCGGCACCGGGGTCGAGACCGGCGACGAGCGACTGGGTCTTCCGGTCGCCGCCGGGGTTGCGGAACGAGACGGTCACGTCGAGCGAGTAGGGCCGGGCGAGGGCGTCGTCGGCGACGCGGGTGCGGAAGCTCACGCGCCTCGTCTCGCCGGGTTCCCACGCGCCGACGTAGGCCTCCGCGGCGGGCGCGCCGGCCCCGAAGGTCACCTCGGAGTCGGAAGACGCTACGCCGACGGTCGTCGCCGCGGCGGTCGCGTCGCCGACGTTCACGAGTTCGAGCGTCAGCGTGCCGGTGTCGCCGACGGCGACCGCGGCGTCCACGTCCGCGAGTTCGAAGTCGGCCCCGCGGGTCGGCCGAACCCCGGCGACGAACGCCCGCGAGGTCCGCGTTTGGCCGTCCTCGTCGCGGTAGCTCACGGTCAATTCGACCGAGTAGTCGCGGACGATGGCGTCGTCGGCGACGCGGGTGCGGAACTCGACGCGCTCTGTCGCGCCCGCGTCCCACTCGCCGACGAAGGTCTCCGCGGAGGCGACGCCGCTCCCGAACGTTATCTCCGGGTCCGTCGAGGCGACGGTCACGGTCGCGTCCGCGGCCCCGACGGGGCCGACGTTCTCGATGTCGATTGCGAGGGTCCCGCTGTCGCCGACCGCGAGGGCGGCGTCGACCGTCCGGACCTCGAACGCGGGGCGGCGCTCGACGACGACTTCGAGGTCCCGCGTGACGGTTCGGCTCCGGTGGGTGGCGTCGACGTCGTCGCCGTCCACGAACACCGAGGCGGTGTAGTCGTAGCTGAACGTGACGGGTATGTCGTAGGTTCCGGGGCGAGCGCCCTCGGCGACGCGGAGGCGGAGCGACACCGGCCCGGCGACGCCCTCGGGGACGGTCCCGACGGGAACCTCGCCGCTGAGGACCGTAATCGGCCCGCTCGAATCCGCGCTGATGGTCAGCGCGCGGGCCGTCTGGACGAGCGCCTCGTACTCCTCGGGGCCGTCGTCCGTGACCGTCCCGCTGTTGACGACGAACACCTCGACCGCGGTCTCGGTGCCCGCGACGAGTCGGTTCTCCGGCGCGATAATCGTGAGGTCGGGACTTCCGGCCACCTGACTGACGGCCGCGGCGCTCCCCGTTGCACCGAGGAGGGCGGACAGGACCAGTAGGGTGGCGAGGAGCGCCGCGCTCGCGCGCCGGCCGCGGGGAGTCATGGTGAGGAGACGGGCGGGCGACCCCGCTTCAGTCACCATAGATACGCGGTATGTAATCTTAACAACACGCTCGACTCTCGGCCGGCGGTAACGTCACGCAAGGGATACGTTCGGGGCGCGCCTACGTGTAGTATGTCCGTCCCCGCCATCGACATCGACGGTCTGACGAAGTTCTACGGGGACGTTCGCGGGGTCGAAGAGCTCTCGTTTTCGGTCCCGGAGGGCGAGCTGTTCGGCTTTCTCGGCCCCAACGGCGCGGGGAAGTCCACGACGATTCGTCTGCTTCTCGGCCTGCTCAAACCGACCGACGGCACGGCGCGCATTCTCGGCGTCCCGGTGGACGACCGGGACAGCTTCCTCGACGTGCTCGCGCGCGTCGGCCACATCCCCGGCGACCCGCGGTTTTACGACGACGTGAGCGGCCGCAAGACGCTCGACTACTTCGCCGGGCTCTCCGGCGACGCCCGGCGCGACGAACTCCTCGACCGCTTTCCGGTGCCGCTCGACCGGCCGGTCAGGGCCTACTCGCGCGGGAACCGCCAGAAACTCGCCATCGTGCAGGCGTTCATGCACGACCCGCGGGTGGTCGTGATGGACGAGCCGACCTCGGGGCTGGACCCGCTCGTCCAACAGGAGTTCTACGAGTTCCTCCGCGAGGAGCGCGACCGCGGGGTGACGGTGTTCTTCTCGACGCACATCCTCGGGGAGGTCCGCGAGGTCTGCGACCGGGTCGCCATCATCCGCGGCGGTCGGCTCGTCGCCGTCGAGGACATCGACGACCTGCTCGCCCGAAGCGGGAAGGTCGTCACGGTCCGGTCGCCCGACGCCATCGACCTCGCGGACTTCGAGTTCCCCGAGACCATCGACGCGCGCATCGAACCCGATGGCTCGCTCCGACTCGTCACCTCGGGCAACTACGACGCCCTCGTGGACGCCCTCGACGGCTACCGCGTCGACGACCTCGAAGTCCGCGAGACGGCCATCGAAGACGTGTTCATGCACTTCTACGACGAGAGCGAGGCGGAACGCGAGGACGACGCCGATGCCGACGCCGCCGACGCTGATTCCCGCGACGGCGAGAGCGATGCCGCCGCGGAGCCGTCGCCCGCGGATGCCGAGGAGTCCGCGGATGCGTGAACTCGACATCGCGGCCTTCGAGTTCGCCCGGCGACGGCGCGGCCTCCTCGTCGTCTGCGTGCTCCTCGTGGCGACCGCCGGGCTCACCATCGCCGTCTACCCGTCGTTCGGCGAGTCCGACATCGACTTCGCCGAACTGCTGGAGTCGTATCCCGAGGAGTTGCAGTCGGCGTTCGTCGGGAGCATCACCGACATCTCCTCGCTGGAAGGCTACCTCGTGGTCGAACTCTACCAGCTCGTCTGGCTCCTCATCGTCGGGAGCTACTTCGCCTACGCCGCGGGGTCGCTCGTCGCCGGCGAGGTCGACCGCCAGTCGGTCGAGCTCGTCCTCGTGCGGCCCGTCTCGCGCACCCGGTTCGTCGTCGGCAAGTTCCTCGCGATGCTCCCGGCGGTCGCCGTCGTCGACCTCGCGCTCCTCGCGGCCGTCGTCGTCGGCGCGGGCCTCATCGACGAGGAGATTCACCTCGGCCGCCTCCTCGCGGTCCACGCCGTCGGCGGCCTCTACCTCGTCGCCTGCGTCGCCGTCGGCCTCCTCGCGTCGGCGTTCTTCGGGCGCGTCCGCCGGGCGCAGGGCGCGGCCATCGGCGTCGTCTTCGGGACGTTCCTCCTCGACTCCCTGACGGTCGACACCGACTACGAGTTCCTCGGAGCCCTGTCGCTCACGCGCTATCTCGACCCCGGCGAACTCCTCGTCGCCGGCGACGTGGACTGGGGCGGCGTCGCCGTGCTCGTCGCCGTGACGTGCGCCCTCGTCGTCCTCGCGGCCGAGCTGTTCGAGCGACGCGACCTGTCGTAGTCGTCATCCCGTCGCCCCGGACGCGGCCCGCGCCCGCTTTTTCACCGTGGAACGCCTACGTCCCCCATGCATCTCTACGCCGCCGCCAACGGCGCGGCGCTCGCGGTCTCGGGTTCGCCCGACGACTTCACCGCCCGCCGGCGACTCGACGAGCACCGAATCGAGTGCGTCGCGGCCGACCCGGGCGCGCCGGGCCGGGCGTTCTGCGGAACGTTCGACGCCGGCGTCTTCCGAACGACTGACGGCGGGGCGTCGTGGTCCGCGGTCGGCACCGACGCGCTCCCCGAGTCGGTGACGAGCCTCGCCGTCTCCCCGGCCGACCCCGACGTGGTCTACGCCGGCACCGAGCCCTCGGCGGTCTTCCGCTCGCTCGACGGCGGGGAGACGTGGGCAGAACTCGCGCCGCTTTCGGACCTCGACTCGGCGTCGTCGTGGGCGTTTCCGCCCCGCCCGCACACCCACCACGTCCGCTGGATAGAGCCGGACCCGACCGACCCCGACCGGCTGTTCGTCGCGGTCGAAGCCGGGGCGCTCGTCCGCTCTTTCGACGGCGGCGAGACGTGGCAAGACCGCGTGCCGTCCGGGAAGCGAGACACGCACTCGATGGCGACGCACCCGGACCGACCGGGCCGCGTCTGGGTCGCCGCGGGCGACGGCTACGCCGAGACCGACGACGCGGGCGAGACGTGGACGTCGCCGACCGCGGGGCTCGGACACGGCTACTGCTGGAGCGTCGTCGTCGACCCCGCGGACCCGGAGTCGGTGCTCCTGACGGCCGCCTCCGGCCCGATGCGAGCCCACCGGGTCGAGTCGGCGGAGGCGTATCTCTACCGCCGGGCGTCGCGGGACGGTGGCGGCGATGGTGAGTGGGAACGCCTCGACGAGACCGGCCTGCCGACCGGGCCGGGCGCGACCCGCGCGGTCTTGGCCGCCGGACGAACCGGCGGCGAGTGCTACGCCGCGAACGACCGCGGGCTCTACCGGACGACCGACTTCGGCGACTCGTGGGACCGAATCGTCGTCCCGTGGGACGGGACGCGGCGGACCGCGGCGGGGCTGGCGGTCGTCGCGTAGCCGGGCGGTTTCCGTCGGGGCGGTCCCCTCGTCCGAAGCGAGAAGATTCATTGGTCGGCGCGGCGACGCCCAACCATGTACGATTTCGCCGTCGTCGGCGTCGGTCCCGCCGGCGCGCGGTTCGCCCGCCGCGCGGCCGACGCGGGCTACGACGTGCTCGCGCTGGAGAAAGGCGAGGTCGGGACGCCCCTCGCGTGCTCCGGCCACGTCAGCACCGACATCTGGGAGTACGTCCCCGACGAGGCGCGCGACCGCCTGTTTCAGAACCGCATCTACGGGGCGAACTTCCGCGTCGGCGGGCCGAACTCGAAGGCCTACCCGTTCTACAAGCAAAGCGAGGTCTCGAACGTCATCGACCGCGTCGAACTCGACCGCACCCTCGCCGACTGCGCCCGCGAGGCCGGCGCGGACGTGCGCGAGGGCCACACCGTCACCGCCGTCGAGGAACTCGACGACCGGGTCCGACTGACCGTGAGCGTCGCCGGCGAGGCCGGCACCGTCCAGTTCGAGGCGAAGATGGTCGCCGGCTGTGACGGCCCGACCTCGCGGGTTCGCCGGGCGCTTTCCCTCCCCGAACCGTCGGAGACGCTCCACGGCGTCCTCGCGTTCGACCCCGAGCCGGACGACGGCGACTTCGTGGACGTGCACCTCACGGTCCCGCGGTTCTTCGCGTGGCGCATCCCCCGCGGCGACGCCGGCGTCGAGTACGGTCTCGCGGCCCCGCCGGGCGCGGAGGTCAACGAAATGTTCGACGCGCTCACCGACACCTACGACGTGGAGACGGAGCACTTCTGTTCGGGCGCGATTCCCATCGGCCCGCCGGACCGGACGACGACTCGGCGGGCGTTCCTCGTCGGCGACGCGGCCGCCCAGACCAAGCCGTTCACCGGCGGCGGCATCCTCTACGGGATGACCGCGGCCGACATCGCCGCCGAGACCATCGACCCCGACGACCCCGAGACCTTGTCGGCCTACGAGTCGGCGTGGCGCGACGAGCTCTCCCGGGAGATTCGGTTGGGCCACCTCGTGCGCCGGTGTTACTCCTTTCCCGAGTGGCTCCAGCGGGTCGGCCTCCGGTCGCTGTCGGGCGAAATCGGCGTCCACATGGACAAGCCGAGCTCGTTTTTCTCGCGCGAGCACCTGAAGAAACTGCTCTGAGACGGTCGGGAGCCGCCCAACTCTCCGCTCTCGTTCCTATTCCGCGCCCGGATACGTCGGAATCCGCGCCGAAACCGCGCTCCCCTCGACGAACGGGAGGGACTCGCGGGTCGCGCCGACGCGGTCGCCGTCGACCGCGACTTCGAGGGCGTCGGTATCGAGGCCGTAGTCGACGAGCGCGAAGCCGATGGGCGCGTCGAGCACCGGGCTCTCTACGGCGCGGGTGACGGTGCCGACCGACCCGCCGTCAGCGGAGACCTCGGCACCGGAGTCGGGGAGGGCGTCGGCGCGGAAGCCGACGAGTCGGCGCGAGGGCCGCCCGCGGTTTTCTATCTTCGAGACGAGTTCCTGACCGACGAAACAGCCCTTGTCGAAGTCCAGCGCGTTGCGGACGCCGACGACGTTCGGGACGTTGCCGCGGAGTTCCGACTCGAAAAGCGGCGTACCGGCCTCGGCGGTGAGGCTGTCCCACGTCTGATAGCCGACGGGAACCGAGGGGTTGCCGTAGAACAGGAGCGCGTCGAGCACGTCTTCGGCGTCCTTCGCGCGGCAGATGACGTCGTAGCCCTCCTCGCCGGTCGGGTTGTCGGAGGCGACGACCGTGACGCCGAGTTCGCCGCCGATGGAGCCGCGGACGAACGAGAGTTCCGGTTCCGGCGCGCCCGCTCCCGAGAGGACGCTCGCCACCTTCTCGGTCGACTGCGGGCCGTGGACGCCGAAGACGCCGAACTCGTCGGAGGCGTCGCGTATCTTGACGCGCTGGAGGAACGTCTTCGAGCGCCACTCCTCGACGAGCGGTTCGGCGCGGTCCCGCGGCGTGAAAATCAGCAGTCGCTCGCCCGCGTTGTAGACGTACATCTCCGTCTCGATGCGGCCGTCGGGGTCTAAAAGCAGGGCGTAGACGCCCTCGCCGTCCTCGTCGGGGACGGTGTTGGTCACCGCGTTGTCGACGTAGTCGACTCTGTCTTCGCCCTCGACGACGACCACGCCGTAGCCGTGTTCGATGACGCCGACCCCGTTTCTGACGGCGCGGTGAGTCCGTTCGGGGCGGCCGTAGTGGCTCACGACCTCGATTCCGCCGCGCGTCTCGAACGTCGCACCGTGTGCCTCGTGGATGTCGGCGACGAGTGTCATTGCCCCCCGTTTCGGTTTCAGCGCGTAAAACCCTCCCACTCCCGGACGACTCGCCCGGCTTTTGGTACGGAACCGTTCGGTCTTCGGCGCGGGACCGGCCCGGCGTCTCACGACCCGGCTGACGGGGTAGTCAAAACGAGTCTGTGGTCCGCGTCGCCGCGCTCAGAGTCCGAACCGCTCGCGGAGTCTCTCGAACAGCGACGCGTCTTCTTCGACGGCTTCGCTCGGGTCCGGAACGACGCGCTCGTCGGCGTGGATGAGTACCCGCGTGTCGGCCTCTTCGACCACGATGAGACTCTCGTCTTTGAGCGCTGACAGCGCCTCTTCGATGGTGTCGATGTCGGCGTCCACGGCGGCACGGAGTTCGAACACCGTCATCCCCTCGTCGTGGCGGTCGACGAGCGCGTCGAGCACCGCGACCTCGATGTCGCGGCGGTTCCGAAACTCCCGCCTCGCTCTCATAGCGGGTACATCGTTGGCCTCCTGTTTACTTGTACCGCCCGTCTGACGGGCGTCGGACGGGCAGGGGGTACCTTTTTGTTTCCGAACCCCGGAATCCTCGCGTAATGGGACTTACTTGCCGTCTTCTCGGGCACTCCTACGGAGACCCCGAGACGGAACGGGAGCGCGAGGAACGCGGCGACGAGGTGGTCGTCTCGATTCGGGAGATACAGGTCTGTTCGCGGTGCGGAAACGAACAGGTAATCAGCGAGAACAAGGAGGTCACGGCCATCCGAACGCCCGAAGAGGTCGGGATGACGGAGGGCGAAGTCGAGACCGCGGCCGCGGGCTTCGAACCGGCGAAGCCGCAACCCGGCGTCTCCGAGGCCGAAGACGCCGCCATCGAGACGGCACCGGACGCGGAGACGCGGGCCGACGCCGCCAACGCCGAGGCCAACGCCGCCGCCAGCGACGCTGAGACGGGTGCGGGCGCGGACGCTGACCCCGCGGCGCAACAGCCGAGCGAGGCCGAGACTGCGGACGCGCCCGACGCCCGGCCGGCCGACCAGCCGGACGCGAGCGCCGACGCCGGTGGCGCTGACACCGGGAGCGCCGAACGCGCCGACGCCCCGCCGGTGACCGACGACGGCATCATCCTCGGCGACGACGAATCGCAGTCGGAACCCCGCGACCGGACGCAGTGGCCCGACGAGGTCGACGAGGTGGAGACCGACGACCCGACGCCGCCGGCCGACGGCGACGACGCGGAGTTCATCGACGCGGACGCCGAGGCGGGCGTCGAGGCCGACGCCGAGGCGGAGGCCGAACAGGGCCAGACCCGCGAACGCGGGGCGTGGCCCGACGCGCCGGGCGACGACGAGGGCTGGAACGCCCAGCCGGACGACGGCGAGCCCGTCTCGGTCTCGTTCGGCGGCGGGCTGACGCCGGAGGAGAGCGCACCGCAGAGCCAGCGGTCCAACGGCCAGTACGTCGAGGCGGAAGACGAAGACGAGTTCGTCCGCGCCGACGATTCGAACGTCGGCAACGAGGCCCCCGACGACGCCGTCGAGTACTACTGCCCGAACTGCGGGCACGCCCGCGGCGCGTCCTCGTCGTCGATGCGGGCCGGCGACATCTGCCCCGAGTGTAAAAAGGGCTACATCGCCGAGCGGGAATCCTGACCGCGGCACGCCCTCGCAGGCGTCGCAGAGTCGCGAAACAGGTAAACCATCCCCTGTCGAAAAGGCGTCCATGAAGGAGTACAAGATGCGTCGTGGGGAGACGCTCGAAGAGCGAATTCCGGACATGAAAGCGACGGTCGAAGACTACTTCGGCCCCATCACGGACACCGAGGAGTTCAAGGGAAGCGACCTCTACGTCGTCGGCGAACCCAAGAACCCCGTGTTCACCCGCATCGTCGCCGGCGCGGTCAAGTACAGCGGCAAGAAGGACAAGCTCGCGGTCAACTTCGAGGAGGCCGACCCGGCCGACCTCGCTCCCGAAGACCTCGAAGCCGCGGGCGAGGCCGTCAGCGCGAAAAACGACTTCCTGCTGGAGGCGACGGGCCGCGACGCGAAGTCCCGCCGCGACTCGATGAAGCGCGCGGTCGAAGACGACGCGCCCGACGTCTGAGCCGTCCGTCGCAGTTTGGTTTTCTTGCACACCTCGTCCGCCGAGCGGCCGCGCCACCGGCGAAACGTACATAGTGTTACCGCGTGACACTCTGCCCGTCTGCGACCGCGACACGCCCGAACACGAATTTTTATTTCGGTTGTGAGTAAAAACCCCCGGCACGGTTAAGTGCCGACGGGGTGAACTGACCATATGGCCATCGAGACTATCCTGCTCGCGATCGGCGCGGGCGACGCCGACCGAATCGACAGACTCGCCGAAGAGACCATCGACGTGGCCGGACCGACCGGCGCGACGGTCGTCATCGGGCACGTCTTCACGAGAGACGAGTACGACGACGCGCTCGACAACCTCGATTTCGACATCACGGCCGAGGAGGTTTCGGCGGACGACGTGGCCCGACGACACGCCACCGTCCGCGAACTCACGCGCCGCTTCGACGACGCCGACCTCGACTACGTCGTCCACGGCCGGGTCGGCCACCACGGCGAGAAACTCGTCGAACTCGCGGGCGAGGTCGACGCCGACCGGCTCGTCGTCGGCGGTCGGAAGCGCTCGCCGGCCGGCAAGGCCGTCTTCGGGAGCGTCGCACAGGAGGTCATGCTCGAAGCGCCGTGCCCCGTGACGTTCGTCCGCGCGGACACCAAGTGACGGTTTGCGGGCGGCTCGACCCCCGGTATCCGCGATTTTCGGAGGCAACTACATATCTTAGCGCGCCGTCAACTTCCGCATGGACCACTCCATCGACTACCGCCCGTCGTTCGCTCTCCTCACCGTCTCGCTCGACGAGGGCGAGTCGCTCCGGTCGGAGGCCGGCGCGATGGTCAGCTACTCCGACGGCATCGACATCGAGACGAACGCGAAAGGCGGCCTCTTCGGGTCGCTCAAGCGGAGCGTCCTCGGCGGCGAGTCGTTCTTCCAGAACACGTTCAGCGCGCGACAGGCGGGCGAGATTTCGTTAGCGCCCCCGCTTCCGGGCGACATCGTCCACCACGGTCTCGCCGACGAGACGCTGTACGTCCAGTCCGGGTCGTACCTCGCTTCGGACCCCGCGCTCGACCTCGATACCTCCTTCGGCGGGGCGAAGACGTTCTTCGGAAGCGAGGGGCTGTTCCTGCTCAAACTGACCGGTACCGGCGACAGCTTCCTGTCGAGCTACGGGGCCATCCACGAGGTCGAACTCGACGACGGCGAGCGCTACACGGTCGACACCGGCCACATCGTCGCCTTCGACGAGACGACGGACTTCTCCGTCGAGCGCGTCGGCGGCCTGAAGTCCACCCTGTTCAGCGGCGAGGGACTCGTCTGTACCTTCACCGGACCGGGGACCGTCTGGACGCAGTCGCGTAGCATGGACTCGTTCCTCTCGTGGCTCATCCCCAAACTCCCGACCAACAACTCCGCGTGACCTCGAATCGGGACTTACAGTGCCGCGAGTAAATCTGCCGAAAATCCCGCTTAGTTAAGTGGCGGGCGCATCGCTATGGGAACGATGGCGTACTACGTGGGCGTCGACCTGGGGGCGACGAACGTCCGTTCCGTGGTGGGCGACGACGATGGAACGATCCTCGGAGAGGCCCGTGACAGCACTCCGCGCGGTCCGACCGGAATCGCGGTCACCGAGGCGGTCCTCGGCGTCGTCCGCGAGGCGTGTGCCGAGGCGGGCATCGACCCGAGCGACGCGGTCGCGGCCGGCATCGGCGCTATCGGCCCGCTCGACCTGGCCGAGGGCGCGGTCGAGAACCCGGCGAACCTGCCGGACACCATCGACCGCATCCCGCTGACCGGCCCCCTCTCGGTGCTCTTGGAGACGGACGAGGTGTATCTGCACAACGACACGAACGCCGGCGTCATCGGCGAGCGGTTCCACTCCGACCGCAACCCCGACGACATGGTGTATCTCACCATCTCGTCGGGTATCGGCGCGGGCGTCTGCGTCGACGGGCACGTCCTCGCCGGCTGGGACGGCAACGCCGGTGAGGTCGGCCACCTGACGCTCGACCCGCACGGCTTCATGACGTGCGGGTGCGGCCACAACGGTCACTGGGAGGGCTACTGCTCGGGGAACAACATCCCGAAGTACGCCCGCGAACTCCACGAGGAGGACCCGGTCGACACCGCGCTTCCCGTCTCCGACCCCGACTTCTCCGCGGTCGACGTGTTCGAACACGCCGGCGAGGACGAGTTCGCCGACCACATCATCAGCCAGCTGGGCCACTGGAACGCGATGGGCGTCGCGAACATCGTCCACGCGTACGCGCCGCTCATCATCTACGTCGGCGGCGCGGTCGCGCTCAACAACCCGGACCTCGTGTTAGACCCCATCCGCGAACAGATGAGCGAGATGGTCATGTCGAACATCCCCGAGATTCAACTGACGACGCTCGGCGACGAGGTCGTGGTCGAGGGGGCGTTGGCGAGCGCGATGACCGGTGGAACTGGCGACCGCTCGCGGCTGTGAGGCCGCGAGGATTCGCCAGTTTCAGCGCAGGTGGCACCGGTGACCGGTCTCGGCTGTGAGAGACGACTCGCCGGTGGTAGCGCAGGCGGAACTGGCGACCGCCCGCGATTACAAGACGGCAGTTCGCGCCTCCGTCAGCGAATTATCCCGATTGATACTCGGTGGCGCAGTCTTATAACCCCGGTCGAGAAACGCGATGACGTGCACCCGACGACGCCGAGTCATTCGGCGCACCGGTCGGCGCGTTCCCGTTCTCGTCGAACCGCGCGGTGCACGGGCGTTCCACCGGAAGCCTAGAACGGGACCGGTCGACACCCCCCACCACCATCGTCGACCGACCGACGCCGGCGGGGATATCCCACACCCACCCACCCACCCACCCACCCATCCCCGCCGGCGTCGCTTCAGTTCTCACGCAACCCAGTGCAGACTGAGCGGTCCCCGCTCAGCCCGGTTCCGGTCCTCCGTCCGATTTTTCTCCTCGGCACCCGCAGACTCACCGTGGACCGCCGCCAGTTCCTCCGCACCGTCAGTGCGAGCGCGCTCGCCGCCTCGACCGCCGTCGTCGTCGGCTCCCCGCTCGCCACCGCCCATCCCGGCCCGTTCGAGCCGCTGGGCCGCATCGAAATCGACGGCGCGAAAGAGGCCGTCGTCTCGGCCGACGGCGAGACCGTCTTCGTCGCCGCGACCGATGGCTACGCCGTCGTCGACATCTCCGCGCCCGACCGTCCCGAACTCCTCGCCGAGCGCCGCGACCTGCGTTCCGACCGCGAGGACGGTCCCTTCCGCGGCCTCTACGACGTGAAACTCGACGGGGACACGCTTCTGGTCGTCGGCCCGGCCAACCCGATTCCGGGCGCGCCGGCGGGCGTCCTCGTCGTCGACGTGTCCGACCCCGCGACCCCCGAAGAAATCGCGTTCCACGAGACGGGCTTTCCCATCCACAACTGCTTCGCCGCCGACGGCCGGGCGTATCTGACCGCCAACGACGGCGACCGGAACCCGCTCGTCGTCCTCGACGTCGACTCCGGCGACGAACTCGGCCGCTGGTCGGTCGTCTCTACCGACGACCGGTGGGCCGACGTGCCGCCCTCGATGCGGTCCGTCCACGACGTGTGGGTCCGCGACCGCGTCGCGCACGTCGCGCTCTGGGACGCCGGCACGTGGTTCGTCGACCTTTCTGACCCCGCCTCGCCGTCGGTCCTCGGCGCGGTCTCGCCCGGTGACCCCGAGGAACTCGCCGCGCTGACCCCTCGCGACCGCCACCGCGAGCGACGGACGCCGCCCGGGAACCACCACTACGTCGCAACCGACGACGCCGGCGACCTCCTCGGCGTCGGCGTCGAGTCGTGGGCCGTCGAGGTCGACCGCGACGACGGGACGACCGAACTCGTCGGCGGGCCGAGCGGCGTCGAACTCTGGGACGTGTCGAACCCCGCGAATCCGGCGCGGCTCTCGACCATCGAGCCGCCGGCCGGCCCGGACCCGACGCTCGGCGGCGTCTGGACCACGGCGCACAACTTCGACTTCCGCGACGACAGGCTCTACACCTCGTGGTACCGCGGCGGCGTCAAGCGCCACGACGTGTCGGACCCGACCGACCCCGTCGAACTCGCGTGGTGGCGCGACCCCGAGCGCGCGAGTTTCTGGACCGCGCAGTACGCCTACCCCTTCGCCGACGAGGGCGTCTTCGTCGCGTCGAGCCGCGGCGTCGACGACGCGTCGCCCGCGCTCTACACGTTCCCCGACCACGCCGGCGACCAGCGCGACCCGCCGACGCTCGGTCCGGAGACGACCACCGAATCTCTCGTCAACACGCCGACGACGACGCCGACCGGGGACGGCGCGACTCCGTCCGCGTCCGACACCAGCCCTTCGACTTCTGCGACCGACGCGCCGGGCTTCGGGCTCGGCGTCGGCGCGGCGGCGCTCGGCGTCGCCGGCTGGCTGGCCCGCCGTCGCGGGCGGCGCGACTGAGAGAGCGCCCGGAGCGCACCGAATCTATCACGAACGACCGAGACAGCCTTTCTCTCGTCGCCCGGCGCGGTGGGAGAACCGTTTCATTCTAATCCGTGGGGTTCGAAGCGTCGGGGTATGAGCGACGAGTCGGAGAGCCTCAAAGAGCGCGTCGAGACGTGGATGGTCGGCCAGATGCCCATCATCCAGATGCACGGCGGCAACAGCGTCGTGCGCAAGGCCGATGCGGAATCGGGGGAAGTCGTCGTCGAACTCGGGGGCGCGTGCGCCGGGTGCGGCATCTCGAACATCACCGCCCAGAACATCCAGTCGGACCTCATCATGACGTTCGACGAGGTGACCGACGTGCAGGTCAAGGTCCCCAGTTCGGGCGACCACGGAAGCAGTACCGTCGAAGGCGGCCGCGGCGGCGAACTGCAGTACGGCGACGAGGGACCGGGGCACTTTTAGCGACCGTTCGGTCTCTGTCGGGTGGTCTGGCTAGTACACTTCGTTCAAATCAGAACCGCTCGAAACTCATTTTTCCGGTGGATTGATATATTGCATGCGCCTATTCACGGCTGAGCAATGGCCCAACAGATTCATCCGAAAGTCGAAGCGATGATTGAGGGCTTCGACAGTTCGAAGACCGTGGATCTGGTCTTCGTTTGCGAGGACAATCGGGCCGAAGATGTCTCCAGAGCTATTGAAGAACTCGGCGACGAGGTCTCTTCTGAACTCCCCGGTGACGTCGTCGTGGCTACGGTTACAGTTGAGAACCTCCCTGCGCTCGTTCGTCCCGACTATATCCTGTCGGTCTCTCCCGATCGGGAAGCACGTGCCCTCGCCTAACTGTGTCGGGGTACGATAAGGTTCGGGCATTTCGAGAACGCATCTTTCACGCCGTCTGTGAGAGTGTCGACCACAGCCCGGTCGATTGCTCTGGAGACGGTGTTCACATCGGAATCGTCGATTCGTGCAAATCTCCTCCAGCCGCATTCGCTCGGTCGGCTTACATCGAACATCGAAGAAATTTCTTAGAGGTGGACGACGACGTCACTCACATCCACGGTGTCGCCATCTTTGAACTGCTGAGTGCCGTTGCGCCACAGGCAACCTTCAGCTTCTATCAGGCGATGGACTCCGACAAGCGCCTCCCGACGGATTCGTTCACCCGGGCAATCCATCAGGCCGTTGACGATGGTGTCGATATTCTCAACCTCTCGTGGGGTGCACCAAACGAGATTCCGGTGGAATGCTCTCCACAGTATCCCCCGGTCAAGCACGCCGTCGAAAACGACGTAATCGTCGTTACTGCTGCGGGAAATCGAGAGGTCGATGAGGGCCCGAAACAGTACGTGTTTAGCCCCGCCCTTGCTGAGGAAGCGGTCGCAGTCGGTGGTTTTGAGGCGCTGTGTCCAGTCGTCCCGTCACCGGTTGATAATACGATGGACGAAGGACCGTACTGTTTCGAGGGCGACGCGAGGGAGCGGAGTTTTTGCGGCCATCACGGTTGTGATGATTCGCCCTCGTGCGTACGGAGTAAGACACTGCGCGAGTGGCCAGATAACACACGGCCGCTTGATGGAAAGCCCGATATTCTTGCGCCCGCACACATGCCTAGCCCTCGCGATACGGCTGATATCAGCGACGTTGAACTGTACGAAGGTAGCAGTTACGCGGCACCTGTCGTCGCAGGTGCCCTCGCCGGGGTGTTCAGCAAAGCAGACGTCGACACCGAAACCACGGCTATCAATGTGCACGAACTTGTAACCGCCGGCTCGCGGACCGTCTCAGGTGCACCTGCACCGGCACTCAACTCATTTGGTATGTTCAAACGGCTGGAGTCGCAAGTCGAAACCAACTCTCAACAGTAACTACCATCTCTCTGAGTGCTCCTGATTACCCCGACAGCGCCGACTCCAGACTCGACGCCACCGACCGCGCCTTCTCGGCCAGTTCTTCCGAGATGTGCCCGACCTCGACGGCCTCGTCGAGTTCGTCGTCGTCGACGCGCTCGACCGTCCCGTCGGCGTGTTTCACCACGTCGACGTGGAGGTCCACGTACCGAATCTCGTCGGGGAAGCACTCGACGGGCGTGCAGATGTTGACGTAGGTCCCCTTGACCGCGCCCTCTGAATCGCGGTACACCGTCGGATACCACCAGCGTCCCTCGCGGAACTTCGTGACCGCGACGTCGCCGGACTCGCGGTCGACGCCGAGGGCGTCGTAGGTGCCGCCGCCGGTCATGCTCCGCCGGAGTTCGACGGTTCCCTCGGAGTCGCGTTCCGTCACCTCGCCGGAGCCGAGCGTGATGAGCCGACCGTCAGGTTTCCCGTGGCCGATTTCCACGTCGTCGCCTTCGAGCGGGCCGAACTGCGCGGTCACCACGTCGAAGGGGAACTCGCCGTCGGCGACCGACTCGCAGAGCGCCTCCGCGAGGTCGACGCCGGCGGAGGCCTTCGGCGAGGCGGCCTTCGTCCGGTGGTGGCCGGGCATCGTCGTCTCGACGGCCCGGCGCTGGGCGTCGAGTTCGAAGCGGGTCTCGCGGCCGAACCAGACCCACGTCGTCGCGGTGGGCGCGGCGACCGCCCGCGGGGCGTCGACGGGTTCAGAGAGCGCGTCGTCGAGTTCCGCGGCCACCTCGGCGGCCCGGTCGAGCGCGTCGTTCAGGGCGCTCATGTCGGCGTCGACGGCGTCGCGGTGCCAGCGGATGCCCCAGCCATCGGGCGGGTCGCCGCCGAGGAGGTCCGTCATGCCGGCCAGTTCGCGGGCGGCGGCCTCGTCGCGGGTGTCGACGCGGACGCCCTCCGAGTCGGGGTCGAGCGTCGCCAGCCCCGCGACGGCGCGGACGTCGCCGGTCAGGTCGGCGCGGTGGGAGGCCCACGGCGGGGCCGACTCGGAGACCTGCACGCGGACCTCGTCGCCGACCTCCACGCGGCCGTCGACGTCGCCGTACGAGAGGTAGCCCTCGGTCTCGCCGAGGTCGCAGACCGCGCCGCCGCCGAGGGTGTCGGTCACGCGGGCGTCGAACACCGCGCCGGTCGGCGCGGGGTCGTCCCACGCGAAGGTGTCGATACCGAGGTCGGTGAGGCGCTCGGTGGCCGTTTCGACCGCCTCTGGCGCGCCGGTCGCGCCGACGCCCTGTCGGTTCCGGGTCGTCTCGACCGACACGTCGTGGTCCGACGAGTCGAACTCGGCGTCGAAGCGGTCGCGAATCGGGCCGGACGCCTGCACCACGTCGTGGCCGGCGTCGAGGAAGACGCCCGTGAGCGCGGTGGCGTAGATGCCGCGGACGCGGACCCTCATAGCTCGTCGGCGTCGCGGACGAAGGTGACGCGGGCGTCGACCGTCGGCCCGAGCGTGAGTTCGATTTTCTCGTCTGTGAGCACGCGGCCGCCCTCGATGGGGACGCCCCACGAGTCGAACTTGAGGTAGCCGCGGAGGTCCGCGCCGTGGGTGTAGAGGTCGACGTGGTCGACGGCGTGTTCCTGCACGTCGGTGGCGCTGTGGGCCATCTCCATGTCCGAGTAAACCGTCCCGCCGTCGCCGAAGAACGCGGCGATGGCGTCTGCGTCCGAGTCGACTGCGTCGCTCACGAGGTCCGACGCGGCCCGGAGGTCGTCGGTGTCGAGGCCGACCTCGCGGAGCGCCGCCTGTTCGCGGGGGTCGAAGTGCATACCCGCCCTTCGGAGCGGAGGCATTAACGTCGTACGGTCGGTCGTCGGCCGCTGGGCCGGGCGGCTGGTCGTCAGTCAGTCGGTCGTCGGTCAGTCAGTCGGTCGTCGGTCAGTCAGTCGCTCGCCGGCCATCCGACTGTCAGCCCTTCGGCCGGTCGCGGGATGCCGTGGCCGAAGCTATTACCAGATGCAATACCCTTTGTGCTACGTGATGGACCAGCAGGACCCAGTCGAGCAGGCGTCCGACGGCTCGGACGACCTCTACGACATCGCGACGTGGGAGGAACGAACCTCGGTTGACGGGCTCGCGGTCGCGCTCTACCGGGTGTTGCTCGCGTCGACCCGCGCGCTGGTCGTTCTCGCCGCGCTCCTCATCCTCGTCGGTATCGGCGGCCTGTCGGCGCTCACCGACCCGCAGGTCGGCGCGCTCACCATGCTTTCGGCGCTCCCGGCGCTCGCGCTCGCGGGCTACGTCTACTACTCCGACGTGACCCAAAACGAGCCGCTGTCGATGCTCGTGGTGACGTTCCTCCTCGGCGTCCTCACCGCCACGTTCGCCGCGATTCTCAACTCGCTTCTGAGCAACGTCGGCCAGACCATCGCGGCCGAGTTCCAGTTGGCGCTCGGCTTCCTCGGAAGCGCCGTGTTCTACTTCCTCGTCGTCGGCCCGGTCGAAGAGACCGTCAAGCTCCTCGCGGTCAGGCTGTACGCCTACTCCCACGACAGCTTCAACGCCGTCATCGACGGGGCCGTCTACGGCGCGATGGCCGGCCTCGGCTTCGCCACCATCGAAAACGCCCTGTACATCACCCGCAACCTCACGTCTTCGGGGCTCGACGTCGGCTCCGGCGGCGTCGGCATCATCGCCGCCGGCGGGACGATTACCGCGGTCCGGGCGCTCGCCGGACCGGGCCACGTCATCTACTCGGCCATCGCGGGCTACTACCTCGGCCTCGCCAAGTTCAACAAGGAGAACGCCGGTCCCATCGTCATCAAGGGCCTCGTCCTCGCGGCGCTGGTCCACGCGACGTACAACACGACGGTCGGCCTCGGCTCGACCGTCATCGCGGGGATAACCGGACTCGGCGGTCTCGCGGCCTTCCTCGTCTACGTCATCATCTACGACGGCGTCTTCGGGCTCTACCTCATCGGGAAGCTCCGCCGCTACAGTCAGGCGTACCACCGCGCCCACGCGCCCGGCCCGAGCGCGGCGTCGTTCAGCTCCGAACGGACGGAGTTCGAGGACTGAGGCGGCGACGACGGCAGAACACGACCCGAGACGAACCGCGGCGTCCCCTTTCCCTACTCGGCGACCAACCGCTCGGCGTAGCCGTCGAGCATCGATTCGACGTACTTCGCCACCACGTCGACCTCGACGTGAACCGGGTCGCCGACCGCCTTTTCTGAGAGCGTCGTCAGGTCGTAGGTCGTCGGGATGATGGCCACGGCGAAGGAGTCCCCGTGGCGGTCGGCCACGGTGAGGCTGATGCCGTCGAGACAGACCGAGCCCTTCTGGACGACGTACCGCGCCAGCGACTCGGGGAGGTCGAACTCGAAGAACCAGTCGTCGCCGACGCGCTCGACGTTCGCGACCGTCGTCGTGCCGTCGACGTGGCCCTGGACGATGTGGCCGTCGAAGCGGTCGTCGGCCGCGAGGGCGCGTTCGAGGTTGACGCGGTCGCCCTCGACGACGTCGCCGAGGTAGGTCTTCTCGACGGTCTCGGCCGCGAGGAACACCTCGAACCAGTCGTCGCCGAACGCCTCGACGGTCAGACAGACGCCCGAGACCGCTATCGACTGGCCGTGGTGGAGGTCGTCGAACGCGAGGTCGGTGCGGATGCGGAGGCGGCGACCGCCGTCGGCGTCGGTCACGTCGACGATTTCGCCCGGCCCCTCCACGATTCCCGTGAACATACCCGCGGCTTCGGTCGGCTGAACTTAATGCCTACCGTTTCCGTTTCTCATCACGGTTTCGTGACTGCCGGACTGCCCGCCGGGACGGTCGGTGCTTCCTCCGAGCCGCGTTCGACGAGAGAGCGCGACGGGCTACCCCAAATTGTAGTAAATCTTCTTTCCGCAGTTCTTACACGCCGACTGGTTGTTCCGACCGAGACTGTTGGTGCCGATGCGCATTATGTCGTCGCTTTTCGAATTGACCGTGATATTCGCGATTTCTCCGCAGTTCGGACAGGCGACTTTCGTGACTGGCATCCGTGGTATCCTCGTGATTAGTGACCGGTGTCTACTCCTCGTAGCCGTCGACGTAGTCGTCGACGACGCCTCCCTCGTAGCCATCGACGTACTCCTCGTCCCCGCTCGACGGCTTCCGTCCGGAACTGTCACTGCCGCCGGAACTAGGCATCGAACCGGACGACGGGTCATCGTTGGTGCGACGATTCCGCAACTCGCGCCGCACGGCGTCGACTGCGGGGCTCCCGAGGAGTTCGTTTCGGAGCGCCTCCAACTCGACATCGGTGTACGAGGATAACTCCGCGGTACCGGCCATCGCATCCGCTTCGAGTTCTTCGACGTACTCGTACCCCCCGACCTTGTCCATAACTGGTGCTTCGAGCGGTGTCCGCCCGCCGTGTGGGTCTTCCGGTGGTCCTTGGTTCATGTCGAATTAATGCCGAGACGCGGTATTGAAACTATGGTGTGCGGTAGCACGATACCGACTCGACTCCTCGCGGGCGCTCTGTCGTTTCGACAGCCACCGTGTGCTCATTGATACCATACAATTTTACCGTCGTCGGCCGGAGAGTCGGTATGGACGTTCTGGCCCGACTGCGGAGCAGTTTCGTCACCGGTCTCATTCTCGTCACCCCGCTGGCCGTGACCGTGTTCGTCCTCCAGTTCGCGTTCAACCGCATCACCGCCGCGCTCCGCCCGGTCGTCCGTCAGGTGACGCCCTTCCTCGCCGACGCGCTCAACTACTCCGGCGACATCGTCCTCATCTCGCAGGTGCTGTCGGCGCTCATCATCGCCGTGGCCGTCTCGCTTCTCGGCTACCTCGCGTCGATGAGCCTCGGCCAGCGGCTCTTCGGGAGCTTCGAGCGCGGCGTTCGGCTCCTGCCGCTCGTCCGCACCATCTACTTCGGCGTCCGGCAGGTGTCGGAGTCGCTCACCGAACCGACCGCCGGCTACGACCGCGTGGTGCTGGTCGAATACCCGCGCGAGGGGCTGTTCTCCATCGGCTTCGTCACCAACGAGGCCCCGCCGTCGGTCTCCGAGGTCTCCGACGACGACCTGTTTACCGTGTTCGTCCCGCACAGCCCGAACCCGACCGCCGGCGCGCTCATCATGGTCTCGCCCGACGAGATTCGCGAACTCGACATGCCGGTCCGCCGGGGCCTCCGGCTTCTCGTCACCACGGGCCTGAGCGTCGACGACCCCGAGACGCTCCCGTCGGGGCCGGCGGGCTACGACCCCTCGAACGGCGAGGACGGCGTCCGGGCGGAGACTGACCAGCGTCGCAACGCGGGCGAGAGCCGAGCCGAGTGACCTAGACCCCCCACAAGAGGACGATACCGGCCGTCGTGACGACCGTGAGAAGAAGCTGGAGCGGCGCGCCCACGCGGAGATAGTCGGTGAAGCGGTAGCCGCCCGGCCCGTACACCATCAGGTTCGTCTGGTAGCCGATGGGCGTCATGAATGCCGTGCTCCCGCCGAAGGTGACCGCGAGGGCGAAGCCGAAGGGGTCGGCACCGAGGCCGAACGCGGTGTCGATGGCGACCGGGAGCATGAGGACGACGCTCGCGACCGGCGTGATGACGTTCGCCAACAGCCCCGTGAGCAGGTAGAACGCGGCGAGCACGACGACGACGGGCAGGTAGGTCGCGGCGACGCCGACGAACTCCGAGAGGAGCGCGACGCCGCCGGTCAGCTGGAGCGCCTGCCCGAGCGGAATGACGCCCGCGAGGAGGAAGATGACGTTCCAGCTCACCGCGCCGTAGGCGTCGCTCGCCGAGAGACAGCCGAGCGTGACCATCGCGGCGACGCCGCCGAGCGCGGCGATGGCGATGGGCACGACGCCGAGCGCGGCCAGTCCGATGACCGCCGCGATGACGGCGAACGCGCGGAACGACGTCGGTGACAGTCCGCCGTTGTCCTCGATGAACTCGTCTGCGACCTCGCTGGTCACGACGAAGTCGCCGCTGTCGCGGAGGTATCGCGCCGTCTCGTTCGTCGTCTGGAGGAGCAGTGAGTCGCCGACTTGGAGTTCCACGTCTCTGAAGTGCTCGCGGATGAGGTCGCCGCCGCGCCGACGGACCGCGAGCACCGTCGCGTCGTAGCGCTCGCGGAGTCGCGCGCCGCCGATGGTCTCGCCGACGAGGCCGGACTCGCGGGGGACGACGAGTTCGACGAGCGCCACGCGCTCGGGGCGGTCGAGTTCGGCGTCGGTGACCGACGCGCGCGGGAGGAACCGCAGGTCCGCGAGGTCGCAGAAGCGCCGAATCGTCGCCGGGTCGCCCCGGATGGTCAGGATGTCCCGCGACTCGACCTCGCGGTCGGAGTCGGCCGCGATGAAGTGCTCACCGCCGCGGAGCACGTCGAGGATGTCCACGTTGAGGTCGCGGTAGGTGTCGTCGGAGACCTCGCCCGCCGGGATGCCGACGAGCGGCGACCGCGCGGGGACGAGCACGCGGGCGAGAAACGGCTCGACGCCGTAGTTGCCGGTTCGGTTCCCGGGCTCGATTCGCTCGGGAAGGAGCCGCGGCGCGACCGTCAGGAGGTAGCCCGCGCCGACGACGAACACCACCGCACCGAGGGGCGTGAACGTGAACATCGAAAACGGCGGCAACCCGGTCGCCGCGGCGTAGGCCTCGCTGGCGACGAGGTTCGTCGCCGTCCCGACGAGCGTGAGCGTGCCGCCGAGCATCGAGGCGTACGAGAGGGGAATGAGGAGCTTCGACGGCGAGACGTTCGCCTGGTCGGCGAGGTCCGAGACCATCGGCACGAACACCGCCACGACCGGCGTGTTGTTGACGACGCCCGCGACGGGGCCGGTGAGGCCGACGACCGCGGCGAGCAGTCGGGACTCGCTCCCGTTCGTAAACGAGGCGACCGCGTCGCCGAGGACGCGAATCGCGCCGGTCTGTCGCACCCCCTCGCTGAGGGCGTACATCGAGAGGACGGTGATGGTCGCGGCGCTCGAAAACCCCGACAGCCCCGTCTGGAGGTCCACCCGCGTCCACGGTTCGAGGACGACGAGCGCGACGATGACGCCGATGGCCGTCACGTCCGGCGGGGCCGCCTCCGTCACGAAAAGCGCCATCGTGACGACGACGAGCGCGAAGACGACGAGCATCCCGGAGGTGACGGCGACCATGCTGGCAGTCGATTCGGAGGCGGCTTAATGCTACCCCGCGTGACCGTCGGCCGCGGCGACGGGTCGCCCCGCTCCCACCGCCCGAACGACGCGCTCGTCCGCCCGCCGGTCGCGACGCTTTTACTCGCCCGTGGTGTAGCCTCGGGCGATGCGACTCGGAATCCTGGAGATGGTCGGTCTCGCGGCGACCCTCATCTTCGCCATCCCCGTCGGCGGCTTCGGCCTCACGCTCCTCGCCGACGGGCGGACCGTCTTCGGCGGCGCGATGCTCCTTCTCGCGGTGCTCATGGTCGCGCTCCCGAAGTTCCTCACCATGCCGCAGGACGTCCCCTCGCTCGCGGCCGAGAAAGTCATCGGCGGCGTCGCGAAAGAGCCGGACGACGAGGAATAACTCCCCGCGGGGCGCGCCGGCTACCAGCGACTCGGGTCGAGACCGGTCGGCGCGTCGCCCAGCAGTCGCGGGTCGTCTTCGCCGACGACCAGCACGTCGGTCAGTTCGACCCGGCCGTGGTCCGGGTGCGTGACCGCGGAGCGGACCCGGAGGACGTTGCCGGCGACGAGTTCGCGGTCGCCGTCGAGCGGCGGGTCCTCGCGGGCCGCGAGGCCGATGCCGCCGCCCACGTCTCTCGTCACCTCGTCGGCCATCGAGAAGCCGAACGCGGCGGTCTCCGCGCGGAGTTCGCTCCCGAGGAAGCCGGCGTCGTCGCCGGGGTCCGCCTCGACCAGACTGACCTTTCTGGCGGCGTCGCAGGCGACGTGCGCCCGGCGCTCCCACCCGCCGTCGGGGTCGACGACGAAGGTGCGGGCCAGCGCGCCGCGGTAGCCCGCCGGGCCGCGCG
Source organism: Haloferax sulfurifontis (assembly GCF_014635105.1). Taxonomy (NCBI): domain Archaea; kingdom Methanobacteriati; phylum Methanobacteriota; class Halobacteria; order Halobacteriales; family Haloferacaceae; genus Haloferax; species Haloferax sulfurifontis. The sequence goes on from NZ_BMCI01000002.1 coordinate 491,045, forward strand.
GGCCGACCGAGACGACGGTGGGTTCGCCCGGCCGGAGTTCGACCGGCTCGCCCCCGTCGCCGCGGGTTCCCGCGAGAACCGTCGTCGCGCCCGCGGAGTCGACGCCCTCGGCCGCGAGCGTCGCGTTCACCTGCCGGCGGAGTCGCTCGGTCGAAATCGGCGCGCCGTCCCAGTGGAGGGCGGGCCGTCCGTCGTCACCGTCGCCGTCGCCGCCCTCACGGCCGCTGTCGCCGTCGCCGCTGTCGCCGTCGTCGGCGTCCTCGACCGTCGCCGCCGACAGTATCGCGGCCGCGCGACCGACGCCGCGAGTCGCCGCGCGCTGGGCGGCCTCGATGGCGTCGCGCTCGGCGTCGTCTTTCACCGCGCGGGCGGCTTCCACCGCCGCGGTCGACGCGAGGTCGTAGCCCGCCGATTCGAGGTGGAGCGCGGCGTCGTGCGGAATCGTCCGCGGCGCGAGGACGGTCCCTTCGGGAGCGCCGTGTTCCGCGAGGACGGCCGCGGCGGCCTTCCCCGGCGGCCTGTCGTCGACGCGGACCGAGGCGACCGACAGCGCCGGCGGTTCGACGGTCGAGGGGACCCGGAGATGCGTCTCGCCGTCGACGCGGACGAAGGCGAGGTCGCAGTCGAACTCGCGGCCGGTGAGGTAGCGACTCGTGGGGTCGGAGCCGCCGGAGACGGCGACGAAGCCGACGGCGTCTCGCTCGGAAACGGCGGCGTCGATGGCGTCGCCGCCGCGCGGACCGCTCCGCACGGGACGTTACGCCTCGGGTTCGGGCGCGGGCGGTTCCTGCGCGTCGTCGACGAGTTCCTGCGCGGGAGCCTCGCGAATCTCGTTGTGGAGCAGGACGCTGATGGGAAGCGTCGGCGCGCCGGTGACGAGGTTCTCGAGGACGATGAGGCGCTCGCGGGCGCGGGACATCCCGACGTAGAAGACGCGGCGCTCGTTGTCGGTGATGAGCGGGACGGGGCTCGTCGTCGCGGTGAACTCCTCGATGCCGCGGGCTTCGAGCTCCTCGTCGGAGACGGAGGCGGCCATCTGCTCGACGACCTTCTCGGTCAGGTCGGTCGCCATGAACACGTGGTCGGCCTCGCGACCCTTCGCCGAGTGGATGGTGCCGACGCGGACGCGACTGGGGTCCATCCCCTCGTAGCCGCCGCCGAAGTACGCGTTGACGGACTTGCGCTGGAAGCTCGTCACCTTGCGGACCATGTCGCTGGCGGACGAACTGTCCGGGGCGAAGGGCGCGAAGTTCTTGATTTCCTTCGGCGTGAACTCGATGTTCGTGATGTCGTCGACGCCGGCCTCTTCCTGTCTGTCGTCGATGGCGTCGAAGAGGTCGTCGCGGTCGTTCGTGCCGAACGCGGAGTCCTGGAGCATGTCGGCGAGGCGGCGCGCCTGCAAGCCGTCGACGGGTTCCTCGGCGTCGAGCGCCTCGACCGCGCGGACGTACTGCGTGAGTCGGTCGGTCCACATGCGCTGGTCGGTCAGCGTCGAGAAGGGGATGCCCGACGGGAGGAACTCGTCGATGAACTGGAACATCTGGTAGCGCGCGCGGAACAGCACCATCACGGTGCCCTCGTCTTTCTCGACGGTGTAGCGGACGTTCCGGGCGAGTTCGAGCATCGACGGGCTCTCGACGGCCTCGACCGCGCCGCCTTCCTTGCGGGGTTTGAGGTCCTTCTCCTGTCGCTTGTCGATGTGGCGAATCTCCCGGTTGACGACGTTGAGGACGTTCGACGGGAGCCGGTAGGAGTTCGGGAGAATCTCGTCGTTGTCGCGTTCGGCGTCGAGAAGCAGGTTCGGGTCCGCTCCCTGCCACGCGTAGACGACCTGGTCGTCGTCGCCGGCGATGAGGACGCCCCGCATGTGGGGCTTCCACTCCTCGTACACGTCGTACTGGAGGGTCGTGATGTCCTGGAACTCGTCGATGACGAGGTAGTCGACGTTGGGGACGAGCGCGCGCTGTTTGACGCGTTCGAGCATGTCGGCGAAGCCGACCAGCCCGTGTTCGCCCTTGTAGGCGCGCCACGCGCGGATGGCCTCGGGGATGTCGATGCGGTCGTCGTCGGAGGGCCACGTCGGCGTGTACTTGTTGCCCTCCTGGGCGTTCGGGTCGACCTCCGGCGGGAGGCGGACCTCCTCGACGTTCCACTGGAACGGCACGTCGTACCAGTCGGAGACGTCGCGGCGGGTGCGCTGGAGCCACTGGCTCGTGGCGATGACCTTGTTCCCGATGGTGGTCGAGCGGGCGGTCCGGCGGCCCGCGCCGCCGTACTCGTCTTCGAACTCGATGCCGTAGTCCTCGCAGAACTCCTGTTTGTCGCTCTCGCCGACCACGTCGTTCCGCGAGAGGCTCAAGAGTTCGTACGCCTTCGCGTGCATCGTCGAGACGTTCCCCTTCAGCGACCGCGGGTTGATGTCGAGTCGCTCCGCGAGCCGGTCGCGGACCTCGGCCGCCGCGGCTCGGGTGTAAGAGACAACGAGAATGTCGCGGATGGTGACGCCGTCTTGTTCGAGAATCTCCTCGACCTTGTCGAGCAAGGCCGTGGTCTTCCCGCTTCCCGGGCCGCCGAACAGCCGGGTGACGGTCACGTCGGATTCGCTCATTGTGCACGTTCACGGCCTTATCGGTGATAAGCGACGTGCTTCGGACGAGGGCGAACGCGCCCGGAGTTGCGTACTCGCCGGGCGTTCGCGAACGGCTCACCGAGCGGGTGAAAACCGTCGAGAACAGGTGCTCGTGGCTTGGTCAGTTCGGACGCGTCAGGCCTCCGGCACCCACCCGCAGACGGAGCAGGTCGCCGCGCCCATGTCGTGCAGGGCCCCGCAATCGGGGCACTGCAGTTTGTTATAGGATCGGTCCCAGCGTACCGGTTCTGTCTCGTGACCGCGGTCGGCCAAGAACTGGTCGAACAAGTCGTCACTGGGTGCTGAGGCCATACGTGGTATGATATGGCATACCCCTATTTAGTTCCTGCGCCGACTCCGAGCCGTCGGAAATCGGGGGACTGCGGCGGACTGTCTGTCTCGCCTACAGGTCGTACAGCGCCCCGTACTTCGACTCGACGTAGTCGAGGAAGTCGTCGGCGGCGAAGTCCTCGCCGGTCGCCCGCTTTACGAGGTCGTTAGTCTCGTAGCGCCGGCCGTGGCGGTGGATGTTCTCGCGGAGCCACTCGCGGAGGTCGCCGAACTCGCCGTCGGCCAGCTTCCCGTCGAGGTCGTCGATGTCCGCCTCGGCGGCCGCAAACAGCTGGGCGGCCATGACGGAGCCGAGCGAGTACGTCGGGAAGTAGCCGAAGTTCCCGTACGCCCAGTGGATGTCCTGCAGACAGCCCTCGGAGTCGGTGTCCGGCCGGATGCCGAGGTACTCCTCGTACTTGTCGTTCCACGCCTCCGGCACGTCCTCGACGGCGAGGTCGCCGGCGATGAGGTCGCGTTCGAGTTCGAACCGGATGACGATGTGCAGGTGGTAGGTCAGCTCGTCCGCCTCGACGCGGATGAGGTTGTCGTCGTACACCTGATTAGCCGCCTCGTAGGCCTCCTCAACCGTCGCGTCGACCTCGGGGAACCGCTCTTCGAGCGTGGGCAGGAAGTGCCGCCAGAAGGCCCGCGAGCGCCCGACGTGGTTCTCCCAGAGCCGCGACTGCGACTCGTGGACCGAGAGGTTGCGGTTCTCGCCGAGCGGCGTCGCGTAGTGCTCGTCGGGCAGGCCGAGGGTGTACAGCGCGTGGCCGAACTCGTGGACGGTCGAGAACAGCGACCCGAGCACGTCGGAGTCGTCGTAGCGGGTCGTCACGCGGGCGTCGAACTGCGTCCCCGACGAAAACGGGTGCGGCGCGGTGTCGAGGCGGCCGCGCTCCCACGGGTAGCCGAGCGTCGTGAGCGCGTCGCGGACGAGTTCCTCCTGTTCGTCTTCGGGGAACTCGCCCTCGAAGGCGTCAACCGCGAGGTCCGCGTCGGACTTGCGGATGTCCTCTATCATCGGGACGAGCACCTCGCGCACCTCGGCGAGAATCTCCTCGGCCTGTTCGAGGGGCAGACACGGCTCGTAGTCCTCGAACAGCACCTCGTAGGGGTCGCGGTCGGGGTCGATGTGCTCGGCGTACTCCCGCTTCAGTTCGACGTGCTTCTCCAGATGCGGCGCGAACGTCTCGAAGTCGTCTTCGGCCTTCGCCTGCTTCCACGCCGGGATGGCCTCCGACGACGCCGCGGAAATCTTCTCGACGAGGTCGTTCGGCACGCGGGCCGCCCGCTCGTAGTCGCGGCGGAGTTCGCGCAGCACGTCGGCCTGCTCGTCGGTCGGGTCGTCGGCCTCGGCCGCGTCGAGGAGGTCGCCGAACTCGTCGTCGGTCAGGAGTTCGTGGCTCAACGCGGAGAGCGCGGACATCTGCTGGGAGCGCGCGGGCGTCCCCTCGTCGGGCATCATGACCTGCTGGTCCCACGAGAGGATGCCGCCGGCGTTCTCGACGTTGGCGATTCGCTTGTACTTCGTGAGGAGTCGGTCGTACGCCGATTCCGAGTCGGATTCCGCGGAGGACTGTGCCATGGTACGACGGTGGTCTCGGAGGCGTATTAAATCGCAGGAGGCGGGTATTCGTGGTGGGGTTTTGCTACTCACTTGGTCGCTCCCGACTCCGACGCGACAGCCGATGCCGCCGACGCCGCAATCGACGACGGGACAGCCGCGACCGACGACACCGCGAAAGCCCTCGCTCGCGGCCCCTTTCAGTCCCGCCCGGTGGCTGTTCGGGCGTCGTCGCGTGTGGGTGTTCAGGCGTCGTCGCGGGCGGGGTTGGCGGCTTTCACCAGCCTTCAACGAGCGCACGATACGTCTCGTAACACCGCGCCAGCACGTCGAGCGACACGCTCTCGTCTTTCGTGTGCGCCTCGCCGGGCTCCGAGGGGCCGTAGACGACGCAGGTCGTGCCCGCCTGCGCCAACCACCCGGCGTCGGTCGCGTGGGGCTTCGTCGTCTGTTCCGGCTCCGCGTCGCCGCGGGCCTCGTGGACCGACCGCGCGGCGTCGAGGACGCGCTCGGCGAAGTCGGCGTCGTCGCACGCCATCGGCGGGAGGTCCTGTTCGACGACCCACTCGACCCCCTCGATTGCCTCTGTCCGCGCGAGGTCGGCGAAGCCACCGGGGACGGTCCGCTCGTCGATGGTCACCGCACAGCGGTCGGGGATGACGTTCCACGCGCTCCCGCCGTCGATTTCGGTGACGGCGATGCTCCCGGAGACGGGGTGGCCGAGGACCTCGGCGTCCGGCACCGAGAGCCCGCGGACCACGTCCACGGCGTCGGTCGCGCGGTAGACGGCGTTCTCGCCGCGCTCGGGTTCGCTGGCGTGGCAGGCGGTCCCGGACGCGACGAGGGTGCTCGCCCGGCGGCCGCGGTGGGCGACGGCCACGTCGGTCCGGTTCGGTCCCGAGTAGTTCGTCGACCCCTCGGCGACGACGGCGTAGTCGAGTTCGAGGCCGTCGTCGAGCGCCGCGCGGACGCCCTCCCCGCCGATTTCCTCGCCGACGAACGAGGCGAGGACGACCTCCGAGTCGGCCTCGGCGGCCGCGTCGCGGAAGGCGAGCATCGACGCGGCGACGGCCCCTTTCATGTCCGCCGCCCCGCGGCCGTAGAGGCGGCCGTCGCGGGTCTCGACCACGTAGTCGCCGCCGTCTGTGGTCTGGCGGTCGGCCGGCGGGACCACGTCGTGGTGGCCGACGAGCGCGAGCGATTCGCCGACGCCGGGATTGACGCGGGCGACGACATTCCCCGCGCCGTCTCTGGTCACGTCGGCGTCGGTCTCCCCGCGGAGCCACGATTCGATGCGGTCGCCGGCGGCGGTCTCGTCCTCGTGGCTCGGAACCGACACGAGGGTCGCCGTGAGGTCGCGGAGTTCGTCCATGCCGGCCCGTCGGCGGGTCGCCCCAAAAGCGTGTGGCGTCCGGCAGTCCGCGCGCGCCGGGCCCGCCGCGACTGCGGTCGGTCCCCCTCTCGCGGTCGGACCCCGTTATCAGATTTCGAGAATGCGCGGCCCGGCTTATTGTGCGTTCCCCGCACGTCCGAGTATGGGACTCGTCTCGACGTACGAACGGTTGCTCTGGGGAAGCATGGACGCGCTCGGTATCTCGGATTCGGTCGAGAGAAAGGTCGTCGCCGCCGTTGCAATCCAGTTCGCGGTCTCGCTCGCGCAGGCCGCGCTCCCGTGGATCGCGACCGGCGCGCTCCGACTCGAACTCTCGGCGCTCCTCCTGTTCGGTGCCGGCCTCGCGTTCGTCAACACGATTATCATCACGCGGAAAGACATCGTCTCGCCAATCGAGTCCATCTCGGCGGCGGCCGCGGGCGTCGCGGCGGGCGACCTGTCGACCCGACCACCGGACGTGACCGGGAACGACGAGGTGGCCCGTCTCGCCGACGACTTCGGCGCGATGCACGACCACCTCTGTATCGTCGCCTCGCAGGCGGGCGCGCTCGCCGACCAGCGGTTCGACGACCCGGCGCTCGACGAGGATTTGCCGGGCGAGTTCGGCGCGGCGCTCGACCGGATGCAACGCGACCTCGCCGACTACACGCGCAACCTCCAGCATCTCGTGGAGGCGTTCGCCGAGGCGACATCGCGGGCGCAGGCCGGCGACCTCACCGCCACCATCGACACCGACGACTGGGGCGTCGACGACGAGCGATACGCCGAGGTCGCGGCGACCTACAACGACCTCGTCCGCACCCTCTCGTCGACCATCGGCGAGGTGCAGTCGTTCGCACAGGAGGTGTCGCGGATGAGTTCGACCGCCCGCGAGCACGTCCGCCGGGCCGACGCCGCCAGCGAGGAAGTCGCCGCCTCGGTCACCGAAATCTCCGACGGCGCGGGGGCACAAACCGACCACCTCCAGACCGTCTCCGACGAACTCAACACGCTGTCTGCGACCGTCGAGGAGATAGCCGCCTCCGCCGACGAGGTCGCGACCACTGCCGAAACCGCGTCCGAGCGCGGCGAGGTCGGTCGCGACGCGGCGACCGAGGCGATGGAGGAGTTAGACACGGTGGAGGCCCGCATCGACCGCACCGCCGACGCCGTCGCCGAACTCACCGAGAGCATCGAGGAGATAGACGAAATCGCGGCGTTCATCGAGCACGTGGGCTCGCAGACCGACCTGCTCGCCATCAACGCGGCCATCGAGGCCGCCCACGCGGGCGAGGCCGGCGACGGCTTCGGCGTCGTCGCACAGGAGGTCAAGTCGCTCGCCGAGGAGACCCGCGACTCCGCCGACGAGGTGTCCGGGCTCATCGCCGACATCACCGAACACTCCGAGGAGACGCTCGCCGACGTGCGGGAGATGAACCGGCAGGTCGCCGACAGTCTGGAGACGGTCACCGAGGCCATCGGCGAGTTCGAGACCATCGTGGACATGGTGACGGACATCGACGCCAGCGTGGCCGAGGTGAGCGCCGCGACCGACCAGCAGGCCCAGTCGGCGGCGGACATCGCCGCCCGCGTCGACGACGTGGCGAACATTTCCGAGGAGACCGCCGGCCAGTCGCGGACCGTCGTCGCGACGGCCCGAGAGCAGTCCGAGTCCATCGGCGACCTCGCGGACCAGACCGAGGTGCTGTCGTCGCGGGCGGCCGACCTCGACGGCCTCGTCGAGTCGTTCGACGTACTCGACGGGGAGCGGGTGGCCGCGCCCGGAGACGACTGAGTCGAGGTCGAGGGCGCGGAACGCGGGACGCGGGACCACCCGACGCCCCGCCGACGGTGCCACCGCTTTTATCTACAACCTTATCCGTCACCCGCCCAAACTCACGCGCATGAAAATAGTGCCGGACACGAGCGCGGTCATCGACGGTCGCGTGTCCGAGCGAGTCGACGACGGCACCTACGAGGGCGCCGACGTCCTCGTCCCCGAGGCGGTCGTCAGCGAACTCGAATCGCAGGCCAACGACGGCCGTGACACGGGTTGGGAGGGCCTCTCCGAACTCCAGCGCCTCGCCGAGTTCGCCGACGACGGCGTCATCGACCTCAAGTACGTCGGTCGTCGCCCGAGTTCGGGCGAGACGAAGGGCGCGGGCGAGGGCGACATCGACGCGCTCATCCGCGACATCGCCACGGAGCGGTCGGCGACGCTCCTGACGAGCGACGTGGTGCAGGCCGAAGTGGCGAGAGCGAAGGGCGTCTCGGTCGAGTACGTCGAGGCCGCGGTCCGCGGCTCCGGCGGGCTCATCATCGAGCGCTTCTTCGACGACCAGACGATGTCGGTCCACCTCAAGACCGACACCCGCCCGAAGGCCAAACGCGGCGCGGTCGGCGAGATGCACTACCAGCCCATCGCCGACGAGCCGACCGACGAGGCGACGATGAAGGAGTGGGCCGACGACATCGTCAACTCCGCCCGCGCCGCCACCGACGGCTTCGTCGAACTCTCCGAGCCGGGCATGGACATCGTCCAGTTCCGCGACTACCGAATCGCGGTCGCTCGCCCGCCGTTCGCCGACGGCATCGAAATCACCGCCGTCCGTCCCATCGTCAAGACCGAACTCGACGACTACGAGTTCGCCGACGAACTCCGCGACCGACTCGCCGAGCGCCAGCGCGGCGTCCTCATCGCCGGGTCGCCCGGTGCCGGGAAGTCCACGTTCGCGCAGGCGGTCGCCGAGTTCCTCAACGACAGCGACTACGCGGTCAAGACGATGGAGAAGCCCCGCGACCTGCAGGTCGGCCCCGACATCACCCAGTACACCGCCCTCGGCGGCGACATGGCGAAGACGGCCGACTCCCTGCTCCTCGTGCGCCCGGACTACACCATCTACGACGAGGTCAGAAAGACCGAGGACTTCTCGGTGTTCTCGGACATGCGACTGGCGGGCGTCGGCATGGTCGGCGTCGTCCACGCCACCCGCGCCATCGACGCGCTCCAGCGCCTCGTCGGCCGGGTCGAACTCGGCATGATTCCGCAGGTCGTCGACACCGTCGTCTACATCGAGGACGGCGAGGTCCACACGGTGTACGACGTGCGCACCGAGGTGAAGGTGCCCGAGGGCCTCTTCGCGGAGGACCTCGCCCGCCCGGTCATCCAGATTCGGGACTTCGAGACCGGCACGCCGAAGTACGAGATTTACACGTTCAACCGGCAGGTCGTCACCGTCCCGCTCGGCGAGGACGGCGAGGAGAAGGAAAGCGGCGTCTCCCGGCTTGCGAAACAGGAAATCGAACGCGAGATTCGCTCCATCGCCCGCGGGCACGTCGACGTGGACCTGCAAGGGCAGAACCGCGCGGTCGTCTACGTCGAGGACGACGACATCTCCTACGTCATCGGGAAGGGCGGCGGCCGCATCTCCGATGTGGAAGACCGCCTCGGCATCGACATCGACGTGCGGACCCACGACGAAAAGCCGTCGTCGTCGGGACAGCACGCGGGCGCGAACGCCGGGGGTCAGTCCGGCGCGTCCGGTTCCGGCGGCGGGGCCGACGAGGGCGTCGTCGTGACGCCCGAGGTCACCTCGCGGCACGTCGTCGTCCGGATGGACGGCCACGTCGGCGAGACGGTCGAGGTCCGCGCCGACGGCGAGTACCTGTTCACGGCGACGGTCGGCCGCGGCGGCGACATTCAGGTCTCTCGCGGGAGCGCCATCGCCGAGGAACTGGAGAACGCAATCGATAGAAAACAGCAGATTACGGTCGTTCCGGCCTAACAGAACGGCCGAATCGTCGTTTTCGTCGGTCGGGGTTCGACCGGGTCGACACGTCGCAACTGGTCTCTTACGACACCGACTGCGAAGCGTGCGGTGGTTCCGCGGCGGTTCTCACTACTCGGCGCAACAGGCCTTTTCTTTGCCGCCGTCGGCTTTGGCCTGCGCCTTTTGCGGCGCGAGATCGGTCAACTGATAGAGGTTCTGTCGGGCGTCGGCGAAGTAGACGTCCTCGTCGACGATACCGATTCCCTCCAGTCGTTCGAGCGCGTAGCGAACGGTTCGCGCCGAGAGCATCGACTCTTCGACGATGCCTTTCTGGGTGAGCGGACCGTTGTATTCGAGCACTTTGAAAACAAGCTTCGCACTCGGTGGGAGGTCGTCGAGACTCTCCTCTTCTGTTCCAGCCATCGTTACGAATCGAAACGCGCTACCAGCATAAACCTTGTTGGCCTGCGACCGGCCGACAACGCTTTACCCGCGGGGTGGCGGGAGGAACGAACGCCTTTTGACGCCGGATATCGCACGGGAACACATGGCCACGGAAACGCAGACCGGACTCTCCAGTCACATTCGCGGAGTGACGGTCACGACACTCGCCTGCCTCGCCGGCATCGCCGCCGCGGTGGTCTCGGGTGCTGTGGTGGGGACGAGTCCCGAGGCCGCGACCAATCAGTTGGCCGTGGGTATCCTCGGGGCGCTCGTCCTTATCCAGTTCCCCGTGCTCCGCGTCGTCGGCGTCGACGTCACCGGGTTCGGCGCGAAGGACTACCTCTACGTGGTGTTCATGACCTTCGCGCTCTGGTTCATCACGTTCGCTATCCTGCTGACTTCGGGTGTTCAGCTCTAACGATGGCCGACGATAGTATCGCCGTCGTCGACTTAGACCGGTGTTCTCCCGACCGCTGTAGCTACGAGTGCTCGAACTTCTGTCCGCCGAACCGGACGGGCAAAGAGTGCATCACGCTCCGCGGCGAGGACGCCGAGCAGGGCGGTCCCGACCAGGTGCGCATCTCCGAGGAAATCTGCCTCGGCGAGACCTGCGGCATCTGCGTCGAGAAGTGCCCCTTCGACGCAATCGAAATCATCAACCTCCCCTCGGAGCTCGACGAGGAGCCGACCCACCGCTACGGCGAAAACGCCTTCTCGCTGTACGGGCTTCCGGTCCCCGAATCCGGCGCGGTGACGGGCATCCTAGGCCCGAACGGTATCGGGAAGACGACCGCCGTCCGCGCCCTCGCGGGCGAGATGGTCCCCAACCTCGGCAACTACGACGACGACCCGACGTGGGAGGCCGTCCTCGACCGCTTCCGCGGCACCGAGCTCCAGAACTACGTCGAGCGGGTCCGCGACGGCGAGGTCTCCATCGCGCGCAAGCCGCAGTACGTCGACCAGATTCCCAAGCAGTTCGACGGGACGGCCCGCGACCTCTTGGAGGCGACCGACGAGCGCGGCGCGCTCGACTCCTACATCGACCGCCTCGACATCGGGCCCGTCGTCGACAACGACATCGAGACGCTGTCGGGCGGCGAGCTCCAGCGGGTCGCCCTCGCGGCGACGCTCGCCCGCGACCGCGACTTCTACTTCCTCGACGAGATTTCGCCGTACCTCGACATCGGCCAGCGCGTCACCGCCGCGCGGCTCATCCGCGAACTCGCGGAGGACGAAGACCGCGCGGTGCTCGTGGTGGAACACGACCTCGCCATCCTCGACCTGCTCGCCGACACGCTCCACGTCGCCTACGGTGAGCCCGGCGCGTACGGTGTCATCACCGACCCCAAGTCGGTCAGAAACGGCATCAACGAGTACCTGAAGGGGTATCTCTCGAACGAGAACATGCGCATCCGCCCGGAGGCCATCACCTTCGAGGAACACGCGCCCCGGGAGACGACGAAGGCCGAACCCCTCGTCGAGTACCCCGACCTCGCCAAGTCCTACGGCGACGGCGAGTTCTCGCTCGACGTGGAGTCCGGCACCATCTACAACGGCGAAGTGCTCGGCGTCGTCGGCCCCAACGGTATCGGGAAGTCGACGCTCGCCCAGCTGTTTACGGGCGACCTGACGCCCGATATGGGCGACCTCGACTTCGCGCTCGACATCTCGTACAAGCCGCAGTACATCGAAATCGACCAGCCGATGCGAGTCGACGCGTTCCTCTCGTCTATCACCGACCAGTTCGGCTCGTCGTACTGGAACACGGAAATCGCGAACCCGCTCCAGCTCAACCGCATCATGGAGCGCAACCTCACCGACCTCTCGGGCGGCGAGCGCCAGCGCGTCGCCATCGCGGCGTGTCTCTCGCAGGACGCCGACCTCTACCTGCTCGACGAGCCGTCGGCCCACCTCGACGTCGAACAGCGCGTGCAGGCCACCTCGGCCATCCGCCGCTACGCCGAGAACCACGACGCGACGGTCATGGTCATCGACCACGACATCTACATGATGGACCTGCTCGCGGACCGCCTGATGGTGTTCGACGGCGAGCCGTCCATCGAGGGCCACGCCTCGAAGCCACAGGAGATGCGCGACGGCATGAACGACTTCCTGTCGGACCTCGACATCACGTTCCGCCGCGACGAGCGCACCCAGCGCCCGCGCATCAACAAGCCCGACTCGCAACTCGACCGCGAGCAGAAGCGCGCCGGCGAGTACTACTACGCCGAGTAGCGACCCGGTCGCCCGTTCGCGTTCGCGTTCGCGTTTCCGTCCGCTTCGTTTCCGCTCTCGCTCTCGTTTTTCGTTCCGTCTCAACCGGGCGTTTCCCGCCGACAGCGACCCGGTTACACGCCGCGCCGCGAGTGACTCCGATGTTACTACGGACGTTTTCACGGCCACGCTCGAAGACGTGGGCATGACGAACGATTTCCCATCTGACGGCTCGCTCACGGACGACGCCCACCTCGGCCGGGTCGCGCTCCGCGTCGGCTCGCTCGACCGCGTCGTCCCGTTCTACCGCGACGTGGTCGGCCTCGCGGTCGAGCGCGACCGCGACGGGTCGCGGGCGGTTCTCTCGGCGGGCGAGACCCCCGTCGTCGTCCTCGACGAGGACCCCGACGCCCCCGAGCGCGGTCGCCGGGAGGCCGGGCTGTTCCACCTCGCGGTCCGCGTGCCCGACCGGGGCGCGCTCGGCGACGTGCTCTCCCGCGCCCGAACCCGCGCCAGCGACGCCGACGCGACCCTGTCCGGCGCGTCCGACCACCTCGTCAGCGAGGCGCTGTACTTCCGCGACCCGGAGGGCAACGGCGTCGAGGTCTACCGCGACCGCCCCCGCGAGGAGTGGCCGTGGACCGACGACCGCCGGGTATCGATGGACACGCTCCCGCTGGACCTCGGGTCGCTCGCCGACGACGCCGCCGGCGCGGACCGCGCGCCCGCCGGCACCGACCTCGGACACGTCCACCTCGAAGTCACCGACGTCCCTCGGTCGCGGGACTTCTACGTCGACGCGCTCGGCATGCGCGTCCGCGACGAGGGCTACCCCGGCGCGGCGTTCGTCGCCGCCGGCGAGTACCACCACCACGTCGGCCTGAACAGTTGGAACACCCGGAGCGCTCCGGTCGGCGAGGGCCGCGGAATCGAGTGGTTCGAAGTCGTCGTCCCCGACGCCGCGACGCTCGACGCGGTCCGCGAGTCGCTGACTGGCGGCGGCCACGAGTTCGACGCGGTCGACGAGGACGGGTTCGACGAGGTCGGGTCCGGCGACGACGATGCGGCCGACGCCCCCACGACCGATTCGTTCGTCGTCTCCGACCCCGACGGAATCGGCGTTCGAGTCGTCTACAGCCGCTGACGCGTCGGTTTTCCCGAACGAATCGTTTTGTCGCTGGTCGCCCAACGAGACGGTATGATATCGAGCGATTCGAGCGAGCGCCGTCGCGGGCTCACCCTCCAAAGCCCGGCGTTCGACGACGGAAGCCCGATACCCCGCACCCACGGCTACGCGACCGAAAACGAGAGTCCGCCGCTCCGCATCGGCGGCGTGCCACCCGGAACCGTCTCGCTCGCCCTCGTGATGGACGACCCCGACGCGGTGAAGCCCGCGGGCGAGGTGTGGGACCACTGGCTCGTCTGGAACGTCGACCCCGAGACCGACGCCATCGAGGCGGGCGAGACGCCGCCGGGCGCGGTCGAGGGAACCAACAGCTACGGCGAGCGGGGCTACGGCGGCCCGAACCCACCGGACGGCGAGCACGCCTACCGGTTCCTCCTGTACGCGCTCGACGCACCCCTCGACCTCGACGCGGGCGCGACGAAGGCCGACCTGAAGCGCGCCATCGCGGGACACGTCATCGCCGAGACGCAGTTGAACGGAACCTACGCGCCCTGAATCGGCCGAAAACGGGTCTCCCGGTCAGCGGCCGCCGTCGGACTCGACGACCGCACCTGCGCCGTCTCCGGCCGCCCGAAGCGTCACGTCGTAGCCGAAGGCCCGAATCACGTCGAGGTTCGTCCGCACGTGGTCCGTGACGGCGGGAATCCGCAGGCGACCCCCGGCGAGCGCGACCCAGACGAGCAGTTGGTCGGCCATGTGGCGGTCCACGGGCGCGTCGCCGCGGAGCCAGTCGAGGAACGACGCGCCCGCCCGCGCCCCGACCGTCTCGGCGGGCGTGCCGCGTTCGCCGTAGGCGTCGAAGCCGGCGACGACCGATTCGCCCCCGTCTCCACCCCGCGCGACGACGACCACGACCGAGCCGGGCGAGTCGCTTTCGACCGACGAGACCGCGGCGTGAACCGGGAGGTCGACGCCCGCCTCGGCGAGCGTGTCGCGGACGCCCTCGACCTGCCGGTCGGCCACCGCGGCGTCCGCGAGCGAGTCGCTTTCGACCGAGTAGACCCGGAGTTCGTCGGGGTCCGCGCGACGGTCCAGCGCCAGCGGCGTCGGCTCGGCCGGTTCGATTCGGAGCGAGAGCGTGCCGCCCCCGGCCGGGTAGAAGCCGCGGCGAGGCACCGAGACGCCGAACTCGACGCCGAATCTCGAACACAGCGGGCGCTTCGCGTACCGGAGGTAGTCCGCCGGCGGCGACCACCGAACGTCGGTGCCGCCGGTGACGGTGAGCCGAAGGGGGGAATCGACGGCGACGGCGGCCGGGAGCACCGTCTCGCAGACGAGCGTCGCGCTCCCGGCGGTGCCGACGGCCGCCTCGACCGGGTCGGCTCGCACGTCGCCGGGCGAAAAGCGGAGTGTTGAGGAGCCGACCTCGCCGCCGTCGACGTCGGCGTTCGAGACGGCCGCCGCGACCGAGACGCAGGCGACGTGCTGGGCCTTCAGCCCGGGCGTCGAGCGGTTCCCGCGGACGTTCGTCATCTCGAACGGCTCGCCGGTGACGAGCGAGAGCGCGAGCGCGGTTCGCAGGGGTTGGCCGCCGCCGTCGCGGCCGTCGAGTCGGCGCACTCAGCGGACGACGGTGACGGGGCAGGACGCCCGCTCGACGAGTTCCTTGGCGACGCTCCCGACCAGCCCCTCGTAGCGCTTCGAGAGGCCGCGGTGGCCGACGAAGATACCGTCGGCGTCCGCCTCGTCGGCGTAGGCCGGAATCGCCTCGACGGGGTCGCCGTAGAGGAGTTCCGCGGTCGCTTCGACGCCCGCGTCGGCGGCGCGTTCGGCGGCCGCCTGCAGGACGCGCTCGGCGCGCGATTCCGCGTCTTCGAGGCTCTCGGCGACGATTCGGTCGCCGGTTCTGGCGACGCCCGCGACCGGTTCCTCGCCGCCTTCGACGAGGACTTGCGGTTCGACCGCGTGGACGACTGTGACCGTCGCACCCAGCGGTTCGAGCATCCTGAGCGCGTGGTCGAGCGCTCTGTCGGCGGCCGCAGAGCCGTCTACTGCAACGACGAAGTTCATACCCGTATACGGGTGCCGAGACGAGAAAAAGGGTGAGACGGTGTTCGCGCCCTGAGAACTAGTGGACGAGCCGACTGCACGTGCCGCAGAGGTTCTCTTCTTTCACGTCGACCTCGCGGACCGTCGGCGAGAATGACATGACGCACTTGTTGTTGTCGCAGTGTTCGAGACCGAGGGTGTGGCCGATCTCGTGGACGACCTCCTTGCGCACGCGGTCGGACAGCACCTCGTCGGCGGGCTTGTTCGTGATGCCGCCGTCGGTGGAGGTCTGGAGGCGGTACGTGGAGATGACGGAGCCGTTGCCGTTGAGATACGCGAGGCCGAAGACGTAGTTTCGGCGGCGGTAGTAGAGGTCCTTTTCGGTGATGCCGATGTTCTTCTCGCCGCGACCGATGCGGCTCGCCAGCTCGATGAACTGCTCGGCGCGGTACTGGTTTCGGCTCCGGTCGAACGCGCCCTCGGGTATCGCCTGATTCGATTGCACGGTCACGTCGCAGTCGTAGACGGAGCGAAGTCCGGCGGATGCCTCCCGCTTGACGGCCGCAGAAATATCCCCGATAGGCACGATATCGACGAGCATGCGAGGGATTAAGCGGGGACGCTTCATAAATATCCCGACGTGAAAAAATCGCTTCGCGACGCGCTCGTTGCACGGTTGTCGGGCTACGACCGCGCGGTCGAAGTCGGGGTCGGTCGGGAGCCCTCGGTGGCGGCCGCCCTCGCCGCCCGCGGGGTCGACGTGGTCGCCGTCGACGTTCACGACTTTCCCGTCCCCGAGGGCGTCTCGTTCGTCCGCGACGACGTGTTCGCCCGCGCCGACGCCTCCGACCTCGGCCCCTACGCCGACGCCGACGTCGTCTACGCGCTGAACGTCCCGGTCGAACTCCACCGACCCGCCGCGGAGGTCGCCCGCCGCGCCGACGCCGACTTCCTGTTCACCACGCTCGGCTACGACGAGCCGTCGATTCCGGTCGCCCGCGAGTCGCTTCCGGGCGACACCCTGTACGCCGCCCAACGGGGGCGTCGGGACCAGCGCACCCGGCGGGACTCCCACGGTCGGTCCCAAGGGTAAGGCACTTGCCCGCTCGTCGCGCGGTTCCGGTATGCACGCGGACGCTGTCGTCCTCGATATCGACGGAGTGCTCGTCGACGTCGCCGACTCCTACCGGCGCGCCATCGTCGAATCCGTGGACCGACACTACGGCACGACCATCTCCCGCGACGAGGTCCAACTGTTCAAGGACGCCGGCGGCTTCAACAACGACTGGGAACTCACCTACGCGGCGGCGCTGTACGTCCTCGCCGCCCGCGAGACCGACCTGTCGGTCGCCGAGTTCACCGACGAAATCGAGGCCCGCGGCGGCGGCCTCGACGCCGCCGAGGCGACCGTCGAAGCCCTGTTTTCCGACCCGGGCGCCGTCTTCGACGAGTGGGACCCCGAGGCGCTCCGCGAGACGTTTCAGGCGCTCTACCTCGGGAGCGACCGCTACCGCGACCTCGAAGGCGGCGAGCCGCCGTTCGACGCCCCCGGCTACATCCACGACGAGCCCGTGCTCCTCCGCCCGGAGACGCTCGACGCCCTCGGCGACCGCGAACTCGGCGTCGTCACCGGTCGCCCCAGCGCCGAGGCCGACATCGCGCTCGACCGCGTCGGCCTCGACGTGGCCGACGACCACCGGTTCACGATGGACGACTGGGAGGAGGGCAAGCCCCACCCGGCCGCGCTCGTGACCGTCGCGGAGCGCCTCGGAGCCGACTCGGTCGTCTTCGTCGGCGACACCCTCGACGACGTGAAGACGGCGCTGAACGCCGACGCCGCCGACCCCGACCGCGTCTACTTCGGCGTCGGCGTCCTCTCGGGCGGGCTGACCGGCGACGACGGCCGACAGAAGTTCTCCGAAATCGGCGCGGCCGCCGTCGTCGAGGACGTGAACGACGTGCCGGACCTGCTCGACTGATGACTCAGACGCTGACTCCGACTCCCGTTTCGCCGCCGGAGGGCCGCTGATGGGACACCTTCGCGCCTTCGTCGTCACGCTACTCGCGCTCGACGCGGTCGTGGTCGTCGCCGGGACGTACCTCCTCCCGCCGGACCCCGTCACGCAGTTGTTCCTCGTCGGACCGCCCCTCCTTTTCGCCCCGGTGGTCGCGTGGTGGCTCGTCTACCGCGACGGCTTCGAGCGGGTGCAGGCGCTCGTCGAGTCCGACGGCGACGGTCGGTGACGCCCCGCCCGCGAACACAGGCAGAACCGACCGGTCGCACAACCCTTTAGGTCGGTTCGGTCCGGAGGTGTGAGTATGCGAATCGCACTCCTCGGTGGGACCGGCGACATCGGCGAGGGCCTCGCCCTCCGCTGGGCCTACCACACCGACCACGAGGTCATCGTCGGGTCGCGCGACCCCGACAAGGCCCGCGAGAAGGCCGACGAGTACGAGACCGAACTCTCCAGTCGCGGCCGCGACGTGAAGGTAAACGGCTTCGCGAACGAGATGGCCGCCGACCGCGCCTCCGTGGTCGTCCTCGCCGTGCCGCCGTACCACGTCTCCGACACCGTCGAGGCCGTTTCCGATTCGCTCTCGGAGGGCGACGTGCTCGTCACGCCCGCGGCGGGCATGAAGCGCGACGACGACGGCTTCCACTACCACCCGCCGAAGGCGGGGAGCGTGACGGCGCTCGTCGCCGACGCGGCCCCCGACGACGTGCCGGTCGTCGGCGCGTTCCACAACCTCGCGGCCGGGCGACTGGCCGACCTCGACGCCGACCTTGGCATCGACACGCTCCTCGTCGCCGACGACGAGGACGCCAAGGAGACGGTGCGCCTGCTCGCCGAGGGCATCGACGGCCTCCGCGCGCTCGACGGCGGCGGCCTCGCCAACGCCCCCGAAATCGAGGGCATCACCCCGCTTCTCATCAACGTCGCGCGGAACAACGACGGCCTGAACGACCTCGGCATCCAGTTCAAGTAGCGCCGTCCGACCCGCGCCCGAACCCCGTTTTCACGACAGTTCCGACCGCGGCACCGTCGCCGCCTCTCCGTAGAGCGTCCGCGCGACGAGCAGTCCGACGACGACGACGAGCGCGACGCAGGCGAGGTACTCGACGCGGAAGCCGACCACCTCGGCCATCGGGACGGCCACGAGCGGGCCGAGCGTCGACCCCGAGTCGCCGAAGACGTTGTAGACGCCGCCGAGTTTGCCCACGTCGTCGGCCGGGCTGAGGTCGCCGAGATAGGCCAAAAGCGGCGGGTTCGACCCGCCGACGCCGACGCCGATGAGCGCCACGCCCGCGAGCGTCGAGGGGAGCGTCGGCACGAGCGCCAACAGCGCGAACCCGGCCGCGAGGACGCCCAGCGCGGGGAGCGTCAGCGCCGCGCGGTTCGACAGGCGGTCGGAGTACCGCCCGACGGCGAGCGTCGTGACGCTGGAGGCGACGACGCCGACGGCCATCACGACGCCGCTGACGCCGGCCCCCGACAGCCCGCCGAGCGAGATGTCGTTCGCCGTCGCGTACAGCACGGCCGTCGAGAGGAGGACGCCCGAAAACAGGAATCGGACGGCGAAGTTGACGGTGCCGACGGTGAAGATGCGGATGTCGGCGCTGACCAGCCGCGGCACGTCGCGGAGCGAACTCGCCGCCGTCACGTCGGTTTTCACGTCCGGGAGGACGGAGATGGCGACGAGGGCGGCGAACAGGCCCGCGCACCCCGCGACGGCGAACGCGGTGGCGTAGCCGAACGCGTCGGTGACGAGGCCGCCGACGACGAGACCCGCGGGGAAACCGAGGCTCTGCCCGCCGCGCATGTAGCCGACCCACTTCCCGCGGTTTTCGCCCGAGGTGACGTGGGTGATGGTGCTGAACGCGCCGACGAAGACGAACGCCGAGCCGACGCCCCAGCAGGCCCGCGACAGGAGGAAGACGGTCGCGCTGTCGAGCGGAATCGGACCCGGATTCAGCCCGAGGACGTAGCCGAACGGCGACAGCCCCTGCACGACGAAGCCGGCTATCATCGGCCGGCGCGTCCCCATCCGGTCGAGTATCTGCCCGGCGGGCGTGTTCACGACCAGTCGGGTGAACCGGTTCGCCGAGAGGATGAGGCCGACCACGAACGGCGTGATGCCGATGATGGGGCCGAGCGTCGGCAGGGTCGGGAAGGCGACGCCCGCGCCGACGCCGCCGAAGAAGACGCCGGCGATGAGGCTCCCGGCGACGAACTCGACCGACGGCTCGTCGCCGCCGAACAGCCGGCTCACGCGGCCGACCCTCGGGAGGGGAGCGCGGCGCGGTGGAGCGTGGGGTGTGCGGGAACGGACTGGCGGTCGCGGGTTCGGGGGGCGTGCATCGAGAGAGTGCGCTATCGTAAACGCACGCTCTTGGTGTTTTGCAATCGGGCCGTCTCGTCCGGGAACTGCGGGCGGCTCAGAACCGCGTTTTCAGCTCGTCGCGCAGGTCGTCGAGCGAGGCGTCGTTCATCGACAGCACGACGAGCAGGTGGTAGACGAGGTCGGCGCTCTCGTAGAGCAGTTCCTCGCGGTCGTCGTCCTTGGCCGCGAGGATGGTCTCTGTGGTCTCCTCGCCGAGCTTTTCGAGGACGTAGTTCTCGCCTTTCTCGTGGGTGAAAAGCGTCGTCGTGTAGGAGTCTTCCGGGAGGTCCGCCTTGCGCGACTCGATGGTCGCAAAGAGCTCGTCTAAGACCTCGTCGGTCGGGGTGTCGGCGTCCATGGTCGCACGACGGGCGGGCGCGGAAAAAGACCCTCTGGTTCCGGCGGGCGGCCGTCACTCCGTCAGTTAGCCGGCCGCTCAGGCGTCGGCTTCGACCGCGAGTTCGTCGAAGAACGCGAGGTCGTGGATGCGGCTGTCGGGCGTCAGTTCGGGGTGAAAGGAGGTGCCGACGACGGGGCCGTCGCGGACGGCCACGGGGTTGCCGTCCCACTCGGCGAGCACCTCCACGCCCTCGCCGACCTCGTCGATGAGGGGCGCGCGGATGAACACCGCGGGGAACGGCGAGTCGAGGCCGGCCACGTCCAGCGGGGCCTCGAAGCTGTCGACCTGCCGGCCGAAGGCGTTGCGGTCCACCGTCACGTCGAGGAGGTCGAGCGTGGTCACGCGGTCGTCCTTGGCGTCGCGGGAGGCGACGATGAGGCCGGCGCAAGTGGCGAGGACGGGCTTTCCGGCGTCGACGTGGGCGCGAATCTCGTCGGCGATGCCCTCGCGTTCGAGGAGCCGGGAGATGGTCGTGGACTCCCCGCCCGGCATGAGCAACACGTCGCAGTCGGGGACGAGGCCGTCGCTTCGGATTTCGACGATGTCGGCGTCGACGCCGTGGGCGTCGGCGGCCCGCTCGACGGCGTCGGCGTGTTCGGTCACGTCGCCCTGCACGGCGACGACGCCGGCGCGTAGCGTAGTCATGGACGGGTCTCGGGAAGCCGCAGACAAAAAGCGTCCGTTCGACGGTCGGTGGTCGGCAGTCAGAACGCGAGCGAGTTCAGCACCAGCACACCGATGCCGAACAGCGCTCCCGCGGCGAAGACGGTTTTGGGGTCGATTCGAATCGCGTTACGGTCCTCCGCGTCGAAGTAGCGGACGAGGCCCGCGCTCGACATCAGACCGCCGCTGTTCTGGCCCTTGCTCATGTTCCACCGTCCGTGCGTCCGCCGCCTAAACGTTTCGGCTCGCTTCGGAGCCGCGTGGCGCGCAGTCGGGACGCCCGTCCGAGTCGCCGACGACCGCGTTCCGCTCTCGCCCCGGTTCGCGGGCGTCTCGGCGCTCAACGACGCCGAACTCGCCCGCAACGGCCGCGGCGCACAACCGGAGAGACGCGGGCCCATGAGTAATCCTTATGCGCGGGGGCGGGCAAGATGCGTCGGGATACGATGACTGTTCGACTCTTGGACTTCTACGCGGACTGGTGCGGCCCTTGTAAGACGCAGGACCCGATTCTCGACGAACTCGAAGGCGACTACGAGAGCGTCGAGTTCGTCAAGGTCGACGTCGACGAGGAACAGGACGTGGCCAACCAGTATCAGGTTCGCTCGCTCCCGACGCTCATCGTCGAGAACGACGACGGCATCGTCGACCGATTCGTCGGTGTCACCCAGCGCGACGACATCGAATCGGCGCTGAGCCAGGCCGGCGCGTAAACCCGCCGCGAACCGCCGCGTTTTCCGACCCATCCGGACGACCGCCGAGCGGCCCGCGAGCGCCGGCGGTGTGTCTCGCAAGCGTTATACGACCGGCGGCGGGACTCGTATGCATGGCTAGTGACGCTGCGACGAAGCGGACGCTCGAGAAGCAGATCTGCATGCGGTGCAACGCGCGGAACCCCCAGAAGGCCAAGCAGTGCCGCAAGTGCGGCTACAAGCACCTTCGACCCAAGTCGAAGGAACGCCGCGCCGCGTAAGCCCGCACGCTTCTCTCAGGCTTCTCGCCGATACAGCTCGAACAGGACCGCGAGCAGTGCGAGCTGGACGAGTTTGTCCGCGACGCCGCCGATGCCGAAGATAGCCGGCCAGTTGAGCGCGACGTAGAGGACGACCTGTCCGGCGGTGAAGGGGATGCCGAGCAACACCACCCACGAGCGGAGGCGCTCGTCGCCGCGGAGGACGCCGACGATGCCCGCGGCGAACCCCGCGGCGGCCCCGATAAAGGCGATTCCGAGCGGGTCGGCGAGGTCCGCGGCCAGCGCGCCCGCGCCGAAGACGAGGTGAATCACGCCGGTCACGGCCGCGAGGCCGACGCCGACGTAGTGCAGTCGCGTCAGGTCGCCGCCCGCGTCCCCGGCCGCGTCGGTCGCCATCTCAGTCCTCCGGGTACTTCGGCTCGCGGCGTTCCGCGCGTTCGATGGCGCGTTCGAGCGCGTCGCGGACGGTGTCGCCGCCGGCCTCGTTCTCGAAGGGGTCGCCGTGGCCGGCGTACAGCGCCTCGACCGTCGAGGGCAGGCGGTCGAGGAGCGTGTGCAGGCTACTGATGAGGCGCTCGCGGGACTGCCCCGGCATGTCGGTGCGGCCGAAACTGCCGTCGTCGAACGCGCCGTCGTTGTAGACGAACACGTCGCCCGAGAACAGCGACCGGCCGCTCACGAGCGAGACGTGGTCGTCGGCGTGGCCGGGCGTGTAGACGACCTCGAACGACTCGTCGCCCATCTCGACGCGGTCGCCGTCTCCGAGTTCGTGGGTCCGAAGCGGGTGGTCGGCGTAGGCGTACACGTCGGGGTCGAACCGCTCGACGACGGCGTCGAGCTCGCCGACGTGGTCGGAGTGCTGATGGGTGACGACCACGGCGTCGAGGTCGTCGGTATGCTCGGCGACGACCGCCTCGACGTCCGGCATCGTCCCGGCGTCGACGAGGACGGTTCGCTCGCCGAGGACGAGGTAGGCGTTGCAGGTGAACGTCTCGGCGTCGGCGGTGACTGGGATGACTTCCATACCTGCCCGTACGCGCCCGACCGGAAAAAGTCGGGCGGACGAGGCGTTCTCCCGTCGCGCGAATCGCCCTCGAACCTCGAACTCGCGCGACAAATCCTTTTTGGGGCTCGGTCGTGTACGTATGACTGTATGGGATTTGGGAGCTACGACGAGTCCGAACAAGGAGACCAGAACGTCGACTTCGACGAGGAAGACGGCGTCACGACGAGTGAGGAGAAACACGAGGGCGAGGTCGATTTCGAAATCGGCGCGTCCAACGACGAACTCCTCGACCGGCTCCAGGAGATCAAAGACGAGTGAAGCCGGGGTCTCGCGCCCTCGGGGTCGCGGAATCCTACTCCGGGGCGGCGCGCGCACCCACAGACGACGCTGACGACGCTTATTCTTCCACAGACCCGTCTCCGGAGAGCGTCCTCTGCGGCGCGGTCGTCCGCGCCGACCGGGTCGTCGACGGCCTCGCCTTCGAGACGTGCGCCGTCGGCGGCGACGACGCGACCGACGCCATCGCCTCGCTTTCCGCCTCCCTCGGCCGCGAGGACGTGCGCTACCTGCTCGTCTCCGGCATCGCCCCGGCGTGGTTCAACCTCGTCGATATCGACCGCCTCGCCGCGACCCTCGACCGCCCGGTGTTGTCGGTCTCCTTCGAGGAGAGCGAGGGGCTCGAACCCGCCCTCTCCGAGCAGTTCTCGGGTGCGGCGTTCGACCGGCGGCTCGCTATCTACCGCGCGGCTCCGCCCCGCCGACCCGTCGAAGTGAACGGCGAGACGGTGTTCGTCCGGGCCGCCGGCTGTGACGACGACGAGGCCGTGCGGGTCGTCCGCGGGTTCACGCCATCCGGCGGCCGGCCCGAGCCGATTCGCGTGGCCCGGTTGGCGGCCCGCGCCGCGCGGCGCTTCGCCGGGGATTAAGCCGTCCCCGCCCTCGAACTGCGTATGGAACACATGGAGGGCCTCTGCGTGACGGGCTGTGAGCGATGCCCCGAACTCGTCGATTCGCGGAGTCGCATCGTCAACGGGGTCGGTCCCGACGACGCCGACCTGCTCTTCCTCGGCGAAGCGCCGGGCGCGAAGGAAGACGAGGGCGGCGAGCCGTTCGTGGGTCGCTCCGGCTCCGTGCTGGACGACGCGCTCCGCGAGGCCGGCCTCGCCCGCGCCGACGTCCGCATCACCAACTGCGTGCGGTGCCGCCCGCCGGACAACCGCGACCCGACGAGCGACGAACTGTCGAACTGCCGGGGCTACCTCGCCCGCGAACTCGAACTCGTCGACCCGGAGCTAATCGTCACGCTCGGGAAGGTCCCCTCGCAACACCTCCTCGACCGCGGCGTCGCCATCACGAACGAATCGGGGTCGGTCGTCGACGCCCGCGTCGGCGACGCCTCCTATCGCGTGCTCCTCTCCGTGCACCCCGCGGCGACGCTGTACGACCGGAGCCAGCGCGAGGGCTTTTTCGACACTATCGCGCGCGCCGCCGACCTCTCGGGGCTCGCCGACGCCTCGGACGGACAGGCCAGCCTCGGCGACTTCTGAGCGCGGCGCGGGAGCGTTCTCCCGACTTCAGGCCGACGCGTCGCTGACCTCGATTCGCTCGCCGGCCGACCCGCCGTCGCGGTCGCGGTCGGCCCGTTTTTCGGCGCGGACGTGTTCCCTGAGGTGCGCGCCCGCGTCGAGCGCGGTCTTGACGACGACCATGACGACGAGCGCCGCGGCGGGCGCGCCCGAGGCGGCGACGAGGAACGCGCCGAGGACGATAGTCAGGTGGAGGACGATGACCCGGCGGTACGGTTCGGACATCTGTTTGCCGGGCGAGACGCTCCGGTACTCCTCGCGGCCGACGAAGTTGACGGCGAACGACCCGCCGTGGCTGAGGACCGTCGCGCCCGCCGCGAGGAACACCGCTCCCAGCGGGACGCCGCCGACGCCGCCGACCGCGAAGGCGTCGAACGACCAGACGAACACGCCGTGGACGACCCAGAAAATCCCGTAGTGCATGGCGAAAAACCCCGCGATGGGGACGTTCGAGGGGTAGAGGTGAAAGCCGTCGCGGGGGTCGTCGGGCGGCGAGAGGTCCACCTGTCGGCCGTTGACGGTGGCGTTGATGCTCGACCCGCCGTCGCCGCGGCCGCTGGCGGCGAGAATCTTGGGGACGTTCAGGAGGCCGACGACGCCGCTTTCGAGCCAGTAGGCGACGAGAAGCGCCTTCAGGCTCCAGTCGAACCAGACGACGCCGACGAGCGGCACGAGGTTTGCGACCACGAGCGCGGCGAGGGCGACGGGCGAGGTGGCGCGACGCGACCCCGAGGCGGCGGACGGCGGCGACGAGGCGGAGCGCGGCGACGACATGGGCTACGCTGTGAGACGCGGGGGAGCGATAAAAACCGTACCGCGGGAGTAGTCCAGGGCGCGGTCGTTCCAGTTAGGACTCTCGTCTGAGTTATCTAGTCTTCAGGAGTACTACCGCAATGCGAAACAAGCATTTCCTTTGGATTTCTATCGCACTACTTTTCTTGTAGTTCAATAGAACACTCCCCGGCAACGATTGAGAGACTGGTTAATTCCCATCGGACTGGCTTATCTTTGTGATTCCCGTCGGCGTAGACTTGCCACAGCTTGCCTTGGTCCGGGTCCGCTACTAGTCTCATCTCGCCACCTTGGGGTCCATCCACCTCGACACATGTTTCTGTTCCGCTGGCGGTTGATGTCTGTTTGACATCCACGACTGTAAATGGCCGTTTCATTGATTTACGACCCGTTGATGTGAACAAGACTTGATCATCAACCTGAAGACGCTCTATTAACTCTCTGAGGCTGTGATTAGATGACGAGAAGTCGCTTACTGCTCTCACCGTGTTCTCAGACTGCTCTCGTTTGTTTCTGATTCTCTTTGCGTACTCGTCTACTGTGGATTTCTTGATATCCAGTTCACCGGCAATCTCTGCATGCGAAGCAGTACCTGCTTGCTTTAAAACCAGTACCTCAGCTTCCCGCTTAGAGAGACTAGTTTCCTCCTTGATTTGCCCTATCTCTTTTGAGAGATCCATAACTACGTATTGTGTAGTGTGTGTGTGAAAAATATATGGTTGTGTGCTTCATGACCGGTTTGCGACCGAAACGACGGTTTCGGACGCTTACTCCCAGATGGAGCGGGCCATCCGCTGTGGGAACTCGACGATGAGCTTGAGGACGCTCGTCCCCTCCTCGTTGCCGCGGATGTACGACCGGACCCGCTGGCTCACGAACTCGACGGAGACGACGAGCATGAAGATGACGAGAATCGTCGCCATCATGTTCGTGTACCGGAACAGGCCGCGTTGGGTCTGGAGCACCTGTCCGAGCCCGCCGCCGCCGATGAGCCCCATCGTGACGCCGATGCGGACGTTGATCTCGAGGATGTACATCGTCCACGCGATGAAGGGCGTAAAGACCTGCGAGAGCATCCCGAAGACGACCTTCTGGGGGCTGTTCGCGCCGGTCGACTCGATGGCCTCTATCGGTCCGTCCTCGACTTCTTCGAGGGCGTCCGTGAACAGGCGACCGAGGTTCCCCATCGTGTCGGTCCCGATGGCGAGCGTCGCCGTGAACGGCGAGACGCCGCCGAGGGGGATGTAGATGAGCGCCCACACCAGCGCCGGGATGGCGCGGATGACGCTCATCGTCCCGCGGAAGATGAAGTTAAACGGGTACGGCGTCACGCGCTCGGAGCCGAGGACGCCGAGGATGAGCGCGCCGGGGATGCCGAGGACGGTCCCGGCGAACCCCATCGCGAACGTGACGAACACCGCGCCGAGGACGGGGTTGCCGTCTTGGAACTGGAGGAGGAGATTCCGCTCTTGGATGAACGCCCAGTACTGGCTGACGTCGACGAAGGGGACGACGCCGAACAGCGTCCCCGGCGGGAAGAAGTCGCCCAGCGCGTCGGTGAACTCCGGCCAGTACTCGACGATTTCGCCGACGGAAAAGCCCACCTCGCTCAGCGCGTTCGTGAAGAACCACGCGAAGAGGACGAGAACGACGACCGAAAACAGCAGTCTGACTCGCTTTGCTATCTGGATGTTCCGCAGCGCCTCTTCGATTCGGTCGGTATCAGTACTCATGTGACCTCGCTCCGCTCGTGGCGACCGCGTCGTTCGCGGGCGGGCCGTCGGCCCGTTCTTCGCGGATGGCCTCCGTCTCGATGTCGCCGTAGATGCGGTCGATGACGTCGACGTTGAAGTCCTCGCGGTAGCCGTCGAAGACGACCTGTCCGTCTTTCATCCCGAGGAACCGCTCGCCGAACTCGCGGGCGATGTTGACTTGATGGAGGCTCGCGATGGTCGTCAGGTCGCGCTCGTCGGCCGCGTCGCGGATGTATCGCATCACCGTCTCCGCGCTCGCGGGGTCCAGACTCGCCACGGGTTCGTCGGCGAGCAGGAGGTTCGGGTTCTGGACCAGCGCGCGGGCGATGCCGACGCGCTGTTGCTGGCCGCCGCTCATCTTCCCGGCGCGCTGGTTGGCCTCGTCGAGTAACCCGACGGTTTCGAGCGCGCGGAGCGCCTCCTTCTTATCGTCGCCGTCGTACAGGCCGAGCAGACTGCCGAGAAACGAGGTCCGGCCGAGCGCGCCGGTGAGCGCGTTGCTGTACGCGCTCATCTGTCCGAGTATGTAGTGTTGCTGAAATATCATTGCCACGTCGTTTCGAGGCCCCACCACGTTCGCGTCGTCGATGGTTATCGACCCGCTCGTCGGGCGAGTGATTCCGTTGAGACAGCGGAGGAGGGTCGACTTCCCCGCCCCCGATTGCCCGAGGACGACGACGAACTCGCCGTCCGGGATGGTGAACGAGACGTCGTCGAGGGCCGTGACATCTCCGTAGGATTTGCTGAGGTTCGTTACTTCGATCGTACTCATTATCGTGTCTGTCGCGTCGCGTAGTTCGCGTGCGGTCGAACCGTTCGTCGGGTATCGACCGCACGGTAGGGAAACAAAACCGCGGGGTCTCGCTCTTACTGACCGAGCGTGACGCCGAGTTCGTCGAGGACTTCCTGCACGGGTTCGTAGTCGTCGACGGACCCCTCGTCAACCCCGGTGAACCAGAGCTGTTGGTCGTCTTCGAGGTCCTCGTTGATGAGGTCCTCCTCGGTCACGTTGAGAAGCGCCTCCTCGATGTCGGCGTACAGGTCCTGGTCCATGTCGGTGCGGCCGAGAATCGGCGCGCGCGGGATGGGGTCGGAACACGCCAGCAACTGTAGCTCGGGCGACTCAGTTCCGAGGTCGCCGTCGTTTTCGGCGGACATCTCCAGGAACTGCTCGGAGAACTGGTCTTCCGGGACGTGCGGGGCCGTCGAGAACGCGCCCGTGCCGGCGGCGACGACGTCGTCGCGGTTGACGAGCGTCTCGCGGGCCGTCGAGTGGTCGGAGAACTGCGCCTCGAAGTCAGCGGGGTTGCCGTCGGGAGCGCCGCCCGTGTCGAGTCCGGCCTTGCTCATCATGTACAGCGGGAACAGCGACCCGCTCGTCGAGAGGCGGTCGGCGAACGCGACCGTCTCGCCTTCGAGGTCGGTCAGCTCTTCGATGCCGCTGTCGGGCGTCGTCGTGATGAGAGAGAAGTACCGCGAGGCCCCGTAGGCGATGCGGATACCGATGACCTCGGTGATGTCCTCGTTACCGCCCTGAATGGCGATTGCGGGCGCGGCGTCGGCGATGTCCGCCTGTCCGCTGTCGAGCGCCTGGAGCACCGCCGCGTAGTCGGCCGCCACGGTGGATTCGACCGTGACGCCGACCTCGGACTCGATGTAGTTGAAAAGCGGTTGATACTGCGCTTCCACGTCCACGTCAGACTCCGCGGGCGTCAGCGCGAACATGATGGACTCCGGTGACGACTCGGTCGTGGTCGACGTCGCCTCGGTCTCCGAGGACTCCCCCGACTCCGATGTGGTCGTCGCCGCCTCCGAGTCGTCACCGCCACCCGTACATCCACTGAGCGCCGTCAGCCCCGCGACGCCAGTGATTCCTGCCGTTCTGATGAATTCTCGTCTACTCGCCATTGAACTCATTTTATGATTCCGACACTTGTTGTTAAGATTTACTATTTTTTCTCCATATTTGTATTGAATACAAGTTGTTCACCCCGCACGACGGCTCTCTCGCCCCCGCGAGCGTCCGCGGAATCTTCGGGGTCGGACTTCGGGCTCTTCTCACGGGACGGGTCGAGAGCGAGGGGCAGAACCGTGCGGCCGAGTCGCGCGACCGTCCAACGGAGAACTCACCCCGAGGGAAAATCACTTTGCTCCCCTCTGCGGACCATTCGGTATGAGCACGACACAGCCGCCCGAGGAGACCCTCGCCGACGTGGTGATGGTCGACTACGGGCTCGGAAACCTCCGGAGCGCCATGCGCGGGCTCGAACGCGCGGGGGCGAACGTCGTCATCTCGGACGACCCCGCCGACTTCGACGGCGCCGACGGCATCGTCCTCCCGGGCGTCGGCGCGTTCTCCGAGGGGATGGAAAACGCCGGCCCGTTCCGCGAACCGCTCGCCGAGGCCGCCGCCGACGGGACGCCCGTCTTCGGCATCTGCCTCGGGATGCAGATGTTACTCACCTCCTCGGAGGAGGCCGACCACGCCGGCGAGGGCGAGGTCGAGGGACTCGACTTCATCCCCGGCCGCAACGTCCGGTTCGACGAGGGCCAGAAGGTCCCGCACATGGGCTGGAACGAACTCAACGTCCGGCGCGACCACCCGCTCGTCGAGGGCGTCGACGGCGAGTACGCCTACTTCGTCCACTCGTACTACGCCGACCCCGACGACGAGCACGCGGTCGTCGCCTCGACCGACTACGGCGTGGAGTTCCCCGCGGTCGTCGCCAACGAGGCGGGCACCGTCTTCGGCACGCAGTTCCATCCCGAGAAGTCCGGCGAGACCGGGCTGACCATCCTCCGCAACTTCGTCGAGTTCTGCGCGGAGCGATAGGCCGAATCTGCCTTCCCCGACGGTCTTTTGTCGCCGCTTCGTGAAGGGGTGTCCATGCAGGCAGTCACGCTCGGTCCGGCGGGCACGTACTCCCATCGCGCCGCCCGCGCGGTCGCCGACGACGTCGCCTTCCGAGAATCGGTCACCTCTATCGTCCAAGCGGTCGCCGACGGGACGTTCGAGCGCGGCGTCGTCCCCATCGAGAACAGCATCGAAGGGAGCGTCACCGAGAGCCTCGACGCCGTGGCGAACTCGGAGGTGAGCGTCGTCCAGGAAATCGTCACGCCCATCCGCCACGCGCTGTTGGCCCAGAGCGCGAACTTCGACGTCGTCGCCAGCCACTCCCAGGCGCTCGCGCAGTGTCGGTCGTACCTCGAAGAGAACTACCCCGACGCGAAGCTCGAAGCCGTCGCCAGCACGGCCCGCGGCGTCGAGCGCGCCCGCGCCGACCCGTCGGTCGCGGGTATCGGCCATCCGGACAACGCGGGTGACGACCTCGAAATCATCGCCGAGGACATCCAAGACCAGTCGTCGAACGCCACTCGGTTCCTCGTCATCGGTCCCGAGTCCGCGCGCTCGGACGCCGGCGGCAAGAGCTCGCTCGTCGTCTACCCCAACGCGAACTACCCCGGCCTCCTCTTGGAACTGCTCGAGGCGTTCGCCGAACGCGACATCAACCTCTCGCGCATCGAGTCGCGACCGAGCGGCAACCGCCTCGGCGACTACCTGTTCCACATCGACGCCGACGCCGGTCTCTACGAAGAGCGGATGCAAGGGGCGCTCGAAGCGGTCGAGGCAATCGCTAAAAACGGCTGGGTTCGCGTCCTCGGGTCGTACGACACGCGACACGTCCTGTACTGACGCCGAGTCGGCCGCGACGCGCTCGGATGCGTCCGGATGCACCCGAACGCGCCCCGTCCGGTCGCTCTCAAAATGTGAGTACGGGCACATCTTTCTTTGTCGTCGGCGACGTATTCAGACGCGTATGCAGAGAAATCCATTCGACGAGATAGAAGACCTGTTCGACCGGATGGGCCGGTCGTTCGAGGAGTCCGGTATCGCCCGCTTCCAAGACGTCTCTCTCGACGTCGTCGACGACGAGGAGACCATCGAGGTCGTCGCCGACCTCCCCGGCTTCGAGAAGGACGACCTCGACGTGAGCGTCAGCGGACGGCGACTCACCATCGCGGCCGACCGCGAGGAGTCGACCGAGGTCGACGACGACCAGTACGTCCGCCGCGAGCGGAGCCAGCGCTCCGTCTCTCGGACGATTACGCTCCCCACCGAAGTCGCGCGCGACGAGGTGTCCGCATCGTACAAAAACGGCGTTCTGACCGTGACGCTCCCGAAGGCCGAACCCGCGGGCGACGACTCGACGCAGATAGACATCGAGTGACGCGGCTCATCTTTTGAATACCGGCGCTCTGGCTTCCGCTCCGTGCGAATTGCTATCCACGTTCCGGCAACGATTATCTCCTCAGCCGGCGTCCGTATGCCTCGGTGAAAAACACATGATGAGACGTACCAACCCCTTCGACGACTTCGAGGAACTGTTCGAGCGAATGTCCCGCCAGTTCGACGAGATGGGACGACAGTTCGACCGCTCGGGCATGATGGCGCAGGTCCGCCACGAGATGGCAATCGACGTCACCGACCACGACGGCGAAATCGTCGTCACCGTCGACCTCCCGGGCTACGAGAAGGAGGACATCGCTCTCTCGGTCGCCAACCGCACGCTGACCGTCGAGGCGACGCGCGAACTCGACGAGGAACGCTCCGAGGGCGAGTATCTCCGCCGCGAGCGCCGCCACGAGTCCGCCCGCCGCACGATTCGCCTCCCCGAGACGGTCGACGAGGACGGCGCGTCAGCCAGCTACCACAACGGCGTCCTGACGGTCACCCTCCCTAAGCGCGACGCCGAACCCGACGACTCCCGCCGCATCGACATCGACTGAGCGGCCGCCGTCGCTCGCACGCGTCTCTGACACGTCGCCCGCGGTGGTCCCCCCGGTGGTGGGCAAGCTACTCTGTTCGGTTCTCCGTCTCCGCTTTTCGTCCCGACGTCCCCGTTTGTCCCGTGCCATTGAGTGGCAATTTCTGCCGCAATCAGACAGCCGCGCAAGTCGAGTATAGGAGTTATTTTAGGCCGGGGTACCACTACCACGGATATGGACTACGACCCGCAGGAACTCGAAGCGCGTTGGCGGGAGCGCTGGTCCGAGTCCGGCCGATACGAGGCCGACCCGGACGCAGACGCCGACGACGCGACGTTCGTGACGGTGCCCTATCCGTACCCCAGCGGCGGGATGCACATCGGGCACGCGCGGACGTACACCGTTCCCGACGTGTACGCCCGCTACCGACGACAGCAGGGCGACAACGTGTTGTTCCCCATCGCGTGGCACGTCACCGGCACGCCCATCATCGGCGCGGTCGAGCGCCTGAAAAACCGCGAGGAGAAACAGCTCTCGGTGCTGACCGACACCTACAACGTCCCCGAGGACACGCTTTCGGACCTCGAATCGCCCATGGGCTGGGCGCGGTACTTCATCGAGGAGCACTACAAGAAGGGGATGCAGTCGCTCGGCCTGTCGGTGGACTGGCGGCGCGAGTTCACCACGAACAACGAGCGCTACTCGAAGTTCGTCGAGTGGCAGTACCGGACGCTCCGCGAGCGCGGCCGACTGGAGAAGGGCCTCCACCCCGTCAAGTTCTGTACGAACGAAGAACAGCCGGTCACGACCCACGACCTGCTGGAAGGCGAGAACGCTGAGTTCCAGGAGTACACGCTGGTCCGCTTCGGCTGGGAGCGAAACGGCGGCGACGTGGTCGTCCCGATGGCGACCCTGCGCCCCGAGACGGTCCACGGCGTGACGAACGCCTACATCGACCCCGAGGCGACCTACGTCGTCGCCGAAGTCGACGGCGAGACGTGGTTCGTCTCCGACTACGCGGCCGACAAACTGGAGTATCAGGCCCGCGACGTGGAGATTCTCGAAACCGTCGAAGGGGCCGAACTCGTCGGCCAGACGGTCGAAAACCCCGTCACCGGCGACGACGTGCTCGTTCTGCCGGCCGACTTCGTCGACGCCGACAACGCGACGGGCGTCGTCATGTCGGTCCCGGCCCACAGCCCCGACGACTACGTCGCCCTGCAGGAGGCCAAGGCTGACGCCGACTACCTCGAATCGTTCGGCATCGACCCCGCCGACGTGGCCGCCATCGAGCCGATTCCGATTCTCGACATCGACTCCGACGACGACGCGTACGGCGAGATTCCCGCGAAGTCGGCCGTCGAGAACCGCGGCATCGAGTCCTCCGACGACCCCGCCCTCGAAAAGGCGACGAAGGACCTCTACAACAAGGAGTTCCACGCGGGTCGGCTCAAGGAGTTCTACGGCGACTACGCCGGCGGCCTCGTCGAGGAGGTCCGCGACGACTTCAAGGCCGACGGCATCGAGGCCGGCCAGTTCGACGTGATGCAGGAGTTCTCCGAGGAGGTCGTCTGCCGCTGTGGCGGCGATGTCGTCGTCGCCGAACAGGACACGTGGTTCCTCTCGTACGACGACGAGGACTGGAAGGAACTCGCCCACGACGTGGCCGACGGGCTGGACGCCATCCCCGAGAACACCCGCGACGAGTACCACCACACCATCGACTGGCTCAACGGGTGGCCGTGTATCCGCAACTACGGCCTCGGCACTCGCCTGCCGTGGGACGACCAGTTCGTCATCGAGCCCCTCTCGGACTCGACTATCTACATGGCGTACTACACCATCGCCCACCGCCTGCAGGAGATTCCGACCGAGGAACTCACCCAGGAGTTCTTCGACGCGCTGTTCTACGGCCCCGAGGCCGTCGACGACGCGCCGGAGAAGGCGCTCGAACTGCGCGAGGAGTGGGACTACTGGTACCCCGTCGACTACCGGTTCTCCGGCAACGACCTCATCACGAACCACCTGACGTTCTACCAGTTCCACCACGGCGAGCTGTTCGACGAGCCGCAGTGGCCCCAGGGTATCGTCATCATGGGCATGGGCCTGCTGGAAGGCCAGAAGATGTCGTCGTCGAAGGGCCACGTCGTCCTCCCCGGCGAGGCCATCGGCGAGTACGGCGCGGACACCGTCCGCTTTTTCCTGCTCAACTCCGCCGAGCCGTGGCAGGACTACGACTGGCGCGACGACCTCGTCGGCTCGGTCCACGACCAACTGGAACGCTTCTGGAACCGCGCACAGGAGATTATCGCCGACCCCGGTCCGGACGACCAGCCCGACTTGGAGACGGTCGACCGCTGGCTCCTGTCGAAACTGCAGGACACCGTCCGCGACGTGACGACCGCGATGGACGAGTCCGAGACGCGGTCGGCCAGTCAGGCGGCGTTCTACAACTTCGAGGAGTCGCTTCGGTGGTACCGCCGCCGGACCGACCTCGACCGCCCCGCGGCGAAGTGGACGCTCCGGACGGTCCTCGAAACCCGTCTGCGCCTGCTCGCGCCCTTCATCCCGTTCATGACGAACGAACTGCACGAGCAGTTGACCGGCACGCCCGCCGAGGACGCGCCGTGGCCCGAGCCGGACGCGGCCTTCGAGGACGAGTCGGTCGAACTCGAAGAGCGACAGGTCGAGCGGCTGACCGAGGACGTGCGCGACATCATCGGCGTGACCGATTCGGACCCCGACACCATCCGCGTCTACGTCGCCGCCGACTGGAAGCGCGACGTGTTCGAGACGGTCGTCGACAACGGCGACAACGTCGGCGCAATCATGGGGCAGGTCATGCAGGACCCCGACCTGCGCGAGCGGGGCAACGACGTCAACGACCTCGTGCAGGACCTCGTCGACCAGACCCGCGGCCGCGGCGAATCGACGCTCCGCGCCCAACTCGAACTGGACGAGGCCGACACCTACGAGCGCGCCGCCGACTTCCTCGGCCGCGAGTTCGACGCCGAGGTCGAGGTGTTCGCCGAGGACGACCCCGACATCGTCGACCCCGCCGACCGCGCCTCGAAGGCGATTCCGTTCCGCCCCGCGGTCCACCTCGAATAGCCGGGGGCGACGAACCCGCTCCGCGACCGAAACGCCGCGTCTCGCCCGAACGCGGCGCGACGCCGGCACGACTCCCGGCGCGGACTGCCCCCTCCGGCGCTCGATTTATCCTCTCGCCGAACTAACAGTATCGCATGAGCGAAGACGACTCGCCGAGCCTCGCACGGAAGGCCTACCACACCGTCACGCCGGGGTCGCACATGCGCCCCGACAGCGAGATGGACTCCATCGGGTGGACGATGTTTCTCATCCTCGTCGTCCTGTTGGTCCCGTTTCTGCCCTTCATCGCCATCGTCTACGTCCTCTCGAAGGCGTTCGGCTACCTCAACGCACAGCGCGGACCGAGCCCGTAGCTCGCAGAATCGGACCGCAAAAGAAAACGGTGAATGCCAGCGGCGTCGCGTCGGGCGACCTCACTCGGCGAGACCGAGGAGGTCGAACGCGTAGCCGTTGTCGTTTTCGAACGCGTGTTCGTAGGCGACGTGGGCCGCCGCGACGTCCTGAATCGCCAGTCCGGTCGAGTCGAAGACGCTGATACCGTCGGCGTCGGTGCGGCCGTCGAGGTTGCCGAGGACGATGTCGCCGATTGCGCCGTAGATGTCGTCGTCGGTGAGGACTCCCTCGTGGTACGGGACGTTGATTTCGCCGGAGTGGGTGGTCTGGGCGTGGTCGTCGATGACGAGCTTGGCGTCGAGGAGCACCTCGTCGGCGAGTTCGTGTTTCCCCTCGGCGTCGGCACCCATCGCGTTGATGTGGGTGTGGTCGCCGACCGCCTCGCGCGGGACGATGGGCGACTCGACGGGCGTCACCGTCGACAGCACGTCACAGCCGGCGGCCTCCTCGATGGAGCCGGGGCGGATGTCGAACTCGTCTTCGAAGGCGTCGATGAAGTCGGCGACGCGTTCTTCGTCGAGGTCGGAGATGACGACTTCCTCGATGTCGCGGACCTCGCTGATGGCACGGAGTTGCGTGTACGACTGGACGCCGGCACCGATGATGCCCATCGAGGAGGCGTCCTCGACGGCGAGATGGTCGGTGGCGACGGCCGCGGCCGCGCCGGTGCGGAGCATCGTGAGCTCCGTCCCGTCGAGGAGCGCCAGCGGGAAGGCGTTCTCGGGGTCGGAGTAAATCATCGTGCCCATGACGGTGGGCAGGTCGTACTTGTCGCCGTTGTCGGGGTGGACGTTGACCCACTTGATGCCCGCGGCGTCCCAGTCGCCCGCGTCGAGGTAGGCGGGCATCGACCGGAAGTCGCCGTTGTACTGCGGCAGGTCGATGTAGGACTTCGGCGGCATCTGGGCGTCGCCGGACTCGTAGGCGGCGAACGCGTCCTCGATGGCCGAGATGAGCTCCGGCATCTGGACGTTCTCGTGAACGTCGTCCTTGTTCAACAGCAGCGTCTTGCGCATGGGGACACGTTGCCGTACCTGCTACTTAGTTCGTTCTATTTCTGAACACAACTGCAAGTGTGTCTGAGAAAGTGAGAGAATTATCCAACTTCTAAGCGGCCGGTGACTCGGAACGGTCGGCTCCCGTCCGACTGTCGGGAAGCCGGAGCCGACGCGAGTCGGGGTACGGAACCGCCGCGTGCTGTCGACGGCGTCGCGAAGCCGCGGCTCTCCGGCGCTGTGGGGGTCGTTCTCGATAAAATAACGTGGTCTGTCGCGCGGTGCAGGCGTCGGGGGATGGGTGAGTGAAGGCGTTAGCCTATCTTCACATCGCGTTGCCGGGCTCCGCCCGGCGGCTCATGTGGAAATCAGTTTTCCCGATTTTCACATCGCGCCGCCCATGCCGCCCATGCCGCCCATGCCACCCATGCCGCCGGGTGCGCCGCCTTCGTCGTCGTCGCCGCCGGTGGAGAGGTCACCGGCCGCGATGATGTCGTCAATCTTGAGGACGAGGTTCGCGGCTTCGGAGGCGGAGGCGATGGCCTGCTCTTTCGCGTGGGCCGTCTCGACGACGCCAGCCTCGAACGCGTCTTCGACCTCGCCGGTGAAGACGTTCAGTCCGGCGCGGACCTGCCCGTCTTCGTGGGCCGCGCGGAGGTCGACGAGCGTGTCGATGGAGTCGAGACCGGCGTTCTCGGCGAGCACGCGCGGGACGAGTTCGAGCGCGTCGGCGAACGCCTCGACGGCGAGCTGTTCGCGTCCGGAGACGGAGTCGGCGTAGTTGCGGAGGCGCGAGGCGAGTTCGACCTCGATGGCACCGCCGCCGGCGAGCACGCGGCCGTCGGCGACCGTCGAGGCGACGACGTCGAGAGCGTCCTGAACGCCGCGTTCGAGCTCGTCGACGACGTGGTCGGTGGAGCCGCGGAGCAGGAGCGTGACGCCGTGGACGTCGTCGCCGATGCCCTCGACGTAGAACAGCTCGTCGGCCTCGTCGCGGCGGACGGAGGCGCGACCGAGGTCGGCGGCCTCGATGGAGTCGAGGTCGGAGACGACGGCCGCACCGGTGATGTTCTTGAGGAAGCGGATGTCGGACTTCTTCGTCCGGCGGACCGCGAGGATGCCCTGCTTTGCGAGGTAGTGCTGGGCGAGGTCGTCGATGCCCTTCTGGCAGAAGACCACGTCAGCGCCGGAGTCGACGATCTGGTCGACCTTCGCCTTCAGCTGGGCCTCCTCCTGGTCGAGGAACTTCTGGAGCTGGTCGGGGCTCTCGATGGAGACGTTCGTGTCGATGTCGGTCTCCTCGACCTCGACGGGCTCGTTGAGAAGCAGTACGTCGGCCTCGTCGAACTCGACCGGCATGTCGTCGTGGACGGGGTCCTTGTCGATGACGGCGCCGGTGAGGAGCTCGGACTCCGAGGCGGAGCGGCCGGTCTGGGTCTCGATGGAGATGTTTTCGAGGTCGACGACGTGGGAGCCGTCGTGGGCCTCGACGGTGACCTGCCGGACGGCGCGGACGATGAGGTCCGCGAGAAGCTCCTTGTTGAGCTCGGAGCTCTTGCCCGTCATGGAGGTCTCGGCGACCTTCTTCAGGAGTTCCTCGTCGTCGGGGTCGACGCGCTCTGCGATGTCGTCGATCTCCTCGCGCGCCTTCTCGGAGGCGAGGTTGAAGCCGCGGATGATGGCCGTCGGGTGGATGTCCTGTTCGAGGAGGTCCTCGGCGTTCTTGAGGAGTTCACCCGCGATGGCGACCGCCGTCGTCGTTCCGTCGCCGGCTTCGTCCTCCTGCGTCTCGGCGACCTCGACGATCATCTCGGCCGTCGGGTTGTCGATGTCCATCTCCTTGAGGATGGTGACGCCGTCGTTCGTGATGGTGACGTCGCCCATCGAGTCGACGAGCATCTTGTCCATCCCTTTCGGGCCGAGTGTGGAACGTACCGCCTCGGCGACTGCTCGTGCGGCGCGGATGTTGTACGCCTGCGCGTCGCGGTCCTTGACGCGCTGTGCATCCTCGCCCATGATGATCATCGGCTGACCCTGCTGCATTCGCTGGCTCATAGACAGGCCTTGATTGTTTGTGATTCTATAAAAAAGCTTCGCCGACGGATCGGAGGCCGGAATCCGAGCGTCCGGCGCGTACTCCCGGTAACCGCGCGACTGAGGTCCCCTTCGAGGTGTTCGGGGGAAAATCATGGTACGTCATTTCACACCACAATTTTCCCCCGGCCGAACCGCTTTATACGCTACTCCTCGACCGGCTCTTTCCAGTGGACCGTCACCGTCCCGACGGCGAACGCGTCGTCCCCCTCGTCGTCGCGGACGACTTGGATGGTGTTCGTCCCTTCGACGA
This sequence comes from Haloferax sulfurifontis, assembly GCF_014635105.1. NCBI lineage: Archaea > Methanobacteriati > Methanobacteriota > Halobacteria > Halobacteriales > Haloferacaceae > Haloferax > Haloferax sulfurifontis. The sequence goes on from NZ_BMCI01000002.1 coordinate 529,716, forward strand.
GGTGCGCCCCGGTCACGGTGTCGACCCAGTACTGCCAGCCGTCGCCCGGCGGGATGTCGAACCCCGAAAGCGGGTCGCCGTTGATTCGAATCTCGTGGCCGTACTCGCCCACGTCGAACGCCTGGATGCCGAGGTACGGCTCTCTGGGGTCGTCGGTCGGGACGTCGAACTCGAACGTCGCCGTCTCGTTGCCGGCGTCGTCCGCCCAGTCGAGGTCAAGCGTCTCGCCGTCGGGGTGGAGATGCGACCCGATGAACACGGTCGCGTAGTTCGCGCGGTGGTGCACGCTCTCACGTTCTGGTGCGCCGGATAAAAATTCGCGTGGTCGGAGGCTGAGTCGGCCGCGCCGTCAGTCGTCCTCGGGGAGTTCGTCCGCGAGGAACTCGCCTTCGGCGTCGTCGTTCGCGGCCTCGAGCGGGGGCTCGTCGTCGTCTCCGTCTAACACCGATAACTCGCGTTCGTACAGCCGCTCGGTGAGTTGGGTCCGCTTGTTGAGGCCCTTCTTCTCGCGGCCGGTCTTGGTGTCAGGCATTGTCAATCGTGGTATCGCGTCCCATGGGGATGAATGTTTTGTCCGAACAGTTCGTACGGTCGGGTCTCTGGTTGTGCCTTCGATTGGGTGTGTGGTGGTAGTGCCTCGGGTCGCGTCGAACTGGGGGTGCCCTGCCAGTCACGACGTAAGTAGTCCTTGGCGGGTGGTGCGATAGACTCCGCCGACGGTTCCCGCCGTCCGGCGATTAAGCGAGAGGCTATGTGCCTCGGGCGCGAGAGGCGGGGTTCGAGTCGGTGTACTCGGTGCGGGTCTGGGTCACAGATATGGGTTTTCGGAGACGTGTCGGGAGCGGGATTTGAACCTCGGTCGCTCCGCTCACTCTGTTCGCTTCGCTCCCTGGTTCAAATCCCTCTCAGAAACGCTTCACGAAAACAGCCGTCCGCGACGCGCCGAGACGCGTCGCTCGGAGGTGTAGTTTTCAGAGAAGCGCCAGGAGAGGGATTTGAACCCCCGATCCCAGAGGGAACACGCTTTCCAGGCGTGCGCCTTACCGCTCGGCCATCCTGGCTTACAACGCAACGTTCCCGCCTGGATAATTTAAGCCCTTCCTTTCCGTTCGAGTCGCGGTTCGATGGCGTATGTCACGGACACGACCGCGACGCCGGCGACGACCGCCACCGCGGCGACCGCCCCGAACGACGCGTCGATACCGAGTCCGAGGAGAACCGCGCCCTGCGCGAGGACGCCCACGAGCAGGAGGCTCGCCGTGCCCCACGCGAGCGCGGACCGGACGCGGCGGGCCACGTTACGCCTCGTCGACGACGGCGACGGCCTCGATTTCGACGCCGACGCCCTTCGGCAGGTTGCCGACCTCGACCGCCGAGCGGGCCGGCGGCTCCTCGTCGAAGTAGGTCGCGTACGTCTCGTTCATCTCGTCGAAGTCGTCGATGTCGGCGAGGAACACCGTCGTTTTCAGGACGTCGGTCGCGTCAGCGCCGGCCTCCGCGAGGATGGCCATCACGTTGTCGAGCGATTGCGTCGTCTGCGTCGCGATGTCCTCGTCGTCGAGGAGGTCGCCGTCCGGCGTCAGCGGAATCTGTCCCGCCGTGTAGAGGAGCGAGCCGTTGGTCGTCGCCTGACTGTACGCACCGACCGCGGCCGGCGCTTCGTCGGTCTCGATGACGCGCTTCATACGCGGTGGATTTCGCCACGACGGCATAAAATAGGGTGGAACGACCGGGTCCGCGGCGGAGCGTCCCCGCCGCAGTCAGCCGGGTTACACCGATTTCCCGGAGAGGCTGATACCGGTCGTGAGGACGCCCGAGGCGAACAACAGCCCCATCCCGAGCGCGGTGACCACGTCGCCGTCTCGGAGGGCGACCCCCGCGACGGCGACGCTGACGACGACCAGTCCGAGGCCGAGGAGGGTCAGCGGTTTGGTGAGCGATTCGACGGTGGGTTCGGTGTTGGGGAGCGTAGCCATGATTAGATGGTTGGTGTGGGTGTCGGGTGCGGTCGGTCAGGAGTACGATTCGCCGGTCTCGACGGGGCCGCTGAACGTCGAGTAGAGGATGCCGAAGTAGGTGAACACGAGCGGCAACAGAAGCGCCGACGCGACGCTCATGATGTTCAGCGGGAGCACCGACACGATGGCGTCCGCGACGGTCAGCCCGGTCGCGGGGTCGGCCACGGGGAACATGAGCGTCGCCACGAGCGCGACGAACGCGAACACGAGGACCGGGACGGTCCCGAACGCGAGCGTGTAGCGCCCCTCGCGGAGCGCGAGCAGGTAGCCCGCGGCGGCGGCGAGGCTGACGGCGACGAGCGCCAGCGGCACCGGCGCGAGGACGCCGAGGTCGGGGCGGACGGCGACGAGGTAGCCGAGCGTGACGACGACGAGCGCGAGGTAGGCCGCCATCGCCCGGGGGCCGTAGTCGGCCACGTCGCGCTGGAGGCTCCCGCGGGTCTTCATCGCGAGGAAGCCGACGCCGGCGACGACGGTGAGCGCGACGACGGCGAGGCCGACGACGACGCCGGGGAGCGACAGGAGCGACTCGACGCCGAGGAGCCAGTGGGCGGCGAACACGCCGAGGAAGAAGGGCGCGCTCACGCTCCCGACGACGAACGCCCGCCCCCACCACGTCTGCCACGCCTCGTCGTGGCGCTGTTCGTACATCTCGGGGGCGAGCCCGCGGAGGATGAGCGCCCCGAGGATGGCGAACATGAGCAGGTAGTGGCGGCTAAAGAGGTTCGCGTACACCGCCGGGAACGCGGCGAACAGCGCGCCGCCGAAGACGACGAGCCACACCTCGTTGCCGTCCCAGAAGGGGCCGATTGCGGCCAGAAGCGTCTCGCGTTCCTCGTCGTCGTCGCGGGTCGCAAACAGCGCCCCGACGCCGAAGTCGAAGCCGTCGAGGAACAGGAACATCCCGAGGATGAAGAAGACGAGCCCGAACCACAGCTCCTGCAGTGGGAGGCCGAAAAGCGGGTCGGTGGCGAACGCGCCGTAGTCAGTCATCGCCGGTCACCCCCGAGGGCGAGGCGGCCTCCGAACCCCCCGCCGTCTCGTCGACGCTCGGCGGTCCCTCGCGGATGATGCGGCGAATCACGTAGGTGTAGAGCGCGAGCAGGCCGGTGTACACGACGGCGAAGCCGACGAGCGTGAGCGTCGCCTCGAAGCCGGTGAGTCCCGGCGACACCCCCTCGCTCGTCCTGAGGACGCCTTGGATGACCCACGGCTGTCGGCCCACCTCGGTGACAATCCAGCCGACCTCGACGGCGAAGATGCCGAGGAGCGACGACCCGACGAACGCCTTGTGCAACAGGTCGTCGTCGTACAGCTCGTCGGTCCACCAGCGATAGGCCGCCCAGAACGCCAACAGGATGAACCAGAACCCTGCGGCGACCATGAGCCGGAACGACCAGAAGACGACGGCGACCGGCGGGGCCTCCGTGTCGAACTCGTTGAGGCCGGTGATTTCGGCTTGGGGGTCACCCCCGCTTGCTAACCACGACGCCCCGCCGGGGATGCCGATGCCGAACAGCTCTTTCGCGCGCGGGTCGGTGATGCCGTCGAGGCTCGTCGGGATGGCGAAGATGTACTCGGGGACGTAGCTGTCGGTCTCCCAGACGGCCTCCATGGCGGCGAACTTCTGCGGCTGGGTCTCGTAGACGTGGCGGCCGTAGGCGTCGCCGTGAATCGCCTGAAACGGCGCGGTCACGAGCAGGACGACGAGCGCGACCTTGAGCGTCTTTCGCCAGAAGCGCGCGCCCTCGCGGTCGTCGTCGGCGCTGATGCCGCGTTGCCAGACGTGGTACGCCGCGACGCCGGCCATGAACAGCGCGACCGACAGCACCGCGGCGTTCTGCATGTGGACGAACATCCACGGGAACCGCGGGTTGGCGTACGCCGCGATGGGGTCAACGAGCGAGACGACGAGCTGGCCGCTCTCGCGCGCGAGTTCGTACCCCCGCGGCGTCTGCATCCACGAGTTGGCGACGAGAATCCACACCGCCGAGAGCCACGTGCCGAGGCCGACCGCGACGGCCGACACCATATAGAGTGCGTCGGAGACCTTCTCGCGGCCGAAGACGAACACCCCGAGGAACGTCGCTTCGAGCATGAACGCCATCATCCCCTCGGTCGCCAGCGGGCCGCCGAACAGCTCGCCGGCCGCCGTCGAGAACGCCGCGAAGTTCGTCCCGAACTCGAATTCGAGGACGATGCCGGTCACCGTGCCGACGACGAACGAGACGGCGAAAATCTTCGTCCAGAACCGCCTGAGCTGTTCGTACACCGGGTCGTCGGTGCGGATGTCCTTCCACGTGAAGTAGATGAGGAAGGGCGCGAGGCCCATGCTCATCACGGGGAAGATGATGTGGACGATAGTCGTGAGCGCGAACTGCAACCGGCTGGCGATGACTGGGTCGAGCATGGTTGGGGTGCGGGGTCGCTGACGACGAGGCGAACCGGGGGCCGGGGGCGGTGGACCGGAGACTCCCTCTTAAAGACCTTCGTATTGGGGGAGAGTCAATCCCCGCATGCTTCCCACGAACTGAAAATCATCGTAGCCGGGGTCTACCGCCCGAATTCGACATAATCGACCGGGTAAAATGGGGGCGTCCGTCGGGGGCCGGGCACGCGCTCACACGCCCGAAACGCGCCCGTCTCTGGCGGACTCCGGTCGCCGACGCGTCGACCGACCGCCTCGACTGCCCGACCGTCCCGACCGACAAGCATACGCCGGAACAGTTCGGATTTAGCACATGAACCTCCTGTGGCAGGTCGGCTCCGTCGGGGTCGTGGCGCTCGGCGTCGCGTACCTCGCGTTCCCGGCGCGAATCCACGCGTTCGGGTTCGAGTTCCTCCGCCGCCCGTCCCCGGACGGCTCCGAGAAGTCCGCCCCGCCCGTCTGGCTCTACCGGGGCATCGGCGCGCTCCTCGTGTTCATGGGCCTCACGCGGCTCGCCTGAGCGGTCGGCTTCGAACGAGGGTTCCGGCCGACCGCGCCGGCGACGCGGTCAGTCGAGGACTTCCACGTCGTAGCCCGCCTCGCGGAGTTCGCCGAGGAGCGACTCGACGTGGTCGGGCCCGCGCATTTCGAGGTCGATTTCGACCTCGGTCGCGTTCAGCGCGATTTTCCGCGAGGTGCGGTCGTGCCTGACGGCGTAGATGTTCGCCTTCTCCGCGGCGATAATTCCGATGAGCTGTTCGAGCGAGCCGGGGCGGTCTTTCAGTTCGGTCCGAATCTTGAGGTACCGGCCCGTCTCGACGAGGCCGCGCATCACCACGGTCGTCAGCGTGTTCATGTCGATGTTGCCGCCGCACAGCGCGGGGACGACGACCTCGCCCTCCTCGTAGTCGAACTTCTGGAAGAGGAGCGCCGCGAGCGCGACGGCCCCCGCGCCCTCGACGAGCGTCTTCGCGCGTTCGAGCAGGTAGGTGAGCGCCACGGCGATTTCCTCGTCGGAGACGGTGACCACCTCGTCCACGCGCTCGCGGATGACCTCGAACGGCTTGTCGCCGATTCTGCGGACGGCGATGCCGTCGGCGATAGTGTCCACTTCGTCGATGGTCTGAATCGACCCCTTGTTCAGCGAATCGGCGGCGCTGGAGGCCTGTTCCGCCTGCACGCCGATGACGCGGGCGTCGGGGAACTGCTCTTTGATGGCCGTCGAGATGCCGGAGATGAGGCCGCCGCCGCCGATGGGGACGACCACGGTGTCGAGGTCGGGGCAGTCCTCCGCGATTTCGAGGCCGATGGTTCCCTGCCCGGCCATGACGTACTCGTCGTCGAACGCGTGGACGTAGGTCCGGCCCTCCGCCGCCTCGATTTCGTGGGCCTTCGCCTGCGCCTCGTCGTAGTCGTTGCCGTAGAGCACCACGTCGCCGCCGTAGCGCTCGGTCGCTTTCACCTTCGAAATCGGCGCGTACTCCGGCATGACGATCTTCGAGTTCACGCCCGCCCGCGACGCCGCGAGCGCGACGCCCTGCGCGTGGTTGCCGGCGCTCGCGGTCACGACGCCCGCGTCCTGCTCCTCGTCGGAGAGCGTCACGATGCGGTTGGTCGCGCCGCGAATCTTGAACGACCCCGTGCGCTGGGTGTTTTCGAGCTTCAGGTACACCTCGGCACCCGTCATCTCCGAGAACGTGTGGGAGTACTCCAGCGGTGTCCGCCGGGCGACCGCTTCGACGCGCTCGCGGGCGGCGCGTACGTCGGCAAGCGTGAGCATGGTCGGAAATCGCCCGTGTCTGTGTTTAATCGTTCGGGACCAGTCCGCATCAGGGGCGTGATGTCAACCCTCACGGTCGTCGGTTGAGAACTCGGTCTCGCCCCCGGCAACGCGCGCCGTCGCCGTCGCTCGCCGGTCGGTGAAAGGGGAAAGGGGGAATGCACGCGTGTGACGTGCAACTGTCTTTCTGGTCCCCGTGCATATAAACGTCCCCCACCCGGAGTGAAAGTGAAATCGAACGACTGCGGCGACCAAGCGCTCGCGTCTGACGTTCGTCATTCGCGCGTCGTATCGAACACGACCGACGGGACCGCCGCTTCCGGTAGCGTCAACTGCGCGAGCTCCGTGGCCTCGGCATGAACCTCGGTCGCCTCCGGCGGGTCTGGAAGCGTATCTTCTCGCTCGCGTGGCCGGTGATGGCCGAGCAGACCGCTCAGACGGCGATGCGGACCGTCGACGTGGCCGTCACCGCGGCGCTCTCCCCGGCCGCCGTCGTCGCTATCGGCCTCGCCGATCTCTACGCCCGGTTTCCGCTCCGCATCGGCCTCGGCCTCGGCGGCGGCGCAATCGCGCTCTCCAGTCAGGACACGGGGAGCGGCGCGGACGCCAACCGGAGCGAGGCCATCTCGACGGCGCTCGTCCTCGCGTTCCTCGCGGGAATCCCGTTTCTGATTTTCGGCTTCACGCTGGGCGACGCGGCCATCGGCGCGTTCCCCGCGAGCGACCGAGCCGTCGAACTGGGAACGACGTATCTCGCGGTCATCTTCGCCACCTCGCCCGCGCGGCTGGTCTCGCTCGTCGGCTCGCGGTCGTTGCAGGGCGTCGGCGACACCCGGACTCCGATGCTGGTCAACGTCCTCGCCAACGTCGTCAACATCGGGCTGTCGGTCGGCCTCGGCTTCGGCCTCGCCGGTCTGCCGCGCTCGGCGTGCTCGGCGTGGGGCTCGCCACCTCCACCGCCAACGTCCTCTCGGCGGGCCTGCTCCTCGTCGCGCTCGCCCGCCCCGCGTCGCCGACCTCGCTGGTCCGCCCCCGCGACCGGACGGTCGCCGGCCAACTCGTTCGCATCGCCACCCCGCGAGTCGGCGAGGGCATCGCGGCCGAACTCGCGGAGTTCCCGTTCAACGCGCTCCTCCTCGGCTTCGGCGACGCCGTCAACGCCGGCTTCCAAATCGGCCGCCGGGTCTACCAGCAGGTCGCCAGCCCGCTGGCGCGCGGCTACAACGTCGCCGCCAGCGTCCTCGTCGGACAGGCCCTCGGGGCGGGCGACAGCGAGGCCGCCCGGTATCAGGGAGAGGCGGTGGCGCTCCTGTCCGTCGTTTCGGTCGGCGGTATCGGCCTCCTGCTCGCGGCGTTCACCGAACCCGTCGTCGGCCTCCTCGGCTCCGGCGGCGGCGCGGACATCGAGTGGGCCGTGAAGTTCGCCGTCGCCTACGGCCTCGCCGCGCCGGGGCTGGCGCTGTTCGTCGGCCTCTCCGGGTCGCTACAGGGCGCGGGCGCGACGCGAATCCCCTTCGTCGCCCGGCTGACCGGGGTGTTCGGCTTCTTCGTCGGGCTGTCGTACCTGCTCGTCGAGGTGTTCGACTACGGCCCGCTCGGCGCGCGAATCGGCATCGTCCTGTCGTTCACGTGGATGGGACTGTTCGCGCTCGTCGCGTTCTACTACGCCGACTGGGCGGGCCACGCCGACTCGCTCATGGTCGAACGCGGGAGCGTCGGCGTCGAGGACGCCGGCGAAGACGACTGAGCGAGGCGCGCTCGGACGACGGACGGCGGAGACGGAAGCGGGAGCGCCCCCGGCGGGCGACGCGTCGCTCCGGGTGACGGGGAACGGGAAAAAGTCGCGTGCGACGCGTCGCCTATCGCTCGTCGACCGACGGGAAGTCGAGGTCCTTCTCGCCGGTGTAGCGGGCGCGGGGGCGGATGAGACGGTTGTCCTCGTACTGTTCGAGGACGTGCGCAATCCAGCCGCCGGCGCGCGAGACGGCGAAGATGGGGGTGTAGAGGTCGATGGGGATGCCCATCTGGTAGTACGTCGACGCGGAGTAGAAGTCCACGTTCGGCGCGAGACCCTTCTCCTCGCCGATGTACTCCTCGATGGCGACCGACATCTCGTACCACTTCATGTCGCCGGCGGCCTCGCCGAGCGCCTCGGATTTCGCGCCGAGAATCTTCGCGCGGGGGTCCTTGACGTTGTAGACGCGGTGGCCGAACCCGGCGACGCGCTCGCCGCGGTCGAGAGCGTTTTCGACCCACTCGGTGGGGTCCATATCGCTGTCGTCGACGTCCTTCAGCATCCGCATGACGTTCGCGTTCGCGCCGCCGTGGAGCGACCCCGAGAGCGTTCCGATGGCCGACGTGACCGCGCTGTAGAGGTCGGAAAGCGTCGAGGACGTGACCATCGCGGAGAACGTCGAGGCGTTCAGGCCGTGGTCGGCGTGGAGCACGAGCGCCATGTCGAACGTCTCGGCGAGCACCTCGTTCGGCTCCTCGCCGTTGAGCATGTAGAGGAAGTTCGCCGCGTGGTTCAGGCTCTCTTCGGGCTCGACGTAGTCGTCGCCGCGACGGAAGCGGGCGTAGGCCGCCAGCACCGACGGCATCTTCGCCGTGATGCGCTTTGCCTTTTCGAGGTTGACCTCGCGGTCGGTCACGTCCTCGAAGTCGGCGTTTTCGTCGTACGCCGACATCGCGGAGACGAGCGTTCGGAGCGCCGCCATCGGCGACTCGTCCTGCTCGGCGAGTTCGCGCGCCACGTCGAGGACGCCGTCGTCGAGGCCGCGGTGGGCCGCGAGCTCGTCGGAGAACGCGTCGAGTTCCTCGCGCGTCGGAAGCTCCCCGTGCCACAGGAGATAGAGCACTTCCTCGTAGCTTGCGTCCCGTGCGAGGTCTTCGATATCGTACCCGCAGTAAACGAGTTGTCCCGCGTCGCCGTCGATGAAACTGAGCTTCGATTCGGTGACCAGCACACCTTCCAGCCCCCGCTTCAGTTCGCCTGACATACCCAGAACGTTGCCTACCATATCAAAAAAGCGTTATCGTTTTCACTCATATGTTATCGACCGCCATACACATACGAAGGCAGTTCCGTCTGTCGATTTCGGCGACTGTTGCTGTCTAACATAGTGTTCGACGATTGTCGTTGTTTTCGGGCCATTTATACGGTGTTCCCGAGCCGCGCCGCGCGCGCCGCTCGGGCGACCCTCGCAGTCATATACGTCGGCGGCGTAGTTCGTTCGAACCACGGTGGCACCACTATTCCTGGCAAGCCTTTTGCCGTCCCGTCGTGAAGGCGGGCGCATGAATCCGGAGGACATCGAGTACGAGCCTGTCAGCGTCAAGGCCGTCCTCGCCGAGATGAAAGACACCGCGGAGTTACTCATCGACCTCTCGTACTCCGCCGTCCTCCACGCCAACGACGACCTCGCGGCCGAGGTCCTCGACCTCGAAGAGCGGATGGACATCCTCCAGCTACAGGCGCGTATGAGCCTGATGATGGCCGCTCGTAGCCCCGAGGACGCCGAGGAACTCGCGCCCGTCCTCGGCGTCGTCGGCGCGGCCGAGAAGATTTCGGACGCCGCGGGCGACATCGCCAAGGTCGTCATCGAGGACATCGGCCTCCCGGACGCCATCCGAGCGGCGCTCCCCGAGGCCGTCGAGACGACGATTCGGTGCGAACTCACCGACGAGTCGCCGTACGCGGGCCGCGACCTCGGCGACATCAACATGGAGACCGAGACGGGCGTCCGCGTCGTCGCCATCCACCGCGCCGGCGAGTGGGTGACCAACCCCGACCACGAGACGACGCTCCGCGCCGGCGACGTGCTCCTCCTCCGCGGCCGCGACGACGGTCTCCAGACCGTCCACGAGGCCGCCACCGGCCTCCGGTACGACCCGCCGGACGTGCCCGAGCCGACCATCGAGGACCTCGAACGCGCCGTCGACTCCATCGTCCTGATGAAGGACATGAGCGAGCTCGCGGTCGACCTCGCCTACGGCGCGGTGCTGTTCGACAGCGAGGGCGTCGCCGAGGAGGTCGAGGAACTCGAAGCCGAGGTTGACGCGCTCAAGTCCCGGTTCGAGGCGTGGACGCTCCGCGCGGCGAGCCGGGTCGAAGACCCCGTGTCGCTCCGTGGACTCGTCCAACTGGCGAGCGCGACCGAGATGATTTCCGACGCCGCGCTCGAAATCGCCGAGGGCGTCCTCCGCGGCATCGACGCCCACCCCGTCGTCGCCGCCGCGGTCAAGGAGTCCGACGAGGTCATCATCCGCCTGCGGGTCGCCCCGTCGAGCGACCTCGCGGAGGCGACCCTCGGCGACCGGCGCGTCAAGACGGAGACGGGGATGCGCGTCATCGCGGTCCGCCGGGCCGGCGGCCGCGAGTGGGTCGTCTCCCCGGGGTCGGAAACGCGGCTCCACGGCGGCGACCTCATCATCGCCAAGGGGACCCGCGCCGGGGCGGAGCGACTGGGCGAACTCGTCGGCGACGAGCGCGAGTTCGACGAGTAGGCCGGCCCCGCCCCGCCCTGACCGAGTCCGAGCCCGAGGCCGAACCGCCGGAGTCGACGACTCAGAGCGTCTTACTCAGCCGATACGCGGAGACGAGCGTCAGCACCGTCGCGACGAGCAGTGCCGTCGCGGACGCGAGGACGAACGCGAGGAGGAGGAACCAGCCCTCGGGGCCGAGTATCGGGTACTCGCGGGTGCCGGCGAAGGGGCCGAACAGTTCGAGCACCCGAAAGAGATAGGCGACGACGGCCAAGGCGAGACCGACGGCCGCCCCGATAGCGGCGTTTCGCGGCACGTCCAGCGCCTGCACCAGTCCCCCCGTCGGCGGCCGTTCGGGAACGTCGTCTGTCACGCTCGCCGGTTGCGGCCGCGAGACCATAGCGGCAACGCTTTCCTCGGGGGCTTCAACGGACCGAACCCCTAAAGGGAGACGGGTCCGAGGTTGGCGGTATGATTACCTTGGGAACGGCGAGTGCGGCCCCCGGGGAGATGGACGTGGGCCGCCTCGAAGTCGGCGAGTCCCGCGACGGCGGGAGCGTCGGCCTGCCCGTCGCCGTCATCAACGGCGCGTCGTCGGGCAAGACGCTCTACATGCAGGCGGCCTCGGACGGAGACGAACTCAACGGCGTCGGCGTCATCCAGCGGGTCGTCCCGCAACTCGACCCCGCGGAGATATCCGGGGCGATTCTCGTCGTCGGCATCGTCAACTACCACGCCTTTCAGGTCGCACAGCACCGCAATCCGATAGACGACACGAAGATGAACCGGGCGTACCCCGGCGACGAGCGCGGCACCTCCTCGGAGCGCATCGCGGCCGCGACGTTCGCCGCCGCCCGCGACGCCGACCTCATCGTCGACCTCCATCAGGGCTCGACGAGCCGGATGATAGACGAGGTCCGCGTCCGCTGTGGCCGCCACCACCGGATGCACGCCAAGTGCCTCCGGCTCGCCAAGACGTTCGGGTGCGGCTACGTCCTCGACCAGAAAGGTCCCGACGGCCAGCTCGCCCGCGCCGCCCCCGACGCCGGCATCCCGACTATCGACCCCGAACTCGGCGGCTGTGTCGGGTGGGACGAAGAGAGCATCGAGAAGGGCGTCCGCGGCGTCTACAACGTCCTCCGCGGCTACGACTTCCTCGACGGCGACGTGGAGCTGAAAGCCCAGACCCGCGCCCGCGGCTTCGACCAGTACGGCTCGCCGGTCGGCGGCCTCGTCCGGTTCAAACGCGACCTCGGCGAGCGCGTCTCCGCCGGCGACGTCGTCTTCGAGGTGACCGACGTGTTCGGCAAGCTCAAAGCCCGCGTCACCGCCGACCACGACGGCGTCTTCTGGCGCGCGCGCCGCCTCCCGCAGGTCGCCTCCGGCGAGTACGTCTGTTCCGTCGGCATCGACCTCGACACGTACTGACCCCCGACTCCACGCTACCGACACCCCGACTCCACGCTAGACACCACCCACTTACGTTCATGACGACATCACCCGAACTCCCGACCCGGCTCCGACTCGCGTGCGACGCCTGCGGCGAGACCTACGACGCGTGGCGCTGGCGCTGTGCCTGCGGCGAGCCGCTCGACTTCGCGGCCGACCCGACGCCGTCGGCGGCCGACCCGACCGACGCCGACCTCGACTACCGCGACGGTCTCTGGGCGTTCGACGACTTCCTCCCGACGGAGCCGCACGCCAGCCTCGGCGAGGGGATGACGCCCCTCGTCGACGCCGCGGAGTGGGAGGCCTCGTTCAAACTGGAGTACGTCTTTCCCTCCGGTTCGTTCAAGGACCGCGGCGCGACGACGATGCTGTCTCTCGCGTCCGAACTCGGCGTCGAGCGCGTCGTCGAGGACTCCTCGGGCAACGCGGGGGCCGCCGTCGCCACCTACGCCGCCCGCGCCGGCATCGACGCCGAAATCTACGTCCCCGCGTCGGTCAAGCCCTCGAAGGTCCGCGCCATCGAGCGCGCCGGGGCGAAGCCCGTCCGAATCGAGGGCTCCAGACAGGCCGTGACCGACGCCTGCGTCGAGGCCGTCGAGGCCGACGACGCGTGGTACGCGAGCCACGCGTGGAACCCCGCGTTCTTCGCGGGCACGGCCACCGTCGCCTACGAAATCGCCGCCCAGCGCGACTGGTCGGTCCCCGACGCGGTCGTCACGCCGCTGGGCCACGGGACGCTCTTCCTCGGCGCGTACCGCGGCTTCCGCGCGCTCTACGAGGCGGGGTGGACCGACCGGATGCCCGAACTGTACGGCGCGCAGGCCGCCGGCTACTCGCCCATCGCCGACGCCCGCCACCACACGGCCGACGAGACGAACGACGTCGCCGACGGCATCCAGATTCTCGACCCCGTCCGCGAGGCCGAGATTCACGAGGCGCTCGACGACACCGGCGGCGACGCCATCGCCCTGTCGGCCGACGCGGTCGAAGACGAGCTCGACCGGCTCCACCGCCACGGCTTCTACACGGAGCCGACCTGCGCCGTCGCGCCCGCGGCGCTCCGCGAACTGCGGCTCTCGGGCGTCCTCGACCGCGACGCCGACGTGGTCGTACCGCTCACCGGAAGCGGACTCAAATCGTGAACTCGCCCAGTACACAGCCGAGATAGCGGCGGTCACGGCCGGAACCAGCCGAACAACGACCAGCCGCGCTCCGCCCGTTCGTCTCGCTCTCCGCCCCCGTCGCCGCCTTCGTCTCCGCCGTCGCTCACCCGCGCTTCGAGGTCGCGCCGTCGCTCCCGCTCCGCGTCGAGTTCGCCGCGGAGCCGCTCGTTTTCGTCGACGACGTCGTCGAGCCACGCCCGGAGTTCGTCGAACCGCTCGAACGCCCCGCGGTCGTCAATCGGCGGCGCGTCGGTCGGGGTCGGCGGCCGTCCTCTCGGGTCGCTCGTCGCGTCGTCGTCGCGGCCGTCCCGCCTCCGGTTGTCCTCCGACGGCGTGGACGACCGCCGGACCGCGCTCGACCAGCCGGAGGGGTCGTAGTACTCGCTCGTCTCCCGAATCGCTCGCAGGACCGTCTTCGCGCCGTAGGTCGACCCGTCGGCGTACGCGACCTCGTCCCACGCCGGCCGGAAGAGCCCGGAGTCTCGAAACAGGCGACACATCTGTCGCGCGTCGCCGGCCGTCCAGAACGCGAGAATCGAACACAGCGCCGCGTCCGCCTCGTCGCGGTCGTCGTAGCCGCTCGCGTCGCCCCGCCACAGGCGGGTGAACGTCACGCCGTTGACGGCGTTCGAAGCGCGGCGGACGACCTCGTCGTCGGCGAGGTCGTTGCCCGGCCCGCTCAGTTCGTTGAGGCGCGCGTCGGCGGGCGCTCGGTCCGATTCCGGTGTGGCTGGGTCCGAGTGGACTGGGTCGGCCGCCGGAGCGTCCGGGCCGATTGTCGGAGTCCGCGACGGCTCGGGGCCGGCTTCGACGTACGCGCCGTGAACCCCCGCGAGCGCGTCGCTTCGCTCGGCGACCGCCGCGGGCGCGCCGTCGACGCGGTCGCCCGTCACGGGACAGAACCGCGCGCCGGCCGAGAGTTCGAGGGCGTCGGCTCGGGTGCGTCCCGGCGGGAGCGTCCCGCGGACAATCACGCGGTAGCCCGTCCCCGAGGGACTGACTTCCGTGTAGGAGTCGAGCCGGTCGACGAGCGTCTGCGCCCACGCCTCGGTCGCGCCGGTCTCGGTGTCGCGGCAGTTGTCGAGTTCGATACTGACGAACGGGTCGTCGTCGGTGAAGACGTAGCCCACGCCGTCGGCGGGGCCGCCTCGGACGCGCGCGAGCGCTTCCTCGAACGTCGTCCGCGCCGACGCGTCTGTCACCGACGCGGGGTCGCCGGTCGCGTCGCACGGGACCGGCCGCTCCTCGCCGTCGCACGTCCGTGTTCGCCACCCGACCCAGTTGGCCCGTTCGATCAGGTCGTCCGGGAGCTGTTCCCGCGTCGGGAGTGGTGGCGTCATCGCTACGTCCGGTCTCTGGAGCGACGCAAAAGCTGTTTCCCGCTAGTTATTCAATCTGATAACAGTCGGGTCAGCATCACCGCTCTCGTCGGTCGCGGCCGAGTTCGAGTGTCGAAGAAAAGCTCACTGCGCGCGGGGCTTGCCCGCGGATTCGGTCTCGGTCGTCGTCGCGCCCTCGTAGGTGTTGAAGCCCAGCAGTTCGTTGAGCGGGCACTTCTGGGTGACCGCCGTGGTCGCGAGGACCGCTCCGACGAGGAGCGCCGCGACCGCGACGACGAGTCCGAGCGTCCCCGCCGCGATGGTCAGGAAGCCCGCGAGACTCGCCGCCCCGACGATAATCAGTACCGGTCCGAGGACGGCGCGCGCGATGCGGTCGTAGCCGCCGACGTTCTTCTCCATGGTTGATTCACCACTGGTAGCTACGCGCTCGGCGGCTAAATCGTGCGCCGGCGGTTCTCGCCCCCGGAGAACCGTGACTGTCACGCCGGCGGACGCGTCGGCCCCCTGTTCGTTCGTCTACCCGCGACCGCTCCAGTCGATCCACTCTTGCTCCCAGCCGTGGCCGGCGTGCCAGCCTCGGCCCTCGTACTCGGGGTCCTCGCGGCGCGTCCGGTTTCTGACGATGCTCCCCGTCTGCTCGCCGTCCACGAGGAGCGGTTTGAACGACAACGGGCCGAACGACTCGGCCACCTCGCCGTCCTCGACGGCGACGAGCGTCTGCTCGCCGACGCCTTTCGGCATGACGAGTCGGCCGCCGTCGGCGAGCTGTGCGAGGAGCCGCGCGGGCGGGCGGACCGCCGAGGCCTCGACGAGGATGCGGTCGAACGGCGCGTAGTCGGCCAGCCCCTCCGCGCCGTCGCGGCAGTCGACGAGGACGCCGCCGTAGCCGGCGCGCTGGAGGTTCTCGCGCGCCTCGTAGACGAGCGAGCGCGTGATATCGACCGCGTGGACGCGGGCGTCGCCGACGATTTCGGCGATGACCGCGGCGGTGTAGCCGACGCCCGCGCCGACGACGAGCACCTCGTCGTCCGTCCGGGGGTCGAGCGCGGAAAGCAGGCGCGCGACCGTCGTCGGCGCGAGGATGGTCGTGTTCGTGTCGCGGTGCTCCGTCGGGCGGTTCTGATACGGCGAGTCGGTGACGAACTCGTGTCGCGGGACGCCGCGCATGGCGATGGCGACGGCTTCCGGGAGCGACTCCAGGGAGTGCTCCAGGCCGTCGACCATGTCGTCGCGCAGCACCGAGTTGTCCATAGTCGACCTCGGAGGTCGGTCCTAATCAACCGCACGCTCGCCGACGACCGCCTGCAGGTCGGTCCCCGGCACGTCTCGGACCGTACAGCCGTCGAATCCGGCCGATTCGACCCACGAGCGAACCGTCGACTCGTCGTAGAGGTCGCCGCGGCCGGTCGCGAGTGCGTCCACCGCTCGCCCCGCAGTCGCGTCGGTCGAACACCGGCCGTGTAGGCTGTCGACGAACGCCGCCGACCCGCCGGGTTCGAGGGCGTCGTGCGCGCCCGCGACGAGTGCTCGCGCCCCCTCGGGCTCGCGCCCGGCGAAGGCGTCGCCGGCGAAGACGAGGCCGAACCCCGACGCCGGCGGGTCGGTCGGGTCGCCGGCGACGAGGTCCACGCCGGCGCGCGAGAGGAGCGGTCGGACGACTTCCACGGTGTCCGCGTCGTCGACGAGGGTCACGTCGCGGCCGCGAGCGCGGAACTCGCGGGCGAAGACGCCCGACGCGCCGCCGAGGTCGAGGACGCGCGTCGCGTCGGGGGCCTCGCGGACCGCGGCGGTGACGCAGGCCCGGACGACCGATTCGTCGGTGGCGTCGTGCGCGCCGAGTCGGTTCCGAAACCAGTCGTCCGGAAATGCGGGTGACTCGCCGGTCACCATCGTCTCTGGGAGGTCGGCGTAGAGCGAAAAGCGGTCGAGCGCGTGCGGGAGGCGGCCGATGGAGCGCACGTCGCGCTTGGCGAGGAAGCCGAGCGCGCGGTTGGTTATCTCGTACTCGTCGCCGACGCGCTTGATGAAACCCATCGCGGCCAGCGCCTCGACGGTGATGCGGGCGGCTCGGGAGTCGATGCCGGCGGTTTCGGCCACGGCCTCGGCGGTGCCGGCGCTCGTCGTGAGCGCGTCGATGACGCCGCTCTCGCGGGCGGCCCACAGGAGCGCGAGCGATTCGACCGACGACTGCGACCGGTCGCGGGTAGGCATGGTCGCACCGACGGGTCGGGAAACAAAAGGTCGTGCGTTGGGCCGGCGGGACGGGCCGTCGGCGGCGGGCCGGAGTGGTTCGGCGTCGGCTCCGCCTTACCAGGCCGACCACGCGGTCGAGGTCTGGTCGCGGGCGTAGACGCGTTTCGCGTCCTTCGCGTACACCATGTCGCCGGGGTGGTCGAGCTTGCCGTGGCGGTACTCGGGGGCGTCCGAGCGGACGACGAGGCCTTCGATTTCGACCTCCTCGTCGCCGAACGCCTCCGTCTCGCCGACGACGAACTCGTAGTCGCCGGGGACGTTGACGGTGACGCTCCGGGTGTCCTCGCGCTTGCCGTCCTTCGGGTGGATGGTGACGTTGACCGCGACGTTGTCGACGACGCGGGTCCAGACGGTCTTCACGTCCGCGACTTCGGCCTCGTCGGCGCGCTGTTCGGGGCCGACTTCGATGCCCGTGATGCGCACGAGCTGAATCGCCTCCGGCGTGTCGACGATGAACTCGTCGCCGACCTCGATGGTCGTGCCGACCGGCACGGGCACCTCGGTCGAGACGGAGTCGCCGTCCTGCGAGACGACGACGTTCATCTCGGTCTCGTCGGGAATCTCGACTTTCTCCTTGTGGACGTGGCCGCATTCGGTACACCGGACGGTCGAGTGACCGCCGGGCTTCAGCACCTCGTGAACGGTGGGTTCGTCAGGCGAACACGTCGGACAGGAGAGGGGGACGCGCTCGCCGGCGTCGGGTGGGCTCATACGGGTCGCTAGCCCATCAGGCCGTAAAAAGCCGCCTTTCTCCGTTTCGGCGTGGGAGTCGGTGGCAGGACGCTCGTTCGGCGACCCGCTGGCCGCGCGGCCGCGGTCGCGGCGTGCGCCCGCTCAGGGTTGCGGCAGGTCGACTTCCTCGCCGTCGGCGTACACCGTCGGCTCGCGGATGATGCCGTCGAGGTGGAGCGGTGCGTCGGTGTCGCCGCCGATGCCGGCGTCGTCGCCGATGGCGATGTGGACCGTGCCCGCGGCCTTCTCGTCGAGCAGGACGGAGCCGACGAGGTCGGTCACGCCGACGTTGGTGCCGATGCCGATTTCGGCGAGGTTGTAGGCGTCGTCGCCGACCTCTTCGGCCGCGGCCTCGACCTGCCCGCGGATGTCGTCGTCGGAAATCTCGGTGACGGAGCCGTCTTCGACTTCGAAGCGGAGCTCCTGTCCCTCGTCGAGGAGGCCGTGGGGCATCATCGTCCCGTCGACGACGTAGGTGCCCGTCGCGGACGCGGGGCTGAGGAAGATTTCGCCCGCGGGGAGGTTCGAAAACGAGCCGGCCTCGGCGATTGCGCCGGTGTCGGCGAGCCACTCGCGGTCGCCGCGGACGAACGTGATGTCCGTGCCTTTCTCGGTCGTGACGCGCAGTTCGTCGGCGTCGCCGACGGCGTCGAGCATGGCCGCGCTGTGGTCGTAGATGGCGTCGTAGTCGGCGTCGAGGCCGGTGACGAACACCTCCTCGGTGATTCCGGGGAGGGTCGCGCCGCGAGCGCCGGCGTCGCAGGCGTCGCCGCGGGCGCGGGTGTGGCTCAGGCTCTTGGTCGTCGGCGCGAGGAAGGCGTCGCAAGACTGCATCGCGGCGGCGACCGGCGCGGGCGGCTCCTCGCCGTGTTGGCTCCCCGGCGGGTAGCGGACGATGGTCGCGTCGTCGGTCACCTCGCTCGCGACCTCGTAGAGCGCCTCGCCGATGCGCTCGCGCTTGTCGTCGGTGACGACGACGAGCGACTCGTCGGGCTGGAGGTCGAGACACTGGCGGACCGCCGTCTCGCTGGCGGCGCGGAGGTCGGCGTCGGCTTCGGTCATGTGGACACCTGCGCCGCCGGCGCTGTTAGGCGTTCCCATCCGGCTTCCCCCGCTCGGTTTCCGCCCCGTCGCCCCGAATCGGGCGGTTCACTCGCCTCGGAGGTAATCGAGGGACTCACTCGCCCGAGAGTTAATTTCTAAGTATTAACCATCGAAATAACTATGGTCGGGCCCGGTCGTTTGTCTCTCATGATACGAGTGGGTGTCAACGGCTACGGCACAATCGGAAAGCGCGTCGCCGACGCGGTCCACGCGCAACCCGACATGGAACTCATCGGCGTGGCCAAGACCCAGCCCAACTTCGAAGCGCACACCGCGGGCGAACGCGGCTACCCGATGTACGCCGCGATTCCGGAACGTTCGCCGCTGTTTTCCGAGGCCGGCGTCGAGCTCGCCGGCGAGGTCGACGAACTGGTCGCCAAGGCGGACATCATCGTCGACTGCACGCCGTCCGGCATCGGCGCGGAGAACCGCGAACTGTACGAGACCCACCACACGCCCGCCATCTTCCAAGGCGGCGAGGACGCCGACGTGGCCGACGTGAGCTTCAACGCGCGGGCCAACTTCGACGCCGCCCGCGACGCCGACTACGTCCGCGTCGTCTCCTGTAACACGACCGGCCTCTCGCGCATCATCGCGCCGCTCGAAGAAGAGTACGGCGTCGAGAAGGTCCGGGCGACGCTCGTCCGCCGCGGCGGCGACCCCGGTCAGAACTCCCGCGGGCCGATAAACGACATTCTCCCGAACCCGATCAAGATTCCTTCTCACCATGGCCCCGACGTGAAGACCATCTTCCCGGACCTCGAAATCGACACGCTCGGGCTGAAGGTGCCGGCGACGCTGATGCACGTCCACGCGCTCAACGTCACGCTCGAAGACGACGTGACCGGCGCGCACGTCCGGCAACTGCTCGAAGGCGAAAACCGCGTCTACGTCATCCCGGAGGGGATGGGCATCGACGGCGCGGGCAAGCTCATGGACTTCGCGCTCGACGCGGGCCGCCCGCGCGGCGACATGTGGGAAAACTGCGTGTGGGGCGAGTCCATCGGCGTCAACGGCCGGGACCTCTATCTGTTCCAAGCCATCCACCAGCAGTCCGACGTGATTCCGGAGAACGTCGACGCCATCCGCGCGATGTTCGACACCGAAGACCAACAGGACAGCATGGCACTCACGGACCAGACGCTCGGTATCGGTATCTCCGGTAGCCCGTCTGGATTCGCTGAGCAGGCGCGCGCGGAGTTCGCCGACGACTAATCGGCGAATCGCCTGTTCAGTTCAGTTCAGTTCGGTGCGGTGCGGTGCAGTTCGGTGTGGTGCGAGACGGTCCGGTACAGTGCAGTGCGGCGCAGTCGCGGCTTTTCCACCCACTCGACTCGCGCTCTCAGAGCGACCGCGACGCGACGTTCCCGGTGTCGAGGTCGACGACCGCGACGTGGAACTCGTCGTCAGCGCCGGGAATCGGCAGGCCGCCGGGGTTGACGTGCGTCGTCTTCCCGCGGTGTTCGACCACCCGCTCGTGGGTGTGGCCGCGCAGGACGAAGTCGTACGTCCCCGAATCGACGAGGGCGTCGACCAGTCCGGCCTCGGTGCCGTGGTACACCGCTATCTCTTGGCCGTCGAGCGTCAAGTGCGCGAAGTCGCCGTGGTAGGTGCCGAACGACTCGACCGCCTCGCGGAGCGCCCACTCGCCGTCGTTGTTGCCGCGGACGGCGTGGAAGTCGAAGTCAGCGTCGAACGGCGCGGCCGAAAAGGGCGCGACGATGTCGCCGCAGTGGACGACCACGTCCGCGCCCTCCGATTCGAAGTGCGAGACCGCGGCTTCGACGTGATCGAGGTTGTCGTGCGTGTCGGAGACGACGCCGAGTTTCATGCGAGTCGGTTCGGCGGCGTCGGCTATCAACGTTGGGTGACACGTCTGCTCCGCGGCTCCGACGCGGTCGCCGAGAAGAAGAACGGGAGTGCGAGGAACTCAGTCCTGCTTCAGCGCCTCGACGCCGGCGAGCGGCGCGCCGGTCAGCGCGCGGATGTACGCGCCGCCGGCGATGGAGACGTGGCCGAAGTCGCCTTCGTCCATGCCGTACATCTCGATGGCGCGGGAAGTGTCGCCGCCGCCGACGACGGAGAAGCAGTCGGTCTCGGCGATGGCGCGGAGGACGCCGGTCGTGCCGACCGCGAAGCGCTCGTCTTCGAACAGGCCGAGCGCGCCCTTCACGAAGACGGCCTCGGAGTCGCGGATGATGGGGTCGTACTCGTCGACCGTCATCGAGCCCACGTCGAGGTACGCGCGGTCCTTCTCCGTGATGTTGGCGACCGCGATTTCGCCGCGCTCGTCGGTCTCGTCCTCGTAGGCGAGGTCGACGGCGAGCTTAATCTGGTCGCCGCGCTCGTCGAGGAGCGACTCGATAGTCTCGCGGTTTTCCTCCCACTGGTCGTCGAAGAAGTCCATCCCTTCGAGGTCGAAGCCGACGTCGTTGCCGGCGGCGCGGAGGAACAGTTCGCCCGCGATGCCGCCGAGGAGGAACTGGTCGACCTTGTCGCCGAGATTGTTCATGACGTCGATGACGTCGGTGGCTTTCGTCCCGCCGACGACCATCGTCACCTGCCCGTCGAACTCGCGGGTGGCGATAGAGGAGTTCGCTTCGTACTCGGTCTGCATCACGCGGCCCGCGTAGGCGGGGAGTACGAGCGGGAAGCCGACGAGGGAGGCGTGCGAGCGGTGGGCCGCCGAGTAGGCGTCGTTGACGTAGGCGTCGACGTGCTCGGCGAGCGTCCGGACGAACTCGGTGTCGGCCTTGACTTCGGGGTCCTCCTCGGGGAGTTCCTCGTCGCACATCCGCGTGTTTTCGAGGAGGAGCACCTCGCCCGCTTCGAGCGCGTCGATGGCGGCGATAGCGTCCTCACCATACGTATCGGCGACGAACCCCACGTCGCGGTCGATGTGGCTCGCGAGGATGTCGGCGTGCTGTTCGAGCGAGACGAAGTCGTCGTCGCCGGGGCGGCCCTGATGGGCCATGAGGACGACGCGGTGGCCGGCCTCGGCGAGTTCGCGGACGGTCTCCGCGTGGCGGTCGAACCGTCGGTTGTCTTGGACCTCGCCGTTTTCGACCGGCGAATTGAGGTCGAGTCGGACGAGTACGCACTGCTCCGGATCGAGGTCGTCGAGGGTCTTGAACATCGGGTGGAAGAACGTGGAGGGATTACTTAGTGGTGGGTAGCTCGCGCTGAAATCGCGGGCGATTCGCGGCGGCGGTGTCTACTGGTGAGTGACGAAGTGGGCGACGTCGAGCATCCGGTTGGAGAAGCCGAACTCGTTGTCGTACCACGTCAGAATCTTGTAGAGGCCGCCGTCGTTGACCTGGTTGGTCGTGTTGAGGTCGACGGTGCTGGAGAACGGCAGGCCGAGGATGTCACGCGAGGTGACCTCGTCGTCCGTGTAGCCGAGGACGCCCGCGAGCGGGCCGGAGTCGGCCGCGGCGCGGAAGGCGTCGTTGATCTCCTCGACGTCGGGCTTGTCTTCGAGGCGGACGACGAGCTCGGTGAGCGAGCCGTTCGGCACGGGGACGCGAATCGCCATGCCGTCGAGCTTGCCGTCGAGCTGGGGCAGAATCTCGGTGGCCGCCTGCGCCGCGCCGGTCGTCGTCGGGACGATGTTCTCGGCGGCGGCGCGCCCGCGGCGCTGTTTCGCGTGGGGGCTGTCGATGAGGTTCTGACTGCCCGTGTAGGCGTGGACGGTCGTCAGGAGACCGTTCTCGATGCCGAACTCCTCGTCGAGCACCTTCGCGACCGGCGTGACGGAGTTGGTCGTACAGGAGGCGTTCGAGACGACGTCCTCGCCGTCGTACTCGTCGTGGTTGACGCCGTAGACGATCTGCTTGACCGGCTCGTCGCCCTTCGGCGGCGCGGAGATGACGACCTTGTCCGCGCCCGCTTCGAGGTGTGCGGAGGCGTCTTCCTTCGTGCGGAAGATGCCCGTACATTCGAGCGCCACGTCTACGTCGAGTTCGCCCCACGGAAGCTCCGCGGGGGACTGAACGTTGTAGAGGCTCACCGAGGTGCCGCCGATGGACAGCGAGTCGCCGTCGCGCTCGACGCCGTCGAGTCGGCCCATGACGGAGTCGTACTTCGCGAGGTACGCCATGTCGTCGAAGTCCATGACGTCGTTGATGGCGACCAGTTCGACCTTCGGGTTGTCGAGGACGGCACGGAAGATGTTCCGGCCGATGCGGCCGAAGCCGTTGAGTGCCACCCGCACCACGTCCGATTCATCCACGTTCTCGCCCGCGCTGAGGTAGGATTTTTCACTCATGTTCGAGTAGTATCCGTATGGATATCCCGGGCGCAGGAGTATATCTGTTTCGGTAAATCCGGCTGAATCGAACGTTACCTTTCATTCACAATCATAATACCGACAGAAACGAACATAACCGGTCAGACACGGGCGGAGATTGACACGCCACTCGTGGGTCGGACGGTCGGGTCGTAGACGGGCGCTCGCGGCCGAATTCTGGCGATTCGTTGGCAGGAGACTGTCACAGGCAGAAACGTTTTATCCTCCGATTTCATAGCGGCCCTCATGGTCAGAGACGACCGCGACGACCCGTTCGACAACATCTTCGACGAAATCGAACGGATGATGAACGACATGACCGGAGGCGACGCCGGATTCGCCTCCGAGACCCACATCGACGTGTACGATGAGGGCTCTACACTCCGACTCGTCGCGGACCTCCCGGGCGTCGATAAAGACGCCATCGACCTCAAGTGCGACGGTGAGACGCTGACTATCAGCGCCGCCGGTGACCGCCGCGAGTACGACGAACGCATCCGCCTCCCGGCCCGCGTCGACGAGCACTCCGCGTCGGCCACCTTCAACAACGGCGTCCTGCAGGTCACGTTCGACCGCGCCGAGGACTCCGCCGCAATCGACGTCGAGTAGCGACTCGACCTCGCCGCGGCCCGCTCAGGACTTCTTTGCGACCCGCTCTATGAGCGCCGCCAGTCGGTCGAAAAAGCCGGCGTCGTACTTCGCGTCGTCGTCGATGGTCGGCCGGGCGTTCGTCTCGGAGACGACGACCCGTCCGTCGGACTCGAGCAGGTCGACCCCGAGATAGCGGATGCCCAACTCGTCGGCGACCGCCTCGGCGAGGTCGCGGTGTCGCTTCGGGAGGGTCACCCCGACCGCCTCCGCGCCGCGGTGGACGTTGTGCTTCCAGCGCCCGCCGTCGCGCGCGCCGTCGGACAGGCGGCGCTCGACCGCGCCGACGACCTCGCCGTCGAGCACCATCGCCCGGTAGTCCCGCGCGTCCGGGAGCCACTCCTGAATCAGAAACGACTTGTCGCCGGTCGCTCGGAAGTCGTGGACGAGGCTCAGCACGTCCGCGTGCCCCGAAAGCGAGTCCGGGTCGTGGGCCTTGGCGATGCCGACGCCGCGTGTCGTTGAGTTCGGCTTGACGACGACGGGGTAATCGAGACCCGCGGATTCAACGGCGTCGAGCAGGTCGGACTCGTCGGCCGGGTTCGAGACGCAGACGCTCCGCGGGACCGGCAGGCCGGCGCGTTCGAGCGCCGCGATGACGCCCGCCTTGTTCCGCGAGGTGAGCACGTCCTCGCGCGTGTTCACCCACGGGATGTCGTGTCTGGCGGTGACGACGCCGCCCTCCATCGGGCGGGACGGGTAGACGAAGCCGACGTCGAACGACTCGGCCGGCGGCGTCGAGAGGTCGAGCGCGAACCCCTCGGCGGGGAGATGTCCCACGTCGATGCCGCGGTCGCCGAGCGGGCCGCGCATTCGCTCGAACGTCTCGCTGGAGGTGGTGACCGCCAACCGAAGCATACGCTACGAGGTGAGGTCCCGGGGGAAAAATGGTGGGTTCGAGGCGAGGCGCGTTCCGAGCACGCGCCGACGCGCCGACGCGAACTTACGCGACGAGCAGTTCTTCGCCGCGGTCGACGACGATGCGGCACGGCGGCGACATCTTGTTGTACGCGCGGCGGAAGGCGTCCTTCGCGGTCTCCGCGTCCTCGACGTCGCAGTAGATGGTGAACACCGTCTCGCCCTTGGGGATGCGAGCGGCGGTGCCGACGACCTTCCCGAACGACTGGCGCATCCCGTCGGAGACACGGTCGGCACCCGCACCGGTCGCCTGCTTGTTCTCGCGGATGACGTGGTGCGGGAACTTGCGCAGAATCATCTTGTACTGCTTTTCGCCGGCGTGCTTGAGCATGAGGCGGTTGGCAGACAGACGCGCGGATTCGAGCGAACCGTGGCGAATCTGCACTTCCTCTTCGACCTTCAGGCTGATCTGGACGGGGTAGTCCTCGGGGTCGGCCTGCAGGTCGCCCATGTTGTGCTGTGCGATCTTCGAACCGGGGATACCCGTGATGTACTCGCGTCGGGTGTACGCCGGGTTCGTAATCTCCCGGTACATAGAGGCGGGCTTGTCTGACATGGTTACTTGTGAAACCGAAGGGTCAGGCGGGCTAAAAACGCTTCGAAGCTTCATTCGCCCGCCGCGGTCGTGTCAGGCGCTGGCACGCCGGTTCGTCGCGGCGGGCCGACCGTCCCGGCCGGGAGACAGTCTTATGCGCCGCCGCCGCCACGATTCGGACCATGTTGCTCGTCTGCGACTGTATGCCTGCGGACGGCCCCACGTACTTCACCGACGCGCTCGCCGACCTCGCGCTCGACGGCCGCGAGGGGACCGTTCACTCCCTTCCCGCCGACGGTCTCCCGACGCTCTCGAACGTCGACGCCGTCGTCCTCACCGGGAGCACCGCGGGCGTCTACGAGACCGACGAGCGGCCGTGGCTCGACGACGCGCGCCTGCTCGCCCGCGACCTCGTCGCCCGCGAACTGCCCACGCTGGGCGTCTGCTTCGGCCACCAGCTCGTCAACGACGCCCTCGGCGGCACCGTCGAAGCCGGCGACCAGCGCCGCGGCATCGCCGACGTGGACCTCGGCGACGACCCCCTGTTCGAGGGCGTCTCCGAGCGCATCCCGATGGTCCACGGCGACTACGTCGTCGCCCCCGGCGACCGCATGGAGACCGTCGCCGCCGCGGACTACTACGACCACCTCGCGACCCGCCACGAGGACGCGCCCCTCTGGACGGTCCAGTACCACCCCGAGTTCACGGCCGCCCTCCTCGACCGCGTCGCCGACGACTTCGGCTGGCCCGGCGACGACGCCGACCGCGACTTCGGAGACGTGACGGCCGACCGAACCGTCGAGAACTTCGCCGCCGCCGCCGGGCTGGACTGATTAGGCGTCGTCGCCGTCGTCGCTGTCTCTGCTTTCTCCTTCGCCCCCGCTTTCACTCTCGTCCTCCTCGACCGGCGGTTCGCCCGTCTCGGGGTCGAGCGCGACGAACTCCAGCCCCTCGCGGTCGAGCATGTCGGCGGCTCGCTCCGTCACCGAGGGAGCGACGAGGACGCCGCGAATCGGCTCGTCGTCGCCGAATTCGCGGTGGAGCGCGTCCACGTACCGGCGGAGCTGACTCGCCGCCGAGGGACCGACGCGCCGGCGCTTCAACTCCACGACGACCGGGACGCCGTCGGCGTCCTCGCCGAAGATGTCGATAGCGCCCGCGTCGCTCTGCCGCTCGGTTTCGAGAGGCTCGAAGCCCGGTTCGAGGATTTCGGGATCCGCGAGGATGTGCTGACGCAGGTCCTCCTCGCTCCCGACGAGTTCGAGGTCGCTCCGGTCGTCGACGGCGTAGGCCGAACACTGCTCGACGCGCTCGAACCGCACGTCGAGTCGCTCGTCGGGGCTCGTGCGCGTGCTCCGGACCCGAAGCCGGCCGTCGCGGACGCTCGCGGAGTGAGTGCATCCCGGCGGTTGCCAGTTGACCGGCGTCCGCTTCTCGTCGGTGTGGACCAGAATCGAGCCGTCCGGCTTCAGGACGACGAGCCGGTCCCCGGGACCGAGTTCGCTCGTCGCGCGGCCGTCGTAATCGACCGTGCACCGACCGAATATCGTCACCATGTCGCCGCGCTCGAAGGCGGCTTCGAGGTGGACGAGGGCGTCTCGGTGCGTCGGCCGGTGGAGTGTGTTCACCGTCATCCGGGTGTCGTCCCGCGGTTCGTCGTCGTCGGGGATAAGCCCCGCGTCGCGGGCCGCCCGCGGTGCACGCCGCCGGCTCGGTTCGCTGGCAGGCTTATGTCATCTCCGTGCGTATACGTACCATGGCCCCTGACTTCGCCCAACACAACCGAATCGAGATGTCGGCCGAGGAGATAAACCGCCTGCTCCGCGAGGAGGGCGTCGGCGTTCTCTCGCTCGCGGACGACGGCGTCGCCTACGGGATTCCCCTCTCGTTCGGCTACGACGCCGACCGGGAGCGGCTCTACTTCGTCTTCCTCCGGCCCGGGGAGTCCTCGAAGAAGACCGAGTTCGCCGAGCGGACCGCCCGCGCGAGCTTCGCGGTCTGGAACGCCCCCTCGCGGGACGAGTGGGAGAGCGTCGTCGTCGACGGCGAACTCCGCCGGGTCGACGACGGCGACTGGGACCGCGTCCGCGACGTGCTCGGAGACAACGCGTGGTATCCGACCCTGTTCTCGGAGACGGAGCCGATGCAGGACATCCTCGGCTGGGAGCTTCGCATCGCGTCCCGGTCGGGGCTTCAACGCCGGCGCGCGTGAGCGCCGGGTCGCCGCGTGGCCCGTCGCGGCCACCAGTGCGGCCGACCCTCGCACGCCGGGGTCGACCCCCGCGCGCCGGTATCGTTATCGAAGCCGGGACCGTCTGAGCGTTCAGCCGATGCAACGGACGACGTTCGAGGAGGCCAGAAAGCTCGCGGCCGCGGTGCGGACGCCGAACCCGTCGCTTTCCGGCGTCGCTCCCGACGCGAGCGAGGAGGTTCTCGCCCTCGTCGACGCGCCGTTCCGAGACGTGGCCGACGCCCACGACCGCCTGTCGGCGCTCGAATCGCTCCTGTACGAGCGCGGCGACCGCCGCGCCGCGTTCCTGACTATCTACGCCCGCGTGACCGCCGAGGTCGACCGCGGCCTCGGCGGCGACGAGTTCGCCGACCCCGACTGGGTCGCCGACTACCTCGTCACCTTCGCGGACCACTACCGCCGGGCGTTCCGCGCCTTCGAGCGCGGCGACCACGACGACGTGCCCGACCCGTGGCGACTCTCCTTCGAGACGGCGCTCGCCGGGGAGTCGCTCGTCGTACAGGACGTGTTGCTCGGCGTCAACGCCCACGTGAACTACGACCTCGCGCTGGCGCTCCACGAGGTCGGCATCGACCCCGACCGCCCCGCGAAGTACGACGACCACCGCCGCATCAACCGGGTCCTCCGCCGCCTCGTCGACGAGGAAGAGGACCTCATCGCCGAGCGGTACGCCGAGGGCGTCGCCGACATCGACGAGTCGTTGGGTCGGCTGGACGAGGCGCTGTCGTTTTTCACGCTCCGTGAGGGGCGGCGGAACGCGTGGCGCGGCGCGGTCGCCCTGACGGACGGCCGGTTCCGCCCGGTCCGGCGCGTCGTCTACTGGTACTTGCGGAGCCTCACGATGGGCGCGGGCCGCTTTATCCTCGCGCCGAGTTCGAACCCCGCGGTGCGCCGCAGACTGGCGCAACTCGAAGCCGGCGACGAGTCGAGTACTTAAACCCCCCCGGATAGCGCGGGGGGAGTTACCTCCCGGTGTCCGTCGTCTATCGAAGTATGAACTCGCCTTCCGCAGTCGCCGCCCGAAGCGCATCGACGCTCGACCCGAACCGGACCCAGCAGGTCGCCGCGGAGCCGTCGGCGGTCCTCTCGGCGCTCAGCGACGGCGACAGCCGGCGAATCCTCGCCGCCTGCGATGGGGGCCCGCGGACCGCACAGGAGTGCGCCGAACTCTGTGACGTGCCGCTGTCGACGGTCTACCGGAAGCTCGACTCGCTCACCGAGGCGTCGCTCCTCGACGAGCGACTGCGGGTCCAGACGGCGACGCACCACCCGCGGGAGTTCGCGACCAACTTCGACACGCTCTCGTTTTCGTTCGACGACGCGGGCGTGTCGCTCGCGTTCCGGCAGGTCGCCACCGACGGCGGCGAAGACGGCTCGGAGGCCCGGTCGCGATGACCTCGATGAGCGCGTCGACGCGGTCGCCGTCGCCGCCCGCGACGCGGGGCGTCGAATCGACGCGACGGACGGAGCGAACCGAGACGGCGCTCGCCTCGCCGGAGGTGGACTGATGAGCGCGACACCGACGCCGGCGGACGACTACGAGTTCACCTGTCCGCAGTGCGGCGAGGGCTTCGCCGTCAACGGCGGGATGCGCGCGGCGGTCCTCGAACGCGGCTGTCCCATCTGCGGAAGCCCCGCCTCGACCGACGCCTTCGACCCATGTCCCGCGTGAGTCGCAGTTCCCCGTCGCGTCCGGCCGCGGCGCGCGGCCCGTCGCGCGCCCGGCGTTCGAGAAACAGTAGGCTACATATACGTGTGCCACGCGTACTACGAACCACATGAGCGACAGCGCGGACTACACGTTCGTCTGCCCGGAGTGTGCGGAGTCCATGCTGGTCAACGACTCCATGCGCGACGCCCTCCTCGAAAACGGCTGTGTCATCTGTAGCGCCGCGCTCACGACGGACGCCTTTTCGACCGCCTGAGCGCCCCCCTGTTCCCGACCCGCCCGCGACCCGCCAGCCGCCCGCGATTCGCCCGCGACCCGTCCCCGACCGAGTCCGCCGATTTCGCCCGACTGGACTCGCGCGGGCGTCGCCGAGAAGTAACAGTAATTACGTCGGCCGCGAGTCTGGTGGTACGAACCGATGTCTCTGGACCAACAGACCGAACTCTCGCCCGACGAGATACACGAGGTTCTCGCTCGTCACGAGACGGGCGTCCTCTCGCTCGCGAAGGCGGACGAACCATACGCGATTCCCATCTCCTACGGCTACGACGGCGAGAGCGGTCGGTTCTATCTCCGACTCGTCTCCACGCCCGAAAGCGAAAAGCGGCAGTTCCTCACGTCGTCGCCGCGGGCGCGACTCGTCGTCCACGAGTCGAACGACGGGAGCTATCGGAGCATCATCGCCGAGGGGACGCTCGAACGCGTCGACCCCGACGAGCTGACCGTCGAACGAATCGTCCAGTACGGCAAGGCAAAGCGCCCGCTGTTCGAAATCTGGGGCGAGACGAAGCGCGACCTCGACATCCAACTGTTCGAACTCGACCCCGAGACGCTCAGCGGCCGGGCCGTCGAACTGGACGACGCGGAGTCCGACCAGTAATGTCCGCGGTCGTCTCATCCGGGACGGCCCTCGTCGCGGCGGTCGCCCCGCCCTGCGACGAACCCCGACTCGCCCGCGCGTAACACGATGCCAGCCGGTATTCGCGCCACGGTCGAGTTCGCCTCGCCGTCGGTCTGCCCCGTCGCCTCGGTCGCCCACTCGACGGACTCCGTCGTCGATTCCGTCTCGACCAGCGTCGTCTCCACCCCCGGCGACGTCAGCGTCTCCGAGTTCGTCGTCGAGGCCGACGACCCGCCGGAGGCGGCCGCGCTCGAACCCATCTTCTCCTACGGTTCGAAGCACCTCTATCGCTACACGCACGATGGGAGCGTCGGCTGTCCCTGCGAGTGCCTCGGCGAGTTTGGCTGTCCGGTCGACCGCTACTTCGCCCAGCGCGGCAGTCTGACGCTCGTCTTCCACGCCGCCGACTACGAGCAGTTACAGACCGTCATCGGCGAGCTTCGCGACCGCTTCCCCGGGCTCGACATCAAGCGCCTCGTGCGCTCGCCGACCGGCGACGCCCCCGGCGACAGCGTCTTCGTCGACCGCGGGAAGCTCACCGCCCGCCAACTCGAAGTCCTCCAGACCGCCTACGACATGGGCTACTTCGAGCGCCCGCGCGGGGCCAACGCGACCGAGGTCGCGGCCGAACTCGACATCAACCAGTCGACGTTCTCGGAACACCTCGCCGCCGCCCTGACGAAACTGCTCGGCGACGTCCTCGAAGAGGGCTAGCGACCGCCGCGGGCTCCCCTCCCCACCGGGGTATATAAACGTCCCACGCTATCGGGGTTGTCAGTTGGTCCCCGTTCGCCGATTCTACAGAAGTATGAGTCAGGCTTCGCTCCCGTTCGATTTCCGCTCCGCAACCGCTTCCTCGGAACCCCGCGTCGTCGACGACCACGCCGAGGTCGACGCGCTGTTTTCCCTTCTCGAAGACGACGACTGCCGGTGCATCCTCGACGCGACCGACGGCGTCGCCCGCTCGGCGAGCGAGCTCTCGGAGGCGTGCGACCTCCCGCTTTCGACGACCTACCGCAAACTCGACCCGCTCGTGGACGCCGGCCTCCTCTCGAAGCGCCTCCGCATCTCCCGCTCCGGCACCCACACGGCCGAATACGAACGCACCGTCGACGACGTGACCGTCTCCGTCACCCCGTCGGGCGTCGAAGTCCGCGTCTCGCACCGCGACGTGGCGCAGTCGGCGTCGGTCACCGCCTGAGCGTCGCGCTCACCTTTTCCATTCGCCAGTTTCGCGCCGGTCGCACCGATTCGACCGCGATTTGCTGTGCCTACTTAAGATTCTACTCGTCGTACGGTTGTCGTGTATTCCAACCGCATTCCAGTCCTGATCGTCGCAGTTCTCGTGCTCCTCGCCGGCTGTGCCGGCGGCGCTGACGTCGCGCCGGCCGCCCAGACCGACGACACTGGCGAGTCGACCGGCGGCGGTGACAGCGCGGATACCGGCGAGTCGACCGACGGCGACGACTTCGAACTGAGCGACCCCGAGCGACTCCTCCGCGACGCCGGGAGCTTCACCGTCAGTTGGTCGTACACCGGCGTCGACGCGGACGGCGTCGAAACCGCGGTCACCCGCGAGTTCGCCGCCGACCTCGAAACCGAACGGTCGTACACCCGCACGACGTCGACGACCGACGGTCAACCGGACGAGGGAGCCGTCGAGCAGTTCGTCACAGACGGCGTGACGTACGTCCGGGTCGGCGACGGCGACGAGGCCACCTACACCTCCTACGAGGGGTCGACGGAAGTCCTCGCCACCGCCATCGCGCTCTCGCAGGCCCGCGCGTACGGCGCTGACGACGACCTGACGTTCGCCGGCACCGAGACGTTCGACGGCGCGTCCGTCGAGCGCTACGAGCTGTCGGCCGCCAACGAGGCGCTGATTCTCGCCGGGTCGGCCGCGGCGCAGGGCGAGCCCGGAAGCCTGGAGGTCACGAGCTTCGAGTACGTCGTCCTCGTCGACGAAGACGGCCTCTCGCGCCACGAATCGTGGTCGTTCTCGGGGCGGATGGACGACGGGTCCGAGGTGAGCGGGTCGTGGGAGTACTCGCTCACGGGCGTCGGCTCGACGACCGTCGACGAACCCGCGTGGCTCGACGAAGCGCGGGCGTAGGCGGGGATGGTTTTGTGGCTTAGGTAGCCGGCCTCTGCACCCAGTTTCGCGCCCTGTCTCTAAGCTGTGTTCCGATTGTTTCAGCTCTTCTTGAGATCGTGCGTATATCTGGGTACACGAAGAGTCAAAGAGACTAAGGGCAGAGAAAATCTATATTGAGTATAGACGGACCTATTGTGGGGATTGAAGCTATAGTAGCTTCAGATGTAACTCTGCGGTTTGAAGACTGAATTTACAGACGGACCCTTGTGGGGTTGAAACACGCGAAGTTGAGCTAACCGGGAGTTTGCGCATCGAGCGCAGAATCTTAGCAACAGCCCTCGCGTCACCAGCGGCAACTGTGAGTGACATCCATGAATCGAAAACCCTCAAATCGGACCAAAGATCGAGTATGCTCGGACCCCAACGACACGGAACCGCCCTGCAAAGACCTGCTGGAGTGGATCGCGCTCATCCTTCGCATCATCGAGATGCTCAGGAACTTTCTGGCTCCCATCTGCAAATAAGCTAACCACCTTATTTCGGATACTAAATATCCTAATTAGGAGGGTCGGATTTGGTCGCGTCTGTTCTTAGCACTTCTACTCTCCTCGGAGACCGTTTCAAACCGTACAGTAGTGATACGCCTCCCGGATTTGAACCCCACTCGCAACTCGGAGAGTTGCTCGCTGGTTCAGAATCCGGTCGGGTGGCAGTTACAGTACCTGCCACGCTCGCTTCGCTCGGTGGTCAGGTACAGAGAAATGCCGCCTCCCGGATTTGAACCGGGGACAGCTCGATCTTCAGTCGAGTGCTCTCCCAGTCTGAGCTAAGGCGGCGCGATTCGACAGACGCACAGGAGCGAAAAAACCATTTCGAATTGCGACGCTACGACCCGCCGTACTCCGACTCCTCCCACCCCGTCACGTCGCTCGGGATGAGTTCGCCGTTGACGTGCCACTCGCGCGGGCGGAACGAGACGCCGAACAGCGTCGCGTAGAACCCCGCGACGAACGCGACGATGATGTTGCCGGGGATGCCGCCGATGCCGGCGCTCCCGACGAGCGTCGCACCGTCCGTGTACGCCGTCAACTGGATGACCCACGCGACGAGCATCACGACGAAAAGCGGCAGGTACACCCGCCGGAGCCGATGCGCCAGGGCCTCCTCGAAGGGTATCTTCATGTTCGGCGTGCGGTAGTCCTCGCCGAGTTTCTTCCGCCAGTCCTCGTCGAGGACGCCGCCGTCGGGATCGAGCGCGTACGCCCAGACGTTCTGCTGGAACATCCGAACCCGCGAGCGCCAGATGTCGTACGCGCGGAAGCGCCGCGCCTCGATACAGAGGAAGATGCTCAGCGTCACCACCCCGAGGAGGATGATGTAGTGCGGGTGCGTTTGTGCGGAAAACGACCACGTCAGAATCCCGGCCATCAGCGTAATCGCCCAGTTGCTGGTCCGGTCCAGCCGCTCCCGCCACGATTTCATCCGGTGTATCTCGCCCCGGTAGAGGTGTGCGAACGACGAACCCGGGCCCATCGTCTCGTCGAAGACGCCCGCGCCGATGTGGGAGTCGTCCATTCCCGCGGGAGGTTCAAGCTCCCCGTCGTCGGACATTGTTGTTCATTTGATGCACAACTACCGAGGGATAAGAGCCTTCTGGGTTGTGAGTTGGGGTGGCGACTGTCTGACGCGCGCCGTCCTGCGTCGGACAGCCTCGCGGCTCAGAGTGTGTAAAAAAGCGCTCAGAAATCGATTCGTCTGGTACTGAATTCGGAAACCGAATTACAGGCGCGTGACGTTCGTCGCGCGCGGGCCCTTGGGGGCCTGCTCGATGTCGAACTCCACTTCCTGACCCTCTTCGAGGTCCGGACCGCCAACATCTTCCATGTGGAAGAACACGTCGTCGTCCGCGTCGTCAGTAGAGATGAAACCGTAGCCGCCAGTGTCGTTGAAGAAGTCGACCTTACCTTTCGCCATTGCAACCGTACAACGTGCCTGCGAACGGATAACCCTTCCGCATGGCGAGGGTATCGCTCGCCCGACTCACGGTGCGCCGCCGAGCGCCGCCGCTCGCGGGCGTGAAAAACGGAAGAAAGTTCGTCAGTCTGTGAATGTACTGCGGTGAACGGAAACCTGCTTAGAGGCGGGTGACGTTCGTCGCGCGCGGGCCCTTGGGGGCCTGCTCGATGTCGAATTCGATCTCCTGACCCTCTTCGAGGTCCGGACCGCCAACATCTTCCATGTGGAAGAACACGTCGTCGTCCGCGTCGTCAGTAGAGATGAAACCGTAGCCGCCAGTGTCGTTGAAGAAGTCGACCTTACCTTTCGCCATTGCCTTTGAATCAAGCGACCTCACGCGGATAAGTCTTCTGAAGAACGTCTCTGGGTCCAGCGGTGCCGTGTGTTCGGTTCTCCGGGGTTGAAACGTCTGAATGCTGTCTTGTTCGATTGCGCCGCCCGGAATTCGATTGCCGCCGACCGAGGGTGACTCTCGGTCGCTCCGCTCCCTCGGTAGTTCGCAGAAAAATGCCGCCTCCCGGATTTGAACCTCGCTCGCAAATCTTCGATTTGCTCGCTGGTTCAGAATTCGGTCGGGTGGCAGTTACAGTACCTGCCACGCTCGCTTCGCTCGGTGGTCAGGTACAGAGAAATGCCGCCTCCCGGATTTGAACCGAAAGAAGACTCACTCCGTTCGACTTCTTGGGTTCAAATCAGTCCGGCGTCGTTTCTCCGATTCTTCGCCCCGCTCAGAATCTCAGAATATGCCGCCTCCCGGATTTGAACCGGGGACAGCTCGATCTTCAGTCGAGTGCTCTCCCAGTCTGAGCTAAGGCGGCTCGCACTCTTCCGAAGCCGGACCGAATCAAAAAGGCTTTCGAATCGCCCGTCGGCGTCCGGTCAGCGGTGCCGGCCGCCCGTCGGGCTCGCCCGCGCCCGCTCCGCCCGCGAACGAATCCCCTTGAGCATCTTCCGCTCCATGGCGAACTGGACCGGCTCGACGACCAATCGGTTCATCGCGCGCTCGCGGAGCGTCTCCGACCGCCCGCGGAACCTGACGACCAGCCGCGTCGCGCCGGGCGCAACCTCGTGCAACGCGAAGGTCCACGTCGCCGGGCTCTCTCCGGTCTCCCAGCCCGGCGCGCTCAACACGAGGCTCCGCTCGGGGTCCACGAAGGCGACCCGGAACGACGGCGCGCCCGACCCCGGCGGGCCGAGTCGTATCTCGTCGCCCACGTCGAGTCGCTGGTGTTGCGGGAGGATTCGGTCCGCGTTGTGAATCTGCAGGCCGAAGAGGTTCTCCAGTCGCTCGTAGCTGTAGAACCCGCCGCGACCCTGCCCCAACTGGACGAGCCACGGCCAGACCGCCCGCGCGGGGGCCGTAATCGTAATCGCCCGCGTCGAGGAGACGTCCGCCTCGGCGACGAAGTCGTCACCGGGGAGCCACCCCGTCGCCTCGTCGTCTGTCGTCCCCCAGCGCCTATGCCACGGTCGAACCGCGAGGAGGTACGTCCCGACGACGCCGATTCCCGCGAGACCGAGTGCCCGGATGAGTCGTCTCGTGCCCATTGCCTTCACCGTTCGTGCCCCCTTGGAGAGGGGGTGAGATAATCCTACCTCCGGGATTCCGAACCGCGGGCGACCACGACCCAGACGATTCCACCGAGGGCCGCCCCGACGAGGTTCGCCCCCGCGTCGGCGACGCCGAACGACCGATACGGGAGCGTCGCCTGCACGAGTTCGATACCCGCGCCGAACGCGCCGGCGGCGACGACGGCCGCCGCGACCTCCTCGCGCCCCCTCGCGCGAATCGCGGACGCGACGGCGAATCCGAGACCGGCGTACCCGACCGCGTGGACCCACTTGTCGAGGCCGACGAGTCCGAACGGACCCATCGGTGTGAGGCTTCCCGGCGGCGTCGGAACGACCGACACCACGAGGACGACGAACGCGTACCCGAGGGCGACGGCCGCCCGCCGCGGGTTCTCGCGGAGTCGAGCGATTGGGTTCACTACTCGGTGGTGGGTTCGTGGTGGGCTAAAAGGGTTCGCGTCCTCGTGGCTCCGACCGCGACCACGTGAAATTAAATAGCAGGTGAGCGACACGTTTCGACAACCGTGTCGCTACTCCCCCGCTGGTTCACCTCCAAGAACTTCGCAGTACAGCTCATCATCCTCGCGTTGGTCTTCGACCCGCTCGGGTTCGTCGGCGGCTACCTCCTCGGTCCGTCGCTGGGTGTCGAACCGCTCGTCGGCGGCGCGTTCGGTCTCGTCGCCGCCAACGTCCCGATGTCGCTTTTGGTGATGCAACGAAGTGTGTGAGTGGAGTCGGGCGGATTCGAACCACTCCGTCAACCTCGCTCCGCTCGGTTGCCGTAAGGTTCTCCCGCCCTCGGTTCACTAATTCGCGTTCGCTGTCGCTCACACAGAATTAGTGGGCTCGGGCGGATTCGAACCACCGACCTCAGCCTTGTAAAGGCCGCGTCATAACCAACTAGACCACGAGCCCTGCACCTCAATCGAGCCGGTTCGCGCTCATAACGGTTTTCGTTTCGACCGGTCCCCGGAACCCTTAGACGCGCGGCGACCGTCACGTCCGCCAATGACCTCTCGCGCGCGAATCGCCCTGCTCGTCGTCGCCGTCGTCGTCGCGGTCGCGAGCGTCGCGTACCTCACCAACCCGGCGGTCGTCCCCGGCTCGACCGACGACTACGAACGAACCACGCTCACCGTCGTCGACGACGAGACCGGCGAGACCCTGGCGACCGTCGACGCCCGCGTCGCCGACACCCGCGCCAAGCGCTTTACCGGCCTGAGCGACACCGAATCGCTCGCCGAAAACGAGGGGATGTGGTTCGTCCACGACTCGTCGGGCACCTACGCCTACGTGATGCGCGACATGGACTTCCCCCTCGACATCGTCTTCGTCGCCGAAAACGGCACCATCACGCGCATCCACCACGCCGAACTCGACCCCGAGGGGACGAGCGAATCCGACCTCACCCGCTACCGCGGAACCGGGAAGTACGTCCTCGAACTCCCCTACGGCTACACGAACGAGACCGGCATCGACGCGGGCGACCGGGTCGAAGCCGAGTAGAAGCGAAACGCCCGAAGGGCCGGCGACCGTTGACCCCACTATGACAGCACACGTCGCGGCGCTCTCCGAACTCGAAGGCTGGCGCGCCGAGGAGTTCGCGGCGCGGGTCCACTACCGCGGGGCGGACGACGCCTACAGCATCGAGTACTACGAACCGTCCGACTGCGTCCTCTACTGGAAGGTGAAAGGCGACGGCGAAGTCGCGGTCCCCGTCGGCCGCGACACGGTCCCCGACCCGCTCCGCGAGCGCGTCCGACAGGACCTCGTCGAGGCCGGAATCGACCCCGAGGTCGAAGACCGAGTCGTCTGAGCGCCGACGGCGCGACCGACTCGCACCCATCCGTCGGCGTTGCAGTACGTCACGAATTATGATACGTAGTTGGTAACAATCTCACAATATCTGTATTTGTGCCGACGTGTTGTAGTTGGATAAGTGCCATGTCGACACACATCACGAGGAGAGGGGCGCTTCGCGGACTGGGTCTCACCGCGCTTCCGGCGCTCGCGCCGGGCGTGTTGCAACTGCGGACCGACGAGGTGGGGCTTTCGGGATGCGCGAGCGTCACCGAGTCGGGGCGGTACTACCTCGACGGAGACCTCGACTGTCTGGAGGTTCTCGCCGACGACGTCCGCGTCGACGGCCGGGGCTACGCCGTGAACGGCGAGACGACGATTTCGGGCAGTCGCGTCTCGATAACCGATATCGTGCTGACGAAGGGGGGCCGAATCACGGATGCGAGTCGGGTGACGATAGCGGACTCGCAAGTCGTCGGCCATCCGGGCGACCAGTACGACCCGGTCCCGCAGTTCGTCCTCGCGGACACAGCGCGCTGTGCGGTGACGAACACGAGCTTTTTCATCTTCGAATCGGAGAGCGTCGTTCTCAGACGCACCACGCGGACCCGGTTCGAGTCGTGTACGCTCGTCAGTCCGGTCGTGCTCACGCTCACGGACTCGCACCGAAACGAGTTCGTCGACTGTGAGTTCCTGACCGAGGACTTCCCGGTAAGACTCGTCAGAAGCAATCGGAACGTGTTCCAGCGGAACCTCGCCGACGGCGGTGGCCCCGGGTTCCAACTCCGCGACAGCCACCGGAATCGCTTCGTCGAAAACGAGGTCGATATCATCATCGCCGGGTTCGAACTCGTCGGAAGCGACCGAAACTCCCTCCACGAGAACGTCGTGACGACCGGTCTCTCGGCTCACGGCGTCACGCTGGAGGACTCCCACCGCAACCGACTCATCCGGAACGACCTCTGCGGCGTCAGCCAACAGCCGGTCGTCGAATCCGGGGGTTCGAGCAGGAACACGGTTCGGAACGCCTCCTGTTGAGCTACCGGCGGCCCGCTCCCCCACCCGAGCGCTTTACTGCGCGCGCCCCCTGAACCGTTGTCGTGTCCCCTGAAACCGACGACGACCCGTTCGAGGACCAGCGAGCGCGGGTCGACAACCCGATGCGGCGGCTGTTCGCCGAGTACGGGCGCGACAACACCTTCGAGTTCCTCGTGGGCGTCCTCGCGAGCGTCGCCGCCCGCGTGCTCGACCTCATGCCGCCGGTCGTCCTCGGCCTCGCCATCGACGCCATCATCCGGCAGGAGACGTCGTTCGCGGCCGGTTTCCCCGTCGTCCCCGAGGCGTGGATTGCCCCGTTCGTCCCCGCGACCCGAGACGGCCAGTTCTTCTTGGCGGTCGGCATCATCGTGTTCAGTTTCACCGCCGGCGCGCTGTTCCACTGGCTCCGCAACTGGGGGTGGAACGCCTTCGCCCAGCAGATTCAACACGACGTCCGGACCGACACCTACGACCGGATGCAACTGCTCAACATGGACTTCTTCGCCGACAAGCAGACCGGCGAGATGATGTCCATCCTCTCGAACGACGTGAACCGCCTCGAACGGTTCCTCAACGACGGGATGAACTCGTTTTTCCGCCTGTTCGTGATGGTCGTCGCCATCGCGGTGGTCCTCCTCTCGTACAACTGGCAACTCGCGCTCGTCGCGCTGTTGCCGGTGCCGCTCATCGCGCTGTTCACGTGGAAGTTCGTCGGCATCATCCAGCCGAAGTACGCCGACGTGCGCTCGTCGGTCGGCAAACTCAACTCCCGGCTGGAGAACAACCTCGGCGGCATTCAGGTCATCAAGACGTTTAACGCCGAACCCCACGAATCGGACCGCGTCGACGGCGTCTCGATGGACTACTTCGACGCCAACTGGGACGCCATCAACACCCGAATCAAGTTCTTCCCGGCGCTCCGCATCCTCGCGGGCATCGGCTTTTCGCTCACCTTCGTCGTCGGCGGCCTGTGGGTCATCAACGGACAGGGTCCCGGCCCCTTCACCGGCGACCTCGAAATCGGCGAGTTCGTCACGTTCATCCTGCTCACCCAGCAGTTCGTCTGGCCGCTGGCTCAGTTCGGGCAGATTATCAACATGTACCAGCGCGCCCGCGCGTCCAGCGCCCGCATCTTCGGCCTGATGGACGAGCCCGCGCGGCTGGCCGAACAGCCCGACGCGCCCGACCTCGCCGTCTCCGAGGGCCGCGTCGAGTACGACGACGTGACGTTCGGCTACGGCGACGGCGAGACCATCGTCGAGGACGTCTCCTTCGAGGTCGACGGCGGCGAGACGCTCGCGCTCGTCGGCCCCACGGGCGCGGGGAAATCGACGATTCTCAAGCTCCTGATGCGGATGTACGACCCCGACGAGGGGCGCGTCAGCGTCGACGGCCAGGACGTGCGCGGCGTGACCATCTCCAGCCTCCGCGAGTCAATCGCCTACGTCAGCCAAGAGACGTTCCTGTTCTACGGGACCGTCCGCGACAACATCACCTACGGGACGTTCGACGCCGACGACGAGGCGGTCGTCGCGGCCGCCAAGGCCGCCGAGGCCCACGAGTTCATCTCGAACCTCCCCGAGGGCTACGACACCAAGGTCGGCGAGCGCGGCGTGAAGCTCTCGGGCGGCCAGCGCCAGCGCGTCTCCATCGCCCGCGCCATCCTGAAAGACCCCGACATCCTCGTCCTCGACGAGGCGACCTCGGACGTGGACACCGAGACGGAGATGCTCATCCAGCGCTCGCTGGACGAACTCACGGCCGACCGGACGACGTTCAGCATCGCCCACCGCCTGTCGACCATCAAGGACGCAGAACAGATTCTCGTCCTCGAAGACGGCCGCATCGTCGAGCGCGGCACCCACGACGACCTCCTCGCGGAAGACGGCCTCTACGCCCACCTCTGGGGCGTGCAGGCCGGCGAAATCGACCAGCTCCCCGACGAGTTCGTCGAGCGCGCCGCCCGCCGGCAGGCCGAGGTCGACGCCGGCAACGACTGAGCGAAGCGCCCATCACTAAGGTCGGGGCCGTCCCTTCTGTCGCCATGCGACTCTCCGAGGCCACCTGGACCGAGGTCGCCGACCTCGACGCCGACCTCGCTCTCCTCCCGGTCGGAAGCACGGAACAGCACGGCCCGCACGCGCCGCTCGGAACCGACGCGCTCAACGCCGAATCGGTCGCCGAGGCCGGGGCCGAGACGTTCGACGGCGAGGTCGTCGTCGGCCCGACCATCCCGGTCGGCGTCGCCGAGGAACACCGCGCGTTCGACGGCACGCTGTGGGTCTCCCCGGACACCTTCCGCGCGTACGTCCGCGAGACAATCGAATCGCTCGCCCACCACGGCTTCGACCGCGTCGTCGTCGTCAACGGCCACGGCGGCAACATCGACGCGCTGGCGGAACTCTGCCGGCGCGTCTCGCGGACGGGCGACGTTTACGCGGTCGCCTTCACGTGGTTCGACGCCGTCGGCGAGCACTCCTCGGACATGGGCCACGGCGGCCCGTTAGAAACCGCGCTCCTCCGCCACACGCACCCAGAACTGGTCCGCGAGGACCGAATCGACGAGGCCCGCGCGGGCGGTGCCGACCGCTGGGGCGAGTGGGTCTTGGGCGTCAACCTCGCCCACGACTCCGACGAGTTCACCGACAACGGCGTCGTCGGCGACCCCGCCGAGGGGGACGCCGACCGCGGCGCGGAACTGGAATCGCTCGCCGCCGACTCGCTCGCGTCGCTCCTCGACGCGGTCGAGAGTCGAGAACTCGACTGAACGGCCGCTGTCCGGCCCACCAGCCCACCGGCTCACCGATGGACTGGTCGGCCGGCGGGCGAGTTACTCCGCTTCTTCCTCGTCTTCGTCGTCGTCCGCGCCGGCGGCTTCCGCCGCCTCGGCCGCGTCGGTGAGCGCGCCGCGGAGTTGCGGCATCGTGTTGGTGAGGTCGCCGACGAGTTCGTGGGCCTCCTCCACCATCTCGATGAGTTCTTCCAGCTCTTCGATGGCCGCTTCGAGGTCCTCGGGGTCGTCGAACGCCTCGGCGCGCTGACCGATGACGTACCACTTCTTGGCCTGTCGGACGTGCTCGGCCGCGCCCTCGACGTTGAGCGAGGAGCGGAGGCCGTTGAGGACGCCGAGGACGTTGTCGGCCTCGGCCTCCCACACGTCGTCCGGGTCGGGGAGCGCCGACCGCGCCTCGCCGAGGTGCTCTTCGACGTCGGCGCGCATCTCCGCCGCCGCCTCTCCGAACAGGTCGTCGTCGCCGAGCGTGCTTTGACTCATGCTCACACGTTCGGCACGCGGGGGTTTAAAAACGACCCCGAAAGTGAAAGTGAAATCGAGCGACTCGGTCGCGGTCGCGGCCGATTTCCGACCTCACTCGACCGACATGAGTTTCATCAGCGGGTAGCCGTCTTCCATCTCCATTTCCGTCCGGACGCGGACGCCCTCGTAGTCGATTTCCATCTCGACTTCCATGAACCGCCCCGTGAGTTCGGTGTAGTCGGCGGTCGAGTCGGCGAGTTCGGTCTCCAGTGCGCCGTCGAGAATGTGCACGGAGACCGACTCGCAGTACGGTTGGTTCTCGATGGCCTCGGCCATGGCCCGTTCGAGGCTCCGGGCGCTGTCAGGGCTGACCGGCGTCCCGGCGAACTGGTGGTAGAGCGTCCCGAACTTGATGCCCGCCTCGAAGCAGGCCGTCTGCGGGTCTGTGACCATACCGGGAACTCCGCCGCCGCCGGGTAAAGTTCGCCGGTCGAGGTGGCGAGCGAGCGCGAATCGGTCCTTACTTAGCCTCCCTCGCCGGACGTAGAACCGAATGGACCAGCCGGTTTTGCTGACGGGGGCTGGCGGGCGCGTCGGCCAGGCGATACTAGGGCACATCGGCGACGCCTACGACTGGCGGCTTTTGGACCGCGAGCCACTCTCCGACGAGAAGATACCCGAATCGGTCGACCCCACGGAGGTGTACGTCGCCGACGTCACCGACGAGACCGCCGTGCGAAACGCCATGGACGGCGTCTACGCCGTCATCCACCTCGCGGGCGACCCGCGGCCCGAAGCGCCGTGGGACAGCGTCCTCCGGAACAACATCGACGGCACCCAACAGATGTTCGACGCCGCGGTCGACGCCGGCGTCGAGAAGTTCGCGTTCGCCTCCTCGAACCACGCCGTCGGGGCGTACGAGACCACGGACCGGACGCCCGACATGTACCGCCCGCACCACGAGTTCCGACTCGACGGGACGGAACTGCCGCGCCCGAGTAACCTCTACGGCGTGAGCAAGGCCGCCGGCGAGACGCTCGGTCGGTACTACCACGACCACCACGACATCTCGGTCGTGAACGTCCGCATCGGCAACCTCACTCAGCACCACCCGCCGAAGGAGTACGAGCGCGGACAGGCGATGTGGCTGTCGTACCGCGACTGCGCGCACCTCTTCGAGTGCTGTATCGAGGCCGACTACGACTACGAAATCGTCTACGGCATCTCCGACAACGACCGGAAGTACTACTCCATCGACCGCGCTCGGGCGGTGCTCGGCTACGACCCGCAGGACAACTCCGCCGAGTTCACCTTCGAGGGCGAACCGCTGGACGAGGCCTGACCGCGGCGTCGGAACCCCGGTTTCTCCTCACTCGAACAGGCCGCTCACGTCGTCTTCGCGCCGTCGCCGCCGGCGGACGTGCTCGCTCAATCGCTGAAACACCAGTCCTCGCTGGGCCTCGTTGCGCACGAAATCGAACACCATCGCCGTGAACTGCGTCTGTGCTCCCTCGGCGATTTCCCCGCGGGCGTATTCGACGGCGTCGGCGACGACCGACTCGTCGTAGCCGTCCAGTTCCTCCGCGAGCGTCTCGGCCGCGACGGCGACCGCGTCGAAATCGAGGTCGTCGTACGTGACGACTCGGCCATCGAGTCGGAGCGCCAGCGGGTCGGCGGCGGCGACTCCCGGGTCGGCTTCGAGGCGCGCGAGAAACGCCCGCACTTCGGCGAGGTCGACGCCGCGGTAGTCGTCGCCGAGGCCGTCGAGGTACTCCCGGGTGCTCCGGGCGAGGCCGACCGCGCCGGAGTCGTTGCCGTCGCGGGCGTGGTGGACCGCCGCGG
The DNA here is from genome assembly GCF_014635105.1 of Haloferax sulfurifontis. Classification (NCBI taxonomy): domain Archaea; kingdom Methanobacteriati; phylum Methanobacteriota; class Halobacteria; order Halobacteriales; family Haloferacaceae; genus Haloferax; species Haloferax sulfurifontis. The sequence goes on from NZ_BMCI01000002.1 coordinate 573,297, forward strand.
TGAACTGGATGAGGCCGTGGAGGAACCGCTCGTCGTCAGTGTCGCGTTCGAGCGACAGCCACCGCGACTCCCACGCGCCGTGGGCCGCCCGGAACGCGCCCGCGTTGTAGATGGCGACGCCTGCGCGAAGCGAATCGTCCATGCGAACCGTTCGCCGTCCACGAGTAAAGATTCCGCGAAGGACGCGCTCTCGGGACGTAGGGCTGGCATACTTATCCCTCTCGGGAACATATGAGGTATGATAGCACATGAATGCCCTCGAAACCCTCGTCCGAGGTGTCGAACGATGACTCCGTCCCCGGTTTGTATCCGCTGTGGTGAGCAGTACCTGTTCACGCGGTCGTACAAAGGCAACTACTGTCGGGACTGCCACGGGTCGTGGGCCGCAAAGCCCCGCTCGGAGGAGACGCCTCGCCCCCGTCCACAGCGGTCGCGGACGACCTCGTCGGTCCGCCGCCGCGAGGACGACGAGCGGTCGCCCGGCCTCGAACCCCCCTACGACGAGGCGTAAGCGCGTTTTTCGCGGTCCGTGACTGCCGAGTGCGCTCGGCGTTCCGTGATTTCTCCGACCTCGCGATTCGCATTTGACGCCGGTAGGCTCCCGTTAGCGACGGTTAGGCGGTGGGTTTCCCCCCGTCGATTGACTCGGCCGGTGTCTCTATACGTCGTCCGGACGAGCGCTACCGAAATGTCGTCCGAGTCGATTACCGTTCATCTCGTCGGGGACTCCACGATGGCCGATAAGGAGGCGAACGAGCGCCCGGAAACCGGGTGGGGAATGCCCTTCGCCGACTGTTTCGACGACGCCGTCGCGGTGGCGAACCACGCCCGAAACGGCCGGAGCACCCGCACGTTTCTGGCGGAGGGTCGCTGGCGTCCCGTGGTCCGCCAGTTGACCGCGACCGACTACGTGTTCGTCCAGTTCGGCCACAACGACGAGGTGCCCTCGAAGGAACAGCACACGACCGAGGCGGCGTTCGTCGACAACCTCCGGACGTTCGTCGACGAGACGCGCGAACGCGGAGCGACGCCGGTGTTGCTCACGTCCATCGCGCGCCGCCACTTCGACGACGACGGCGTCCCGAAAGACACCCACCGCGAGTACGCCGACCTGACGAGAACCGTCGCACGCGACCGCGACGTTCCGTTCATCGACATGGACGAGCGAACGCGGGCGCTCCTGGCGGAACTCGGTCCCGCGGAGTCGACGGGCCTCTACAACCACCTCGAACCGGGCGAACACCCGAACTATCCGGAGGGTGTCGCCGACGACACGCACTTCAGCGAGCGCGGGGCGCGCCGCATGGCCGACGTGGTACTCGACGGGGTCGAAGAACTGGAGCTCGGGTTGGCCGCTCACGTCGAGTCCTGACGAGCGCTGAACCCGGTCGCGACGAAGTCGCTTGCCGTTCAGGTCTCCGTAGAGAATGTGAACCGACCCGAGAGAACAGAGGGCTCTCGAAGGTCAGGTCCAGAGAGAAACGTCCTGACGGAGATTTGAACTCACTCGCTCCCTTCGGTCGCTCCCTGTTCAAGTCTCCGAAACGGAGTTTCAACGAGGAGCGGACTCCTCGCTTCGCTCGTCGTGTAGTTCCTCGTAGAAACGTCCTGACGGAGATTTGAACTCCGGTCCCTGGCTCCGCAAGCCAGGAGGATAGTCCACTACCCTATCAGGACTGTCTTACTGCATTCTCCGGTACTCGACGGTTACTTAAGACGGTTACGATGTGAACTCTCAATGAACCGCGGGACCACGGCACGAGGCGGGCGTCGGTGTGCGTGTCGCACGCAAGGACTTTTTCGCCGGCGAGCTTAGTCCCGGACGTGAATCGACGCGCGCTCCTCCTCGGAACCGCCGGGCTGTGCGCCTCGCTCGCGGGGTGTTCGAGCGGCGGCGACGCGGCGGAGCAGTCACCGGCGGGCACCGGCACCGAGACCGGGACCGCGTCGCCGACGCCGGCGGAGACGCCCCGTCATCCGCGACTCGTCGGGCGGTCGTTCACGCCCGTCCGCGCCGACGCCTGCCCGGCCGAGGGGGCGCTCGCGTCCGAGACCGAAACCGGTGTCTCCGTCGTCGGGTGCGTCTCGGGGGCGACCGACTGCGCCGTCGCCCGACTCGCGCGGGCCGACTACGACGCGGAGTCGGACACGGCCACGGTCGTCGTCGAGACCGTCGGGCGAGCCGACGCGGAGAACTGCGCCGAATCGCCGGTCGCCCGCGGCTACGAGGCGACGCTCCGGTTCGAGAGCGGCCTCCCCGGTCGGGCGGTCGTCGTCCACGACGACGCGGACGGCCGCCGGGAGGTCGCTCGCATCGACGTGGACGCCTGACGGTCGGGTCCGAAGGTTCAAATCCGAGGCCGCGGCCACCCCCGCTATGTCGCTCGATTCGTGCCGTCGCTCGCGCGTTCCAATCCGGAGGAAAACAACGCTTAAGCGCCGCCCTTCCCTGTTCGACCATAGTATGAGTACGACGTTTGGTCTGCGGCGACGCGCGCGCTTCGTTCCGGGAGGTGACGCCTGATGGGCGTCATCCGGGAGGTCTATGACGACCTCGACACCGATGTCGAGTTCGAGGAGTTCGAGGCGGCGGTCAACGACAAGGTCGAACAGATGGGCGGCCTCGCCGACGAGGAGACGGCGGCGATGCTCATCGCCCACGAACTGCGCGACGAGGAGGTACACGGCATCGCCGACATCGAACCCGGGATGGAGGACGTGAAGTTCCTCGCCAAGGTCGTCAGCATCGGCGAGGTGCGGACGTTCGAGCGCGACGGCGAGGACGAAGACGGGCGGGTCGTCAACATCGAGGTCGCCGACGAGACCGGGCGCATCCGCGTCTCGCTGTGGGACGAGATGGCCGCCGGCGCGAAGGAGAACCTCGAAGTCGGCACCGTCCTCCGCATCGGCGGCCGCCCGAAAGACGGCTACAACGGCGTCGAAGTCAGCGCCAGCAAGGTCGAAGAGGACCTCGACGCCGAGGTCGACGTGCAGGTGCTCGACACCTACCGCGTCGAAGACCTCGCGCTCGGCCTCTCGGACGTGAACCTCGAAGGCAAGATTCTCGACACCGGAACCGTCCGAACGTTCGACCGCGACGACGGCACCGAGGGTCGCGTCTCGAACCTCTCGGTCGGCGACCCGACCGGCCGCGTCCGCGTCACGCTCTGGGACGAGCGGGCGGACCTCGCCGAGGAGCTCGAAACGGGCCAGTCGGTCGAGGTCGTCGACGGCTACGTCCGCGAGCGCGACGGCTCGCTCGAACTCCACGTCGGCTCCCGCGGCGCGGTCGAGGTCATCGACGAGGACATCGAGTACGTCCCCGAGACGACCGACATCGGCACGCTCGAACTCGGCCAGACGGTCGACATCGCCGGCGGCGTCATCGAGGCCGACGGCAAGCGCACCTTCGACCGCGACGACGGCTCTGAGGGGCAGGTGCGAAACATCCGCGTCAAGGACGGCACCGGCGACATCCGGGTCGCCCTCTGGGGCGAGAAGGCGGACGCCGACGTCGACCTCGCGGACTACGTCGTCATCACCGACGTAGAGATAAAAGAGGGCTGGCAGGAGGACCTCGAGGCCTCCGCCGGCTGGCGGTCGTCCGTCACCGTGATGGACGAGGCGCCCGAGGGCGCGGCCGGGACCGACGCCGGCGGGTCGGCCCCCAGCCCGCCGAGCGACCAGGGTCTCGGCGCGTTCTCCGGTGACGGGTCGTCCGAGTCGTCCGGGTCGTCCGACGGTGCGTCCGCCGCGAACGGCGGGTCCTCGTCGGACGCGTCCGCGGCCGAGGCCGCCGGCGAGTCGGTCGAGTTCACCGGGACGGTCGTGCAGGCCGGGACGCCGGTCATCCTCGACGACGGCACGCAGACCAAGACCGTCGACACCGACGCCGACCTCGGCCTCGGCGACGAGGTGACCGTCTCCGGGACGGAGACCGACGGCCGCATCAGCGCGGAGACGGTCGAAGTCCACACCGGCGCGCAGCGGTAGGGCGGGGAGACCACCGGTCGGCGGTCACCGGTCAGAGGTCGCTGGTCGCCCACCGCCCACCGCCGTCGGCGAGCCGTCGAATCTGACTCATTGTTCGTCCGGTTTTTCCGGGTTCTCACAGCGAAATCCGTCCCCTCGAGAGCGCTCCGTGCGATAAAATCCAGAAGGGGCCGCGACGGAAAGGATTATACGCCACACGGACCCGATATGTGGGTATGAGTGTCGAGCTACCGTTCGCCCCGGTAGACGCGATTATCCGGCAGAACGCAGGTGAGTTGCGAGTGAGCGCCGGCGCCGCCGAGGCGCTCGCCCGCCGGATTCAGGACCGCGGCGCGGAACTCGCGATAGACGCCGCCGACCGGGCGACGGCGGACGGTCGCAAGACGTTGATGGCCGAGGACTTCGGCGTTCAACAGGTCGTCGACCGCGACGAACTCTCCCTCCCTATCGCCCCCATCGACCGCATCGCTCGCCTCCGAATCGACGACCGCTACCGCGTCGCGATGGACGCTCGAATCGCCCTGGCCGATATCCTCGAAGACTACGCCGTCAACGTGGCGGGCGCCGCCGTCAAGCTCGCCCACCACGCCGACCGGCGGACGGTCCAATCCGAGGACATCGAGACCTACTTCTCCCTCTTCGAATAATGCAATTCGGCTACAGCGAAACGTGTCTCGACCACGACACCGGGCCGCGACACCCCGAGACGGCCGACCGACTGCGGGCCATCCGGCGCGGGCTGGCGAAGCGCCACGGCGTCGAGTACGTCGACGCCCCGCCCGCCGAGAAATCCACCGTCGCGGCCGTCCACGACGACAGCTACGTCGACGAGTTCCACGACTTCTGTTCCGACGGCGGCGGCAACTGGGACCCCGACACCGTCGCCGTCGAGGCGTCGTGGGACGCCGCGCTCACCGCCGCCGGCCTCGCGGAGTGGGCCGCCCGCGCCGCGCTCGACGGTGACGACGGCCGCGACACCCCGTTCTCGCTCGGCCGCCCGCCGGGCCATCACGCCGTCGAGGACGACGCCATGGGCTTTTGCTTCTTCAACAACGCCGCCGTCGCCGCGCAGGCGGTCATCGACGACGGCCTCGCCGAGCGCGTCGCCATCTTCGACTGGGACGTCCACCACGGCAACGGCACGCAGGATATCTTCTACGACCGCGGCGACGTGTTCTACACGTCCATCCACGAGGACGGCCTCTACCCCGGCACGGGCGAGGTCGAAGAGACCGGCGAGGGCGACGGCGAGGGGTCCACTCTCAACGTCCCGCTCCGCGCCGGCGCGGGCGACGCCGACTACGTCTACTCGTTCGACGAGGCCATCGCGCCCGCCGTCGAGCGGTTCGACCCCGACCTGTTCATCGTGAGCGCCGGCTTCGACGCCCACCGCCACGACCCCATCTCGCGGATGCGCGTCTCGACCGAGGGCTACGCGATGCTCACCGAGTGCGTGCAGGAGCTCTGTGCGGCGACCGATGCCGCCATCGCGTTCGTCCTCGAAGGTGGCTACGGCCTCGACACGCTCTCCGAGGGCGTCGCGACCGTCCACGAGACGTTCGACGGCCGCATCGCGATGGGGCCCGACGAAGACCCCGACGAGAAGAACGTCGAGCTAGTCGACGACGTGCGCGCCGCTCACGGCCTCGGCGCGAAGTAGCGACCCAACTCGGGACCGAACGACTCGGCGAGCGCGGCCACGTCGTCGCCGACGAGAACGTCGTAGCCGTCTTCTTTGAGCGTCGATTCCACGTGTTTTCCGAGCGCCACGTCGAACAGCGCGTCGCTTTCGAGGAAGCCGGTCGCCGAGGTGAACTCCCGCTCGCGCTCGACCACGTAGCGGTCGCCGTCGAGAAACGGCCCGTAGTGGTCGTCGCCGCCCTCGTACGCGCCGTAGAACCCCTCGGCGTGCTGGCGGACGTGGACCGGCGGCCCCTCGTGGCGCTCGACTGTCGGGCGCTCGGCCACCGAGAGCTCCGCGAACAGGACGGCCTCGCCGTCGGCGTCGTCTTCGGTGTCGGCGAACGTCGCGCGCCGGAACACGTCGAAGCCGCGTCTGTCGAGGCCGTCGGCGACGCCGGTCAGCGACTTTCTGAGCTGGGGGTAGAGCTGGTCGTCCACGAGGTCCGGGCAGTCGAAGACGACGGCGACGGCCGTGGTGCCGCGGCGGTCGAGGTGGTCGCGAACGCCGTCGGCGTCGAGCGCCGGCGGGTCGGGCCGGAAGAACAGCGATTCCCGCGGGTCAGAAAGCAGGTCGCGGGCGTAGTGCTGGAGCCGCGCGACGTTCTCCGCCGAGCAGACCGCGGCGACGTTCCGCTCGGGGTCGGTCGGGTCGATGACGACGAGCGGGTCGGAGAAACGCCGCGTCCCGTGGTCCTCCGGGTCGAACTCGACCTGCGGGCTCCAATCGGCGGCCGCCCGGAGCAACGGTTCGAAGCCGCCGTGTTCGACCACGAGGAGTTCGGCGAGATAGCCCGAGAAGCCCTCGGTTCGGAGGTCGCTCCCGTAGGCACCGATGCCCTTCAGGAAGCGCTTGAAGACGCGCACGTCCGCCGCGAGGCCGTCGTCGAGGCGCTCGGTCAGGTAGGCGTTGTGGAACGGCGTCCGGTCGACCGCAGAGCGGATGTCCGAGGCGGACGGCACGTCGTAACAGGGGACGAGGTCCACGTCGAAGCCGCCGTAGTCGCCTTTCACGTAGGGGTGTTCGGCGTACTCCTCGTGGCCGTCGGGGAGGACGGAGTGGCCGACTTCGAGGCCGTACGCTTCGAGTTCCTCGCGGTCGAGGTCGGCCGGGAAGCGCACGAACAGGTCGATGTCGCGGTCGCCCGAGAGCCACGTGCCGCGGGCGGTACTGCCGACTTGGAGCGCGTCGGCGTCCACCGGCAGGTCCGCGAGGGCGTCGTGGACGCGGGATTCGAGCGCCGCCGCGGCGTCCGCGAGCGCCCGACGCTCCGCCTCGTCGGGGTCGATGCGCTCGCGGACCGCGGCGACGACCGCGTCGAGGTCCGAGTTCGTCATGCCCGCTGGTTCCCCGCGGGCGGGCGAAAGCGTGACGGTGCTCCTGCGACCGCGTCAGGCGGTGGCATCCGCCAGCCGTCGGTTAAAAACGAAAGCCCTATCAAGAAACATCGAATACGAGAGAGTGCAGACGAAAGCCGCCGTAGCTCAGTTGGTAGAGCACCTCGCTGTTAACGAGGTTGTCCCAGGTTCGAGTCCTGGCGGTGGCGCTTCTCCGTTTCTCACCCCGACGAGCGACTCGTCTCCGGTTCGTCGGCGACGGCTTCTGATAAGACATAAGAGGGACGACGGGAAAGAATCGACCGAGGGCCCCTAGCTCAGTCTGGTCAGAGCGCTCGGCTCATAACCGGGTGGTCATGGGTTCGAACCCCATGGGGCCCATAATACTTTTAGTCGCTCCGTTGCTGATGAAAAAGGCCATCTACGGACCCTCACGCGCCTGACTTCCCCGTTTCCGCGAAATATCAAAACGCCCAAAAATCCCAGTTCCATAAGCTCTGCTCACGGACGTGCCCGCGGTCGGGCGATAACTTTAGCCGGGGGTGTTCGGTAGATGTCGCGGGCTCGTCGAGAGACGGACCTGTGGCGGTACGTCGAGTACCGGTGTCGGAGCTGTCACGAGTGGTGCCTCGTCGATTACTCGGCGCGCGCGGCGAAGATGCGAGGTGCAAGTACTGCGCGCGCATCCCCTCCATCGAGGACGAGACGCGAACTGACGCGACTGCCGCTCTCACAGCGTTTATTTCGCTTCCCGTTCACGTCACGCGTCCAACTGCTCTGCGTTCGCCGTTGACGGCGACGTCGAGCCACACAGCGGGAAGTCGGCGATTGTGCTCGGACGAGATACCTGACGTTCGAGGGTTTCTTCCTCCGGAATTCTGGTGATTAGCCCCGTCTGAGAATTTTTACTATTATCCCGAGTAAATGAATATCAATCGTTAAGTACGATGGGTCCAATATTTTTCATGCATGTCACGCGATAGCCAGTCTGATAATAGTCGACTCAGTCGGCGCCAGTACGTCGCCGGCGCGGGAGCGCTCGCGACGATGGGGCTCGCCGGCTGTTCCGGCGGCGGCGGTTCCGATGACGGCGGCGACGGTGGTACTACTGAAGCGGGTGGCGACAGTACCACCGAAGACGGCGGCGACGGCGGTGACGGCGGTAGTAGCGCCCCGGTCGAGGTGCTCCACGGCTGGACCGGCGGCGACGGCGCCGCGGCGGCCGAAGCGCTCGAAGCGGCGTTCAACGAGGCCTATCCCGACGTCGGTCTCGACATGAACCCCATCGGCGGCGGCGGGAATCAGAACCTCGACGCGGTCATTGCGAACCGGCTCCAGAGCAACGACCCGCCGGGTTCGTTCGCCAACTGGCCGGGCCCGAACCTCCTCCGCTACGAGGGCGTCCTCGGAAGCGTCGACGACGTCTGGGAGGAGAACAACTTCGAAGAAGTGATGATCGACGAGGCGGTCGAACTCCACCAGCAGGGCGGTAGCTACCGGGCCGTCCCGCTGGGTTCCCACCGCCTGAACTGCCTGTTCTACAACGTCTCGGTCGTCGATGAGGCCGGCATCGACGTCGACTCGCTGAACAGCCCCTCGGCGCTCATCGACGCGTTCGAGACGGTGCAAAGCGAGACCGACGCGGTTCCGATGACCCACGCGATGTCCGGCACGTGGACGACGACACAGCTGTGGGGCGCCGTGATGCTCGGCGTGAACGGCTACCAGCCGTACATGGACTTCCTCAACGGTGAGGCCTCCGAGAGCGCGGTTCGCTCGGCCTTCGAGACGACCGCGGAGATGCTCGAAAACTACATCTCCGACGACGCGGCCTCGCTCAACCTCACCTCGTCGAACCAGAACATCATCAACGGCAACGCCGCCTTCATCCACCAGGGTAACTGGGCGGCCGGCGCGTTCCGGAACGCCGAGAACTTCGACTACGGCGAAGACTGGGGCTTCAAGACGTTCCCCGGCACGGAGGGGATGTACACGCTCCACATGGACTCGTTCCTCTACCCGGCCGACAACCCGACGCCGGAGGCGTCGAAGGCCTGGTCGGCGTTCGTCGGCAGTCCCGAGGCGCAGATCGCGTTTAACCAGTACAAGGGCTCGATTCCGACCCGGACCGACGTGAGCATGGAAGAGTTCGGACCGTACCTCCAGGAGACCGCCGAGGACTTCGCCAACGCGGAGTACCGTCCGCCGAACCTCCAGCACGGACTCGGTGTCTCCTCTTCGACGATGACGGCGCTCAACGAAGTCATCTCCTCGGAGTTCACCGGACCGTACAACGTCGACGCCGCGACGCAGGGGTTCCTGGACGCGGTCTCGAACTGAACCGTAAGAAATGTCAAATTTTTATCAACGAGTGCGCCGTGCGATCAACCTCAGTGCTAGCGACGACCAGCGGGTCGGCGACGGTGACGAAAGCGGGCGCGACGCGGTCCGTACCGACGGTGGCGTCGTAAGCGAGGACTCCCCGAATCCGGGGGCCGAATCGGGCGTCTTGGACCGCCTCGCCGCGGGGATAGACGATCGGCTCGGAAGCGACTTCCTCGAATCGTCGATCTTCTGGATTCCGCCGTTCCTGCTGATGGGGCTTTTCGTCTACGGCGCGGTCATCTGGAACTTCCTCATCTCGCTGACCGACTACCAGCGGTTCGCGAACGCGCCGGACTACTCGAACCTCGACTTCGAGATGTACACGCGGGCGCTCGCGGACTCGGGGTTCATCGACGCCGCGGTCAACACGTTCATCCTGCTCGTCGCGTTCACGGCAGGGACGCTCGCGGTCGGCCTCATACTGGCGATTCTTATCGACCGCGGAATCCGGTTCGAGAACTCGTTCCGGACGATCTATCTACTGCCGATGAGCCTCTCGTTCGTCGTGACGGCGCAGTTCTGGCTGTGGATTTACAACTTCAACAACGGGATTGCCAACCGCGTCATCGGCGTTTTCGGACTCGGCCCGATTAGCTGGCTCGGCGATCAGAACATCGTCCTCTGGGCGGTCATCTTCGCGTTGATGTGGCAGTTCTCCGGGTACGCGATGGTCGTGTACCTCGCCGGACTCCGCGCGATTCCGGACGAACACTACGAGGCGGCGAAAGTCGACGGCGCGTCGACGCTGAAGATGTACTGGCGGGTCATCATCCCGCAGTTGAAGGGCGCGACGATAAGCGCCGCCGTCGTGCTGATGGTGTTCGGCATGAAGGCGTTCGACTTCCTCTACTCGCTGGTCGGCGGCTACCGGCCGCCGAACGGAGCCGACATCTTGGCGACGAAGATGGTCCGCGAGGCGTATGCGAACCTCAACTGGGCGTACGGCGCGGCGATTGCAATCGTCCTCTTTGCGATGGCGCTCGGCGTCATCGGCCCGTACCTCGTCTACGAATACCGGAGGAACAACCTATGAAAGACGACACGCTTCGAACGGACGGCGGAACGGCGACGATCACGGACCGGCTACGCCGGAACGTCGAGCAGATGACGATAGAGGACGCCGGTCTGTACGTCGTCCTGCTGTTGGCGGCGGGGTTCTATCTCGTCCCGATCGAGTCCGGGTTGGTCACGTCGATCAAGACCGGGACCGCAATCGTCCAGACCGCGCCGTTCGCCCCGCCCGGACCGTCCGGGTTCACGCTGGCGAAGTGGCAGGCGGCGGTCGAGGCCCTCCTGCGAGGGATGGGCAACAGCATGCTGTACGCCGTGCCCGCGACGATTATCTCGGCGTTCGTCGGGAGCATCACGGCGTACGGGCTGACGATTCCCGACTGGAAGCAGTCGTACAAGGCGCTGGTGCTGGCGCTCATCATCGCGGGCATCTTCATCCCGTACCAGGCCGTGTTGGTGCCGCTGACGCAGTTCTGGTCGCAGTGGGCTCAGCTCACGGACCTGCTTTCGTTCGTCTGGGCGCTCGGTATCCCGGACGACTACGTCGGCATCGTCGAGCTCGTGGTGACGCACGTCGCCTACGGGATTCCGATTTGTACGCTCCTGTTCCGGACGTACTACAAGACGATGAGCGAAGAGATGATAGAGTCCGCGCGCCTCGACGGGGCGACGCTCCGTCGGGTGTACCGGCGCATCGTCTTCCCGCTTTCGGGGCCGATGTTCGCCGTGGTCCTCATCTACCAGTTCACCCAGATATGGAACGACCTCCTGTTCACGCTGGTGCTCGTCTCGACGGAGTCGAGTCCCGCGGCCCCCGTCGTGTTGATTCTCGCCGGGCTCGGCACCTCGATGGAGGGACAGGACTTCGCGCTCCGGATGGCCGGGGCGTTCTTCGCGGCGCTCCCGACGCTCGCGGTGTACATCTTCTTCGGCGACGAGTTCGCCGAGGGGGTGGCCGCGTGACGCGTCGTCACAGGGACGTGGCCGCCGTCGAGGCCGACTCGAACGGCGACCGCGGCCGCCGGAGGCGCTCGCCGCGGCGCGGAACCGACAGCTCACTAACGATACCTACTCAGAGATATGGCAACGCTTGAACTCGATTCGATAACGAAGACGTTCCAGGACGGCGACGACGAAATCGTCGCTGTCGACGACATCTCGATGTCGATCGACGACGGGGAGTTCCTCGTCGTCGTCGGCCCATCGGGCTGTGGGAAGTCGACGACGCTCCGGATGATCGCGGGCCTGGAGACGATTACGTCGGGCACGATTTCGCTCGGTGACCGCGTCATCAACGACGTCCCCTCTCAGGAACGGGACATCGCGATGGTGTTTCAGTCGTACGCGCTGTACCCGCACATGACCGTCCGCCAGAACATGTCGTTCGGCCTGGAGGAGTCGACGGACCTCCCGGACGACGAAATCAGCCGGATGGTCTCGGAGACGGCCGACCTCCTCGACATCCCGAGCCTGCTGGACCGGAAGCCGAGCGACCTCTCGGGCGGCCAGCAACAGCGCGTCGCGCTCGGCCGCGCCATCGTGCGCGACCCCGAGGTGTTCCTGATGGACGAGCCGCTTTCGAACCTCGACGCGAAGCTCCGCGCGCAGATGCGGACGGAGCTCCAGCGGCTCCAAGACGACCTCGGCGTCACGACCGTCTACGTCACCCACGACCAGACGGAGGCGATGACGATGGGCGACCGAATCGCCATCCTCGACGGCGGGGAGCTCCAGCAGATCGCGACGCCGCTCGAGTGTTACCACGAGCCCGCGAACCAGTTCGTCGCGAGCTTCCTCGGCGAGCCGTCGATGAACTTCTTCGACGTGACGCTCGAAGGCGACCGGCTGGTCGGTGACGCCTTCGAGTACCCGGTCGGCGCGGAGATACGCGACGACGTCGGCGACGCGACCGAGCTCGTCCTCGGAATCCGACCCGAGTCCGTCGAACTCGTCGAGACCGCGGGCGGCGACCACGACTTCGAGATGACGGTCGACGTCGTCGAACCGATGGGCGACGAGAACACGCTGTACCTGCAGTTCGACCCCGACGCGGACTCCGAGAGCGCGGCGACGCTGGTCGCGACCACGGACGGCCTCACCCCCGTCAGTTCGGGCGAGGCGGTGGTCGCGCGGATTCCCGAGGAGGCGATTCACCTCTTCGACCGCAACACGGGCGAGGCGCTCCACAACCGGTCGATGGAGGAAGCCGCACAGCAGATCGACCTCAGCTAACCGGACTGCGACTCCTTTTCCCGTCGTTCGACCGCGCGCCGCGTCTCACCAGTGGTGGGTTCGGTCGACGCCTTCGGCGACGAGCGCCGCGGCGGCGACGTGGGCGTACGCGCACCACCCGAGCGCCAGGAGGGCGGCGACGCTCCGCGAAATCGTCGCCGCGAGCGCGCTCCACGAGAGGACGACGAGGACGGCCGCGCCCACCCACGCGAGGAAGTACGTCGCCGAGACCGCCCCGCCAAGGGCGTCTCGTCGAAGCCCGGCGCGGAGTCCCTCGCGGACGCTCACGGCGGCCGCGACCGGCAAGAGATACGCGCAGACGACCGTGACGAGTAGCGCGACGGTCGCGAGCATCGCCGTCGTCACGCCGGTCAGTACGGCCGGAACCGTCCCGGTCGCGGTGACGTAGGCGACGGCGACGACGGTGACCGCGGCCGGCAGGAGGTAGACGGCGGCGACGCCGAGCAGTCGCCCGGCGAGCCTGAGCGTCTCGGCCGTCGCCAGTGAGGGGAAGCCGTCGCCGGCGAGCACGCCGCCGACGAGACCGAAGAAGGCGAAAAGCGGGACGACGCCGAGCGCCGCCGGCGCCAGAAACGTGAGGTCGGGCCAGAGCCGCGCCGCGAGGCGGAGGAGCGTCACGGCGACAAGGAGCGCGACGAGGCACGTCGCGGTGCCGTCCACTCGCGTGCGGTCCGCAAACGGATACCGGAGGGCGTCGGCGAACACCTTACGCTCCCCGCGTGCGGTCGGTGACGCCGCGCATCGGCGAGTCGTCGGCCGCGCTAGGCACTGGTCGGAACACGGCTATTCGCTGGACGGCACCGCGCAAAAGGGTGTTGGTCGAACGACCGAACCGTCGCGGACGCGGTGGAGCACACGGTGGTTCGCGGCCGGCTCAGACCCGAAAAATCGGGTCTCCGTTCGCACTGACCGAACCGCACGAAACGGCGACTGGCCGAGCGAAAAATAGCATAATAGATGTGATATATGGTGCGAACCGGACGCCCTCTTTCGGCCGAGCCGTTCGACCCCGTGTACCCAGTTCACACGCTTCATTCGCCGTTTTCGAAGCGATTGGCCAACTTCGACAAACGGGATTTTAGGCAACACGAAAAATTGTTCGTTCTCGGATAAGTATTAAGTGGCCCCAGCCCCAACTACCAGTCGAGATGAGCACACAGAAGTCAGTCCTCAAGGAAGCAGGCAGTGTCGGCGACAACCCGGTTCGACTCGACACCGAGAAGGCCGAACAGATAATCGAAGCGCTGAACACCGACCTCGCGGACGCGTACGTCCTCTACCACCAGCTCCACAAGCACCACTGGAACGTCGAGGGTGCCGAACACCTCCGCCTCCACGAGTTCCTTCAGGAGGCCTACGAGGAAGTCGAGGAGGCCGCGGACGAAGTCGCAGAGCGCCTCCAGTCCATCGGCGGCGTCCCCCACGCCAGCATGCCCGCGCTGAGCGAGGCCGCGACCGTCGAGCCCGAGGACGAGGACGCCTACGACATCCGCACGTCGCTGGAGAACGACCTCGAAATGTACGGCGACATCATCGAGAGCTACCGCGAGCACATCGAACTCGCCGCGGGTCTCGGCGACCACGCGACGGCCCACATGCTCCGCGAGCAACTCATCGAAATCGAAGAACACGCCCACGTCATCGACCACTACCTCGAAGACGACACGCTCGTTCAGTAAGCGTCGTCGCCGACGCGTCGGAGGACCCGGTCCCCGCTCCGACGACCGACCGTTTTCTCGCGGAACCCCCGTTAGACGCGTAGCGACCGTACTCGCCGCGCTCGCGACCCGAGCACGCTCCTTCGAATGGGCCGGAACGGGACGGGATGGAACGGAACGGAACCGAGTGAGGTCTGGCGTTACCGAGTGACGTCGATAGTCACGTCGCTCGAAATCCAGCCGTCGCTGTTGCCCGACTCCATGAACACCGACTTCCCCGGTCCGCCCTTGCAGACGGATATCTCGGGGGAGTCGGGTCGGTCGGGCTCCGACGCGGATTCAGAGTTCGACTGCGTACCTGCGCCCATTGCGAGACTTTAGGGATACCTAAAACAAAAAGGGTGCGGTTCTGACCCGGCGCATTCGTGACAATTAATGATAGATAACACTTTCTGCGGTCCCGCTCGACTCGTTCACTCCGCGAGCGTGTCGGGCGACGACTGCGACCCCGTCTCGGTGCTCCCGTCCGCCTCGTCGCGGAGCAGTGTCGCCGCGAGGCGTTCGGCGACTGTCCGGCTGACGTTTCCGACGAGTTGCATCGCCTCGTCCTCGTGGTCGTCGAGGCCGAGCACGTCCCGGCAGAACCGCGAGAGGGTCCGGTAGGTGTCGTAGAGGTCCGCGGCCGCGTCGCGGCCCTCCGCCGTGAGCGTCGCGCCCTCGTACGGCTCGTACTCCACGAGCCCCTTGGCGTCGAGGTTCTGGAGGCGCTCTGTCGCCGCGGGCGGCGAGCGGTCGAGCGCGTCGGCGACGTAGCCCGGCGAAATCGGCGTCTCCTCGTCGCCCTCCCGCTCGGCGATGTACAGCGTGAGGAGGTACTGCGGCGCGCCGATCATACGCGGCGGACGAGGTGGTCGCGGACGGCCCGCTGACAGTCCGCACAGACGCCGTCAACGCGGGTCGCGGCCGCCAAGACCGGGTAGTCGGTCGCGCGGTCCTCGTAGAGATACGCCGCGAGCAGTCGGTGGTCGACTTCGACCGCCGCGGTGTGGTGGGTCGCCCCGCCGAGACGACGCTGTCGCTCGCGGACCAGTCGGTCGCACGCCTCGCGGCGGTCGGCGAGCGCCTCGTGACGCCGCCGGAGGGCGTCGAACCCCAGTCCCGAAAGCGGCGTCTCGTCCGCCCGCACCAGCCAGTCTTCGCACTCGTCGAGCACGGCGAGCGCCGCTCGGAGCGACCGCTCCTCGCCGTCGAGCGCCCGACGCATCCCGTCGAGGCCGCGTTTCCGGTCCGCCGCCGCCGACACGACCGCCTCTTTGACCGCCGGCGTGAACCGGCCTCCCGTGTCAGAATCGAGCGCCGCCGAGACCTCCGGTCCGAACTCCTCGCGAATCGTCACCGAGAGCGGTTCGGACTC
The DNA here is from genome assembly GCF_014635105.1 of Haloferax sulfurifontis. Classification (NCBI taxonomy): domain Archaea; kingdom Methanobacteriati; phylum Methanobacteriota; class Halobacteria; order Halobacteriales; family Haloferacaceae; genus Haloferax; species Haloferax sulfurifontis. The sequence continues at coordinate 589,029 of NZ_BMCI01000002.1, forward strand.
GTCCCCGTCGGCGACGCTGTGGGCGCGTATCGTCTCGGCGAACAGTTCGCGGACCCGTCGCCGTCCCCCGCCGGCGGCGTCTCGCCGGGTCGCCGCCGGCATCGACGCCGTCCCGCACGCGGTCGCTCGCGCGGGCTGTGCGGCGAGCTTTCGCACGCGCCGCTCGAACCGCTCGACGGCCCGTCGCTTCGCCAGCACCTGCTCGCGCTCGCCCTCGACGCGGCCCAGCGCGTCTCGGACGTCCGCGGCCTCGTCACCAATCACGTCCGCGTCCCCGTCTGTCCGGTGCGCCCAACCGCGCCGGTGCGCCCGACCCGGTGGTCTCGACGCCGAGGCAATCGCGCATGTTCAACACGCACCCGCGGCGGTTCCGCCGCCGCACGCGAGCGCGCCGCGTCGGTTCGGTCCCGACGACCGGTGGGACTCCTTGTCGGCCATACCGTTTAGGCCAACCTAAAACAACATAGTGTCTTCGGTTTTTAGGCTATCCTAAAAGGTGGTCGCACAGTGGAAGGTGGGGGACCCGCCGCGGCGCTCCGGTCGTCTCGCAGTGGCACAGTCGGGGCCGGATGCCGGCGGTCGGGCGGTCACTCCTCGGTCGCGTCCGGGTGGGTTCCCTTCGGGACGCCCCAGCCGAGTTCGGTGAACGACGCCACGCAGACCGCCGCGACGACGACGTGCATCACCATCAGCACGACCACGCCCGGCACCGTCGCGCCGGGGTCGACGTAGAGGAGTCCGATGTCGGGGATGAACGACGCCACGAGCACCGCGGCGGCGACCCTGACGAACGTCCGGTCCGCGTCGGCGACGCGGGCCGCGAAAAGCCCGTAGACGAGCGTCGCCGCGACCGCGCCGACGGCCGAAAAGAGCACGACCGGCGGGTACGAAAGCGGCGCGAACGGCTCGACGAGCCCCGTTTCGAGGACGAGCGCCAACAGGAACGCGTTCGCCACGGTTGCGACCGCGGCGGTCGCCAGCCCGCGACGCGTGAGGTCCGTCCACGTCGGGCGGGCCGCGGGTGTCACGGTTGCCATGATATATAGTAGCACACATCCGGTGAAGAATCTACGCGTCTTCGCCGATTCGTGACGCTCCGTGAGTCCGACGCGTGGGTCGAACACGGTCGAGGCGTCGCTCCGAGTCGGTTCCTCGACTCGGTTTTCCGACTCGGCCCTTCGATTTCCCCCGACTCAGTTCTCGGTCAGGAGGCGACGGAGCACGTAGTGGAGGATGCCGCCGTTTTCGACGTACGTCACCGCGGCGGGGGTGCCGACCTGCGCGGTCACGTCGAACTCGATTTCGGTCCCGTCGTCCCTCGTGGCGACGACGGTCAGTTCGTCGTTGACTTCGAGGCCGTCGTCGAGGCCGCGGATGTCGAACTGCTCGGAGCCGTCGAGGCCGAGCGATTCCCACGAGTCGCCGTCTTCGAACTGGAGCGGGAGGACGCCCATGCCGACGAGGTTGTCGCGGTAGATGCGCTCGTAGCTCTCGGCGATGGTCGCGCGCACGCCGAGGAGGTCCGTCCCCTTCGCCGCCCAGTCGCGGCTGGAGCCGGTCCCGAACTCGACGCCCGAGAGGACGACGAGCGGGGTTCCCTCCTCGCGGTAGCGCTGGCTGGCCTCGAAGACGGTCGTCTCCTCGCCCGTCGGGTGGTGAATCGTGTAGCCGCCCTCCACGTCGTCGAGCATCTGGTTTTCGATGCGGACGTTGGCGAACGTCCCGCGCATCATCACCTCGTGGTTGCCGCGGCGGGAGCCGTAGGTGTTGAAGTCCACGGGGTCGACGCCGTGGTCCACGAGCCACCGGCCGGCCGGGAGCTTCGACCCGAACGGCCCGGCGGGGCTGATGTGGTCGGTCGTCACCGTGTCGCCGAGCGTCAGGAGACAGCGGGCGCCCTCGATGTCGGAGACGCCGGGTTTCTCCAGCGGGAAGTCCGTGAAGAACGGCGGCTCGCGGATGTAGGTCGAGTCGTCGTCCCAGTCGTACACGTCGCCGGTCGGCGCTTCGAGCGCCTCCCAGCGCTCGTCGCCCTCGAACACCTCGGCGTACTTCTCGCGGAACATCGACGGGTCGACGCTGTCGTGGATGGTCTCTCGAATCTCGTCGGCGTCCGGCCAGATGTCCGCGAGGTAGACGGCGTTGCCCTCGTCGTCGGTTCCGAGCGGGTCGGTTTCGAGGTCGATGTCCATCCGCCCGGCGAGGCCGTAGGCGACGACCAGCGGCGGGCTGGCGAGGTAGTTCGCGCGAATCTTCGGGTGGATCCGCGCCTCGAAGTTGCGGTTGCCGCTGAGGACGCTCGTCGTCCACAGGCCGTGTTCGTCGATGGCGTTCTCGATGGGTTCCGGGAGCGGCCCGGCGTTGCCGATACAGGTGGTACAGCCGTAGCCGACCACGTCGTAGCCGAGCGCTTCGAGGTGCGGGAGCAGGTCGGCCTTCTTCAGGTACTCCGTGACGACGCGGCTCCCCGGCGCGAGGCTCGTCTTCACGTACTCCGGCACGTCGAGACCCTTCTCCAGCGCGTTGCGCGCGAGCAGGCCCGCGGCGACCATGACAGAGGGGTTCGAGGTGTTCGTACAGGACGTGATGGCGCTGACGACGACGCTCCCGTGGCCGATTTCGACCGTCTCGCCGCCGAGGTCGACCTCGACGCGCTTCGTCAGCTCGCCGAGGTCGGGTTCGTCGGGGGCCGCCTCGGGCGTCTCGGTCAGCGTCCCGCCGTCACCCGCGAGTTCGCCGTCGGGGTCGCCGCCCCCGCCCTCGCCGAGCCAGCGGGTGATTGCCTCCTCGTCCACGTCGGCGACGACCTCCTCGAACTCGCCGTAGAGGAGGTTCCGGAAGTGCGTCTTCATGTCGCCCATGGCGACGCGGTCCTGCGGGCGCTTCGGTCCGGCGAGGCTCGGTTCGACGGCGGAGAGGTCCACGTCGACCGTCTCCGTGTACTCGGGGTGTTGCTCGCCGAAGAGGCCTTGCGATTCGAGATACTCGCGGACGAGTTCGATGTGTTCGGGTTCGCGGCCCGTGAGTTCGAGGTAGTCCAGCGTCGCCTCGTCGACCGGGAAGACGCTGATGGTCGACCCCTGTTCGGGGGCCATGTTGGAGATGGTCGCCCGGTCGGGGACAGACAGGTTCCCCACGCCGGGGCCGAAGAACTCGACGAAGCGGTCGACGACGCCGACCTCGCGGAGCTGTTCGGTGACGTGCAACACGAGGTCGGTCGCGGTCGCGCCCTCCGGCAGTTCGCCGTCGAGTCTGACGCCGACGACCTCGGGGAGCTTCATCGTGATGGGCTGGCCGAGCATCGCCGCCTCGGCCTCGATGCCGCCGACGCCCCAGCCGACGACGCCGATGCCGCCTATCATGGGCGTGTGGCTGTCGGTGCCGACGAGCGTGTCGGGGAGGAGCCAGCGGTCGCCGCGCCACTCGCGGTCGTGGACGACGCGCCCGAGGTGTTCGAGGTTCACCTGGTGGACGATGCCCGTGCCCGGCGGGACGACGCTGAAGTTGTCGAAGGCGTTCTGCGCCCACTTGAGCGCCTTGTAGCGCTCGGCGTTGCGCTCGTACTCCAACTCGACGTTCTTCTCGTAGGCGTCGGGCGAGCCGAAGAAGTCGACCTGCACGCTGTGGTCGATGACGAGGTCACACGGCACCTCGGGTTCGACGAGCTTCGGGTCCTTGCCGGCGCGGTCGGCCGCCGACCGAAGCGCCGCGAGGTCGACGACCGCGGGCACGCCCGTCAGGTCCTGTAACACCACGCGAGACGGCGTGAACGGGACTTCGACGTTCGGCACGTCCGGCTCCCACGAGGCGGCGTTTCGCACGTCCTCCTCGGTGACGATGTCGCCGTCGACGTTCCGCAGTACGGACTCCAACAGGATGCGGATGCTCACCGGGAGTTTGTCGAGTTCGCAGAGGCCCTGTTCTTCCAGTACGGTCAGGTCCGCCATCTTGTACGTGGTTCCGTCGTGTTCGAACTCACGGACGGCGTCCAGCGTATCTCCATCACTCATAGTCGACCGTTAGGGTCTCCGGGGGCTTGAATACGGGACTCGTTCTCACGGCGTCGGAATCGAGGCGAACCCGGGTCGAGTCGGCGATATCTGGGACTCTGGAGAGGGTGCCGCCGGGGTTCACCGAGACCGCGGGCGGGACTTCCCCAGTTCGCCCGCGACGATGACGCCGCCGTGTTCGAGAAGCGAGTGCGAACAGTCCCAACAGCTGTACCGAAGGTCGTGGCCGCGGGCGACGACCACGTCGGCGCGCTCGCCGCACCGATAACAGGTCCGGTGGTCCGCCGGGTGGATGACGCGCATCGGCCTCGGGCTACTCCTCCGGGACGGCCGCGACCCCGACGAACTCGTTGACCTCGTCTTGGACGTACCGGCGGACGCGCTCGCAGTAGTCCCACAGGAGGTCGTTGAACTGCTCGCGCTCGGGTTCGGTCAGGCTCTCGCCGCCCCGCGACCACGACGCCGGAATCTCGGAGTGACGGGTGCAGACGACCGAAATCGGGTGGTTCTTCGGATGGCCCATGACGACGGCGTACTCGTCTGTGCCCCAGAGCCCGTCGTCGCCGTCGCCCGCGAGTTCCGCGTCCACCTCGTCGAGAAGCTGTCGCTCCTCGGCCGTGACGGCGGCGTCGTCGCCGGCGAACAGCTCGCGGTACGCCCGGTCGCGGGCCGTGTACGTCCATCCATCGAGCCGCTCCCGCGCCCCTCGGAGGAGTCGTCTGTCAGCTTCCATGCGTATCAGAAGGTGCGCCGAGGTGATAGTCGTACGCCCGCCTCGAAGCGCGCGACCCCGGCGTCGTTCGTCGCCGTCGGTGACGGCGCGGACGACGCCGCTCACTCCCGCGCGGCGGTCAACTTCTCCCTGAGTCGGTCGGCGTCGACGCGGAACTTGAACGCGGGCCGGCCGTCGACGTAGACGTACGGCACGCGCTCGCCGTACTTCTCGCGGAGTTCCTCGTCGGCGTCGACGTTCACGAGGTCGATATCGACCGGGACGTCCGCCTCCGCGGCGACCTCGCGGACGGTCGCTTCGGCCTCGTCGCAGAGGTGGCACTCCGTGCGCGTGTAGATGACGATGGGGACGGCGTCGCTCATCGCTCGATGTCGCCGCCGCGGCCTGTTGAGTCTTCTCGTCGGCGTCGTCTCCGGCGGCGTTTGTCCCGACCCGTCAGTCCTCGACGATGCCCGTGAACTCGTCGACCGGCATCACCGAGTAGTCGACGCTCAGGGTGTCGCGGGTCGCGCGAATCTTCCCGACGAACGTCGAGATGTCCGAGAGCTGTCCTTCGAGGACGAACAGCTCCATGCAGTAGTGGTTGCCGACGTGGTTGTGAAAGTTCGACTTCACGAGGCCCTCGTACTCGTGTCGCAGGCCCATCATCCGCTCTTCGACGGCGGTCGTCTCGTAGTCGAAGATGACGGTGACGACGGCCATCAGCTCGCGGTCTTCGAGCTTCTTGTCCTCGAACTCGCCGAGGAGGTTCCGGGCGGCCTCCCTGACGACCTCGCTTCGCCCCGTGTAGCCGTGCTCGCCGGCGAACGAGTCGATGCGTTCCAGAAGCTCCTCCGGCATGGAGACGCTGACGACGGTCATATATTAACTCCGGTAGGAATTCCTATTAAAGATTCGTATCGTCCCCCGAATCGGCTCCGCTCGCACCGCGACGGGGGAACGATGTTGCAAGTATCTGTTGGCCGGTTCTCGGCCGCCGTCGGTCGCCAATGCGCCCCGAAACCTCGGCTGACGGCGGTTCCGTCCGGGTGTTCCGTCGCCGTCGGCGTTTTCGATTCCGATACCGGAGGCGAACTGTTGATATAGGAGAAGCGACCAGTCACAAACCGATCGAATCCTCGTATGGCGACAACATCCGAACCCGGGCTCTCCGAGACGCGAATTCACGAGGTACTGAGTAACGACCGCCGGCGGATGGCCATCGAGTTCCTCCAGGACGGCGACCTGACCCTCCGCGAACTCTCGGAGCGCATCGCGGAAGCCGAGACCGGGGAGTCGCCGCCGCCGCGAAACATCCGACAGAGCGCCTACGTTTCGCTACAACAGACCCATATCCCGAAGCTCGTCGAACTGGACATCGTGCACTACGACGAGGAGTCGAAGGTCGTCTCGTTGGCCGAGGCGGGCGACGTGACGGTCTACATGGAGGTCGTCCCCGAGGGCGAACTCTCGTGGAGCGAGTACTACGCCGCCCTCGCCGCGCTCGGCATCGTCCTCATGATTGCCGTCGTCGTCGGCGTCCCCGTCATCTCGGCCGTCGGCGCGCCCGGTCTCGGCTCGCTCGTCTTCGCCGTTCTCGGCGGCTCCGCGGTCTACCAGCGCTGGTCCCAAGAGGACTGACGCGCTCCGTCGCCCCGCTTTCCTGTCGCGTCTCCAGTCCCCGGCGCTTCGCAACCGACCCGGTCCGCCACGACCGACCCGGCGCTCTCCCGACCAGCGACCGCTCGACGCACGGAGACGCCCCGGCGGCGACGCCCGGCGGCGTGACAGTTAGGTTGTCTCCGCCACGACTGGGCGTATGCACGACTCGGCCGACCCGGACGGGCCGCCGACGGTCTGCGGCGAGTGCGGCGCGAAACACTCGTTTCGGCGGCGGTACGTCACCGGCGGCGGCTGGCGAACCGTCTACCGGTGTTCCGAGTGCGGGTCCCGCGCGCCGAGCGACGCCGACGACGGTCCCGCGTGAGCCGCGGCGGTCGCCATCAGCCCGCGCGACTCGCGGGGCGCGTCAGCAGTAGGTGTCGCGCATCGTCCGCGCGAACAGCCCCTCGCGGTCGAGCGCGATGGCGACGAGGACGAACTCCTCGTCGAGGGGGCGCAGGACGAACACCTCGCGGGGCACGTCCGGCGCGTCGGTCTCGTCGTCGAGACGGTCCAAAAGCGGGTCCAGCGGGACGACGCCGTCGCCGAACTCGTCGAACAGGTCGCGCGCGCCGGGCTGTTTCGCGAAGACGTAGAGCACGGCGTTCGGGTCGCCGTCGGTGCCGTAGGTGACGCGCGAGCCGATGGCCTCGCCGTCGCCGGTCGCCCGCCACGTCTCGCGGGCGGCCTCGAACAGCCCCGTCGCGGCCCCGACGAACCGGAAGCGGGTCCGGTCGCGGACCGTCACGGCCGCAAAGCGCGGGTCGCCGTCCTCCCAGCGCAGGGTGGCCTCGATTTCGTTTCCGGATTCGAGCGCCGAGACGCGCTCGGCGAGGTCGCCGCCGTAGCCGGTTTGCGGCACGTACGTCGGCGAGTAGGCGTCGTCGGCGTCGGTCTCGACGGCCGGGTCGGTCCAGTCGATGCGCTCGTCGGGGAGTTCGAGCAAGAGGAGTTCGTCTCCGTCGCGCGGACTGCGATAGACCCGGAACCGGCCGGTCGTCGTGACCTCCATGTCCGCGGCTACTGGGCGGACGGAAATACGCCTGCCGGTCGGCCGTCCGGTCGTCGGGACGCCCGTCGGCTCACCGCGAGATGCCGTTGCCCTCGTCGGCGACGACGCGCTCGACGTCTTCGGGGTTGACGACGGCGATGTCCCCTTCGACGGTCCGCTTGAACGACGCCGTCGCCGAGGCCCACTCCAGCGACTCGGCCACGCTTCCGCCGTCGAGGTGCTTCGCGAGGTAGCCGCCGACGAACGCGTCGCCGGTGCCGATGGCGTCGTAGGTCTCGGCCTCGTAGACGCCCTGTTCGAACACCGCGCCGTCGGACACCGCGAGCGACCCCGCCTCGCCGCGAGTGACGACGACGGTCTCGATACCGTAGTCCTCGGCGAGTCCGCGGGCGACGGACTCGGCGTCGCCGTCGCGCCCGAGGACGGTCGCCGCGTCGCGCTCGGCGGCGAAAAGCAGGTCGATGGAACCGAGCAGGTCGCGGTAGGCCTCGGCCGCCTCGTCGGGCGACCAGAGCTTCGCCCGGTAGTTCAGGTCGAAGGCGGTCATCGTCCCGGCGTCCTGCGCCGCGTCGAGCACGTCGGCCGTGGTCTCGCGGAGCGTCTCGGAGAGCGCGGGCGTGATGCCGGTCGTGTAGCACACCTCGGCGTCGCGGACGGCGTCGAGGTCGAACTCGCCAGCCTCCAGCGTCGTCACGGCCGCGTCGGCGCGGTCGTAGACGACGTTCGTCGGCCGCGGGGCCGCCCCGTGTTCGAGGTAGTAGACGCCCTGTCGGGAGTCGTCGGCCCAGACGACGCCGTCGGTGTCGACGCCGTGGCTCCGGAGTTCGCCGACGATTCGCCGGCCGAGCGGCGAGTCGGGGAGCTTCGAGAACCACGCGGCGTCCCGTCCGAGTCGGGCGACGGCGACGGCGACGTTCGACTCCGCGCCGCCCGCCTGCACTTCGAGTTCGCGGGCGGTTTCGAGTCGCTCGCCACGCGGCGGCGACAGCCGAAGCATCGTCTCGCCGAAGGTCACGAGTGCTGTCATGGACGGCCGTTCGCGGGCGCGATATAAACCTCCGGCGTTGCCGACGAGGTTCGCGCCCGCGGCCGATTCGGTCGCCCCGCGCCCGCTCACGTGGCGGTCAGCCGCCGGACGAGGTAGATGAACGCGATGGGGATGCTCAGGAACGGGACCGCCACGAGGTAGTACACGGGCGAGGGAACCCAGTCGCTCTCGCGGGCGAGGTCGAGTCGGTCGGCGTAGAGCGCCAGCGGGCCGACGATTACGGCGGCCGCCGTCCCGTAGAGCCGAATCGCCTGCCCGACCGCGTCGGCCCACGGCGGCACGCTCGGCCCCGTCGCCGCGGTGAAGAGATACGAGACGACGAGCACCAGCGGCCCGAAGCAGACGCCCAGAACGACCAGCGGGTTCATCGCCTCCATTGTCTCGGTGCCCCGACTTGAATCCTCGCCGCGGCTATCGGTTCCGAGACTCGGGGCAGGGCGGCGAGACCAGCGCGACGAGACGGCCGCGCCCGCCCGACCTGCCCCAACTCGACCCGACCCGACCCGACCCGACCCGACCCGCTCGGGCTACTCCTCGCGCCGCCGCCCGCCGTGGCCGGGGTAGTCGCGCTCGAAGCGCGAGGCGATTTCGTCGCGGTCGAACTCGACGATGACCGGACGCCCGTGCGGGCAGGCGTAGGGGTTCTCGCAGTCGTCGAGCGCCGCGAGCAGGTCGAGCACGGAGCCCTCCCGAAGCGACGTGTTGCCAGTGATGGAGGGGTAACACGCGAGGTCAGACAGCAGTTCGTCGGCGACGGCGTCGACGGTCTTCCGGCCGCCGTCGACCTCCTCGCGGACGAACGCCGTCAGCGCGTCGCGGAGCAGGCCGGGGTCGAGCGCGGCGTCGAACACCGCCGGGACGGTCCGCACCGAGACGGTCCGCTCGCCGGTTCGCCCGGCGTGGAAGCCCACCTGCGCCAGCGCCTCGCGGTACTCCTCGAACAGCGCCGCCTCGCGCGCGGTGAGTTCGAGTTCGACCGATTCGGCCAGCGCCTGCGTCGGCGTGTCGCCTTCGACCTCGCCTTTCAGGCGCTCGTAGTTCACGCGCTCGTCGGCGGCGTGCTGGTCGACGAGCACCAGCCCCTCGTCGGTCTCGGCGACGATGTAGGTGTCCGCGAGTTGGCCGATGATTCGCATCGACGGGAGCGAGTCGAACGCCGGCGAGAGGTCCGCCTCCTCGCCCGAGAGGTCGCGCTGGGTCGTCGGCGCGGCGATTCGGGAGCGGCGGCTTCGGGGTTCTTTCTCGTCAGTACCCGGTTCGACCGACGAATTTGCGTCCTGCGCCGCCTCCGGTTCAGTCTCGTCGTCGGTCGAAAGCGACGACTGCTCGGTCGTCTCCGGCCCCGGCGCGAGGTCGTACTCGCGGGGCGGCGTCGGCGGCGTGGACGATGGCGGGTCGGTCGCTCCGGACGAGTCAGCAGGCGTCTCGGCGGTCGGACCGTGCGAGCCGTGGTCGCCAGCGGGACTGTCGGCGTCGACGCCCGCCTCCCGTTCAGTTGCAGTCGTGGTGTCCGGGTCGGCGTCGCGGGTCGCGGTCGCGTCCGAGTTCGCCCGAGGGCCCGACTCGTGGACCGCTCGGTCCTCCCGAGCCTCCCGCGCGGACTGCACGTCCCGCGCTGACGGGGGGTCGGCGTCGCCCGCGTCTCCCGATTCGCCGTCCGAATCCGACTCTCGGACCTCGTGTGGGTCCAACGAGGCCGCGTCGTCGCCCGACGAACCGGGTTCGATGGCCGCTTCGTCGGCTTTCGACCGCCCCCGCGGGGCCGACGACCGGACGAGACCGTGACTCAGGAGGGCGTCTTCGACCGCCTCGGTCACGTCGCGCTTGACGCCGGACTCGTCGTCCCAGCGGACCTCCATCTTCCGCGGGTGGACGTTCACGTCCACGGCGTCGGGCGCGACCTCGACGAACAGCACCGCGAAGGGGTAGCGGTCGGCGTCGAGTTGGCCGCCGTAGGCGTCGAGGACGGCCTCGCGGAGCACGCGGTCCGTGACGTAGCGGTCGTTGACGAACGTCGAGAGGTAGTCGCGGGTGCTCCGTGTCGTCTCGGGGTGGCTCACGAGCCCCGAGACGGCGACGCCGGGGGCGTCGTGGTCCACGGGCACCATCGACTCGGCGACTTCGCGGCCGTACACCGAGAGCACGGTCGATTGCAGGTCGCCGCGGCCCTCGGTGGCGAACACCTCGCGGTCGTCGTGTTCGAGCGAGACGGCCACGTCGGGGTTGGCGAGCGCGTAGTGGGTGACGACCGCGTTGACGTGGTCGAACTCGGTCGCCGTCGTCTTGAGGAACTTCCGGCGGGCGGGCGTGTTGTAAAACAGGTCGTCGACCTCGACGACGGTCCCCTCTGGACAGCCGGCGGGTCGAACCGACTCGACCTCGCCGCCCTCGTATTTCAGCTCCGTGCCCACGTCGCCGCCGCGGGGCTTCGACCGGATGGTCAACCGCGACACCGCGCCGATGGTGTGGAGCGCCTCGCCGCGGAAGCCGAGGGTGCCGACGCCGGCTTCGAGGTCCTCGATGTCGCCGATTTTGCTCGTCGTGTGCTCGCGGACGGCCAGTTCGAGGTCTTCTTCGCTCATGCCGACGCCGTCGTCGCGGATGCGGACGCCCTCCACGCCGCCGGCGTCGACGGCCACGGAGATGCGCGTCGCGTCCGCGTCGAGGCTGTTTTCGAACAGCTCCTTGACGACCGAGGCGGGCCGCTCGACCACCTCGCCGGCGGCGATGCGCTGGATGGTCTTCTCGTCGAGCTGTTTGATGTCGCTCATTCGCCGTCACCGCCGTCGAGTTTCGACTGCCACGCCTGCACCTTCGCCATCAGGTCCAGCGGCGACGTGTCGTTCACGTCGGTCGATTGCAGTTCGTCGAGGACGGCTTCGGTCTCCGGGTCCAGCGCGGCCTCGGACTCGGCCTCGGTCCCGGCGTCGCCCGCCTCGGACTTCGACTCGACGGCCGCGGCCGCGTCCACCGAGCCGTTGCCCGCCGCGTCGTTGCCAGTCGCGCCGTTCGCGGGCGCGCCGGAGCCGGCCGAATCGCCGCCAGTCCCATCGACTTCGGCGACGTTCATCTGCCCGCTTCCCACGTCGAAGACGGCCTGTACGGGTTCCGACGACCCGGAGCCTTTCGCCTCGATGGCCTTCTCCTCGCGGAGTCGGTCGAGCACGTCGCCGGCGCGGTCGACCACCGGGTGCGGGACGCCCGCGAGGTCGGCGACGTGAATCCCGTAGCTCCGGTCGGTCGGGCCGTCGACGACGGTCCTGAGGAACGTCACGTCGCCGTCGCGCTCGTCGGCCGCGACGTGGACGTTGGCGACGCGGTCGAGGTGGTCCGCGAGGCTCGTCAGTTCGTGGTAGTGCGTGGCGAACAGCGTCTTCGCGCGCACCTCGTTGTGGAGGTACTCGGTGGCCGCCCACGCGATGGAGATGCCGTCGTAGGTAGCGGTCCCGCGGCCCACCTCGTCTAAGATGACGAGCGAGTCCTCGGTCGCCGAGTGGAGGATGTTGCTCAGCTCCTGCATCTCGACCATGAACGTCGAGCGGCCCTGCGCGAGTTCGTCCAGCGCGCCGACGCGGGTGTAGATGCCATCGACGACGCCGACGGTGGCGCTTCGGGCGGGGACGAAGCTCCCCACCTGCGCGAGGAGCGTGATGAGCGCCGCCTGCCGCATGTACGTCGATTTGCCGGACATGTTCGGCCCGGTGACGATGAGGAAGCCGCGGTCGTCGTCCATGCGGAGGTCGTTCGGGACGAAGTCGGTCGTCGTCTCCACGACCGGGTGGCGACCGGCCTCGATGTCGAGCGCCCCGGCCTCGGTGAGTTCGGGACGCGTCCACCCGTTGCCGGCGGCGTGGGTGGCGAGCGACGCCAGCGCGTCGATTTCGGCGATGGTCCGGCCCACGTCCTGTAAGAGTTCGGCGCGCCGGGCGACGCGCTCGCGGAGGTCTTCGAACAGTTCGTACTCGAGGTCGCCGCGGGCCTCTTCGAGCCGGAGAATCTCGCGTTCCTTCTCCTCTAACTCCTCGGTGACGAAGCGCTTGGAGTTCTTGAGCGTCTTTATCTGCCGGTAGTGGTCGGGCACCTGGTCCGCGACCGACTTGCCGACCTGAATGTAGTAGCCGTCGGTCTTGTTGCGGTCGACGGTGACGTGCGAGAGGCCGTGGGCCCGCTTCTCGCGGTCGGCGAGCGTGTCGAGCCACGACTTCGCCGACTCGTGGCGCTCGATGAGGTCGTCGAGGTCGTCGTCGTAGCCTTTCTGGAACAGCCCGCCTTGCGTGACCGTCTTCGGCGGGTCCTCGGCGAGCGAGTCGTCGAGGTCGGCTCGGAGGTCGGCCGCGGCGTCCCGGTCGGGCCGCGAGACGACTTCCGCGAGCGGGGAGTCGGCGAGTTCGGTCCCCTCGATGGCGTCGGCGAGGGCGGGGAGCACAGAGAGGGTGTCGCGGACCGAAAGCAGGTCGGACGCGCGGGCGCTCCCGGACGCCGACCGGGAGGCGAGTCGTTCGAGGTCGTACGCCCCGTCAAGTACCTCGCGGACGCGCTCGCGGGCGAGGGCGGCCAATGCGAGCGACTCCACGGCGTCGAGTCGGCGGGCGAGTTCGTCGCGGTCGCGTCGCGGGCGGGTCAGCCACTCGCGGAGGAGGCGGCCGCCGGGCGAGGTGACGGTGTGGTCTATCGTGTCGAAAAGCGACCCCGAGCGGTCGCCGTGCATCGTCTCGATGAGTTCGAGGTTGCGCTGGGTGGTCGCGTCGAGTTCGAGCAGGTCCGAGGGGTGGTAGACCTGCAGGCGCGTCATCGACCGGAGGACGCCCGCGCCCGTCTCCTCGACGTAGGCGAGGACGCCGCCGGCGGCGCGAGTCGCGAGGTCGGAGTCGAGGCCGACGCTATCGACCGTGGACGCGCCGAACTGCTCGCGGACGGCGTGGCGGGCGCGACCCGGCGCGAACGCCTCGGTGGAGAAAAGCGAGAAGGAGGCGTCGGTGGCCTCGCGCAGGCGCGAGAGCGTCTCGTCGTCGCTCCGCAGGTCCGGACCGGGGAGGACCTCGACGGGGGCAAAGCGGTAGAGTTCGGCCGCGGCGTCGTCGACGGTCGCGGCCTCGGTGACGAGGAACTGGCCGGTGGTGATGTCGGCGAACGCGAGGCCGACGCCGTCGCCGGCGGTCACGACGGCCGCGAGGAACTGCGCGTCGGCGCGGGAGGTTTCGAGGAGCGTCCCCGGCGTGACGACGCGCTTGATTTCCCGGCGGAGGTCGCCGGACTCGGTCTCGTACTGGTCGGCGACGGCGACCCGGTAGCCGCGCTCGACGAGCGCCTTGAGGTAGGGCGTCAGGTCGTTCAGCGGCACGCCCGCCATCGGGTACGACGACCCGTGCGAGGACTTCTGGGAGACCGTGAGGTCGAGCTCGCGGCCGACCGTCTCGGCGTCGTCGGCGAAGAACTCGTAGAAGTCGCCGCACTGCATGGCGAGCAGGTCGGCGTCGGTCTCCTCTTTCAACGAGAGGAACTGTCCGACGATTCCCTGAGTAGTCATGTCCGCACGTGGGCGGGCCGGCGGATAAAACGCTACGATGCCCCGTCCGTCGGGAGTGCGCGCGTCCCGAAATCCGACCGCCCGACGCGCCGACCCGACGTCGTGTCGTATGGTAGCACATCTACGTTTCGTGTTCGATGTTGGACAATCGTCCCAAAAATACAGCGTATGATAATCCGCGGCCCAAAATTATATACGGGAGTTGTCTCGGGCAATCTGTGACAGTCAGGCACCATAGACGAACGTTTCTCCGCGCGGCCGCCGGCGCGGTGGGGCTCGGCTCGCTCGCCGGGTGCGTGGGGACGTTCGGAACGGAGTCCGGGGAGCCCGTTCGATTCGGGGCGATGTTGCCCGTCAGCGGGTCGCTGGAGCAGGTGGGAACGCACGGCAAGCGCGCCGCCGAGCAGGCGGTCGAGGACATCAACCGGGCCGGCGGCGTGCTCGGGCGGCCGGTCGAACTGACCACCGTGGACACGGAGGGGTCCGCGTCGGTCGCGACCGACGGCTACACCTCGCTGGCCGACGCGGGCGTCGTCGGCTTCGTCGGGGGCCTCGTCAGCGACGTGTCGCTCGCGCTCGCTCCGAAGGCGGCCGACGACGCCGTCATGGAGATGAGTCCGGCGAGCACGAACCCGCGGCTCTCGGACGCCGGGCGCGCCGACGGCCGGAAGTTCTTCGGCCGGACCGTCCCGAGCGACAGCCTGCAGGCGACCGCGATGGCGAAGATTCTCGACGCGACGCAGTACGCCGACGCCGACCGGGTCGCCCTCCTCACCGTCGACGGGGCGTTCGGCTCCGACCTCGGCACCGCGCTCGGCGACCAACTCGACGCGGAGGTCGTCACCGAGGTCAGCTACGACCCGAGCGCGGCGGAGTTCGGCGGCGCCGTCGACGAGGCGTTCGCCGACTCGCCCGACGCGGTCGGCTTCGTCAGCGTCCCCGGACAGGAACGGGGCGTCCTCGACGCCTACGGCGCGTCCGACCACGAGGCCCCGTGGGTCTTCTCGGCGGGCATGTTCGACGGCGAGATTCCGCCCTACTACGAGGGCTTCTACAGCGCCTCGCTCTCGTCGGTTCGGACGGACGGCTACTTCCACCTCACCCAGCGGCTCTCCGACATCGCGCCGCTCCAGCCCTACGCGGCGAACGCCTACGACGCCCTGTTCCTCATGGCGACGGCGGCGGAGTACGCCGGCGAGGCGTCGGGTCCGGCCATCGCCGACGCCCTGCAGGCCGTCTCGGGCGGGACCGGCCACACGGTCTCCGTCGGCGAGTTCGACCGGGTTCGGACGCTCGTCGACGCCGGCCGCGAACTGAACTATCAGGGCGCGTCGAGCGGGGTCGACCTCACCGACGCGCTCGAACCGCTGAGTTCGTACCTCGTCGAGCGGGTCCGCAACGGCTCGGTCGAGCAGGTCGAACTCCTCCAGCGCCAGTTCTTCGAGTCCGGAGGTGGACAATGAACCCGTTTTCGCGGCTGACGAGCCTGCTCGAACGGGCGCTTCCGAACGTGATTCGCCGGCGCTACGCGGCGAAGTTCGGGGTCGTGCTCCTCCTCATCGCGGTCGTCATGGGCGGCGCGGGCGCGTACATCCACTTCGACACGAAGTCGGTGGTCGAGTCGCAGACCGAATCGCAGATTCGCGGCGCGGCGGCGACGGAGGCGAAGTCGGTCTCCGACTGGGTGACTTCGAAGGAGTCGACCGTCTCGTTCCTCGCCGAGTCGCTCGCCGACCAGCCGGCGGGAACCTCGGCGGCCGACCACCAGCGGTGGCTCGAAGGGAAGCTCATCCAGCTCTCCGGCGACGTTCGCTCGCTCCACTACGTCGACGCCGACACCGGCGCGGTCGTCGCCAGCACGACCGACAGCGCGACCGGCCAGTCGCTCGACTCGCTGTCCGCGCCGTGGGCCGACGACGCCGCGGCGCTGGCGTCGGGCCAGTCCGTGACCGTCTCCGCGCCCTACGAGTCCGGCGGCGAGCCGGTCGTCGCGTTCGCCGCGCCCGTCTCCGGAGCCAACGGCGCAGTCGTCCTGACGGCGTCGCTCGAAGCCGGCTCCCACCAGTTCGAATCGCCCTACGCGACCGGCGACACCAAGGTCGTCACCGAGTCCGGGACCATCCTGTTCGACAACCGCAAGGCGTCTATCCTCGACGAGTACGCGGCCGCCGACGGCTCGTCCGTCGAGGCCATCGACGCCGCGCTCTCCGGGCAGACCGGCTACGAGGTCGTCTCCGCCCGCACGGGCATGGAGCCCGGCGAGTACGCGATGGCGTACGCGCCCATCACCGGCACCGACTGGGTGCTCACCTACCACGTCCCGGCCGACCGGGCGTTCGCGCTCCAGTCGCAGGTGACGACGAACGTGATGTTCCTCGTCGCCTTCGCCGTCGGCGCGCTGTTCCTCGTCGGCGCGACCATCGGTCGCGGCACCGCGCGGTCCCTCTCGGTCGTCGCCCGCAACGCCGACGACATCGCCAACGGCGAGGTCGACGGCGACCTCCCGAACACCGCCCGCGTCGACGAGATGGGCCGGCTGTACGACTCCTTCGAGTCGATGCAGTCGTACCTGACGACGGTCGCCGGGCAGGCCGAAGCGCTCGCGGACAAGCGCTTCGATGACCCCGTCCTCGACGAGGACATCCCGGGGTCGTTCGGCGAGTCGATGGGCCAGACGCACACGGAACTGGAAGCCCTCATCACCGAACTCGAAGCGAAGGCCGCCGAGTTCAGCGAGACGATGGCCGACGCCGCCGACGGCGACCTCACGCGCCGGATGTCGGAGGACGCCGACAACGACGCGATGAACGAGATGGCGCGGTCGTTCAACGACATGGCCGACGAGCTCGAAGCGACCGTCGCGGAGGTCGTCGAGTTCTCCGAGACCGTCGCCGCGGCCAGTCAGGAGGTCACCGCGAGTTCCCAGGAGATAGAGCGCGCGAGCCGACAGGTCAGCGAATCCACGCAGGTCATGGCCGAGGGCGCGCACGAACAGCGCGAGAACCTCCGGCAGACGACCGGCGAGACGAGCAACCTCTCTGCGACTATCGAGGAGGTCGCCTCCTCGGCGAGCGAACTCGAACAGACGGCGCAACACACCCTCGAAGCGAGCGAGGGCGGCCACGAGGCGGCCGCCGACGCCATCGACACTATCGAGACCGTCGAGGCGCAGACCCGCCGGACGGTCGACCGCATCGAGGACCTCGAAGGCGACATGGCCGAAATCGGCGACATCGTCGAACTCATCACCGACATCGCGGAGCAGACGAACATCCTCGCGCTCAACGCGAACATCGAGGCCGCCCGCGCGGGCGAGGCCGGCGAGGGCTTCTCGGTCGTCGCCAACGAGGTCAAGGAACTCGCCGGCGAGACCAAGGCCTCCGCCGAGGAGATCGAGGCGACCATCGAGGAGGTCCAAGCGAAGTCCGCGGCGTCCGTCTCCGAGATGCGCGAGACCCGCGACGCCGTCGACTCCGGCGTCGACGCGGTCCAGACCGCCCGCGACTCGCTGGACACCATCGTCGAGAACGTCCGCGAGACGACCGACGGCGTCGACGAAATCAGCCGGACCACCGACGAGCAGGCCGCCTCGACCGAGGAGGTCGCGTCGATGATGGACCGCGTCTCGGATATCAGCGACGAGACCGCCGAGCGCGCCGAGTCGGTCGCGGCCGCGGCCGAACAACAGACCGCCTCGCTCAGCGAGGTCTCCGACGGCGCGGACCGCCTCGCCACCCAGTCCGAGCGGCTGATGTCGCTCGTCTCCGAGTTCACCGTCGACCACGACGCCGCGGACCGCGACGACGCGCTCGCCGACTCCGACGGCGCTTCAGTCGCCGACTTCGACGCGCCGGCGACTGACGGCGGCCTCGACGGTGACGCCCCCGCCCGCACCGGCCGCACCGACGACGACACCGACCGAACCGACTGACGCCGCGACCGCTCCGCCAAAGCGCGGCCGCGCGGCCGTCTGAACCACTGTCCCCCGACTCGGCCCTTCCACCCTCGTTTCGACTCTCTCTGGTTTCCCGTTCGGCCCTTTCCGGTTCCGGTTCGACTCTCCCTGGTTTCCCGTTCGACTCTCCCGCGCGACGACCGCATTTCGGGACCGTCCGTTTTCCACGCCCGCCGCCGGAGTGTACCGGTTCTGTACCACCACAGAATCAGTGTTGATACTCAGGGACGTAGCGTTATACCGGCAATTGCCGTGGGGTAGACGTATGGACCTGCTTTCGCGACTCGCGGCGCTGGTCCCGGGGGCCGGGGCTCGGACGCGGACCGACGGTGGCGCACAGGCTGACGAACGAGGGACGGTCGCGGCGGCGGCCGAGCAGTTGCACACCGGTGCCCTGCTCGACGGCGTGGGGATGCCGGTGTTCGTCCTCGACGCCGACGGGCGGGTCATCGCGTGGAACGACCCGATTACGACGCTCACGGGCGTTCCCGCGGCGGAGGCGCTCGGGTCGGACCACGTGAGCGAACTGTTCTACCCGGACGGCCGGCGGGCGAAGACCCTCGCCGACAAGGTGCTTGAGGACCCGCAGGGTGCCGACGTGGTCCACGGCCTCGACGTGGTCGACGAGGCCCGGCGGCTCTACCGCGACACCAGCACGATGACGGACAGACACGGCGCGGAGCGCCACATCGCCTTCACCGCCCAGCCGCTGTTCGAGGGCGACGAACTGGTCGGCGTGGTCGAGGCCGTCCACGACCGGACCGACGCGGTGGAGAAACAGCGGGCCTCGGAGGCGCTCGTCGAGGAGGTCTCGACCACCATCGGGAGCCTCACCGCCGGCGACCTCTCTGCCCGGGCGTCGTTCACGGACGACCGCGGCGTCCTCGACGACGAGACGCTGGCGGTCGTCTCGGACCTCAACGAGATGGCGACCCGGTTCGACCGCCTCGCCAGCGAGGTCGATACCACGACCGCCGACCTCGGCGGGGCGATTCAGCGGGCCGCGACCGCCGCGACCGACATCGAGTCGCAGGTCACGGAGCAGGCGGACCTCCTGTCGACGGGCGCGGAGGAGATGCAGGAGCTGTCGGCCAGCATGGAGGAAATCGCGGCCACCTCCGACGAGGTGGCGTCGGCGGCGAACCAGGCCCGCGTGGCCGCCGAAAACGGCCACGAGGCCGGACAGAGCATCCGGACCGCGACCGACCAAGTCATCGACATCTCCGACGAACTGCTCGACAGCGTGACCGAACTGCAACAGCGCATGGGCGTCATCGAGGAGGTCGTCGAGGTCATCGCCGAGGTCGCAGACCGGACGAACCTGCTCGCGCTCAACGCGAACATCGAGGCCGCCCGCGCGGGCGAGGCCGGCGAGGGCTTCTCGGTCGTCGCCGACGAGGTCAAACAGCTCGCGAACCAGACCCACGAGCACACCGAGGAAATCGCCGACAGCATCGCCGAGATTCAGGAACAGGCCGACGAGACGGTGCTGGCCTCCGAGCAGTCCCACGAGCAGATTCAGGTCGCCTCCGGCGAAATCGAGGACGTGCTCGCCTCGCTCTCCGAAATCGCCGACGCCGCGGACTCCGCGGCCAACGGCGTCACCGAGGTCGCCCGCGCGACCGACTCGCAGGCGACGAACATCGAGGAGGTCACGAGCACGATTCAGACGGCCCGAGAGCACGCGACCGCCGCCGAGTCGTCGACGACCGACATCACCGACGCGACGGCCGACCAGACGGTCGCGCTCGACGCGCTCGCCGACCGGGTCGACGCCCTCGTCGGCGGCGACGCCGCGGCGGTCGAGGAACTGGACGCGATGGACTTCGACGACGTGGCCGACGGCGGGGACGCCGACTCGGTTCGCGCGGCGACCGACGGCGGCTCGGACGACGAGCTCGGCGGGTTCCAGTTCGACCGGTAGCGCGCCTCCCGTGGCGGTGATTCTGTTGGTGTCCTCAGCGACTGATCGTTTGCTGAGGCCGTGCTGAATACAGCGCGCGAATCTACCGGTGATGCTTTCGAGAGAGCGGGTATCTCGTTGCCAGTCGTAGGTAGACGGGTTACCGGCATGGAAGACGTTACCGTCGGTACACGGGCCAGGTTGGGAGACCCAGACGAATCCACCGACGTTTCACGACGAGAGATATTCGAAACCGAGGATGCCATCGTGGTTCAGTCGCGGGTCGCCGGTGGAGTCACAACCGGATGGCATCACAACGGTGACCGCCACGTCTACGGGTACGTCGTGGTTGGTCACTCCGTTCTGGAGTACGGACCGGCCGGTCGGGAATCGGTCGAACTCGACGCAGGCGACTTCGTGTACGTCCCGCCGCACACGATTAGGCGAGTGGTGAACCCGCCTACTGGGGAGTGGATTATCGCCATCAGATTCGTCGGCTCTGGACCACCTGCCGTATCCGTTGATGGCCCCCAGTCGGGTGTCGAATCGCGGAGACGCTCTGCTGACTACGCGCCCTCCTCAGTCGAGGCTGATTGCACAGCTCTCGACGTAGTCGATGTCCTCGATGGAGTCGACGCCGCCCTCGCCGCAGACGGGGCACTCCGGGTTCTTCCGGTACGGCACCGTCTCGAACGTCATGTCCATCGCGTCGTAAAACAGGAGCCGGCCGTCGAGCACCTCGCCCTCGTCGAGGAGGAGCTTCATCGCTTCAGTCGCCTGAATACAGCCGACCGTGCCGGGGAGGACGCCGAGGACGCCGGTCGTCGCGCAGTCGGGGACGGTCCCCGGTTCGGGCGCTTCGGGGAACAGACACCGGTAACACGGCCCCTCGGGGACGATCGTCGTCGCCTGTCCCTCGAACTTGTATATCGCGCCGTGGACCAGCGGGATTCCCTCGAATCGGCAGACGTCGTTGAGCAGGTAGCGCGTCGGGAAGTTGTCCGAGGCGTCGACCACCACGTCCGCGTCGGCGACGACCTCGTGGACGTTCGACTTGTCCACGCGGGCCTCGACCGGTTCGACCGACACGTCGGGGTTGAGCCCGCGGACGAACGCGGCGGCGCTCTCTGCCTTCGGCGTCCCCACGTCGTCGTCGCGGTGGATGACCTGCCGCTGGAGGTTGCTCCGCTCGACAACGTCGTCGTCGACGACGACGAGTTCGCCGACGCCGACCGCCGCGAGGTACTGGATGGCCGGCGCGCCCAACCCGCCCGCGCCGACGACGACGACCCGCGCGGAGAGCAGTCGCCCTTGGCCCTCGGGGCCGACCTCGTCCATGATGATGTGCCGCGAGTAGCGGTCCAACTGGGTGGCGTCGAGTGAGAGCGTCATATCCCGAGGTTGGCGTCGCCCCAGAATAAAGCCGCGGCACGGGCGCGCCCGCTTCTCGGACCCGAACCGTCGCCGCTGGCGACGACATCGCCGGAAGCGACGCGCCTTTGACGCTCCGCCCGCTCACGTCGGGTATGGTCGCCGAGACGACGCCCGACGAACTCCGCGAGAAACTGGCCGACGACGACGATGACCTCGCCGTCGTCGACATCCGAGACCCCTCGTCGTACGCGTCCGGTCACATCCCCGACTCGGAGAACCTCCCGGCGGCGACGCTCGGCCCCGAGGTGTTCGACCGCGAGTGGCCCGCCGAGGTCGTCGTCTCGTGTTACGTCGGCAAGAGTTCGAAGCAGGTCGCCTCGGTGCTGGACAGCAACGTCGACGCCGACGTGTCCAGCCTCCGCGGCGGCTTCGACGCGTGGGACGGCGCGGTCGAAGACGGCTCCGAAAGCGAGGGCGAGGCGGACCTCGGTCCCACGTCGCCGTTCTGAGTCGCCGACGAGTTTCTCACCGACGGCCCTTTTCGACCCGCAGAGCGACGCCCGAACCTACTTCCCGGGAACCGCGACGGGCGACCCCCGCCGCCGGTTTCGATTCTGGAGGTAGAAGGCGAGGACGGCGAGGCCGCCGAGAACCGGCAGGAGGACGAACGCGACGAAGAACCCGACGGCCCACATGTCTGCCGTGTCCATCGCTCGGCGCTTCGCGTCGCGGTATAGCCACGCCGCGCCGAGGACCGCGGCGGCAACGAGTATCGGCCCGCTGAGTTCGATACTGACCATGGGGTCGATTCGATGGTCCGGCCCCGCCGCGATAAGCGTGGGTGCTTCGAGACGGAGCCGCGGCTCGACGGTCGATAAAGAGAGAAATCGGCGCGGTGCGCGGGGCGTTACTTGCCGCGGCCGTTGCCGGCGCGGATGGAGGGACGGTTGTGCTCCGTGCCCTTGCCGCGGTTCTGGAGACCGCGGTTCTTCTTGCCCGCGTTGGTGAGACCGCGGAAGGCGCGGCCCTCGTGGGTGTCGTCGCAGATCCAGTTGAGGTCGTCGTCGTTCTGGATGGCCGGGTGCTCGGGGTCGACGAGGATGACTTCCTGCCACTTCTGGGAGCCGTCCTGTCCGACGCCGTAGGAGTTCAGCACGCGCAGGTTGGGGTGCTTGCGCGAGGCGCGCTCCTCCGCGATGCGCGGGATGGACTTGCGGCGGCCGATGCGGTTGACGCCCTGGCGCTTCGTGCGGCGGCCGGCCTTGTGGCGCTGTTTGCGCGCGCCGCCCTTGCGGACGGAGACGCGGACCACGATGATGCCCTGCTTGGCCTTGTAGCCGAGCTCACGGGCCTTGTCGAGGCGGGTGGGGCGCTCGATGCGCTCGATAGCGCCCTGCTCGCGCCACTCCTGTTTTCGCTGCCACTGGAGTTCGGCCAGCTTGCCTTCCTTCGGGGTCTTCCACGCTTCCTTGATGTGGGAATAGAAGCTTCGTGCCATTGTGTATCACCGCGGGCGCTTGCGATTCAGTCCGTCGGGGAACTCCCCTGAGACCACATTTCGTCCCGTGCGTGACGGGTGCCCTCTGGCGTGCCCGCATTGCCAGCGAGTTGGCGGAACTACCAACAGGGGAGGGTTAAGGACTTCGGATTCTCGCGACGCGTGTGCCACCGACTGGCGCGGTGAACCGGCCGAAAAAGACGGTATCGAGGGTGCGCCCGCCGCGGCTCAGCCTTCCATCCCGCCGAACGACAGGCCACCTTCGATGTAGCGCTGTGCGAACAGGTAGATGAGCACGATGGGCGCGGCGAACGTGAGCGCGAACGCCGAGAACCGGGCCCACGGGATGGAGTACCGGCCGACGAGCGAGTACAGCCCGACGGGGAGGGTGTAGTTGTCCGTCGACAACAGCGTCTGGGCGACGACGAACTCGGTCCACCCGGTGAGGAAGGTGAAGATGAACACCGTCGCCAGCCCCGCCTTCGACAGCGGCAGGATGATCTCGGTGACGATTTTCCACGACGGCGCGCCGTCTATCATCGCCGCCTCCTCGTAGGAGACGGGAATCCCGTCCATGTACGTCTTCAGGAGCCACGTGTTGAACGGGACCGCGGTGGCCGCGTAGTACGCCGACAGCGCGAGTTTGTCGTCGTTGAAGCCGAACTGGACGAACAGGGCGTAGAGCGCGATGAGGAGCGCGACGCCCAGCCCGCCGCCGATTTGGGTGAACAGGACGTAACCGTACAGCACCTTCGAGCGGCCGATGAACTGCCGACGAGACAGCGCGTACGCGCCGGGGACGATGAGACACATGGCGAGTATCACCGTCGGAACCGCCACGGTGAGGCTGTTGGCGAAGAACCGCTTGAACTCAGATGTCTCCGTGACGCCGTACTGCGACACGTCGAGGAACGTCAGTTCGGGCGTCTGGAGGAACACCTCGTAGCCGCCGAGGGCGAGGCTGATACGGTAGCTCGGGACGATGAGGTCGCCGACGACCCAGAGGAACGGCTCGATGGTCGGGTCGGCCGGCCACAGGCGAATCCCGCTCGACGAGTACAGCGACGCGCCGGTGCCCGAGAAGGCACCGACGGCGACCCAGTACAGCGGGAACAACAGGAGCGCGACGACGACCGCGGCACCGAGGGTGATTCCGGCGGTCTTCAGCACCGTCGCGGGGCTGATGCGCCCCTCGCGGACGCCTTCGAGGGTGTACTTGGCGTCCTTGACCGACTCGACGGGAGCCATCGCGGCGTTCCGCGCGTCGTCGGCGAGTTCGGACGCGATATCTGAGACGACGCTCATGCGTCGTCCACCCCGTCGGCGAGCTGTCCCTTCTTGACGTTCAGCATCATGAAGACGCCGATGACGGCCACGGCGACCAGCATGATCGCCGCGCCCTCACCGTACTTCTGGAAGCGGAACGCCTCGCGGTAGCCGTAGACGATGAGCAGTTCGTTCGTCCGCGACGGCCCGCCCTGATTGAACACGTACGGGATGAGGAACTGCTGGAACGACGCCGCGGCCGTGAGAATCGAGGCGAACAGCACGGGGCGCTTGATAGAGGGAAGCGTCACGTGCAGGAAGCGGGCGAAGAAGCCCGCGCCGTCTATCATCGCCGCCTCGTGGAGCTCCTCGGAAACGTCCTGCAGGGCGCTCACGGTGATGATGACCATGAACGGGTACGCCAGCCACGCCTCGGTGACGTTGTAGGCGAGGAAAGCCATCCAGCGCTCGGAGAGCCAGGCGATGGAGTCGAGGCCGGCCATCCGGAGGAACTGGTTGGCGAGGCCGAACTCGGCCGAACTGAAGATACCGCGCCAGATGGTGATGGTGAAGATGCCCGGCAGGCCGAGGGGGATGATGATGAGCGCGCGCATGAACCGCTTGCCGCGGACGCGCTCGCCGGTCACCACGAGCCCGATGCCGAGGCCGACGAGCACCTTGAGCGCGACCGACGTGGCGACGAACAGCCACGTCACGCCCATCGAATTCCAGAACTGACCGTCCGAGAGGACCGTCACGTAGTTGGCGAGGCCGACCCACTGCTCTTTGCCCTGGAACAGCGTGGCCGGCTCCGCGTTGGTGAACGAGAGATACACCAGGTACAGGACGGGAAAGAGCATGAACGCGAGGAAGACGAACAGCCCCGGCAGTACCAACAGCAAGGGCAGGTCGTCCTTGCTCACCACCGGGCTGTCCGCGACGCGCTCGACGGCGCTGTCGACGACGCTCATCGTCCTTACTCCCAGTTAGACCGGATGTTTTCTTCGGCCTTCGTGAACGCGGGTTCGAGCTCCGCGTCGCCGTTTTTCACGCTGTTGAAGGCGTCTTCGAGCGGCCCCCACACGTCGCCCATGTTCGGGTGCGTCGGGATGGGCGTGCCGAGCGAGACGGACTCCGAGAAGCCCTGGACGGCCTCGGGGAGGTCGCTGCTCGTGGCGAGTTCCTTGTGGACCGGGATGTAGCCGAACTCCTCGGCGTTCGCCGAGAGCACGTCGGTGTTCGTCGTGTACCACTCGGCGAACGCGCGGGACGCCGCCGCCGTCGCCTCGTCGCCCTCCAGCGTCGAGGTGAAATAGAGCTGCTTGACCGTCGTGTACGGCTTGGGCTCGGCGTCGCCCTCGGGCGAGGGGAGCCGGGCGATGCCGGCGTCGATGTCGTTGGAGCGAACGTCGCCGAGGAACCACGGCCCGTTGATGGCGAAGGGCGCGTTGCCTTCGAGGAAGACGGCCGCCTGCGGGTCGTAGCCCGTGTCCTTGGGCTGGTACGGGACGAAGTTGTCGAGGATGAACTGGAACCCGTCGAGCGTCGCCTCGTTCGACAGGCCGAGTTCGACGTTCGACTCGTCGAAGTAGTAGCCGCCGAAGGCGTGCGCCCACGCGCTCATGAAGTAGGCGTTCAGCGGGTAGCTGAGGCCGTACATCCCGTTTTCGGGGTCGTGGTACTCCTCCATGATGGCCGTCATGTCGGCGATGGTCTCGGGCGCTTCGTCCACCATCTCCTTGTTGTAGATGAGGCCGACGGTCTCGGCCGCGTAGGGGAGCGCGACGGTCGCGCCGTCGAACTGGACCGCCTCCTGTGCGGGGCGGGTGTAGACCGAGAGGTCCACGTCCAGCTGGTCGCTCTGGTCCGAGAGGAAGCCGTTCTGGTAGTACTCGCCGGTCCAGTCGTGGGCCCAGTCGAACATGCCCGCGCCCTGCCCGGCGGGGATGGCGGAGGTCGTCTTCTTCCGGAGGTCGGCGATTTCGGCGGGGTTGGCCGTGTGGGCCGTCTCCGAGGTGAACGTCTCGGCGTTGGCTTCGAGCGCCTCCTTCTCGGCTTCCGCGCGCTGGTGCCAGAGCGTGAACGTCCCGCTCGGCCCCGCGGACTCGGTCTCCGCTCCCGCGGTGGTCTCTTCGCCACCGTCGTCGCCCTCCGCACCGCTCTGTTCGGGCGTCTGCGTCGAATCGGTCTCCGACACGCCCACGCACCCTGCGAGTGCGCCGACGGCCGTCGTGCCTGCCAGTTGCTTCAGGATTGTGCGGCGGTTCATTGGCATAACGAATCTATGATGAACTATGTGTTCATATATTTAATAGTTCGGAATGACGGCCGCATTCGCGGCGAAAATCGCCACTGAGACGGGCATCGTTAATTCGTGGAAACGACGATAGAGCGGTTCTACACAGAACCATCGGGTCTTTAAAATCCAATACGAATTATTGCATCACAAATTCAGAAAATAGGAAAACGATTATGGACGATGGGAACAGACGGGGAGTAATGGCACGTCTCACGCTCGAAGCGCTTCGCAAGGAGTACGACCGGGGTCGCGTCGTCGCCGTCGAGGGCCTCTCGCTCGACGTCGAGGACGGCGAGTTCATCACCGTCGTCGGCCCCTCTGGCTGCGGGAAGTCGACGACGCTCCGCATGGTCGCGGGGCTCGAATCGCCCTCCGGCGGCACGATTCGAATCGGCGGCGAGGACGTCACGGACCAGCACGCCCGCAAGCGCGACGTGGCGATGGTGTTCCAGAACTACGCGCTGTACCCGCACAAGACCGTCATGCAGAACATGGCGTTCGGCCTGCGGATGAGCACCGACCTCTCGAAGGACGAGCGCCGCGAGCGCGTCCGCGAGACGGCGGCCATGATGGGTATCGAGGACCTCCTCGACGACAAGCCCGACGAGCTTTCGGGCGGGCAGAAACAGCGGGTCGCGCTCGGCCGCGCCATCGTCCGCGAACCCGACGTGTTCCTGTTCGACGAGCCGCTTTCGAACCTCGACGCGAAGCTCCGCACCACGATGCGGACCGAGATTCAGCGCCTCCAGAACGAACTCGGCATCACCTCGCTGTACGTCACGCACGACCAGGAGGAGGCGATGACGATGGGCGACAAAATCGTCATCCTCAACGACGGGAAACTCCAGCAGGTCGGCCGCCCGAAGGACGTGTACGAGAACCCCGCCAACGAGTTCGTCGGCGGCTTCGTCGGCTCTCCCTCGATGAACTTCCTCGACGTGTCGGTCGAACGCGAGGGCGACCGCCTCGTCCTCGCCGGCGACGGTCCCTTCTGGTACCGCCTGTCCGAATCGTTCTCGGCGACGCTCCGCGAGGCGACGGACGCGACCGACCTCCGCGTCGGCGTCCGCCCGGAGGACGTGGTGACTGCCTCCTCCGGCGAGAACGTCGTCGATTCGACCGTCGGCGTCGTCGAACCCATCGGCTCGGACAACTACCTCCACCTCGACGTCGGCCCCGACTTCATCGCCCGCGTCGACTCGGATGTCGAACCCGAGACGGGCGAGACGGTCGGCGTCACCTTCGACGAGTCGGACCTCCACGTCTTCCACCCGCGGACCGGCGAGTCGCTCCTCTCCCGCGAATCGAAGCGGCGGGCGGCCCCGACGCAGCAGGCGTGAAGAAGTAGTTCGCTGTTTTCTCGCGGTCCCTCGTTGTTCGACAGCCGCGTCGCCGCCGACTTACTCCCCGTCGAAGGCGCCGTCGGCGTCGAGCGTCGCCAGCGTCGCCAGCCGAAGCGCGTGCGGCCAGCCGAGCGGCGTCGCGCTGTCGGGCGTGCCGTCGTCGAAGAACTGCTCCGCGAGGTAGCCCTCGTCGGTACAGAGCGGGCCGTCGGGGAGGACGAGGTCGAGGAGCGCGCGGCCCTCGTCGGCGAACGTCCCCGCCCGGTCGTCGTCGTGGGCGGCCAGCAGGGCGGCGAGTTCGACGCCGGCGTTCGCGCCCCACGCGGTCGAGACGGTCCAAACCTTCTCCGAGGACTGCTCGCGCATCCGCCAGTCGTCGCCCTCGAAGCGGACCAGCCCCTTCACCTCGCTGTCGTCGGGGTCGTGCCAGAGGCCGTCGAAGACGGACTCGACGTGGTGGACGAGTCGGTCCAGTCGGTCGTCGTCGACGGCTTCGAGTCGGTCGTAGGTCCGGTGGGCCGACGCGAGCGCGAGCGCGGCGGAGTCGTAGCGGTCGTCGAGTTCGCCGTCGGCGACGCGGAGGGCGTAACAGCCGCGGCCCTCGCTCCAGAGGCGGTCGATGCCCTCGTACACCTCGCGGGCGCGCGACGCGGCGCGGTCGGTCAGCGCCGAATCGAGGTCGGACAGCGCGAGCGCGGCGTAGGCTTCGAGGAACGTCGCGGCGGTGTGACTGAACCTGCCGGTCATGTTCTCCCACGCGTTCTGGCAGTCGACGGGGAGGCCGTCGTCGTCGAGGGTGTCGTCGAGGCTGTCGAGGGCGCGCGAGAGCGTCTCCTCGATGTCGGTGCGGAGGTCGTCGTCGGCACAGCGGTCGTGGTAGGCCGCGAGGAAGGTGATGACGCTCCCCGTCTGGTCGGCCTGATAGTCGGCGTCGTCGCCGGATTCGAGGCGGGCGTTCGCCCACCCGGGCGCGAGCGACCCGTCGAAGGGCCAGACGCGGTGGGGCCACGAGCCGTCCTCGCGCTGGGTGCGGCAGTAGGCGCGGGCGCTGCGCTCGTGCCACGCGTCGAGGCCGAGGTCGAGTCGCTCGTCGGACTCGAAGAGGAACGTCGAGATTTCGGCGTCGTCGCGGAACCACGTGTAGCCGTAGCCGCCGGAGTAGGCGTAGTAGGGGTCGAAGTCGGGGCCGGCGATGCGGAGGCCGAGCGCCCCCGAAAGCAGCGAGAGCACGCGGATGTCGTCGCGCATCGCGGCCGATTCGCGGTGGTCGGGCACCGCGCCTTCGACTTCCGTCGCGGCGCGCTCGCGGAGGTCGTCGAGGTCGCGGGCGACGAGGTCGCGGACGCGGTCCAGCGCGTCCTCGCGACCAGTCTCGGTGTCGTCGGTGAGCAGGTGGCCGACCGCGGCCGCGCCCGATTCGAACGGGACCGTGCCGACGACCGCGCCGCTCAGTTGCCCCTCCTCGTAGCAGTCGTCGGTGCGGGGTCGCGGCAGTTCGACCTCGCCCTCCGAGAGCAGTTCGTCGAAGCCCTCGGGCACGCGCCCCTCGACGTGCTCGAAGGCCGGCGACGACGCGAGGAAGTCGTGTTCCTCGGCGTGGTACGCTTCCACCGCATCGCCGTGGGTCAGTTGTCCGACGAGCGTGTCGCGGCCGTCCGGCTGGAAGTGGACGAAGGCGACGAGTTCCACGTCGGCGTCGGTCTCGAACCGGCTGACGTGGCCGTCGTCGATTGCGAGGTCGTACTGCGTCACGTCGCCGTGGGGCGTCTCGTGGTCGGTGACGACGAGCGCGCCGTCGCCCGCGTACGACTGGCTCGCGCCCTCGTCGAACCAGTGGACGCCGGCGTCGTCGCCGACGGGGCGGACGCCGAACCGGGAGCGCTCGACGCCCCAGAGCCCGGACAGCGGGTAGCCGAAGTCGCGGAGCGAACCGTCGGTCTCGACGTGGACCAATCGGTCGCCGAGACCCGAAAACAGGCCGCTGGTCGTCCGTCGCTCGCCCGGGAACCGCGTCGGGTGGTCTGCGTGCCGCTTGTAGTCGGCCAGCGCGTCGCGTAGTTGCATTGCTGAGTCGTGGGAGCCCCGCAGATAATAATCTTGGTGTAATGTTCCTTCATACTTTCATACGGTTTCGAAACGATAAGGACCCCCCTCACCCGAGGTGGGGTATGCATCACCCCGGTCCGCCGCGAGTCACGACGATCGGCCGCCCCGTCGAACTCGCTCCGAGAGCCCCCGAACGAGACGCAACGTACCGGTGGCGCGTCCTC
The DNA here is from genome assembly GCF_014635105.1 of Haloferax sulfurifontis. Classification (NCBI taxonomy): domain Archaea; kingdom Methanobacteriati; phylum Methanobacteriota; class Halobacteria; order Halobacteriales; family Haloferacaceae; genus Haloferax; species Haloferax sulfurifontis. Next base: position 618,908 of record NZ_BMCI01000002.1, read on the forward strand.
GACGCGCCCGCGGAGAGCGCCGCGACGGTCGGCTCGGGCCCGGTCGTCCACCTCGCACCCGACGTTCCCGGCACGTACCACCTCGAACTCGACGCGCCCGACGGTCGCCACGAACAGACCGTTCGCGCCTTCCCCGACGACCGCCGCCCGGCGACGATGGCGGTCCCCGCGGCCGCCCTCGAACCCGCCTCGCCGGACGAGGTCGCCGTCATCGGCCCGTTCAACGACCGCCTCGTCGGCCGCGACCGGCCGCGCCGCGCCGGGGACGACTACGTCCTCGACGTGGACCTCCCGCCGGGCACGCACCCGTTCGGGTTCGCCCCGCACGACGACCTCGCGGAACAGGTCCGCGGTGACGTCGAAGTCCCCGGACCGGGCCGCCCGCGGGTTCGACTCGACGGGCGAGTCGGGCAGGAGAACAGTGACGACCTCCTCGTCGTCGCGGACGCGGAGACCGCGCCCGACGCCGAGGAAGCGACGCTCGCCGTCGAGTTCCTGTTCGACGACCGCGACGCGCTCGACCCGAGTGACTGCGAGGTCCGCGACGACCGCCTGCGCGTCCCGGTCGACACGCTCCGCGGGGTCGACTCGTCGGAGCCGGTTCGGGTCCACGCCGTCGCGGTCCAAACGACGGCCGAGTCGGGTGAGTCGGGCGAACCGTACGTCCGGCACTCGGTTCTCGACACGCTGGTCGTGGACCCCGGCGTCGTCGCCGACGAACCCGGTTCCGGCCTCTCCGTCTCGCGGCCCGCGGACGCGCCCGAGTGGGCGCACCACGCGACCGTCTACGAGGTGTTCGTCCGGTCGTTCGCCGGCGAGACGCCCGACCCGACGTTCGACGAACTCGCCCGGCGGGTTCCCTACCTCGAATCGCTCGGCGTGGACTGCCTGTGGCTCACGCCGATACTGGAGAGCCACACGACCCACGGCTACCACGTCACCGACTACTTCGACACCGCGTCGGACCTCGGTTCGCGCGAGGACTTCGAGGCGCTCGTCGAGCGATGTCACGACGCCGGCATCCGCGTCGTCTTCGACCTCGTCATCAACCACACGTCGCGGGACCACCCGGCCTTCCAGTTCCATTCGACCGGCGTCCCCGGCTACGAGGACCACTACGTCCGCGTTCCCGAGCGCGAGGACTCCTCCGACATCGACTGGGGCGGCCCCGGCGCGGCGGAGCACTGCTTCAACTGGACGCGCATTCCGAACCTCAACTACGACTCGCCGGCGGTCCGGTCGTGGATGCTCGACGTGGTCACCGAGTGGGCGGCGGTCGTCGACGGCTTCCGCTGCGACGTGGCGTGGGGCGTCCCCCACGGCTTCTGGAAGGAGGTCCGCGAGCGGGTGAAAGCCGACGACCCCGACTTCCTGCTCCTCGACGAGACCATCCCGCGGGACCCCGCGTACCACGAAACCGAGTTCGACGCCCACTACGACACGACGCTGTACGGGGCGCTCCGAGCCATCGGCGCGGGCGAGAGACCGGCGACGGCCCTCCTCAACGCCGTCGCCGACGCCCGCTGGCACGGCTTCCCCGACGACGCCGTACAACTTCGCTACATCGAGAACCACGACGAGGAGCGCTACCGAAGCGCAGTCGGAGATGACGCGCTTCGGGCGGCCGCGGCCGCGACGTTCACGCTCCCCGGCGCGCCGATGATATACTACGGGCAGGAGACCGGCGTCGCGGACCGGCGCGGGACGATGCGCTGGTACGACGCCGACACCGACCTCGTGGATTTCCACCGGCGGCTCTCCCGCCTCCGCGACGCGCACGAGGCGCTCCGCGCCGGCGACGTCGAACCCGTCTCTGCCAGCGTTGCCCCCGCCGGAGACGATGGTGTCGAGGCCGACCGCGTGGTCGCGTTCGCCCGCGACGACGGCACCGACCGGCTCGTCGTCGTCCTGAACTTCGACGGGGGGCCGACGACCGTCGAACTCGGCGCGGAGACGGCCGAGACCGACCTGCTGACGGGCGAGCGAGTCGGCGCGAGCGGCGCGGCCGCGGGCGATGGGGGCGTCCGCGTCACCGTCGCCGACGCGGTCGTGCTCCGCGCCGTCGGTGATTCGAGCCATTAAGTATCATGGTCGATGACAGTCCGACCATGGACGACCGGGAACTCGCCGACCTCCTGGAGCAGTTCGGGCTCTCAGAGAAGGTCGTCGACACGTATCTGACTCTGCTCGAACTCGGGGAGGCGAAGGCGAGCCAGATCGCCGACGCGGCGGGCGTCTCCAAGCGCTACGTTTACAGCGTGAGCAAGGAACTGGAATCGCGCGGCTTCGTGGAGGTCAACGACCACGTCGTGCCGACGACGATTCGGCCCTTGCCGCCGATGGAGGTCATCGAATCGCTCTCCGAGAGCGTCGAATCCATGCGCCCCGCGCTGGAGGAGCGCTACACGGCCACCGCCCGGGACCAAGAGCGCTTCGAGGTCATCAAGTCCCGCGTGACGGTGCTCAAGCGCATCGGAGAACTCGTCGGCCGCGCCGAGTCCGAAATCACGCTGTCGCTCCCCTACGACGTGCTCGACGAGGTCGAAGACGAACTCCGGGCGGCCCGCGAGCGCGGCGTCCTCGTCTCGCTCGTCGTCAGTGGCGTCGAACCGCACGACGACCTCGCGCTCGACGGCGTGGCCTCGCTGGTGCGCGTCTGGCACGAACTCATGCCCACGATGCTCACCGTCGATTCGCGAACGGGCCTCATCTCCCCCGGCGAGATGGTCGCCCGGTCGAACTCCGAGTCGCAGGCCATCGTCTTCGCACAGCCACACCTCGGTCCGGTCATCGTCGGCTCCTTCTTCGGAAACTACTGGCCGATGGCCGCCGAGGCGTACACGACCGACCCCGACCCGCTCCCGGCGATGTACCACAACTTCCGCCACGCCGTCCTGCAAGCCGCCCTCTGCGAGCGCGCGGGCATCGACCTCGACGTGACCGTCAGCGGGCGGATGGTCCACACCGACGGCCCGACCGAACTTCACGGCCGCGTGGTGGACATCCGGCAGGGTCTCCTCGAACCCGCGAACAACTCCTTCCCGGTCGAGAACGCCTTCGTCGTCGAGACGGACGAGGGGACTTACAGCATCGGTGGCCAAGGCGCGTTCGTCGAGGACTTCGAGGCCGACGCGGTCGAGTTCACGGCGGCCGAGTAGGCGAGCGCGTCGTGCAGTTCCTTTTCGGCAGTTCGGCTGGCCTTTCTGACGCCCGTCTCACCGAGCGACGTCTCGCCGGTCAGCGTCCGTGTTTTCTCGAAAACGGCATTTCGTATCGCGCAATTTGGTTTATCGGCGTCGAAACCGTCACTACCGGGTCGCTCGGAGACACACGAACAGCGAGAGAAAGCGGAGGGGTCTCGACGGGTCAGACGGCGAACGCGCCGATGCGTTCGAACTCGTTTTCGGCGATAGCGTCGGACACCGCGTCGATGTCGACGTCGTCGGGCATCTCGCCGGGGTACTTGCGGCGGAAGTAGCCGACGATGTTCTTCGCGTCGCGCGCGAGGAGTTCGCGGGCGTTGTCGTGGTCGGTCGGGACGGCCTGCGGCCAGTCGAAGACCGTGACGCCGCGCTCGCCGACCGCGACGTTGTACTCGGACATGTCGGCGTGGACGTAGCCGGCCTCGTAGGCCTCGGCCATCTCGGAGAGAATCAAATCGAGGACGCCCGTCACCTGCTCGGATTCCAACTTCGCCTTGGCGAGTTCGACGCCATCGAGTTTCGCCATGATGATCGCGTGGCGGTTGTGGTCGACGGGGCGCGGGACCGACACCTGCGGAAAGAGGGTTTCGAGCGCCTCGTACTCGCGTTCGGCCGCCTTGCGGGCGGTGTAGAGCCACGAGACGTGGTGGTTCTCGGAGGTGTAGTCGCGCTCGCGGCGCACCTCGCGGAAGTTGGTGTACCCCTCGCGGTGGAACTTGAGCGCGAGCGGCTTGAACGACTGCACCTCGAACACGTCGCTTTCCTTGCCGACGCCGAGGGGCGCGCCGAACCCCTGAATGGTGTCTCGCTGGGCGAACGTCCGGAGGGCGAGCGCGTCGTACCCCTCGACCGTGAGCTTGTACCCCTCGTACTGGATGGTCTTGCGCTCGATGAGCTCGCGGGTCATACAGCGGTCGATGCGGTAGTCGACCTCCTCGGCGGTCAGCCCCGAGTTCTTCGGGAGCTTCTCCCGGTTGACCCACTCGCTGAAGCGCATGCCCTGCTCGACGCCCGAGAGGAGGTAGAAGTCCTCGGGCTCGAGTTCGGCCATGACGCCGGCGACGTTCCGTACCATGCACGTCCGTCCGTCGGCGAGGCGTAAAAGGCCCGCGAGTCGGCGAATGTCGCCCGTGATAAATTGCATGTGACGATACGAAATCGGGCGTGACGACTCACCTACCGTTTCGGCGGGGGAGTCTGGAAGATAGGCGTCTCGCGGCAGGACTACGAGGAGTCCTCCCTATCGAGGATGTAGTCAGCAAGTCCCAGTGTGAACTTTGGTGCCGATTGAGCGACCTGACTGGAGGCGTTGAGAGGAACGCGTGAATGGACCATCATCTCTCTCACCCGACATTTATGCGAAACGAGACAGTTGGAACGGATATGACTACGGGACCGGAGAGGGTGGGGCGGCGACACGTCCTCCATGTGCTGGGAGTCGGCCTGACAACTGGCGTGGCCGGCTGTAGTCGCCTCAGGGGGGCGACGGACGACTCATCAGATAACAGTGGGCGGCTTGCATCCGATGGCACCGCGACAGAAGCGAATTCGTCAGCCGTCGCCGTTGAACTCTCCACGACGGCCCAGCCATCACAGCTCCCGCCAATCTGGGAGGGCCACGACATCACGGCGTTCCAGGCGCAATTCTCGGTCGAAGCGTCCGGTCAACCGGATCAAGTAACACTCGCCAACGACCGGGTGGAACTGACCCGCGATTCCGAGGCGTGGACTGACGATACCGTAACGGTCGAGCCAGGGCAATTGACTCCCGGTGAGCAGACGTTCACTGCCACGGCTACCCGGGGTGAACAACAGGCACAGGCTACGGCCTCGGTTTCCAAGTCGATACCGAGCGCGTATAAACTCGATATCGTCCCAGAACGAAGCGAGGAGCTGAGAACTCAAATCAGTCAGCACTCGATTCAGGAGAACTATCTTGAGGACCGTGGCGGATTCACTACTTCAGACTTGGTATTCGAGACGTACCGCAGTCACGAACAACTGTCCTTCGACAAATTCGGAATCGACTTGGTAGCCTACGAATGGAGACACGATAACGACTACATCGATTTGGCAGAAGCCCAACCCACAGAAGTAAAGAATTTCGTAGACAGCATCGGAACAGACACAGGATATTCCGAAATTGAAGCAATCAAGAGCGGAGAACAGGGCATTAGCAAATATCCAAATGCTAGTGGCCGTAGGGATGGAGGCTCGTTCCAGTTAGATGAATTCCGGAACGCAGAAACCGTAGGAGAGGCCCTCGACTGGGTCCATCCTTACTTGTTCAACTGGCAAATAATTAGAACTGACAAAGGACCAGTATCTACAGAAGATGCATTGTATGCACCAACTCTAGAACGGGCAATTGAAGAAAATACTAACCAGGGCCTCGAAGTACATGCCTGGGACGTTGAAACTTTAGGTCACGGTACAGGCCTTATTTACGGGAAGAACGCCGACGGCTCAGAAGAACTCAGATTCATGGAGACTGTGGCAACCCCTGTTACAGCTACCGCAGATGACCAACAACTACACCCCTTAATCGAGGATTCAGGATACCTTGATCCAGAAAATGATGGATTCCAAGAGCACTGGCACCCATTACGATTCGGCTGGGAAAAAGACGAAGACACAACTCCACTAGATTTCTCAAGTAAGAAGGCTAGAGCTGTAAGAACGATAGGAGAAATGGCGAACACACTCTATCATGAAGATGCTCCTCATCCCGGTCATGGAGAAACGGTAGCTCCAACCACTGAGTACGTTATAGACTTCACTGAGAAACTCAGGAACTTCAACCAGAACGATGTTGAATTTCAGACCTTATACAATCAGGCCAAAGTACTTGAGAAGTTGGTGCGTACAGAAGATGAAAACCATGTGGTATACGGAACCACAGAGAACCCTCAGTACGCAGTTGTAGAGGATGACTCATTGCTTGAAGATATCTGGGAAGACAGAAACGGAGAATACGACGACTTCGACCAGCACTTAACCCAGAACTCGGCGACAACATGAGTTCGAAGCGGTGACTCCGAACCTCGACAGAGACGGGTGAAGATGTCGAAATGCGGTTACCGGCTACGATGTTCCACCCCGCCCTCCACTGACAGCTGGCAAGCGAGAGACTCGCACGCGCTACTGAGCGGCTGATCCAAGCAGTAAAACCGATTCTCGTATCAGCCGTCTTCGAGTGGACTCACGCCGCGTCGAGGTGGAACTCGACGACTGCGCCCTCGCCGTCGTCGGTCGGGGGAAGGCGAAGTTCGCCGCCGTAGGCCTCCACAATCCACTTCGAGAGCCAGAGGCCGAGGCCGTTGCCGTGGGCGAGGTCGCTCTCTTCGACGTTCTGCTCGATGAGTTCGCGCTGGTGGTCGGGGATGCCGGGGCCGTCGTCCGCGATTCGCACGACGACCTCGCTTCCGACGCGCTCGTACGCGATTTCGACCGTCGGGGCGCTCCCGGCGTGTTCGAGGGCGTTGTCGACGACTTCACGGAACGCGATTTTCAGCTTCTTCCCGCCGACGACCGTTGCTGGACCGTCACCGCTGACGGTGATGGTCGCCTCGGGGTTGGCCGCCGAGCGGTCGTCGACGAGCGAGTCGAGGAGCGCGCGTAGGTCGACCGTCTCGCCCCCGTGGTCGCTGTCGACGAGTTGGGTGACGGTCTTGACCTGGTCGCTCATCGTGCCGAGGTCGTCGCCGGTCGCTTTCAGTCGCTCGCCGATGCGGACGGTCTCTTCGTCGCCGCCGTCGGTGGCGAGTCGGTCGCCCCAGCCGAGGAGCAACTGCGCGGTGTGTCGGAGGTTGTGGCGGACGAGTCGGTTGATGACCGCGGAGCGTTTGTACTGCTCGGACAGCTCGCGGGTCCGAATCCGGCGCACGTCGTTGATACCGATGAGGACGTGCGCGACGGCGCTCACGCCGACGACGACGGCGGCGCTGAAAAGCGGCTCGCTGACCCCTCCGCCCGCGGCCCGCTGGTAGCTCCCGATGAGCGCGAGCACGAACACGGTGACGACGACGCCGAGGAGGTTCCAGCCGGCGACGCGGGCGACGTGAGCGGTCTTGAGGTCGCTTCGGTAGACGACGGGGCCGACGGCGACGAAGAGCACCGAGATGACGAGGCCGAAGGCCGCGGCGACGAGTCCCGCGAGGTCGGATGCGACCGAGGCGACGCTGTTCGAGACGATGACGAACAGGGCCACCCCGGTGAGACTGAGCGACCCCGCGCTAACGAGACGAGAGACGTTCACGGTTCGTTGACTCTCCTAGTGCTAATAACGCTTCTTTGAAACGAGTTGTCACTCGGCGTTGACGCGGTAGGGAAGCCCCTCGGGGTCGAAAACGCCGTCCGCGTCGCACCGCGCCGACACCGGGCCGACGGTCGCCTCGCTGTCGGTCGGATACCACGCGCGGCCGACCGGCGAGACGACGAATCGGGCGTCCCGGTCGCCGACGAACACGAGGTCGCCGCCCTCGAACGACTCCAGCGGCTCGATGCCGAGCGCCTCGGTCAGAGACGCAACGAACGACTCCACGTCGGGGACGGCCATCCCGACCTCGGTCGCGCCGCGGAGGTCGGTCGCCGGGTCGAACTCGCCGGTCGCGTCGCCGTCGTAGCAGACGTACTCGATGACGTTGCCCTCGGGGTCCTCGAAGTAGACGGAGTCACAGCCGAGGAAGTCGAACCGGACGCTCGGTCCCTCGTCGGTGTCGAGCACGTCCACGCCCGCGCGGTCGTCCAACCACGCGACCACGGAGTCGACCGCGGCGGCGACGGTGAACGCGAGGTGGCCGGGGTCGGTGTCGCCGAGTTCGAACCACAGGGTCGTCCCCCCGGCGGTCGCCGAGCGCTGTGACCCGGGGACGGCCGCGAAGCCGAGCGTCTCGACGTAGAACTCACACAGCGAGATGGGGTCTGTCGCGGCGAGGGCGACGCGGGTGAACTTCATGGTTCCACGTCACCGCGGTGCGGTTTAACGGAATCGCTCGCGTCGGCCGAGCGTCGAAATCGCTTTCTCCCGGATGGACGAAGCCCACGTATGAACGACTCGCAGGGGTCGATTGCCGACCGCGAGTGGCGGGTGATTCCCGAGGAGGTCCGACCGGGACCGATGCAGATGGCGCTCGACGAGGTCGCCGGCGAGACGGCCGCCGCGGGCGGTCCGCGGACCGTCCGCGTCTACTCGTGGGAGCCGAGTTGCCTCTCGCTGGGCTACGGACAGGACCCGGAGACGGTCGACTGGGGCTACTGCGACCGCGAGGGAATCGACGTGACCCGCCGACAGACCGGCGGCGGCGGCATCTACCACGACCGCCACGGCGACGTGGCGTACTCCATCGCCGCGCCGAAATCGGAGCTACCGGGCGACCTCATGGACTGCTATCACCTGCTGTGCGAGCCGATTTTGGACGCGATTCGCGCGGTCGGCGTGGACGTGGACTTCGTCGACGACGACGTGCCCGTCATCTGGCATCCCGCCTGCTACCTGCGGGCGCTCCACCCCGCCCACGACATGGTCGCCGCGGGGCGGAAGGTCGCGGGCAACGCCCAGTACCGCCGCCGCGACGCCGTCGTCCAGCACGGCTCTCTCACCTACTCGGTGGACGCCGAGACGCACCTCGACGTGTTCGACGGCCACGACGTGACGCCCGAGGCGTTCCGCGAGCGCGTCGTCGGCATCGACGAACTCGCCGACGCCTCCCGCGGGGAGTTCGTCGCGGCGCTGACCGAGTCGCTCTCGGGGTTCGTCGACGCCGACGAGGGGTCGTGGACCGACGCGGAACTCGACCGCGCGCGCGAGAAAGTCGACGAGAAGTACCGCGCGGACGACTGGGTGCGCCGCCGCCCGGGGTCGCGGTCCGACTGAGCGGCCGCCGTCGTCGTTGTCGTCGTCGCCGCTCGCCGCGACCCCGCCACCGCTCTCTCGTCGTCCGACGTCGCCGCCGACTCCGAAGTCCCTTTGTTCGGGTACGCCGTCGGACTCCCCATGCAAGTCGGCGCACACGTCTCGATGTCCAGTTCGAAGGTCTCGTCCGACGACGAGACGCCACCGCACGGTAACGTCGCCAACGCCGTCTTCCGGCAGGTCGCCTTCGGCGGCAACTGCGGGCAGATTTTCACCACCTCGCCGCAGGTGTGGCGCGACCCCGACATCTCCGACGCGGAGGCCGAACTGTTCCGCGAGGAGACCGCCGACAACCTGGCCGGCCCGTGGGTCATCCACTCGTCGTATCTCGTCAACCTCTGTACGCCCAAAGACGGCCTCCGGCAGAAGTCGCTGGACTCGATGCAGACGGAGGTCGACATGGCCGACAAACTCGGCATCGAGTACGTGAACGTCCACCTCGGCGCTCACACCGGCGCGGGCGAACAGCAGGGCCTCGACAACGCCGTCTCCGTCCTCGACGACCTCGACATCCCCGACGGCGTCACCGTCCTCATCGAGTCCGACGCGGGCTCGGGCACCAAGATGGGCGACGACTTCACCCACCTCGGCTACGTCCTCGAAGAGTCCGAACAGGACCTCGACGTCTGTCTCGACACCGCCCACGCGTTCGCCGCGGGCTACGACCTCTCGACGGCCGCGGGCGTCGACGAGACGTTCGAGGAACTCGACGCCGAGGTCGGACTGGAGCACCTCAAGTGCGTCCACCTCAACGACTCGAAACACGAGTGCGGGACGAACAAGGACGAACACGCGCTCATCGGCGAGGGCCTCATCGGCGAGGAGGGCATGCGCGCGTTCATCAACCACGAGGCCATCGTCGACGACGACGTGCCGCTCGTCTTGGAGACGCCCACCGAGGACGGCAAGGGCTTCGCGTGGAACATCGAGCGCGTCCGCGAACTCCGCGCCGACGCGGAGTAAGACGCCGGACCGCGGGCCGGGACTCCAGCGGCCGCCGCTGAGTCTCGCATCGACCGTTTCGACTGTTTTTTGGGTCGCCGCGCCCGACTCCGCGTGTGCGACGTTTCTCCGAATCGTACCTCCGGCGGACGCGAGAAGGCATGTGGGACAACTCCCGCGCCGCCCTCGCCGACCTCGACCTCGGCGGTCGGACCCGCATCCTCGATGTGGGCTGTGGGACCGGCGAGTTCACGCGCGTCCTCGCGGAGGCCTCTGACGCCCGCGTCGTCGGCGTCGACGCCGACACCGACCTGCTTTCGGTCGCGGCCGACCGCGCCGGCATCGAGGCGGTCGCTGGAGATGCGACTCAGCTCCCCTTCGCCGCCGACAGCTTCGATTTGGTCGTCTGTCAGGCGCTCCTCGTGAACCTCCCGGACCCGACGGCCGCGCTCAGCGAGTTCGCCCGCGTCTCGTCTGACCTCGTGGCGACGGTCGAACCCGACAACGCGGCCGTCGGCGTCGACTCGACCGTCGAGGCCGAGGCCGCGCTCGACCGCCGGGTCAGAGACGCCTTCCGCGAGGGCGTGGCGACCGACGTGGCGCTCGGCGACCGCGTCCGTGGACTGTTCGCCGACGCCGGCCTGTCGGTCGTCGGGACCCGCCGGTACCACCACCGCAAGCTGACCGAGCCGCCGTACGACGACCACGACGTGCGGAGCGCGGCGAAGAAGGCGACCGGCGAGGGGTTGGACCGTCACGAGGCCGACCTCCGCCGGGGACTCGACGGCGACTCCTACGAGTCCGTCCGCCGGGAGTGGCGCGAGATGGGCCGCGAGGTCGTCCAGCAGATTCGAGACGGGGAGTACCGCCGGGCCGAGGTCGTCCCGTTCGACGTGACGACGGGCCGGGTGTAGTCGAGGGCACTCGACGGACCGAACCGATGGCCGAGTCACCGGCCGAAAAACGAGTCTATCTGTTCAGTAGCCGACCGCGAGCTGTTCGTGGACGGCGTCGCCGCTCTCCAGTTCGTTCGCGAACGCGATTGCGAAGTCCTCCATGGAGATGCGGCTCTCGCCGTCTTCGTCGGAGACGAGTTCGCCGAGCGCGGTCCGGAACTCGCCGGTCCGCTCGCCGGGTTCGATGAGCGCCGCGGGCGCGACGTAGGTCCACCGCAGGTCGTCGGCGTCTTCGAGCAGGCCGTACGCCTCGATGGCGGCGCTGGCGACGGGCTTCCACTCGTCGGGGAACTCCGGCGAGTCGATGAGTCGCGTGTCGGGACCGACGTTCAGGATGCCCGCGCCGCCGGTCCAGACGAGGCGGTCGACCGAGGCGCGGTCCATCCCGTCGATGACCGCGTCGAGCATCTCGACGAGGACCTCGGGCGACTCGTCGCTCGGGCCGAGCGCGGAGGCGACCGCGTCGTGGCCCGCGGCGAGTCGCGCGATTTGGTCGGCGTCGGTCGCGTCGCCGGCGACCGCCGAGAAGTCGGGGTCGTCGACGCCGTCGACCGCGCCGCTTCGGGAGACGCCGGTCACCGCGTGCCCGCGGTTCAGGAGTTCGTTGGCGATTCGCGTGCCGATTCGGCCGCTCGCACCGAGGAGGAGTACGTTCATGATGGGTGTGTTGTGGGGCGTGTTGTAGGTCGTGTCGTGAGTGTGCTCGCCGTTCGGTTCGCCGCGACGATGCAGTCACATCGTCATACTTGGTCAACGAGAGTGAGTTTAATATACCTAAGCGAACCTCGGTGTGAGTAGGTCACGCCGATGTCACCGCACCAGAACCTCGAGACGAAGTACGAACAGTGTCCGGTCATCAAGACGCTCGAAGAGATCGGGTCGCGGTGGCGGATGACGGTCATCCACGTCCTGCGCGAGGGCGACCTCCGGTTCAACGAACTCAAGCGCGCGACGGGTGCGAACTCCCAGACGCTCTCGCGCGTGCTGGACGACCTCCAAGAGTTGGGCTACGTCGACCGCGAGGTCGAAGACGGCAGTCCCATCGCGGTGTACTACTCGCTCACACAGAAGGGCGAGGAACTGCTCCCGGCGTTCGACGACATCTACGAGTGGGGCGAAAAATGGATGTCCGCGGACGGTGGCGCTGAGTCGTAAGCGGCGGTTCGCGGGCGCTCAGCCGAGGAACAGGTCGACGAAGTTCCCGTTCGACTTGCCGCGGCAGAGTTCCGAGTAGCCGCAGTTCGCACACGAGACGACGGTGAACTGGCGGTTCTGGATGTCGAACATCTTCGAGAGGCCGCTTCCCGTGGTTGCGATGGAGTCGATTTCGGTCTCGGAGTGACCGCATTTCGGACAGCCGTCTCGGTCGGCGCTTGGTGGAGGGCTCATGTTGAACCGTTGAACTACCCCCGTGAAAAATGTACCTCCGAAACCACTTCCTTTCTCGCGCCCGCTGGTGAGCGTATGCCCGCCGGTGGTCTCGTGTTCCTCCTCTTCGTCCTCCTCAGCATCGGTGCCGCAGTCGCCCTCTACGCCGCGATTCGAGACGAGACGCGGGACCCGCCGACGATGAGCCGCGACGAGGCGGAGCGTCGCGCACGCGACGAGGGGATGCGCTACAACGAGGCGCGCGGCCGCGAGACCGACCGCGCCGACGACCGCGACTGGTAGCCGGTCGCCCCCGACCCGGTCCGGCCTCGATTCGGCTCCGCCCTCAGACCACGTCGCCGCGGACCGACGTGCCGGTCTGGTCGGCCCGGTAGGCTCGCATCGCCTCGACGGCCGTCTCGGCCTCGTCTCCCTCCAGTCCGAGCATCTCCAGCGCGCCCGAGAGCGTCGGGAAGGCGAACTCGCCGTTTCGGAGTTTCGACATCGCGTCCGACGAGCGCTGGCCGTCGGCGTAGAGGCAGACGCCGCGGGGGTCGAGAATCTGCTCGTAGGCCTCGCGTTCGACCGCGCCCTTCAGCCGCTGGGTGACGTTGTCCTCGAAGGAGGCGTTGCACACTTCGAGGTGGACCGGTTCGTCGTCGTCCGGGAGCAGGTGTGCGGCGAGGCACTTCTCGGGGGCGGCGTAGCCGTTCGCGTTGGCTCGCAACAGGTCGGGGTGCTCGCGCGCCCACTCGGCGCGGACGCTCTTGCCGACGCCCTTCACGCCGTGGGACCGCTCGAACGACTCGGCCGCGTCGGGGTCGCCGCGGAGGAGGATGTCTTTCGTCACGTACACGTCGAGTCGGTCGAGGGGGTCGAGGCCGAGCGCCACGTCGCCGTAGACCCACACCTCGCGGACCGGGACGGGGAGCGTCTCGGACTCGACGGCGTCGACGACGGCGGCAACGCGGTCGAGGGCGGCGTCTCTGTCCATCGACTGTCCGTGGGGGTCGGAGGGCCAAACCGGTTGCGACCGAGCGCGGTCGGGTCGCCTGTTTCCGGTCGCCGGTCGGGCGTCCGACGGCAGTCGCCCCGAGGCGAAACCCGTATCCCTCCTGCCGGGCAAGCGACCGGCAATGGAGTGCGACAAGTGCGGCCGCGACGCGGTGATGCACGCGGCCTACTCCGGGGCCCACCTCTGCGACGACCACCTCTGCGCCTCGGTCGAGAAACGCGTTCGCCGCCGCATCCGCGAGGACAACATGCTCCCCCGCGATGCCAGCCCCGAGAACCCCCAGACGTGGGTCATCGGGCTGTCCGGCGGCAAAGACAGCGTCGTTCTCACACACATCCTCGACGACACGTTCGGGCGCGACCCGCGCATCGAACTCGTCGCCCTCACCATCCACGAGGGCATCGAGGGCTACCGCGACAAGTCCGTCGACGCCTGCGTCGAACTCGCCGAGGACCTCGACATCCACCACGAACTGGTCTCCTACGAGGACGAGTTCGGCGTCCAGATGGACGACGTGGTCGAGAAGGACCCCGAGAACATGGCCGCCTGCGCCTACTGCGGGGTGTTCCGCCGCGACCTGCTCGAACGCTTCGCCGACGACCTCGGCGCGGACAAACTGCTCACGGGACACAACCTCGACGACGAGGCGCAGACGGCGCTCATGAACTTCTTCGAGGGCGACCTCAAGCAGGTCGCAAAGCACTTCGACGCCAGCATCGGCGACTTCGAAAAGCGCCGCGACGCCGGCGAGTTCATCCCGCGGGCCAAGCCGCTCCGCGACGTGCCCGAAAAGGAGGTCGCGCTCTACGCCCACCTGAAGGACCTCCCCGCGCACATCACCGAGTGCCCCCATTCCTCGGAGGCCTACCGCGCCGAGATTCAGCAGTTGCTGTTGAAACTCGAAGAGAACCACCCCGGCACCCGCCACTCGATTATGGCCGGCTACGAGGAGTTGGCCGAGTTGACCGCCCGCGAGTACCGCGGCGAGGGCCGCGTCGACCTCAACGACTGCGAGCGCTGTGGGTCGAAAACCGCCGGTGACGTCTGTCGGAAGTGCCGGCTCATCGAGTCGATAGAGGCGGTCTGAGCGGCTACGGAACCGCACGGAACTCGTTTTGGGACGCGTCTTACGGGTCAGACAGAACCGAGTGCGGTCGCGTCGACCGAATCGGCGGCGACGCTCGCGGGGCGGAAAACGTCGTTTGCGAAAAAGAACCCACGAAACCCGACGGGCGCGGCGGCGTCCGAGCGGGTCCGACAGGGCGTTACCGGATGACGTCGAGACCGTTGTTCTTCTCGACTTCGTCGCGGCCGCCGTCGGACCACGTGCCGCTCTGGGCCGTCTGGGCTCGCTCCGAGCTATCGAACTCCGAACCCGAACCCGAGTGCTGTTGCTGTGACTCGCGCGACTGGATGCTCTGGCGCGACTTGTCGGCCTGCTTCTGCGTCGTCGGGCCGAGGACCTGCGCGGACTGGACGCCCGTCATGATGGCCATGACGCGGACTTTCCCCTTGTACTCGTCCTGAATGCGAGCGCCCCAGATGACGTTCGCGGCGGCTTCCAGCCGTTCGGTGATGTTGCTCGCGATTCCCTCGGCCTCCTTCAGGGTGAGGTCGGGGCCGCCCGTGATGTGGACGAGACCGCCGGACGCACCGCGGTAGTCCACGTCGAGAAGCGGGTGGTTCATCGCGTCGTTGACCACCTCTTGGGTCTTGTTCTTGTCTTGGGTCTCGCCGACGAGCATCACCGCGACGCCGCCCTGATTCATGATAGTCGACATGTCGGCGTAGTCGAGGTTGATGAGGGACGGCTGGGTGATGGTCTCCGAGATGCCCTTGACGGTCTCAGCGATGATCTGGTCCATGACCGAGAACGCCTTGCCGATAGGCAGGTTCGGGACGTAATCGAGGAGGCGGTTGTTGTCCAGCACGATGATGGAGTCGGCCTCGTTGCGGAGGTTTTCGAGCCCCTCCTCGGCCTTGACCGTGCGGGCGCGCTCGACGTTGAACGGGGTCGAGACCATGCCCACGACGATTGCGCCCTGCTCCTTTGCGATCTTCGCGACGACGGGGGCCGCACCGGTCCCGGTGCCGCCGCCCATCCCCGCGGTGACGAACACGAGGTCGGCGTCGCCGAGCACGTCCTTGATCGTGCCCTGTGCCATCTCGGTCGCGCGCTCACCCATCGACGGGTCACCACCGGCACCGAGACCCTGCGTCAGGGACTTCCCGACGAGGATTTTCGTGTCCGCTTCGATCATCTTCAGGTGTTGCTTGTCGGTGTTGATGGCGACCGTGTCGGCCCCTTCGACACCGATGTTGTACAGGCGGTTGATGGTGTTGTTGCCGGCGCCACCAGCGCCGACGATGACGATTCGCGGGTCACCGAACTGGTCGTCGCTGTCGTCGAGCGACGACTGCGTCTTGCGCTCGGCCTCGTCCCGTTCCATCGCCTCGCGAACGATATCCTGCATAGTTACACCTTTGCCCAGCCGCGCTTGCTGGTAGATTCGCGCTGTCGCTTGTCAGTCGTCTGTTCATTGAGCATCTCGCGAACGGCGGAACGGATGGCTTCGGATCGGTTCGGGAACTCTCCCGTCTCGACCATCCGCTCGACCTCCTCGATCTGCTGCTTCGGAATTCGTAGTGTCACACGCTCCATGTTTACATTCCCCCGGTAAGACGGCGCGCCGCACTCGTGTGCGTGTGTCTTACACCCGGAAACCGACGGACGACGCCGGGTTTCGGGCCGCCGTCGGGTGGCTGTAAGACAACCGTCTTACGCGATAATCACCACAGAGGGATAGAATATAAATGTAACGGCGGTTGTAAGACAGGGGCTGAATATCCTGTATAGGGGGCTTTAATCGCCGGTTATGCTTGTTCCAGAACGTCGGCCGCGGGTGTCCGACGCCCGCAATCGGGGCAGAACGCCCAGTCGGACCGGAGTTCGTCGCCGCACTCGCAGAACACGCGGTGGGACGTCTTCTCGCCGCAGTTCGGGCAGTACACGTGGTCCGGACCCACGGATTCGCCACATTGGCCACAGCTCATCTCGGAGTCGCCCGCGTCTGGGGACTCCAGTTCTTCCCGTGTCTTACGAACCGTATTCGCTCCCGATTCGCCCTCGACAGCCGCGTTTACGCGGGATTCGTCGCCCGAACCATCGACGTTGATGTTGACGTTCAACCCCGACGGCGTCGGACGCTCGGCCTCGCGGGCCGCCGTGGCTTCCTCCACGAGCGTCGGGAGGCGTTCGTCCAGTCGGTCGTCGACGAGCTCCTCGACCCGCGCCGAAAGCGCACCGTCCAGCCTGTCGTCTCCGGCGGCGGTGTCGGACGCGTCGTCCGGGGCGTCGTCACGTTCCAGTTCGTCGAGGTACTGACGGAGCGCCTCGCGCATCACCTCGCTTTTCGAGGTGTCGAGGCGGTCCAGGCGCTCGACGAGGGCGTCGTCGGCGCGGAACGTGATTTTACTCATTACTCCGGGATTATCTCGGCACCATATCAATGTTCGCACCTGTCTGACACACAGCACACGCGGCGGCGAGAATGATAATGGTTAAACGCGTCGACCGGATACGAATCGGTGACCGCTCTTAGCTCAGCCTGGCAGAGCAGCCGACTGTAGATCGGCTTGTCCCCCGTTCAAATCGGGGAGAGCGGACTGAACTTCAACACCCGCGAGCGTAGCGAGCGGTGTCGAATGTGAAGGACGTCTCGACCCGATTTGAACAGCGAGCAACGCGGAGCGTTGCGAGTGAGTTCAAATCGGGGAGGTGGACCGTCGTCGACTCTGACCTGTAGCGTCCTCTGTCCCGTTTACGCAGACCCTCACGAACAATCGGAGTATATCTCGCCGCGACCCCGTGATTTACCCCCGTCTGTTCGGAAGCGAACAGTATGGATTCTCGACCGCTCGGCACGACCGGATTCGACGTTTCTGAAATCGCGCTGGGGACGTGGCAACTCGGCGGCAGTTGGGGCTCGGTGACCGACGACGAGGCGTATGACGCCATCGAGGCCGCGCTCGACGCGGGCATCAACTTCCTCGACACCGCGGACGTGTACGGCGACGGCGACAGCGAGCGCCGCATCGGCGACGCGCTCGCCGACCGCGACGACGACGTGGTCGTCGCCACGAAGGCGGGGCGTCGGCTCGACCCGCACGAGGCCGACGGCTACAACCGCGAGAACCTCGAGCGGTTCGTGGACCGAAGCCGGGACAACCTCGGCGTCGACTCGCTCGACCTCGTCCAGCTTCACTGCCCGCCGCGGGACGTGTACTACCGACCCGAGGTGTTCGACGCGCTCTCGGAGCTCCGCGACGCCGGGAAGATAGACCACTACGGCGTGAGCGTCGAGAAGGTCGAAGACGGGCTCAAGGCCATCGAGTACGACGGCGTGGAGACGGTCCAGATTATCTTCAATCCGCTTCGACAGCGACCCGCGGAACTGTTCTTCCGGGAGGCGGAGCGCCGGAACGTCGGCGTCATCGTCCGCGTCCCGCTCGCGTCGGGACTGCTCACCGGTGCCCTCTCCGAAGACGCCGAGTTCGGCGAGGACGACCACCGGAACTTCAACCGACACGGCGAGGCGTTCGACGTGGGCGAGACGTTCGCCGGAATCCCGTTCGAAGACGGCCTCGCCGCCGCGGACGCGATACAGGAGGTCGTCCCCGAGGGGGTGTCTCTCGCGCAGTTCACGCTCCGCTGGATTCTCTCGTTCGACGCCGTGAGCACCGTCATCCCCGGGTCGAAGACGCCGGCACACATCCGCGACAACGTCGCCGCCGCGTCGCTCCCGCCGCTGTCGGCCGACCAGTTCCAGCGCGTCGAGGAGGTCTACGACTCGTACGCGCGCGAACACGTCAACCACCGGTGGTGATGTTCCACCGCTGGTGACGCGAGGCCGCGGGGATCCCCCGCTTCGCTATATTCAAGTACAGTTTCGCCAATGAAATTCTAGTGGCAGTCACGTTCGACCTCTTCGGCACGCTCGTCGACGCCGAGTACCCGTCAGACCCCGGCGCGGCGGTCGCAGACGCGCTCCGCGAGTACGGCGTCGCCGTCCCCGACGACTGGGACGACGCCTACCGCGAGGTCCACATCGACGCGCCCGAGGGCGCGGAAGTCCCGCTTCCGGCCCACGTCGCCGCGGCGCTCCGCTCCCGGGGCGTCGACTCGCCTGACAACGCCGCCCGACGCGCAGTCGTCACGGCGTTCGACCTCGAGGTGACCACTCGTCCCGGCGCGGTCGAGGCAGTCGCCGCGGCCCGCGAAGCCGGCGCGGTCGGCCTCCTCTCGAACTGTTCCGTTCCCGAACTCGTCGCTCGGACGCTCATCCGGTCGGACCTCGACCGGCGCGGCTTCGACGACGTCACGACGAGCGTCGCCTGCGGCTGGCGGAAACCCCACCGGCAGGCGTTCGCGGCGGCCGCCCGCGGTCTCGACGTCGACGCGGCCGAATTGGTCCACGTCGGCGACGACCCGGACGCTGACGGCGGCGTCGAGGCGGTCGGCGGCCGCTTCGTGAACCTCCGGGAGACGACGCTCGAATCGGTCGCGGCGAGGTTGCGCGCCGGGGAGGACCCGTGCCCGTGACCGCCGCGGCCGCCGTCGTCGCCGCCGCGGCGCTGGACAAGGGCTTCGCCGAACCCCCAGCACGTATCCACCCGGTCGCGCTGTTCGGCCGACTCGTCTCGCCCGTCGACCGCGAGTGGTCCCGTCCGACGCTGGTCGGCGGGGTCGCCGCGGTCGCGCTTCCGGCGCTCGCGGCGGTCGTCGCCGCGGGTGCGACGTGGGCCGCGACGCTCGCCTCGCCGTGGCTCGGCGCGGCCGTCGCCGCCCTCGCGCTGTTTTCGACCACCAGCCTTCGGATGCTCCTCGACGCCGCCGAGGCGGTCGTCTCGGCGACCGCCGATGAGTCAGACCTCGACGCGGCCCGATACGAACTCCGGGCGCTGGCCGGGCGCGACCCGTCGTCGCTCTCGGCGGCCGACATCCGGAGCGCCGCCGTCGAGAGCGCCGCGGAGAACCTCGCCGACGGCCTCGTCGCGCCGTTGCTCGCGTTTGCGCTCCTCGCGCCCGTCTCGCTCGCGCTCGCGGTCGGCGCGGCCGCGTGGGTGAAAGGCGTCAACACGCTCGATTCGATGCTCGGCTACCGACACAAGCCGGTCGGCCGCGTTCCGGCCCGCCTCGACGACGCGGTGATGTGGGTCCCGGCGCGCGTCTCGGCGGTCTTACTGGCCGTCGTCGCGGGTGCGCCGGCCACGGTGACGCGAGTCGGCGAGTTGGCGCGCCGCCCGTCGTCGCCCAACTCGGGGTGGCCGATGGCGACGCTCGCGGTCCTCCTTGAGACGCGACTCGAAAAGCCCGGTCACTACCTGCTTGACGGGGGGCCGGAGGCACCCGACGCGGCGACCGCCGCGCGGGGCGTCCGACTCGTCTCGCGGGCCGGCCTCCTCGCGTTCGCCGTCGCGGGGGTGGCGGCGTGGTTCTGACCGCGCTCCGCGGCGCGCTCGGCTTTCTCACCCGCCTCCCGGTCGGCGGCGACGAGTCCAACTGGGACGCCTTCAGGCGCGCGCCCGTGGCGTTTCCGCTCGCCGGCTACGTCGTCGGCGCGCTGGCCGCGCTCCCGTTGTTGCTTCCCCTGCCCATACCGACCGCGGCCGCGCTGTACCTCGTGACGCTGTATCTCGTGACGGGCGTCACCCACGCCGACGGCCTCGCGGACCTCGGCGACGCCGCGGTCGTCCACGGCGACGCCGACCGCCGGCTGTCGGTCCTGAAAGACTCGCAGACGGGGGTCGGCGGCCTGCTCGCGTTCGGGCTGACGCTCGTCGTCCTCGCGCTCGGCGCGTTCGGCCTCGCGGGCGCGGGGGGTCGCGTCGGCCTCACGGCCGCCGTCGCAATCGCCCTCGCCGCCGAGGTCGGCGCGAAAGCCGGCATGGCGACGCTGGTCTGTCTCGGCGCGCCCGCCCACGAGGGACTCGGCTCGGCGCTCGTCGGCGAGAACAGCCCGTCGGGGCTCCTCGCGGTCGCCGTGGCCTGTCTCCCGGTCGTCGCGCTCGCGCCGGTCACCGGCGGCCCCGCCGTCGTCGCGGCGCTCTGCTGTGGGCCGGTCGTCGCGCTCCTCGTCCGCTCGTGGGGGCGCGCCCGACTCGGCGGCGTCTCGGGCGACCTGCTCGGCGCGACGAACGAACTGGCCCGCGCCGCGGCCGTCCACGTGGGGGTGGTGACGTGGACGCTCTCGTGATGTGCGGCGGCCGCGGCACCCGCCTCGACGCGCCGGTCGAAAAGCCGCTCGTGGAAATCTGCGGGCGGCCCATGCTCGACCGGGTCGCCGCGGCGCTCCGCGACTCGTCGGTCGAGACCGTCCGTGCGGTCACCTCGCCGCACACGCCGAACACCCGCGAGCGAGCCGCCGACCTCGGTCTCGACCCCATCGAGGCCCCCGGCGACGGCTACGTCTCCGACCTCGACTTCGCGCTGGACCGCGTCTCCCGGCCGGTCGTCACCGTCGTTTCCGACCTGCCGCTCGTCGCTCCCGAACACGTCGACGCGGTCGTTTCGGCCGCCGACGGCGGGGCCGCCACCGCGTGCGTCCCCGTCGAACTGAAGCGCGACCTCGGAGCCAGCATAGACGACGCGCTCGTCTTCGACCACGAGGGGACCGCCGTCTGCCCGACCGGACTGGGCGTCGTCGGCCCCGCGACCGCGGACTCGACAGCCGACACCGACGCCGAGACGACGGCCGGAACCGACAGCGACACGGACTCCGGCACAGACACTGACACCGACAGCGACACTGACACTCACCCGACCATGTACCTCTCCACAGATACCCGACTCGCACTCAACGTGAACCGTCCGACAGACATCGCGCTCGCGGAGGACCGATGCGAGTAGTCCTCGTCGCCGGCACGACCGAGACGGCGAAGATTCCCGGCATCAGCGCCGCCGGCGCGGACCCGTCGCTCGTCGGCCATACCCCGAGCGCCGACGCCGAAATCATCGAGTACGGCGAGCCCGTCCGCTCGCCGGTGACGCCGGTCAGTCCGACGGGCTGTCCGACGCCCGCGGCCGTCACCCGCGCCGTCAAGCAACTCACCGGCTTCGACGTGCTCACCGTGGACGCCGGCCTCGCCAAGCCGAGCGCCGCGCCGACCATCGACGTGGGCGCGCGCCCCGGCCGCGACATCCGCGAGAGCGAGCCGGTCCCGACCGCCCCCGGCGCGTTCGAGGCGGCCCGGCGGATGGGCCTCGCGCTCCCCGAGGACGAACTCGTCATCGGCGAGACCGTCCCCGGCGGGACGACCACCGCGCTCGCCGTGTTCCGCGCGCTCGGCGAGGAGCTCCCCGTCTCGTCGTCGCTCCCGGACAACCCGACGAGCCTGAAAGAGGAGGTCGTCGCGGAGGCGTTCGAGGCCAGCGACGTCGAACCCGGCTTCGCGGCTCACAAGCCCCGGCGCGCCGCCCGCTACCTCGGCGACCCGGTGCTTCCGGTCGTCGCCGGCCTCACCGTCGGCGCGCTCGAAAACGGCATCGACGTGACACTCGGCGGCGGGACGCAACTGCTCGCGGCCGCCGCGCTCGCCCGACACGCCGGCGCGAACGGCGACCTGACGCTCGCCACCACCTCGTACCTCGCCGAGGACGTGCCCGAGTTGGCCGACGCCGCCGAGGCGTTCGACCTCGAACTGACCGTCACCGACCCCGGCTTCGAGACGCACCCGCTGGACCGCTACGACGCGGGCGAGGCCAAGGAGGGCGCGGGCATGGGCGGCGCGCTCATGCTCGCCGACCGGATGGGCGTCCTCGACGACGTGGAGGCGGCCACGCTCGACGTGCTCTCGACGCTGGACCCCGAAGCGGTCGAGACCGGGACCGCGGCGGCCGACGCCGGCGGCGCTGACGCCGATATCGACGATGGACCCTGAGTCCGTCCGGGCGGGGAGCCGCGTCCCGCACGGCGGGACCACCGACCCGACCGTCCTCGACTTCAGCGCGAACACCAACCCCGAGCGCCCCGACGGCGTCGAAACCGTGTATCGGGAGGCGTTCGACGCCGCGACCCGCTACCCCGACGACGACTACGCCGACTTCCGGGCGGCCGCCGGCGACTACGTCGGCTGTGCCCCCGCGTCGGTCGTGCCGACCGCCGGCGGCCTCGAAGCCCTGCGACTCGCGTTCGAGGTGACGCTCGCGCCCGGTGACACCGCGCTCGTCCCCGAGCCGAGTTTCGGCGAGTACGACCGCGAGATTCGCCTGCAGGGCGCGGAGCCGGTGGCGGTCGCCCACGACGACCTCCTCGACGCCGACCCAGCGGGCCACGCGGTCGCGGTCGTCTGCACCCCGAACAACCCGACGGGCGAACTCGTACCTGCGTCCGACCTCCGGGCGTTCGCGGCGCGCTGTCGCGAGGCCGACACGGTCCTCGTCGTCGACGAGGCGTTCCTCGATTTCACCGACGAGCCGAGCCTCGCGGGGGACCCCGGCGTCGTCGTCGCCCGGTCGCTGACGAAGATGTTCGGTCTGCCGGGCATCCGCGCGGGCTTCGCGGCCGCGACGGGCTACCTCGGCGACCGACTCGCCGTGGCCCGGCGGGCGTGGTCGCTCTCGACGCCCGCGGCCGCCGTCGGCGCGCACTGCATGCGAGACGAGGGGTTCGTCTCGCGCACCCGAGCGCGCGTCACAGACGAGCGCGAGCGACTCCGGGAGACGCTGTCCGAGGCCTTCGACGTCTCCCCGTCGGACGCGCCGTTTCTCCTCGTGGACGTCGGCGACCGCGACGTCGACGCGGTGGTCGAGACCGCCCGCGACCACGGCGTCGCCGTCCGGGACGCGACGACGTTTCCGACGCTCGACTCGCACGTCCGCGTCGCGGTGAAACGCCCGGACGAGAACGACGAACTGCTCCGGGCGCTCGCCGCCGTCGCCACCGATGTTTGAGGCGACGCGCCGCGACGGCGTCTGTCGGCTCGTTCGACCGAACACGCGGTGGCTCTCGACGGGCTACGCCGGCGGCGAGTCGCCGGCCGACGCCGCGTTCAACGTCACCGTCCCCGAGGGCTGGCCCGAGACCGACCTTGACGCGTATATCGAGCGACGGCTCTCGGCGGCCGGCTTCGACGAGCGCGGACCGACGCTCCTGACGGGCGTGGGGCAGGAACACGCCCGGCGCGCCCGGTTCGGCCCGGTCGAAGTCGTCGCCACCGCGGGCGTGTCGAACCCCGCGGAACTCCCGATAGACGACGACCCGAGCGGCGGGGGCGACGCGTCGCCAGCCTCGGACGCGGCGGCCGGCGACGGCCGAGTGGAGCGAAAGGACCGAGACGACCCGGTCGGCACGGTCAACGTCTTCGTCGGGACGACGCGGGCGCTCGAACCGGGCGCGCTCCCGAACCTCGTCGCCGTGGCCGCCGAGGCGAAGGCGGCGACGCTCCTCGCGCACTGCGGCGCGCCGGGGACGACGACCGACGCGGTGGTGGCCGCGTGCGACCCCGCCGGCGACCCGGTGACGTTCTCGGGGAGCGCCACCGAGGTCGGCAACGCGGCGCGGGTCTGCGTCCGCGACGCGGTGCGCGCGAGCCTCGATTCGCGGTACGACGCCGAGCCGATTCCGCGGGGCGTCGGCGAGGCGCGCTACGGCGTCGTCGCCGACGACCGGGCGACCGTCTCTCCGGTTTGAGAACTCCGGTGAAACGACTGCTCGGCCGAGAAATCCTCGGTGGTAGCTAAACGGTTCCCGCAGAAGCTTTGATTACGGTCGGTTGCTAGCACGGTGGTATGGACCCCGGTTCCGTTTCAGACGTCGACCACGTGACCCACGGCGGGACCGCCGACCACTCGCTCGTCGATTTCAGCACCGGCTCGAACCCGGAGCACCCGTCCGGTCTCGCCGGCGTCTACGAGTCGGCGCTCTCCACGGCGCGGCGGGACTCGCTGGACGACTGCTCGCGGTTCCGCGTCGCCGCCGCGGCGTTCGTCGGCTGTAACCCCGACGAGGTCGTTCCCGCCGCGGGCGTCATCCAAGCGCTCCGACTCGCGGTGGGCGTGACCGTCTCGCCGGGCGACAGCGTGGCGCTTCCGGCCCCCTGCTGTGGCGAGTACGCACGGGAAGTCCGGCTCCAAGGCGGTGAACCGGTGCACGTGCCGCACGACAGACTCCTGGAGCGCGTCGACCCCGCCGAGCACGCGACGGTGATTCTCAGCTACCCCGCGAACCCCCTCGGAACGGCGTATCCGAGAGCCGAACTTCGGGCGTTCATCGACGACTGCCGCCGGGCCGACACGCCCGTCATCGTCGACGAGACGTACCTCGGCTTCACGCGCCTCCCGAGCACGGCCGGCCTCGACGGCGTCATCGCGCTCCACTCGGTGACGAACGTCTTCGGCGTCCCCTCGCTCCGCGCGGGCTTCGCGGCCGCGACGGGCGACCTCGGCGACCGGCTCTCGAGGGCGCGCTGTTCGTGGGTGCTTTCGTCCCCGGCGGTGGAGGTGGCGACCTTCTGTCTCGAACAGGACGACTTCCTCGAAGCGACGCGCGACCGGGTCGAACGGGAGCGCCCGCGGATACTCGCGGAACTGGACCGACTCGGCTACGACCCGCACCCCGCCGACGGCGCGCTCGTGTTGTTCCGCGCCGCCGACGTCGACCGCGTGCTCCGCGAGACTCGGCGGCGCGGCTTCGCCGTCCGCGACGCCCGCGACTACCGGCGGCTCGACTCGCACGTCAGAATCAACGTCCGCCGCCCGGACGAAAACGACCGCCTGCTCGACGCGCTCGCCGAGGCGGTCTGACCCGCCGGGGCCGCGGACCTCGTTCGCACGCCTCGTTTCGTGCCGACGTCACCGATTCAGGTACACGACGAACGCGATGGTGAGGAGGGTCGCGTACACCGCGAACGTCGAGTCCTCGACTACGAAAGCGAACGATTGGATAACGATTCGGAGCATCGGTGTCCGTCTCACAACATGATGTCCTAGATATTAATTTTTGTTACCGATTGGCTCGATATTCGTCGGCGCGCGTCCACACCCGTTCCGAACACTTATGCGAAATCACCGGGGACGTGGTGGCATGGTCGAGGCGTTCGCCGTCGCCAGCGGGAAGGGCGGCACCGGGAAGACGACGAGTACGCTCGCGCTGGGAATGGCGCTCGCCGAGGACTACGACGTGACCGTCATCGACGCGGACACGGGCATGGCGAACCTGCTTTTCCACGCCGGATTGGACGACGCCGACGTGACGCTCCACGACTTACTCGTCGACGAGCGCGACGCCGCGGTGTCCGACGCGGTGTACGAGCGGTTCGGCATGTCGGTCGTTCCCTGCGGGACGAGCCTCGCGGCGTTCGAGGCCGCGGACCCCGGTCGCCTCCGCGACGTGGTCGCCGAGCTCGCCGCCGACACGGACGTGCTCCTCCTCGATTCGCCCGCCGCGCTCGGCTCGAAGAGCGCGGTGCTCCCCGTCGTCCTCGCGGACCGCATCGTCGTCGTCCTCCAACCCACCGTGCCGTCGCTGTCCGACGGGCTGAAAGTCCAGGAGTACGCCCACTCCTACGGCACCGACACGGCGGGCGTGGTGTTCAACCGCGTGCGCCCCGACGAGAACGTCGACAAAATCGCGGAGCAGGCCGGCCGCTACTTCGGCGGGCAGACGCTCGCGTCGGTCCCCGAGAGCGACGCGGTCCGCGCGGCCCGCCGCGAGGGCAAGCCCCTCCTCGAACACGCGCCCGACGGCCCGGCCGCGGACGCCTTCCGCGAGGCGGCCGCCCGCCTCGACGTGCGCGACGGCGACGGCCGCGAGGTCGCAGAGCGGTTCAAAAGCGCCGTCGTCCCCGAGCGGATATGAGAATCCCACGGGGCGAGCTCCGCCGGTCGCGCGTCGTCGACGACGCGGCGGCGGTGCTTCGGACGGTGCTCGACGAGGAACTCACCGGCTACGTCGTCTTCGAGCCGCAGGACGCGCTCCTCCTCGGCGAGACCACCCGCGGCGTCGTCACCTTCGAAGACGGGGTTCCCGTCCTCGCCTACGACACGGAGCGCGAGGTCGGCGGCCGCGACGGGCTGGAGGGGTTCGCGGTCACCGGCCCGACCCGCGCCGCGGTCCACGCCGTCGACGCCGACGCCCTCGCGGACGCCCACGAGGTCGAGGCGTTCCGCGTCCCGCCGGGCGAGCCGGCCCGCGTCCTCGCCGGCGACGAGCGATTGGCGGCGAAGACCGTCGACGCCGCCCCCGACGCCCGCCGCGAGGAGGGCCGCGACCAGAGCGCGGTCGAATCGTTCCTCGCCGACGCCGACGCGATCGAGGAGATTCGGTCCGAGGCCCGCGAGGAGGCCCGCGCGAGGGCGTCGGAGTGGGGACTCGACGACGTGTTGGCAGACGACGCCGACGATACCGACTCCGCCGACGACGCTGACGCCGCCGCGATTGACGCCGGCCCGGACAGTCGCTGACACGCTTCTCAGCGGTTGAGAACCGCCTTCTGTGGCTATCGTTCCGCCGTGCGTCCCTCTAGGTATGTCCACCGAGAAATCCCAGAGCCAGACCCTGACCTTCGCCGTCGCCGCGGAGGCCGCATCGCCGACCGAAACCCGCGTCTCCGTCCGGGACTTCGAGTTCGTCGTCGACGAGCCCGAATCGCTGGGCGGGGCGAACGCCGGGCCGAACCCCGTCGAGTACGTCCTCGGCGCGCTCGCCGGCTGTCTGAACGTCACGGCCCACGTCGTCGCCCGCGAGATGGACCTCGACGTTCGGGACCTCGAAATCGCCATCGAGGGCGGCCTGGACCCCGCGAAGTTCATGGGCAAGCGCGACGATGCCCGCGCCGGCTACGAGGAGATTCGCGTCGCGGTCACCGCCGACGTCGACGCCGACGCCGAGACAATCGGCGCGTGGCTCTCCGCGGTCGAAGCGCGCTGTCCGGTCAGCGACAACCTGAGCACCGCGACGCCGCTCGCGCTCTCGTTCGACCGGCGGGAGTGAGCGACCGCCGCCCGTCGCCGCCCGTCGCCGCCGCGGGAATCGACCGTCGACCCCGCCGCCTTTTTCGCCGTCTCGCCACGGGGATAGAGCCAAACCGCCGTCCCCCGTACTCTTCCTGTGACCGTCCTGCGCCTCCTTCGACTCCGCCGCCCCGCCGACTTCGCCGACTGGTACCGAATCGGTGCCGAGTACGTCCACGACGTGGCGGCGGGCATGGGGTTTCGCGTCGGCGACTTCGAGTCGCGGGTGGTCCGCGCGACGGACGCCATGCGGGCGGGACGGACCGACCTGCCCCCGGACCTCGCCCGCTCCGTCGCCGCCGACCTGCTGGCCGACGCGGTGTTCTGCGACCCGTTTTGCCAGTGGATGCCGCTGTGGTACGAACTCGGCCTCGCGGCCCCGTGTGCCTACGCCGAGTTCCGGCTCCGGCGGGTCGCCGAACGGTACGCCGACGACCTCCCGCACCTGTCGGTGCCGCGGTTTTCCCGCCCGGAAGACGTGTACGTCGACGGCCGGCCCGCGACGGCGTACGTCGACGGCTTCGCCGAGCGGTTCGTCCTCGCCGACGCCGTCCTCCACCTGGAGTGGTTCGCCTACGTCGCCCGCGAGTCGGGCGTCTTCGTCCCCCCGCTTTTGGTCGAGCGAACCCGCGAGCAGACCGTCGCCTACTACGCCGGCCGGCGGACGGAACTCGACCCCGACGTGCGGACCTTCCAGCGACTGCTGTTTTCGGACGACGAGTGGGTCCGCCGCATCGCCGACGTGTACGACGTCGACAGCGCCCTGTTCGACTACTGGGCGCGAATCCTCGCGCGGGAGCGCCGCCGACTGTCGACGTTCGACGGCTGACCGACCGGTCGCCGAGGTGTGCGTTCAGTGCACACGCATCATATGACATTTGAAAAATGTTTTAACGGTGGAGGTAGTACGCGTCTACTGCAGGTAGATACCTGCACTTGGGTTGCGTATACCGGGGAGGTTTTTCCCCAGTGTCCGTGGAGTGCGGGCGGGTGCCCGGTCGTCCGCGCTCTTCCTTCTCATCCGTCGAGCCGTGCGTTCGTCGCGCAAACGGTATCGGCTTCGGCGTCGGTCACGCCTCGGGGAGTTCGACAGCGCCGAGTTGCGTGAGCATGCCGAGCATGTCCGGCTGGACCCACCGCTCGGCGATCACGCCGTCTTCGATGCGGGTGAACACCATGTTTCCCACCTCGATGGACTTCCCGGTCGGTTCGATGCCCATGAACGCGCCGTCGTGGGTCCCGCGGAGCGTGACGCGCATCGCGACCGTGTCGCCCGCCGAAACCGTGTCTTCGACCGTCGCCGAGAAGTCGCTGAACGACGCTTTGAGCCCCGAAATCTGGGCTTTGAGTTCGTCGCGTCCGCGGACCTCGCCGAGCGGACTGTGGTCGCGGACGTCCGCGGCGCAAATCTCGTCGACGAGGCCGATGTTCCCCTCGCTCGCGACTTCCTCCGGGAAGCGTCGAGCGAGTCGCTCGTTCCCGGTCGGCGTCGGTGTCGGTGTGCTTGCTGATGCCATCTCTGTGTTTCCTTCTGTCGCACCCGTCCACAGACGGCAACCCTCTCACTTCCCGTCGGCGGCGGATACACCAGCGTATACGCCGTGCGAGATGTTAACTATTATTCGTTGTAAATGGAGTGTCGCGGAAGCGTCTGTGTTTTATTAATGCATGACTCGCGGCGCTCACGAACACGACCGACGAACGCTCAGCGAGTGGAAAATGAATAATACGATAGAAAATGCCCCAAACAGACGTAAATAAAACAATTCTGGATTAATACGGCGGTATTTGCACGATGTTCGCACACACACCCGAGTCGGGAGTGTTGCCCTCGATAGTGCTTGTGTGTAAAGCGAGCACAACCCGATTCGCGCACGGTATCCGGGTGCGGTAATCTTTGTAGTGAACCTGAGTACATTTCGGGCCGACGCACGTACGGCGAACCCTCAGTGATGACTCTCTCACAGCAGACGGGCCGACGGTCGCAGTCGGCGACCGACCCGTTCGAACGCAATACGTATATGGGTGTGCTCGCTCGATTTCCGACAATGAACGACACGGTAGTACGGTGTTGTGCGGATGAGTGAGGTCCGCAACGACGTTCAGGCGTACACGCTCCGACTCGAACTCGTCGACGAGCCCGGCGAACTCCTGCGCTCGTTGCAACCCATCGCCGAACACGGGGGGAACCTCCTCTCGATTTTCCACGAGCGCGGCAACGTCACCCCGCGCGGCTACATCCCGGTGGAAGTCGACATCGAGGCGACGCCCGACCGCTTCGACAACATCGTCGAGGGGCTGAGCGAGGCCGGCATCAACGTCATTCAGGCCGGGACCGAGCGCTACAGCGAGCGTCTGACCATCATCCTCTCGGGTCACCTCATCGAGACGGACCTCTCCGACACGCTGACGCAGATCGAGGCGACGCGGAACGCGACGGTCACCGACATCTCGCTGTCCGCGCCCGCGGGCTCTATCGACGTCTCCAGCGCCCGCCTGCAACTGGCCGCCGAATCGGGGTCCACCGAAGACGTCCTCTCGGCGATGCGCGACATCGCCGACGAGAAGGACCTCCAGCTCGTCGAGCCGCTGACGGTGGGGGGTCGCGCGTGAGACTCTGCGTCCTCGGTGCCGGCGCGGTCGGAAGCGCCGTCGTCGAACTGGCCGCCGAACACGGCCACGTCGTGACCACGTTCGCGGACTCGGAAAGCGCCGTCGTCGACGCCGACGGCATCGACGCCGACGCGGTGCTGTCGAAGAAGCGAGAAGAAGGCGTGGTCGGCGACGCGGACCCCGAGTCGGTGTTCGACGCCGACTACGACGTGTTGGTGGAGGCGACGCCGACGACGCTCGGCGACGCCGAACCCGGCTTCTCGCACGTCGAGCGCGCGCTGGCCGACGACCGCCACGTCGTGCTCGCGAACAAGGGCCCGGTCGCGGAACGGTACGCCGACCTGCGCGCGCTCGAAGCCGAAAGCGAGGGGACCGTCCGCTTCGGCGCGACCGTCGGCGGCGCGCTTCCCATCCTCTCGACCATCGAGGACGTGGGCTCGTCGCGGGTGTCGGCTGTCTACGGCGTGCTGAACGGGACGGCGAACTTCGTCCTCTCGCGGATGGCCGCCGAGGGCCTCGACTACGAGCACGTGCTCGCGGAAGCCCAAGACCTCGGCGTCGCCGAGGCCGACCCGACCTTCGACGTGGACGGCACGGACACGGCGCTCAAGGGCGTCATCGTCGCCAACGTCCTCTCGGACGGCGAGACGGAGTACACGCTCGACGACGCCGACGTCGAGGGGATTCAGGAGCTTTCGGGCAGTATGCTCGACCTCGCCGCCGAGGACGGCCAGACGATTCGACTCATCGTCGAAGTCGCGGACGGCGCGGTTCGCGTCGGCCCGCGATTGGTGCCCGAAAACGGGGCGGTCGCCCCGTCGGGAACGGAAAACGCCGTCCAAATCGAAGCCGACTACTGCGGTCGACTCGGCATCACCGGCCAAGGGGCCGGCGGTCCCGAGACGGCGAGCGCGGTGCTGACGGACGTCAAGCGACTTGCCGACTGACGTCGGCGGCCGAGTCCGCGGCGAAAAGAGATGAAACGAGTCTGCTGACGGCGGGCGACCGGCGGGTCGCAGTCGTCAGTCCGAGAGCGTCAGTTCCTTCGGCACCGACACCTCGCTCCGAATGGTGTCGATGACCTGCCCGTCGACGCGCTCGTTTTTGGTGAGTTCGATGAGCGAGGCGAGCTTTTCGAGCGGAATCTGCCCCGGCGCGTAGTCGTTGTCGTCCGCGAGGAGGGGCGCGTATCCGAGTTTCGACCCGTAGAGGTGGCCGATGACGCGCGTGTGGCTCCCGATTTCGCCCATGGAGATGCCGGCGACGTCGATGCCGCGGTTGGTCGCGTCGTTGACGGCCTCCAAGAGCGTGAGCGTGTCACGCTGGTTCTGGGGGAACACCGCCACCTTCGCGATGTCGCCGAACTCCGCGCACTGCTCGATAATCGCGTCGAGCACGTCTCGGTCGGGCGTCTCCTCGAAGTCGTGATGCGAGATGATGAGCTGGACGTCGTTCTCGCGGAACTCGTGGGCCAGCCACTCCTTGGCGCGAACGGTCTCGAGCTCGATGTCGACGAACTCCACGGCGTCGTACCGAGATGCGGAAAACAGGTCGTCCAGTCGTCCGGTGTCGCTCGCCTTCCCTCCGAACCAGCGAGCGCGATTGGTCGCGATTATCGGGAGTTCGCCGTCGTACGCGGCGAGTTGTTCGAGCGGGTCGTCCGCTTTGTCCATCCGGAATTCGATGAGGTCTGCCACCCCTCGTGCGTCTACCTCTCGTGTGAGGTCGTTTGTTGTCGCCGCCAGTGCAGACTCGTCGAGTTTCATGTGAACGCCTATCACCCCGTCGCCTATAAATGTTAGCTGTCGGCGCAAGAGTTCTTACCTCCTCGTAGGCGGTGAGAGACGCCGTTTTCGGCGGATTCTCCGGAACGTTCATCGACGATGTCGAGCCTGAGCCGAAGTTTACGAGGCGGTGACTTGAATGCCTCCGAGAAATCGTCGACGTTCGACCCACAGGGTCGGCTATCTGTTCCCCCGGCGGTGCGAACGAACCCGCAGTCGGTATCCGTTGGAACGGGTGGGGCTCGCGAGTGGACGCGCGGAGCAGTTGTTCGGTCCCCCGTCCGACCGATGCTCGGCCGACCAGCACCCGACCCGAACAGAACCTAACAACTCAGAATTACTCAAACATATCTGATAGTACTGTCGTAGACCCAGCCGCGACACCGCTGAATCGAGACGCGCCGCCGCGCCGACAACCGGGACGGTTCCGCGGACGCATCGGCCGCTTCGGCGCGAGCGACCACGTCGAAGCACGACGCGTGTTCCCCGGAATTCACCGCGCCGAAGAGACCCATTCGAGGAGGTTCGACAGCTTTCCGAGGTCGATGTCGTTCGGAGAGTGCTCGTCGCTAACGATGGGCGCATAGGCAATCGACGCACCGTAGAAAACGCCGATAACGCGGGTGTGGCGGCCGATTTCCCCCAACGCGTAGCCGGTGACTCGCACGCCCCGCTCGGAGGCGGCGTTGAACGACTGTAACAGCGCGAGCGAGTCCGACTTCTCCTCGGCGGAGACGACGAGCTTCGCCACGTCGCCGTACTCACTGCATTCTGACATTATCTGTAACAGTTCTGATTTCTGAGGGGTACTCTGTCGGTCGTAGTGGGAGACGATGAGTTCGACGTCGTGCTCGCGCAGTTCGTCCCGAAGCCACTCGCACTCGCGAATCGTCCGCAGTTCCACGTCGACCGTCTCGACGGCGTCGAACGCGGCGGCGGCCGCGAGGGTCTCCAGTCGGTCGGACTCGCCGGCGGTGCCGCCGGCCCACTCCGGCCGGTTCGAGACGATGAGCGGGAGCGTCCCGTCGTACTCGTCGAGCGCGTCGAGCGGGTGGGTCGCCCCGTCCATCCGGAACTCGACGTAGTCGGCGATGCCCTCCGCGGCCGCCGCTTCGGTCAGCGTCTCGGTCACTCCGGCCAACGCGTATGCGTCCCCAGCCATGGAACTGGATACCGAGCACTCGTATAAAAATAGTTCCCCGCCGAGCGCGCTTCGGCGTTACCTGTCAGCCCCTCGAAACCCGACACACAGTCACGCACGCCGCCGTTTCGACAATATTGGAACCGTGCGAGAACACGGAATCTCGGTCAACGACGCGGTTTTACCGATAGACATTACAATGCTACTTCTGTAATTAACATGGTCTTACAGGCCGAATCTATTTCAACGATGTCGAAAATCGAGGGTCAGTGACGGCACTGTTTCGACTGAGACGAACTTACCGCCGCCACCAAGATTTAAATTGGGGAGTTCCGTATCCCTCAGTAACGATGGTTACGCAGCAAGTGCTAGTCACGGGTCCGTTCGGTGAGGCGGGCGAAGCGATTCTCAACCACCTCGCGGAGCGCGACGAGTACGAGTTCACGTATCTCGACCGGACCGAGCATCCGGAGTACGAGACGTTCGTCGCCGACATCGCGGATTACGAGGCCATCCGCCCGGCGTTCGACGGGCAGGACGCCGTCATCCACCTCGCCGCGCAGTCCGACGCGGGCGCGGCCTTCGAGGACATCATCGAGCCGAACATCATGGGGACGTACAACGTCCTCAAGGCGATGGAGGACGCCGGCGTCGAGAAGCTCATCTACGCCTCCTCCCAGCGCGTGATGGGGCTGTACGAGGAGGACCTCGCGCCCGACCTCTACGAGGAGGACTATCCCAGCGAGTACGACCCGCTTCGACTCACCCACGAGACGCTCCCGAAGCCCGACGGCTACTACGGTGCCTCGAAGGTGTTCGGCGAGCACATCTGTCGGACGCACGCCCGCCGCGACGGCGCGCCGAACCAGGTCTACTCGATTCGCATCTCCAGCGTCCGGACCGAGCGGTACGACCACCCCTACGGCGACGCGGAGCGCGGCGTCGACCGCGGCGACGAGCACAAAGTCGAGGAGGGAGAGGTGTGGGACCAGTCGCAGACGGGGTCGTGGGAGCGCGGGAGTCCCGAGTACGAGGAGATGGTCAAGCGGCTCAAGGCGACGTGGACTTCCCAGCGGGACTTCGCGCACCTGCTCGAATGCTGTCTCGAAGACGAGTCGGTCACCTACGACACGTTCTACGCCGTGAGCGGCAACAAGGCCCGCTGGTTCGATATCGACCACGCGAAGGCGGTCCTCGACTACGAACCGGCCGACGACGGCTCCGAGTGGGACAGCCCGCCGGAGTGAGACGACGAGCGACCGCCGCCGAGCGCGGCGACCGCACCCGACGGCGCTGAGACCCCCCGCTCAGTACTGCTTGATTTTCAGCTCGATGATGTTCTTCTTGTTCAGGAGCGCCGGCCCGAGTTCCTCTTCGATGCGGCCGTCCTCGATGCGGCTCATCGGGCCGCTGATGCTTATCGCACCGACGGCGTCGTCCGGTTCGGAGACGATGGCGGTCCCGACGGCGCAGACACCGGGGTAGTGTTCCCCGCGATTGATGGAGTAGCCTCGGTCGCGAATCGCTTCGAGTTCCTCGTGGAGCGCCTCGCGGTCGGTGATGGTGTCGTCGGTCAGGGCGGGGAGGCCGCGGCGGTCGACGATGCGGTCGACCTCGTCCCGCGAGCGCTCCGCGAGCATCGCCTTCCCCGTCGCCGTCGAGTGCAGGTAGAGGTGGTCGCCGAGCGGCGCGTCGTCGTCGATTGACTCCGGGCTCTGGGCCTTGTAGAGCTGGACGGCGAACCCGTTTTGCTCGACCGTCACGTTGGTGTGCTCGCCGGTCTGTTCTTTCAGTTCGTCGAGCTCCGGCTTGGCGACCCGGTACAGCGCCATCCCGTCGCGCATCGACCCGCCCATCTCCAGAAACCGGAGGCTACAGCGGTACTCGTTTCCGACCTTGACGACGTAGTCGGTGTCCACGAGCGTCGCCAGATGGATGTGCGCCGTGCTGACCGGCATCTCCATGTCCTCGGCGGTCTCCGACAGCGTCGCGCCGTCGGCCTCGCGAAGATATCTGATGATGTCGAACGCCTGTCCGACGCTCTGTATCCGCCGCGAGCCCGACCCGGTGGAGTTCGTCATGACTCGACGATGGGCCACCGCGTCCCTAATAGCACCGGTTCGTTTCAACGATGTTGGAGTTCGGGGAGAATCGTCACGACCGCCGGCGTCGCGGGACCGACGCGCCGCTCGCTATCGGTCGAGTGCTCGGGAAAAACCGCGGGTCGCGCGGATGGCATGACAGTCGAGGCGCGGCCTTCTCGGGGCAGTCGCGGTCGCCGCCTGCCGCGTCGCGTTTCGGTGCCGCTACTGAATCGAGTCTTCGGGACCGACGATGGTCAGGTTCTCGAACAGCTCGTCGTAGCCGTTGAGTTCGTAGAGGTACTCGCCCTCGAGGACTTCCTCGCGGACGGAGTCCTCGGCGCTGAGCTTCTCGTGGGCGCGTTCGAGGACTTCCTCGGCTCCCTCGCGGGGGATGACCGCCAGCCCGTCGTCGTCGCCGATGACGATGTCGCCGGGGTCGACGCTGACGCCGCCGACGGAGACGGTGACGTTGATGGAGCCGGGGTCCTGCTTGAGCGGTCCCTGCGGGTTGACGCCGCGGCCGTACACCGGGAACTCCATCTCGGCGATTTCCCGGCTGTCGCGGTACGCGCCGTCGATGACCAGTCCGGCGAGGCCGTTGGCCTGACACGAGGTGCACATCAGTTCGCCGACGTGGCCGGTGTCGGTGTAGCCGTCGCAGTCGATGATGAGCACGTCGCCGGGCTCGGTCAGCGTAATCGCCTTGTGGATGATGAGGTTGTCGCCGGGGGCGGCCTTCACCGTGACCGCGGTCCCGGCCATCTCGACGCCGTCGTAGGCGGGGCGAAGGCCGGCGTCCATGGTCAGTCCGATGTTGCCGGTCACGTCGGAGACGATGGTGCTCGGGATCTCCTCGAACGCCTCGACGAGTTCGCGGTCCGGTCGCTCTACGTCGGGCTCTATCGTGTGCATACCCGACCCGACGCGGACGATTCACGTTAAACTATCGGTCGGTCGAACGCTTGCACTCCGCGCCAGCGTCGCGGGCACGCCCCGGTCGGGAGTGCCGTCGCTCGCGGCGACGTGAGAGCCGACGAAAGGGAGAAGGGCGCAGGTACGTGTCGCGTGGTGAGTCGGTCGGTCGCGGGGCTCGGAATTCGACTGCGGCGTTACTGCTCTTCGATGCCGAGTTCGTCGACGAGGTTGCCGTAGAACTCGTACTGCTGGTCGAGGAAGTCCTGGAGCTCGTCGGGGCCGCGTTCGACGCGGATGAAGTTGTTGTTCTCCATGAACTCCACGAACGAGTCGTCCTCGTAGACGGCGCTGTACACGTCGGCGAGTTGCTGTTTCAGCTCGTCGTCGATGCCGGCGGGCGCGAAGTGCGCGAGCCACGAGCCGATGGAGATGTCGAGGCCCTGGTCCGCGAGCGTCGGCGTGTTCGGGAGCGCCTCGACCTGCTGGTCGAACGCCACGCCGAGGGCGGACAGCCCGCCGTCTTGGACCTGCGGGGCGACCTCGGCCGCGCCGACCGCGGTACAGTCGACCTCGCCGTTCACGACGGCCGTCATGGCCGGGGCGGCACCCTCGTAGGAGATGTGTTCGACGTTGACGCCGGCCTCGCTGGCGATACCCGCCGCGGCCATGTGCCACGACGAGCCGAAGCCGGAGTTCGCCATCTGCAGGGTGTTGTCCTGCCCGTAGGTAATCCACTCGTCGAGCGTGGAGAACTCGGCGTCCTCGCTGACGACGAGCGCCGCGGGGAACTCGGTGTACTGCATGATGGGCGTGATGTCGTCGGGGCTGAGGTCGGCGATTCCGAGGTGCTCGAACAGCGCGATTTCGGGGGCCGTACAGCCGATGGTGTGGCCGTCGGGCTCGGCGTTGGCCGCCGCGTTCATCCCGACCGAGCCGGAGCCGCCGGTCTGGTTGCTGACGTTCCACGAGACATCGGTGTGGTTCTCGGCCGCGTCGGCGACCGCGCGACTGGTCCGGTCGGCTCCGCCCCCGGCCGACCACGGGGAGATGACTTCGACCGGCCGAGAGGGCCACTCCTGCTCGCCGGAGAGACTGCCGAGACAGCCGGCAGAAAGCGCCACTCCGCCGACGCCGGCGGCCTTGATGAAGTTCCGTCTGTTCAGCGCGCTGGGTCCACTCCGATTGCTAATGGTGTCGTCTCCCATTGTACCCGAATGTTTGAACAATCCATACAATAAGCATTGTGGTCCCTCCGAATATGGCGCGACGGTCGGTATCGCGGTGCAGTTCGGACGGGTCGTGCCACCGCGCGCGGCAGAACATAGGGACTCGCGCACGCGACGCGATTTCAGGCCCCCGCAATCCGCGGGTCCCCGCCGGCCGACCCCGCAAGCTTCTCCCCCAAGAGCGTAGATTTATACCCCGGCGGTATTCAAGGAGATGTATGCGCGGGTTAGCCAAAACGAGCCGAGAGCCCGGAGCTATGGAACTCCTCGACGTCGAGACGCCCGAGCCGGCGTCGAACGAGGTCCTCATCGAAGTCGACTACGCCGGACTCTGCGGGAGCGACGCGGGAATCTACAAGTTCAAGTCCGCCTTCGAGCGGATGGATATGCCGACTATCATCGGCCACGAGTACACCGGCCGCGTGGTCGAGCGCGGCGACGAAGCCACCCGGTTTTCCGTCGGTGAGCGCGTGGTCGAGCGCCCGATTCGCGGCTGTGGCGAGTGTTTCCAGTGCCAGATCGGCGAGGAGAGCATCTGTCAGGACGCGACCCTGACCGGCATCGACCTCGACGGGGCGTACGCCGGCTACATCGCCGTCCCCGAGTCGGCGCTCCAGTCGGTCCCGTCGAACGTCGAACCGAAACACGCGGCGCTCGTCGAGCCGACGGCAATCTGTACGCGCGCGGTCATTCAGAACTCCCGTGTCAAGGCCGGCGACCGAGTGCTCGTCGCCGGGCCGGGACCCATCGGGTTGCTCTGCGCGCAGGTGGCCGCCTCGCAGGGCGCTGAAGTCGTCGTCGCGGGCGTCGGTCGGGACACGAACTACCGACTGCCGCTCGCGGAGGAGCTCGGCTACCCCGCGGTCAACATCGAAGAAGACGACCTGACCGCCACCCAGCGCGACCTGACCGGCGGCGTCGGCTTCGACGTGGTGTTCGACACGACCGGCCACCCGTCGGGACTGCCGATGGCGGTCGAGCAGGTCCGCAAGGGCGGCCAGATCGTCCTCGTCGGTCAGACCGGCGAGACCACGATGGAGTACACGCCGCTCGTCCGCGCGGAGGTCGACCTCCAGTGTACCTACGGCGCGACCTTCGAGGACTTCGAGCGGGCGTTCCGACTCATCGGCTCGGGCGACGTGGACCACGCCACGTTCCTCGACGACCGGTTCCGGCTCACCGAGTCCGAAGACGCCTTCGAGGCGTTCCTCTCCGGCGAGACCTGCAAGCCGGTGTTCGACGTTTCGGTCCTTCGGGACTGACGCGACCGCTTTCGTCTCGCTCGCAGTCACCCTCAGCGACGGTTCGACTTTCTGCGACAGTTCGACTCTCAGCCACGGCTCGTTTCACAGCCGGAGCATCGCGGCCGCAGTTCCTCCACCGCTCGCCTGACTCTCCGCCGGTCCGGATTCAGCGCGGCCGCTCCGCGGTCGGTCGTCGGAAAAGCATGCCGTTGGTGGGCTATCGAGGTGGGTGACGCCGCCGGCGTCGCTCGGTTCGACGGGGCGTGGTCACTCCGGCCGGGGGTCCCACTCGCGCTCGACGAGGAAGTCGTCGAGTTTGCCCTTGGGGTCCTCGAAGACGTGCGAGCCGTGGAAGACGAGAAGCGTCTCGAAGTCGTACTGCAGGAGGTCGTAGAGGTTGATTTCGGCGGCCTCGTGGTCGTCGTTGAATAGCGCCGGCGGCGGGAGGAGATACCCCGCGGGGAGGCCCGCGCGGTCGGCCCCGTCGAGGGTGTCCCCGGAGATGAGGATGCCGCGGTCTTCGAGCAGGAGCGCCGACGTCGCCTTCGTGTGGCCCGGCACCTCGATGACGCGGATATTCCCGTCGAGCACGTCGCCGTCGGTGAACGCCACGTCCGGCTCGTAGTCGATGGCCTCGTGGAGCTTCGACTCGTTGGCCGACGCGACGAGTTCGGGGTCGAACGCCTCCATCACCGACGGGAGGCCGCCGTGGTGGCCGTGGTCGCCGTGGGTGATGACGACGCGGTCGACGCCGCCGTACTCCCGCTCCAGAATCTCGACTAACTCGTCGCCGTCCTCGTCGAAGCCGGTGTCGACGAGCGTCGTCTTCCCCGCCGGCGTGTCCTTCAACACGAGTACTCGGACGTGTTCGAACTGAATCTGGTCGATACCCTCGGTGACGTTGCTAACACTCATTCCGGTGGAAGGGTAGTTCGTAACGCTGGTTAATTCTATCGATGGACGCGAAACGCGGCGCCCTCGACGGCAGAGCTATCAGATCCACTACTGTATCGCTCGCCCGCCGAGACCCGCCTCGGTGTGTGCGAACGTCCACTCTCGATAGCGAGTTCCGACCGCGACTGGCCGATAGTCGCGACCGCACGTAGTCTTCGTGTCGAAATCGTGACTTTCAGCCCCGAGCGGCCGCGGAAAGACCAATATGTTTATTACATACGATTGCTTGGTATCATACCACGAGGCAGAACAAATAATGGTCATTCAGAAAGTCGGGGCCGTCCTTGATAGAATCGGCTTGGAGAGTGTTCGTTCAAGTCCGCTGTCAGTCTTCTTCATCCTGTTTTCGGCCGTCGTCATCTTCTTCGCGAGCCAGTTCCCGTCGGGTGACGGCGTCGGGCCGTCGTTCTTCCCGATAGCGGTGTCGGTCGGCATCATCTTCTTCGCGGGTATCGACGTGCTGACCGGTTCCGAGACGGAACTCGAAATCTCGGAGTTCGACTTCAGACCGGCGGCCGCCGTCGCGGCGTTCCTCGTCGGGTACGTCCTGTTGATGCCGGTTTTGGGGTTCCTCGTGTCGACTATGCTGTTCATGCCGGTCGTCCTCTACTACTCGGACATCCGGTCGAAACTGCTGGGTGTGGCGCTGTCGATTGGGTTCCCCATCGCGCTGTTCTACATCTTCGCCCGGATTTTCCTCGTGCGCCTGCCTGAAGGCGTCATCCCGGTGTCGCGGCTACTGCCGCAACTTCCGCTGGTGGTGACCTTCTGATGGTCGTCGAATATATCACTCAGGCGCTCGTCAACCTCGCCGACCCGTTCGTCCTCCTGCTCATGGTCAGCGGGATATTACTCGGTATCCTCATGGGTTCGATTCCGGGGATGACGGCGACGATGACCATCGCGGTCCTGCTGTCGTTCACCTTCACGATGGAGCCGAGTCAGGGGATGATTCTCCTGTTGGGTATCTACGGCGGTGCGGTCTACGCGGGGTCGATTCCGGCGATTCTCATCCGCACGCCGGGCACCCCGTCGGCGGCGGCGACCATCTTCGACGGCCACCCGCTCTCCCAGAAGGGCGAGGCCGGCCGCGCGATTCGCGTGAGCACCATCGCGTCGTTCGTCGGCGGCGTCATCAGCGTCATCGCGCTGATGTTCTTCTCGCCGGTCATCGCCGACATCGCCCTCCGGTTCCGGTCCCCGGAGTTCTTCGCGCTCGCCTTCTTCGGACTGACCATCATCGCCAGCGTGAGCGGCGACTCGCTCACCAAGGGGATGGTCTCGGGTCTGTTCGGGATGCTCGTCGCGACGGTCGGTATCGACCCCGTGACCGGCTTCCACCGCTTTACGTTCGACATTCCCGAACTGCTCACCGGCGTCGAGTTCATCGCGGTCATGATCGGCCTGTTCGGCATCGCCGAGGGGCTCCGCAAGTACTCGCAGGGCATCAACAGCGGGAACGACCGCGTCGACCAGGAGATAACCGGCGTGTTCCCCTCGCTTTCGGACCTGCGGTCCATCGCGCCGGTCAGCGTCGGGTCGGGCATCCTCGGGTCGTTCATCGGCGCGATTCCCGGCGCTGGCGGCGACATCGCGGCGTTCATCACGTACAACGAAGCCACCCGCTGGCTCAAAGACAGCGTCCCGTCGTTCGGCGATGGGAACATCCGCGGCGTCGCGGCCGCCGAGTCCGGGAACAACGCGAGCACCGGCGGCGCGCTGATTCCGACGCTGACGCTCGGTATCCCCGGCGACTCCGTCTCCGCCATCCTCATCGGCGCGCTGTTGGTCCACGACGTGAACCCCGGTCCGGGCCTGTACCAAGAGGAGCCGGTCTTGCTCTACACCATCTTCGTCGGGTTCCTCCTCATCTACGTGTTCATCCTCATCTTCGGCATGCTCGGCGCGAACTACTGGGCGCGCCTCATCAACATCCCGAAGTCCCATATCTGGCCTGCCATCCTCGTGCTGTGTGTCATCGGGGCCATCGCCCTCCGCGGCAACGTGTTCGACGCGTGGATCATGCTCGGTGCGGGCGTGCTGGGGTACGCGATGCGGCTCCGGGGCTATCCGCTGGCCCCGATGGTGCTCGGGCTCATCCTCGCGCCCATCGCGGAGGAGAACCTCCGTCGGTCGCTCGTCCTCTCGGGCGGCTCGCCGACCATCTTCCTCACGAGCCCCATCGCCCTCGTCATCATCCTGCTCGGTCTGGGCGCGATTGCGCTCCCCACCGTGCGCTCGCTTCGCGCGTAACGACGCCGCAGACCTCACCGCTTTTCTCACGCCGCGTTCGTTCCTCCGTCTGGTTCCGTCCCGCCGTTTGCACCCGACCAGCGCACCGCTCGGCGTTCTCGACGCGTGCGGCGCTTCGACAGCCGGCGAGACGCGCCCGGAGCCGACACCGAGACTGGTCACGACGGCTGGCTGAACCTTGTTCTCTCCGTTTACCTGCTGTCCTCTTCGTTTCTCACCCGCCCTCCCCAGTTGCTTCTGTGTTCGCCCGCTTCCCACAGCCCCCACGCGACCGCGTCGATGTCGCGGGCGAACCGATTGAACTGATCGCCATTATTTCGATGATGTTGAAATACAGGGGTAATTTTCTGTCTATTCACCTCGGAATTACAGACGTACCTGTGTCACGAATTTCGTCCGATTTCGAGTTGATTACGACATCGTTGAAAGCACGCCTGGTTCGACGGTCGAATTCACGAGTCGCGTCGGCTATCGAAACCGCGAATCGAGACCGCGAGTCGCGTCGACGCGCCGGTCGGTGGTCGCTTCGAGTGGGATTCGGCGAAACGATATTATATCCCACCGTGGTACACGCAGGTATGGTCGTTGTTGCAGCGGTCGACCGTTCAGGTCGGTCATCACACGTTGTCGCGGAAGCCGCATCGCTGGCGGCGGCGTTCGACGAATCGGTCCACGTCGTCCACGCGCTGACCCGCTCGGAGTTCGTCGACCTCGGGCTGACGAGCGCGCAGGCCGAAGCGCCGAAGGACATGGAACAGATTCGGTCGGCGGCCGCCGAGATGGCCGCAGACTCCGTGTCGGGGCTGGACGTCCCGTACGAGACGGTGGGGCTCGTCGGTAACCCGGCCGACGAAGTCATCGAGTACGCCGAAGCGCAGGACGCGAGCTACATCGTGGTGAGCCCGCGACGCCGCTCGCGCACCGGGAAGATGCTGTTCGGGAGCGTCGCCCAGTCGATTCTCCTGAACGCGTCGTGTCCCGTCGTGTCGACCCTCGCCGACGCGGAGTAGCGTCGTTCGGGGTGGCGACTCTCGGCCACCCGCCGCTCGGTGCCGGCGGTCGGTTGCCGACGGTCGGTTGCCGACGGCCGGATACCCGTTACACGCGCGTGAGAACGCGCGTCCCCCTTTTTATCGCGGCTCGTCGTAGCGTCGACTGCACATGACAGTGACCGCAGTCGCAGACGGAGTGTACACGATACAGTTCGACCACGTCCGCGTGTTCGTCATAGAGGACCGACCGACCGGCGCGACCACGCTGGTCGACGCGGCGTTCCCTGACGACGGCGAGGAGTTAGTCGAGATTCTGGAGTCGGAGTTCGGCGGCGTCGACCGACTCGTCATCACCCACGGCGACGAGGGACAC
This sequence comes from Haloferax sulfurifontis, assembly GCF_014635105.1. Lineage (NCBI taxonomy): Archaea > Methanobacteriati > Methanobacteriota > Halobacteria > Halobacteriales > Haloferacaceae > Haloferax > Haloferax sulfurifontis. The sequence continues at coordinate 661,896 of NZ_BMCI01000002.1, forward strand.
TTCGGCGGGACCCCCGCCGTGTTGGACGCGTTCGACCCCGAACTGCTCGTTCCCGGCGGCGCGAAGGGGTTCTACGACGCGCTCGACGTCGAGGCCGACCGCCACTTCCGCCACGACGACGTGCTCGACGGCGGGATTCGAATCGTGCAGGTCCCGGGCCACACGGTCGCAAACAGCGGCCTGCTCTTGGAGGACGACGGCGTGTTCATCGCCGGCGACGTGGTCGAGGGGTCGGACCGCCGCGGCCTCCCGCCGGGGTTCCTCGTCCCGCCGGCGGCGCAGTTCAACGACCTGAGCCACGAGGAAGCCGAGCGGAACCTCGTCAAACTGTTCGAGTACGACATCGAGACGGTCCTCGTGAGCCACGGCACGCACGTCGAGGAGGACCCGCTCGGGAAGTTGGACGACTGGCTCATCGACCGTCAGTGGACGCTGTCGTACTGAGCCGTTTCGAGTCGGTCGGCGACGCACCCGACGGGCCGCCGCGGAGACGCACAGCTAGCGGCGATCCGAGAGCCGGCACTGTCTAGTTAAGTCAGTTTGAGGAACGAGCAGGTCGTTGAGCTAATTCGGGATGAAGTCCGCAGACCGGCTCAGCGAGCGCTTTGCGGCGGGTTATGAAGAAATTTGAGCGCGTAGTGGACGGCGACGTCCCAGACTCGCAAAGCTCTCGTGCGCCCGTCAGAACGCGGAGCGTTCTGAGGACGCCCGTTAGGGCGTTCGACGCCCAACTCCGGACGACTAACTTTACTTAAATAACAACAGAGATTCTCCGGCTGCTTGGCGTTCAACGCTCTCACCAAGGCGTCTGGACGTTCACATGTCGGCTGGCTGTTAGTCGTCACAACCCGCCTGAGACGAAACCGAAACGGATTGCGGTCGACGAGACCGATGCCAAAATCGATGGCGGTTAGTCTTGTATAATTACTACAATAAACATCGAGACAAAACCGATTCTTGACGTCGAATCGTTCGGACGAAATAGTGCTGATCCGGCTGCAGCGTTTCTCCATCGGCTCTCTGAGAAACACGGTCTCTCAGGCGCTGTGATCCCCGTTGACGGCTCCGATTATCCGACTGCAATCTCTCGATTAGGATTGAGCGGTCGGCTTGACTACGTTGAGCGAAACCTCGCCGGAACGTGGTTTCAAACCCGTGAAATCCGAGTCGAACACTTCTGTGATCCCTCGGTGGTCAGTCACGCGGTCGTCTGCGATTATCTTGTCTTATTTATGCAATACTACTTGCCCAACGACCGCATCAATCGCTCGACGGAAGAACACCGGTCGAGGAGGTCACTAACTAGACAGTGCCAGCGGGGGAAACGCGTTAGGTTTCTCAATAATCACAGTAGGATTCCGACGAGCGCGCCGACGCTCGACCACGCCACCAGCGGCGCGAAATTGTGACCGTCGTTCGTCCGCCTTACATCGCTGGACGGAGACGCGCCAATAGATCGAGATCCCATTGCTGTGTCCGTTCCCAGAGCAACATCGCGGGCGGGAGTGCGATCACCGCCGCCAGGAACGAATAAGTGACGCTCAGGCCGATCAGGACGCCGAAGTTGCCGAGAATCGGGGTGATGGCGAGCGCGAGCGCGCCGGTCCCCAGCGCGGTCGTCAGCATACTGCCGAACAACGCGCCTCCCGTTCCGGTCAGCGTGATCATCATCGCTTCGTGCGCACCCGTCGTCGCGTCGTACTCGTCGATGAAGCGGTGAGTCGTGTGTACCGAATAGGCGATACCGACCCCGACCGAGATGGAGAGAATCGTCGCGGTCAATGCGTTCAGCGTGATGTCCAGATACCGCATCGTCCCGAGCAGGAACGCGATGGCGATCAGTATCGGGAAGACGTTAACCACGCCGAGCATCGGTTTGCGTTCCAGGATTCCGTATATCGCCACGAGGAATGCGGCGGTCAGCACGACTGCGAGGACGAGTCCCTGAATCGCCGACTGGAAGATACGGTCCATCACCGCCGCGCGGACGACGATATCTCCCGTGGACGTCGCTTTAAACTGGAACGTGTCTGCCAACTCGTCCCCACCGGTTGTCACCTCTGTCTGTGAGGCATCGGAGTCGGTCTGATATTCGACCAGCGCGGACCGGTAGTCTTCAGTGAGGTACTGTTCGGCCCGCCCGCTCGCCGAGGATGCGAACAGTTCGTCGTAAATTCGTTCGAGGTTCTGGTCGGGTATCCCGTTATCGTTCTGGTCGTTCCGAGCGACTAAGGCGGCGAACTCTTCGTCTTGATCCGCGTGGGATTGAATGACGGTCACGATGCTCCGTGCCTGTGCTTGCCCACCGGGTCCAACTGCGAACGACTCCGGGGGGTTGTCGTTCGGAGCCACGAGGGTTTCGAGCGCGTGATCTTCCTTGAAGTTTCCCTCGGCGTATATTTTCACGGTACTCCCCTGACTGCTCCCGAACTTCTCATCGAGCAAGTTGATCGTTGACGTGATCGTATACTCGCCTGGCGCGAACGGTTCAGGTAAGCCCGTGACGTAGGCTGGGAGCTCCTCGGGCGGGAGGAAGTCCTCGTTTTCGAACGAGGTGCCGACGCCGGCCCCGTACGCGCCCATGGCGACACTTGACAGGACTAGTCCCAAGACGATTACCGTCGGTGCGTGCTGGCTCACTCGTGCGGGGAACGCTAACACCCGTCCGAGGGCTGAGTCCTCGGACGCTATCGGAGACGAGTTGAACTCCGGGACGCCGAGACGCGTGCGCACGTTATCGCACACCAACTTGGCTGCGGGTAGAAACAGCCCGAAGATGAAGAACGTGAACAGGATACCGACCGCTGACGCGATGCCCAAATTCCGAATCGGCGTCAGGTCGGAGATGACGTTTGCACCGAATCCGAACACCGCAGTCACGGTGACGATGACGAACGCGATCAGGAGCTGGGCGTTCGCTTCTCGCATCGCTTCGACCGCTTCGAACCCGCGTTCCGTCTCTTCTCGGTAGCGGTTGATGATGTGGATCCCGAAGTCGACGCCGACCGCAAGCAGTAACACCGGGACCGAAATCATCTGCTGGCTGAACGGAATCCCCGAATACCCGAGGAACCCGAACGTCCAGATGATCGTCATCACGAGCGCGACCAGTCCCAACAGGACGTCGATGGGGTCACGGTATGCGACCACCAAGAAGAATAGTAACAGGAGGATCACGACGGGCATCACAATCAGGAGCGAGTCCTGCACGGACTGCGAGATCTCTGTTTCGGTCGTCCCTGACCCGAACGCACGAACGTCGCCCGGCGTATCGTCAGCGACCGCTTGAAGGTCCGTCTGGACGGCAGTCAGGTCGTCATCACCGAAGCTCCCGGGGAAGTCGTGCGAAATCGTCGTAATCGATGCAGACGCGGAGACGCTGGTCGGATTGAAATCGTTTGACACTACTCCGGTAAGTCGGGACCCATCTCGGAGTTCTCGAACGGCCTGTCTGATTTCGGACGGAGTCGCACGTTCGAGCGTTCGCCGATGCTCTGCCGGCGTCGTCGCTGACGGGTTGAGATGCTGTGCAATGATCGGAGCCGGGCCACGAGCCGAGTCCATCCGGAACTCGTCGCGTTCGGCAACGCGTTCGAGCAGGCGAGCGTCACGGACGAGTGCCTCCTTAGTCAGGACGTTGCTGTTCGTCCGAATGAGTTGCGTCGTCGTCTGGGCATCTGTCTGGAACGGCTCCTCGAAGTTCTGTTCGACCTCTTCGAGGGTCGCCTGTTCGGGTAAGTCATCCGTGAACGCGTCAAGCCCGCCCGCGCTCATCTGTACAGACCCTAACCCGCCGATGAACACGCCCGTGAGCAACAAAAAGACGACGACAACTGCGCGTGGGCGGTCCACGATTGTCGTGTTGAGGCGTTCTGTCGCCGTTTCAATCCTCTCAGCCAGTGGCATTACTTCCGCCTCCAGTAGACGACTGCGACACCGCCTGCGACAACCACCCCCAATCCTAAGATGAGCGTGATGGGCGACACGCCGCTGTTCTGCGGTTTGACAGCGTCCAGCGGCTTTCTGAACGTGTCCGTGAGATGGGTTCTGCCGTCGCTGTCCGTATACCGGAAGTCGAACGAAATCGGATACGTGCTTCCCGCCGTCGCGGACGCCGCCGCCGTCACTTCGAACGCCAGCGTCGTGGACTCACCGGGCTCTAAGGACTCGATATAGCTCGTGTCCGAGGCCCCGGCGCTGAGGGGGTCGTCGGCGAACAGCCGCGCTTCGACGTCGGTGACCGTCTCGTTGAGGTTGTTCGTCACTTCGACGGTGACGACCCGCGATTTACCCACGGTGATCGTCCGGTCGGAAACCGCGAGTCCGAATTCGTCTCGGTCCGGACCGATAGTCGCCAGGAGGTCGAGTTTGTCGTAGGTCCGCCGATCTCCGTCGCCGTCACGGTACCAAACCTCGACATTGAGTAATTTGTCGCCGACCTCTGCCTCACTCGTAACTTCCATCGGGAGCCGGAAGGACTTGGACTCGCCCGGAGCGAGCGACCCGACGGCGGTGGAATCCTCGCTCGGGACGACGGATGCCGGATTGTCCACCGGGCGAATCGTCACGCTTCGTACCGTGTTGGGGCCGGTGTTCTCGACTGTGCCGACGATTTCCCCATCTTCGCCCACTCGGAGCGACGAGGACACGTCCGAGAAGGCGAACGACTGTGCGGGGAGCGACTCGACAGTGGTCGTGATCGGGCCGGACGTACGACTAATGCCGTCGGTGTCGTCGTAATTGACCACCAGATCAACCGCGTATGCGCGCACCGCCGAGTTGGACTCTAGTGCGGCACTGTACGTGATCGTCCGGTTTTCGCCCGGCTCCCAGTCGCCGACGGACGCCGTCGAGGACGCGTCGCCGGACTCGAACGTCAGGGAGCTACTCTTTGACTCTGCGTTCACACTCGCGGCTTTCGCAACTTCCGAGCCGGTGTTCCTAAGCGTGACCGAGATATCGTTATCGTCGCCGACTTGGGCCGTCGCGTTTGTCTCGATGACCTCGAACCGAGCGTCGTCCTTGATCTGAATCGTTATCGAGCCGGTCTGCGTTCGCGTGGAATCGGTTCCTTCGGTGGTTCCGCTGGGACCGTACCGAAGTTGGCGGGTGTACGAGTACTCGTAGGTGACGGGAATCTGATAGGTCCCCGGCTCGGCGTCTTCCGGAACCGTGACCGAGACTGTCTTCTCCGTGCTTCCAGTCGGGAAGTTCCCGATAGAAACCTGTCCGGTTTGGACGTCGATTGGTGCGTCTTCGTCGTCTACTTCGAACGTCAATCCCCTCGCAGTCATCACCTCCTCTTCGTACTGCGACGGGCCGTGTTCGATAATCAGTCCGCGATTGACAACCGAGATTGTGAGCTCGTCAGTCGTGCCAGCTGAAAGCGTCCCGGACGACGTTGCAAACGTGATATCCGGGTTCCCAACGATGTCTCCGGACTGTGATGTCTGAGCGGTCGCAACAGCGGGGACCGCACCAGCGATGAACCCCACGACGAGAACGGCGGTGAGCGCGATGGCCAGCGGCCGCGAGCTACGAAGTGTATCCTGTATCATTCTGATCCTTATTGAGTACTCAGTCAAATCCGTGGCGGGGAGATTAATGTGTCGGTTCAGGTCAACAGCGTGCGCGACTCTGACGCGGAGACCACCGCGTGTAGATGGCAGATAGATAGTCTCCAGCGACCATCATTCGAAGAGGGTAACCGCTAATTAGGTGCAGGGGCAACTCGACAGCATGGACAAACGGGCCCCTCTTTTTGTCGACGAGCCTGATGATACCAAGACGGAGATATTGAAAGCGACGTTTGACGCCCTTGCCGAGCACGGATACGCCAATCTGACGATCGACCGAATCAGTCAGCACTTTTCCAAGTCTGAGGGGTTGGTCTTCTACCATTACGATGGAAAAGACGACGTTCTTTTGGACCTCCTCAACTACTTACTGTCTCGATTTAGAGAGGTCGGAATGCCCGTCTCTGACGATGGAGACCCGGAAACCAGACTTCGGAGCCTCTTTGACCAAGTTATCCCCGAGCCCGACGAGCAACAAATCCGAGATTACGAAACGGTACTGACGGAGTTGCGAATGCGGGCCGCACAAGACGAAGCGTTCCAAGAGTGCTTCAATCAGTCTCAAGACGTTTTCCGCGAAACGATACGGGAGATACTGCAGGACGGTATCGAATCTGGCGATTTCAGGGAGATGGATCCGGAGCTAGTCACGAACTTTCTGGTAACGCTCGTGAGCGGGCGGACGTTTGAACGGGTGACGACAGGTATCTCTCGGCCCATCCAGTCAGAGCTGGATAACTATATCAAATACAGGCTCTTGGCAGACGCGGAGGACAACGTCTGAGAACGTGGGAAGACAGCTCTCCCACTGTTCATCCCTTAACTAGACGTTGCCCCGAGAACCCGATATATAATAATCGCAGATATACTGTGACATAGATATTTCTGTATCGTGGAATTGGCCCGATTAACGGTTCGAAAACGGAATATTCCCACTACACACGGTCGAAATGGCTAACTTCGCGTATTACTCGGTCGCACGTGTTCTCGTAGTTTGGTGATGACTCACCACTGCTAATATCTACACGAACCGCTGATTTAGGCATCCTATGGGGTGGTTCGCTCCTACAGTCTCTCTCCGCTGTACGAGTCGCTGGAACGTATCTTTCGAAGGTAATTCGTGGGTCTAGTCTGATCGTTGTCGTTAACGAGAGTCCCCGACGGACCGGCCGTTTCTCCGGCCGCGCGACGCCCGCCCCGTCGGCCCTCAGTTCGGACGCACGGCGACCGTCAGGTCCGTCCGCGACCGCGGCGTGGCGATTCGGACGTCCACGAGGACGGCGACGACGGCCGTCTCGCCCGCGCGCTCTTGCACGACGACGCCGCCGTCGGCGACGCAGGTCCCGAACTCCCGATACGGACCGTTGGGGCAGTTCCTGAACGCCCAGGTCCCGGCCGCCGAGTCGTTCGTCGTCAGCGCGACGCCGCCGGGCCGCGCGCGTTCGACGTTCGCCAGCGCGGGGTCGAGCCGCGAGCGAAAGTCGGCGACTGCGGCGTCTCTCTCTGCCCAGTCGTACCGACCCGCGACGCCCGCGGTCGCAAGTTCGACCGCGTCCTCGGTCGTCTCGACGACGTCGTCCAGCGGCGGTGCCTCGGCAGTCTCGGTCGCGCCGGCGAACCCGAGTTGCGCGTGGACGACGAGGAGCGCGAGCAGGGCGACGACGACGACGGCCCCGGAGACGAGCACCAGTTGCCCGCGGTCGCCGGTCGGTGCGGCGGCGCGGTCGCCCGAACCGCGGCTGGGTCGGCTCACGGATACCACACCTCCAGCGTCGCGGTACAACGCGGGGCCACGGCGGTCGCGGTCCGCACTCGCGCGGTCTCCGGCGGCGGCCTGCCGACCGACCCGGCGTCGGTTCGAAGCGAGACGAACGCCCCGTCCGGGAGGCCCGCCGAGGCGGCCTCGTGAAGTCGCGTCGCACGGGCGTCGAAGTCGCTCGGCGAACTGCAGGCCGCGCCGAGAAGCGTTCCCGCCCCGGCCGCCGGGACCGACGCCACGAGCGACGCGGCGTCCGTCGCCTGCCGTGCCAGCGAGTCTGACTCGGGGGCCGCCGCGGGCGGTGCGAGCGCGAAGCCCGTCGTGACGGTGAGGACGAGTAGCGTGGCGACGGTCGCCTCGACGACCGTCAACGAGAGCTGTCCGCGGTCGGTCCGGCGGGTGGGGTCGGCGTCCGCGCGCTTCCGGGGCCGTCGTTGCGAGCGTTCCCCGCGCGGCTCACGCATCGACGGTCACCTCGATTCGCACGACCGACGAGTCGAACGCCGTCGCCGACACGTCGACGCTCCCGGACGGCTCGGAGCCGGCGGTCTCGACGCGAATCACGGGGTCGGAGCGGGACGGCACCCCGACGACGCGCCGCCCCTCGATTCCGGCCGGCCGGTGGAGGACGACTCTGTTTCCGACTCGAATCGTCTGTACCGTCGTGTTCGGGGCGGGGTCCACGTCGAGTCGGGTGCGGTTCGTCCGCCCGGTGAGCGTCGTGTTGGTCTCCGCGGAGAGGTTAATCGACCCGCGGACGCTCCGCCGGGTGACGGCGACAGCGCCGCGGCTGACCGTGGCGCCGCCCGACGGGTCGCCCCGCTCGGCGACCGTCCGGCCGTCGAGGCGCACCCGGAACGCGGCGTCGCGGAGCGGCGGGACGGCGGCGGCGAGCACGGTCGCGTTCGTGTCGTTGGCGAGCGTGAGGTCGACGGCGTCGCTCCCGTTGTCGGACCAGGTGATGGGCGAGTCCGTGAGGAGCGCCTCGGCGGCGCGCTCGGCGCGTTGCTGTTCGAGGGAGTCGCCGGTCGCGCCCGCGAGGGCTCGGTCGGCGGCGGCGACAGCTCCGACCGTGACCGCGGTCACGAGCACGAGCGCCACCGCGAGTCCGGCGAGCGTCGTCTGTGCCCGCGCCGAGTCGCGGCTACGCATCCGTCCTCCCGTTCGCGAGTTCGAGCGTCGTCCCGTCGTCGCCGACGGCGACGCGAACCACGCAGTCGTTGCCGCTGTCCCACTCGCCGGAGACGGTCACGGAGTCGGGGAGCGTCACCGGGAACCGCCGGTCGAACGCGTCGTTCGGGTGGTCGAGGACGAGCGCCGGCGCGCTCACGTTCGGGTCGGTCGCGAGCGTGGCGTTCGGGACGTACGCGATTCGGTAGGACTGCCCGCGAATCGCTCGGGGGAGGTCCGCGTCGGCCGCTCTGGTCCCGCGAACCGCCGACTCGGGGACGACGGCGGTCGTCTCGACTCGCTCCGTCGCCGCCGCGAGCGTCCTGTCGGCGAGTTCGTCGCCGACCGCGGCGCGGTGGTCGGGGACGACGCCGCCGAACAGCACGGTCGTCAACAGCCCGATGAACAGCACGGCGACCGCGGCTTCGAGCGCCTTCCCGACGACGGGAACCACGGCGCGCTCGGCGGCTCGAACGCTGGTCGCGGGCGACGACGGACCGGACACGTCGGACGCTGTCGGCCGCGGCTCGGGCGCGTCAGCCACGGTCGATCACCACCGAGACGTCGTACCGAGCGACCGTGAGCGTCCGCTCGTCGGGGACGTTGGCGACGACGCTCTCGGTGCCGTCGCCGTCGAAGTCGGTTCGAGTCGTGTTGAAACCGCGCCGTTCGAACGCACGCTCCCACGCCTCGGGGGTCGCCGTCTCGACGGCGACCGCGTAGCCGTCGGCCGGGCGGTCGGTCACGGTTCGCGTCGTTCGCGTTCGGAGCGCCGCGCCCGAGCCGAGGCCGCCGCCGTCGGTGGCGTCGGCGGTCAGGACGGGAAGCGCGAGAAACGCCGCGTCGCCGGCGACAGACAGGGGGACGGGCGTGACGAGCGAGGCCGCGTCGCCGGTGCCGCGGACGACCGCGCCGCCGACGAACGCGACCCGCCGGCCGCCGAGGTCGGCGACGTAGCCGTCGGCGTCGTAGGTCTCGGTCGGCCTCGTCTCCGAGACGACCCGGACCGTCCTGTTCACCCGCGAGAGGTCGCCGTCGGTGACGCGAACCGGATAGCTGTCGTTCGCGGCGGCGACGACGCCGTCCCGGAGCGACGAGAAGCCGTCCGCGGCGGCGTCGGCGTCCGCGGTCGCTATCTGGGCGTCCACGAGCCCGCCGACGCTGGCGGTCAGGAGACCGATGGCGACGACGCCGACGCCGAGCAGGAGCGCGACGCCGACGACGTTCGCCTGCCCGCGGTTCGCGCTCATATCAGTCCCACCCCGGCGTAGACGAGGTAGCACGCGACGACGAGCGCGCCCGAGTGGAGGAGCGCCTCGTAGCGCCCCCGACTCGCCGTGCCGGCGAACCAGCCGGAGGCGAGCATCGTCGCCTGCGTGACGACGTACAGCTGGTAGCGGTCGCGGTCGAGGTCCACCGCGCCGGCGTTGATGGCGAACGACCCGCCGGTCGAGAGCGTCGAAAGCTGGGCGAAGCCGTCGAAGACGTGGACGTTGACGGCGACGGTGATGCCGACGACGAGGAGCGCGGTCGTCCAGCCGACCGCGACGTAGACGAGTAGTCCCGACCGGAGCGCACGCTTTTCGTGGTAGAGGCGGCCGATTTCGGTCTGGAGCGTGTCGAAGACGGTCCCGGTGTCGCTCCCGCCGTCGAGCGCGCCGACGACGAGGCCGATGGTCTGTTCGGCCATGGGCGTCCCGACGCGGTCGACGAACCGGGCCAACGCGGCCGTCCGGAGGTTCACGTCGGTGCCGGAGCTCGGCGCGGTAAACCGGAGGTTGAGCGCGAGGTCGGCCACGTCCGAGTCGAGCGGGCCGAGGTCCACGTCGCGGCCGACGCGCTCGACGGCGTCCCCGAAGGGTCGCCCGAGGCTGACGTGGCCGGAGACGGCGTGGACGAAGTCCTTCAGTTCGCGGTCCTTCGCGTCGTCGAGGCGGGCGCGGCGGACGCCGACGAGCCCGACCGGGACCGCGTAGGCGACGTAGCCGGCGAGCGCGACGCCGACGGCGTCGGAGCCGACGAGCGCCGCGATACCGGCGCAGACGACCGCGGGCAAGCCGAAGACGACGGCCGCGCTGGCCGGGTTCGACAGTGCCGATTCGAGGACGCTGAGCGCGTCTCCCGGGCGGTCGTACTCGACGGACTGGTCCGGCGGGCGGAGGCCGGCGACGAGCACGCTCGCGCCGAGGCCGACGCCGACGATGAACGCGGCGCTCGCGTAGACGACGACGCCGCGGGTGGTCGTCTGTCCGAGCGGCGTGACCACGGGCGCGGAGAGTCCGGGCGCGATGACGCTCATCACGGTGAGGACGATGACGAGCAACGACGGGAGCACGAGGAGCACGATGAACAGCTCGGCGAGCAGTTCGAGGAAGCCCTCGGCGCGCTCGCGGGCGCGGTCCTGCCGGTGGCCGAGCATCCGGCTCTCCATCCGCAGGTAGTTCCGGAGCGCGTCGTCGCCCTGTCCGGCGTGCTCGCGGAACTTCAGGAGGAACGGCGAGAGCATCCCCTCGGAGGGCGTGTCGCGGGCGACCCGCCGCAGGCCCTCGTTGACGTTGCCGGTCAGCGAGGCGGTGTTGAGGACGCCCCGGAAGGCGACCGCCGTCTCGCCGTAGGCGTCGGTCTCGGCGACGCGCCGGAGCATCTCGCGGGGGCCGTCGCTCCCCGACGAGAGGACGTGCAGGTAGCGGACCGCGCCGGGCAGGGTCCGCTCGATGTTCTCTCGCCGGGCGGTCGCCCGCCAGCCGAGGTACCGGCCGGCGACGGCGAGGGCGGCCTGCCGGGTCGCCACCGCGACCGCGAGGGCGACCGCCCCGGCCACGGGAAGCCGCGGGACGACGGGTATCGGAACGTGTTCGAAGAGCGGGAGCGCCGAGCGGAGCACGGAGAGCGCGGCGTCGGCCGCCGAGTCGGGAACCGCGAGCGCGACGAGCGCCGTCGGCAACGCGACGAACAGGCCGGTCGCCCACGCGAGGCCGTAGGCGCGGGCGAGGTAGAGGTCGAAGCTCATCCGCAGGTCGGTGCCGCGGTAGCGGCGGCGGTCGCGGTCGTGTCTGGCGGCGTCGACGTGGCGGGCGAAAAGCGCGTACAGCGCCCTGTCGAGGACCGAAAGCGAGCGGACGCGGCCCACCCGTCGCTCGCCGCGGCCGGCGTCGAACTCGGTCACGTGTCGGCCTCGTCGCCGCGGTCGCGGCCGTGGACGCCGTCGTCGGCCCCGTCGCGGGCGGCGCTGTCGCCGTCGGACGCCTGCTCGGCCATCCGGCGGCGGACCCGCTCGACCGTCGCGGCCTCGTCGGTTCGGAGGTCCGAGAGGAAGCCGAACAGGCGGTCCACGTCGGTCACCTGCTCGCGGACGAGATACTCCACGTAGCGGTGCTTCCGGTGGAACTCGCGCTCGACGGCCTCCACGTCGCGGTCGGTCGCCTCGGCGATGCGGTGGAACAGCCGGACGCCGACGCGCCGGCGGTCGTCGCCCAACTGCGGGTGCTCATACGAGAGGTCGAACGAGCCGTCGGGCGTCCGCCGGGCGACCGTGTTCCAGTGGAGCGTGCGCCCGTCTTTCTCGATGACGCCGCGTCGGCCCCACGTCTCGTCGTACTCGGACTCGGGGACGAGTTCGACCACCTCCGAGACGTAGCGTTCGCCGTCGACCTTGTGCGGGAAGACGACGAGGTCGAGTTCGCGGAGGAGGTACGGCGGCAGTCCCTGTTCGATGACGCGGTTGACGAGCGTCTCGATGTCGGCGGCGTGGGTCGTGCCGATGACGCCGTGGCCGGTGTTGAGCGTCTCCGCGAAGGTGGCGAACGACTCGGGCGTGTTGATTTCGGCGATGACCTCCACGTCGGGGTTGAGGTAGTTCGCTTCCGTCATCAGGTCGGCCATCGTGACGCGCTTGAACTCGGACTCGTGGTCGCGCGTGGTCAGGGAGACGCCCGTCTCGTGGGGGAGATGCACCTCGCGGGACCCCTCGTCGATGCTGATGGGCCGGTGGTCGTAGGGGACGAACGGCATGCAGGCGTTCATCAGGGTGGTCTTCCCGACGCCGGTCGCGCCCGAAAAGAGGACGACGCGGTGGTGTTCGTAGCAGAGCCACAGCAGGGTGACGAGCTCGGTCGACAGCGACCCGCTTTCGACGAGGTCGACCGGCGTGAGCACGTCGCCGGTCTGTTTGCGAATCGAGACGTGTGGCCCGCCCTCGGAGATGACGGGGAGGGCGACGGCGCACCGAATCGTCTCGTCTGTGGCGGCCGACTCTGGGTCGCCGCCGACAGCGCCGGGCCGGAGGTTCACCTTCGCGCTCGGGTTCGAGGCGTTCAGTTCCACGCCGTCGGCCGCGGCGAGCTGGGTGACGACGTTCGTGAACTCGGTTTCGTCCTCGAAGACGAGGTTCGTCGGCACCCGCAGGCCGCCGCGGCCGGTGACGCCGGCCCGCGGGATGACTTTCACCCGCTCGCCGACGCGGTTCGCCTCCACGTCTTCGAGGTGGGGGTCGCGGATGGGAACGGTGAGGACGCCCTCGCCGACGTAGTCGCGGAGGACGTAGTAGACGAGGTCGTCGAGTCGGTCCTCGGCGAACCGGCGGTCGACCGGCGGGAGCGCGAGGCCGTACTCAGAGAGGGCGGCGCGGGCGCGGAACCTCGTGGCGTCGACCCACGCCCGGGTGTTGCGGGCGGTGAGCCGCCGCGAGAGGAACTCGCGGGCGCGGTCGCGGACGAACTCGATGCGGTCGGCGACCACGTCGTCGACGTTCGCGTCCCAGATTCGCTCTTTGCACTCCTCGATGAGTTCGGCGTCGCCGGGGACGAGGTCCGGTTCGAGGACGGCGTACTTCGTGGCGAAGCGGTCGTCGCCGAGGAGTCGGTCGCGGTAGACCACCACGTCCACGTCGTAGCCGGCGAAGGGGACGGTGTAGTTGGCGACCCGCTCGGCGGCGATGCGGTCGGCGAACGGCACGTCTGAGTCGAACGCGGTCGTCGCCGGCGCGAAGTCTTCGGTGTGGACGACGAGTCGCTCGGAGCCGTCGCCGCGGCCGGCGTCGACGACCTCGATTCGCTCGTCGAGCGCCAGCGGCGTGACTTCCCCGAGGAGCCGCAGTTCGGACAGCGCGTGGCGTTCGACGCGCCTGCGAGCGGTCGGCGTCAGGTCGAGCAGTCGGTCGAAGAGGCGGCGGTACTTCGGCGAGAGGCCGGTCTCTGCGCGGGTGACGGTCCCCTCGCGGGTGAGCGGTCGACGGCGGACGACCGTCGAGAAGTGGTCGCGGACGGTCTCCAGCGCCTCGGTCTCGCGCGCGCCGAGCGTCGCCTCTCGGACCGCGTAGTCGAAGCCGTGGTCCGCGTCGCTGATGGTGACCACGGTGTCGGGGGCGACTTCGTACTGCGAGCGGACGGTCGGCGCGTACCACGCGCGCGGGTCGTCCGGGGGAACCGGTGCCGGGACTGCACCCGTCGCCGCGGGGGTGGAGGGCGCTCCGAATTCGAGGGTCGGAGTCGACGGCCCCGCCCCATCGTTATCGCCTTGCGTAGGCATATACCGTGGTTTGCCGAGCGTTCATATTTAAGAATTTACCGCGTCGTGTTGCCGAGATGAGCGATTCTGTAACCGCTGAATTCTGGCGTACTGAGGCATATATTTCTAACATAGAGTTAACGACATTTCGGAAGTTGTTACCATATTGAACTATATTCGCGGCTTCGGTTATCAAAACTGGAACCGGACGAGCGTTCGATCGGGGGCGCTCTCGGTTCGCGTCACTCGGCCCGCACCGCCTGAATCCGAAGCACCACCTCGGTCCCGTCCACCTCGCGGCGGTGGTACACAACTGTGCCGCCGAGCTGGTCGATACCCCACTTCACCAGCCAGAGGCCGAGACCGCTCGCGTGTCTGAGTTGCGTCTCGCCGTGGGCGTTGATGGCGGCGAGTTCGCTCGCGTTGATGCCGGGCCCGTTGTCCTCGATTCGAATCACGAGTTCGTCGTCCTCCCAGCTCGCCGTCACGGAGACGACCGGCGTCGACGACCCGTTGTGCTCGACGCCGTTTTCGACGAGTTCCCGGACGATGGGTTCGAGCGTGGGCGCACAGACCACGTCGTTGTCGGGGAGTTCGAGGAGCCGGACGTTCGCGCAGGCGAAGTCGGTGCGGACGGCGTCCGCGGCGGCGCGTATCTGGACGGCGGCGGGGTGGAGTCGAGCGTCGCCGTTCCCGTCACTGCCGCGGGTCGCGCCGAGCTTTCGCGCCTTCTGGCTGATGTTGACGAGCGTCTGCGCGTGGTCTTGGAGCGTCTGCGCGTGGTCCCGCGCGTCGTCGAACTCGCCGCCGTCGATGTCGTCCAAGACGAGGTTGGCGTAGCCTTCGAGGAGGTTCGCCTCGGTCCGGAGGTTGTGGCGGAGGACGCGGTTCATCACTTCGAGTTGCTGGAGGTTCAGCCGGCGGTCGGTCACGTCGCGGAAGACGAGCGCGTGGCCGATATCGCGGCCGTGATGGTCGCAGAAGGAGCTCGTCCGGAGTTCGAAGTACCGCTGGCTCGACCCGAGTCTGACCGTGACCTGGTCTGTGTCCCGCTGGTCGGGCGAGAACTCCTCGACGACGTCCCCGACGGGACGGCCCTTGAGCTCGGCGGGGGTATCGTTCAGAACCTGCGCGGCCGCCCGGTTGACGTCGGTGACGCGCCATTTGGTGTCGGTGACGACCACCGCGTCGGCCATCGTCTCGACGACGCGGTCGCGGGCGACCCACCGCGGGACCGGCCGGGATTCGAGGAGTTCGTAGCGGCTGATGGCGACGGTGCAGGCGAGCCCCGCGAACGCGAACGCCGCGGGAGTCATGTCGATCGCCGCGCCGTAGAGTTCGAGGAGGGTCGTCGCGAAGTTCCCGAGCACGGGCATCAGCGTCCCGAGGATGAGGGTCGTCGCCTGCAAGCGGTAGATGTTCGGCATGTCGAGCGCCGTCCGGAAGATGACGATTGCGCCGGCGAGCCACAGCAGGTAGCTGTATCCCAGTACGATCCAGTACAGCGGCCCCCACTCCGTCTGGAGGACGGTGATGGTCCGTCCCACGGCGGGAACGACGCTGACCGAGGTCCACATCATGTGGTGTGCGGAGTTGGTCCAGACGGCGAGGAGGCCGACCGCCGGGAGCAACGAGAGGACGCAAAGCGACGGCGGCGAGGTAAAGCGGTCTCGGCCGGCGTAGGAGAACGCGAAGAAGAACCAGGCGATGGGGGCCGCGAGGACGCCGACCCACTGCAGATCGGCGAGCGTGAGCTTGAGCGCCACGTCCGAGACGACGAGTTCGAGGAGATAGCCCGACGACCACCAGCCGCTGGCGAGCGCGAGGACGGCCAACCCGCTGGCTCCGGGCATCGCCCGCCGCCGCCACGCGAACAGGGCGACGTAGCCGCTTACGACCCCGGTGGTGACCATCAACCCGACGACGACGACCACGAGGGGAGTCGGCTGTGTGAGGAGTTGGGAACTCACCGTTCCCCCGAACACCAACTGGCCGATGGTTCCCCACTCGTGGTTCGGAGTCACTACAGTGGTAATTCACACGGTGTAACAAAAGAGTATTCGAGAATCTGCGGTGGCTGTCTCGACGCGGACCGGCGCCGCGTCGGTCCAGCGTCTCGGCTCTGGTCGACGCGTCACCCGAGCGTCCCGCCGGTTCCGGCGACCGCGGCGACGACCGCGATGCCGACGGCCATCAGCACGCCCTCGGCGTCGCGGAGCGTACAGAGCCGCTCGACCGACCGGTCCGTCCCGGTGAGCGCGTAGGTGATCCACGTCGAGTAGGCGACCGCGGGCAAGAGCGCGACCGGGGCCCACGCGGGAACCACGCCGGCGCGCGCCGCGGCCCACACGAGTCCGACGGAGACCAGTTCCAGTGCGTAGAGGCTCAGTTGCGTGCGGCGGACGCCGATGACCGTCGGCAGGGTTTCGACGCCGTTTCGCGCGTCGCCCGACACGTCACGGACGTTGTGCACCTCGACCGAGATGGCCGAGCGAAGGAAGAACCAGACCGCCGCGACAGTCGCGCCGGCGGCGTATTCGGACGTCGTCGCGGCGACCGCGAGCGGGGCGAACCCGACGAGGACCGCCCACGCGAGCGACACCGAGGCGGTGTTGACGAGGAAGATGTCTTTGAGCCGGTCGACGGACGGAAGCGGGACGAGCGGGGCGCTGTAGAACACCGCGACGACGCCCGGGAACAGCGTCAGCCCGAGGCCGTAGACGCCGCCGTGCCGGACGGCGAGCCAGAGCGCGCCGACGATTGCGAGCGCGGAGAAGCCGGCGTACAGCCGCGGGTGGGCGGCGACGAACGCGGTCCGCTCCGCGTAGTTCTCCTCGTCGGCGTCGAGGTCCGCGAGCTTGTCGAAGTTGTAGATGCCGACGGTGATGAGAAAGCCGACGGCGAGGGCGACGTTCGGTCCGATACCGGCGAGCGAGGACGCGACGAACACTTCGGCGATGGTCGACGCGCCGAGGAACACTGAACTGTGGACGACCGCACCGTACAGGCGGGGTGGAACGATTTGCATCACACCTTCGAATCGTATCGCCGGCAAATTAGTTGTGAGGCGGACAACAGTTCTTCCCGGTCGAACAGTTTTCTCCAGTTGTCCGCTTCGCGCTCGCGGACGAACGTGTTCGGGGCCGCGCTCATTCCCCCTCGGCGCGTACGAGGACGCATGAAGACGCCGACAGCCGGGCGGGCGGAGACGACGGCGACGGGAGAGACGGCGGCGACAGCCGAGCGAGTGGAGACGACCGTCGAGGTCAAACTGACCGGCCACGTCAGGTCGGCCGCGGGCACCCACCGGACGGAGTTCACCTTCGAGGGCGAGACGCTCCGGTCGTTCCTCGAGGCGTTCTTCGCGGCGTACGACGTGCGCGACCTCGTCATCGCCGAGCGCGAGGCGGACGCGACGACGCGGGGGTGGGCGCGAGTGGAGCGCCCGCCGGGGACGTGGCGGAAGAACCCCGAAGGGGAGCAGACGCGGCCCTACGCTCGCGTGCTCGTCAACGGCGTGTTCAACGAGAACCTCGACGGCTTCGACACGCGACTTGAAGACGGCGACCGCGTCGCGCTGATGAAGCCGTTTCTGTTCTGCCTGTGAGCGGGGTCGCGGAGGGGGTCAACTCGGGCGCGGCCGCGAGTCGTCCGCGACGCTTGACAGCCGCAGGACTGACGTCCCCGGCCGACAGATAGCCGGTATGTCATCGCCCTCCACGGACGACTCGACTCGCGAACGCGGCCCGGACGAGGCGTTCTGCCGCGACTGCGGCGCGGTCATCGACGCGCGCGCCGAAATCTGCCCCGAGTGCGGGGTCCGCCAGCGCGACCCGCCGAAGTCGTCGGTCGACTCGGCGCTCGACGACCTGTTCGACGGCGGCAACCCCTTCGTCGCGGCGGTGCTGTCGGCGATATTCCCCGGCCTCGGACAGCTGTACAACCGCGAGCTCGAACGCGGCCTCGTCTTCGCGGTCGGC
This sequence comes from Haloferax sulfurifontis, assembly GCF_014635105.1. Lineage (NCBI taxonomy): Archaea > Methanobacteriati > Methanobacteriota > Halobacteria > Halobacteriales > Haloferacaceae > Haloferax > Haloferax sulfurifontis. The sequence continues at coordinate 679,886 of NZ_BMCI01000002.1, forward strand.
TTTATCGTCGCGTCCGTCTCGGTGATGGTCCTCATCGGCTTCCTCCTCGCGCCCGCGGTGTGGCTCTACGCGGTGTACGACGCCTACACGCGGGCCGAACTCCGGGCCGAGGAGTTGCGGCGGGAGTCGGAGGGGGACCGCGAGACGGAGATTTCGGTGAGCGAGGCGGCGAACGACGAGCGCGAGGAGTAGACGCGGGACCGCTGTCGAGCCCGTCGCCGTCGAGGTATCGGTTTCGAGCGTCTGCGGCGACGGTTGGACGCGATGAAGTCGCAGTTTCACCGGCTGAGATGCCGCTCAGCGGGTAACTAAGACGATACCGAGAACCGCGAACGCGATGCCCGTGAGTTTCGTCAGTGTGAGGTTCTCGCCGAGAACGACGATTCCGATGACGGCCGCGACGACGAAGTACATGGCTCCGAGGGTCGAGACGACGGTCGTCGAGCCGTGGGTGAACCCGATGTACATCGAGATGAGGCCGATTCCGGTGAACAGCCCGGCCACCCCGGCGAGCAGTCCGCCCCTCGCCGTCACTGCGAGCGACGCGTCCGAAACGACGATGAAGCCGAACGCGAGAAGCGCCGCGACGAGATACGAGATGGCGGCGGCGGTCCGCGGGTCCATGGACTCGGAGGCGGCGTTGCCCACGACTATCCAAATCCCCCACGTCACCATCGTAATCAGGCCGAACAAGACGGCCGAGTCCACCTCAGCGAATCCCATCGGTGACGCCTCGCGTCGCTATTCAAAAGAAACCGGACCTCCATTATCATCGGTGTATATACGGGGCGGCTACCTGCGTGTGGGACTCGGTTCGGCGAGCCGACGACTACGCGAACTCGTCCGAGAGGTCGGCGTCCCAGTCCGGCGGGAGGAGCGGGTCGGGGTCCTCGTGGACGAACTCGACGCCCTTGTCGGGGTCGAGCGGGTGGACCTTCGTCCGCATCGTCTCGCCCGCGTCGAGGAGCGAGAACATGCGTTCGGACTCCGCGAGCCGGTAGTACAAGGGGAGACAGACGGCGACTTCGTCGTCGGTGGCGCGGACGACGAGCGCGAGGTAGACGAGACCGCCGGAGACCGCGCGGAACGCCTCGTACTCGTCGAACGTCGCGCCCTCGACGGCGGCTTCGAGGTCGGGGTAGACGTCGTCGCCGACGACCACGTCGAGACCGACGTGTTCGACCACTTCGTCACCCGTGCCGGGGACCGGAACCACGTCCCCCGGGAGGGCGACGACGACGGTCCAGTCTCGCTCCCGATAGTCGTCGGCGAGCGACTCGCACTCTGCGACCACCGTCTCCCACGTGCCCGACTCGTCCGAGAGCGGATGTTCTTCCATGCGGCATGGTGTCGGAGTCCGCTACCTAAACTTTGGCTTCTCTCGCCGCTGTCGCTCGCGTTCGCGCGTCACGCGGGAGATTGCGGTTCTCCTGCGACTTGTCAACAACCGCCCATCAACTGGCAAAAATTGAAAAGGTATTTCACTCCATGCAGGTCATTCCCATTCAATGAGGAATCTACTCTCTCTTTCGGACCTCCGAACACAGTTCTCGACCGGCCGGGGTCGAGTCAAGGCCGTCGACGGTCTCGACCTCACGGTCGGCGAGGGCGAGACGGTCGGACTGGTCGGCGAGTCGGGGTCCGGAAAGAGCGTGACGGCGCTGTCGGCGATGGGGCTCGTCGACGACCCCGGCGAAATCGTCTCGGGCTCGGTCGAACTCGAAAGCGCCCGGCTCGCAGACGAGTTCCGCGCGGAGTACAACAACCCCGCCTTCGTCGACGGCGACGTGGTCAACCTCGTCGACGCGCCCGAAGAGGCGCTTCGGGCCGTCCGCGGGCGCGAACTCGGGATGATTTTCCAGGACCCGATGACCTCGCTGAACCCCTCGCTGACGGTCGGCGAGCAGGTCGCAGAGAGCCTCCGACTCCACCAGTACGGCGGCCGCCGCAAGGACTCGTGGTTCAACGCGGTCCGCGAACTGCTCCCCCGCATCAGCCGCGACATCGACGACGAAATCGTCGAGCGGACCATCGAGGTGCTCGAATCGGTCGGCATTCCCGAACCCGGCGCGCGGGTCGACGAGTTCCCCCACGAGTTCTCCGGCGGAATGCGCCAGCGCGTCCTCATCGCCATCGCGCTCGCCTGCCAACCGCGCGTGCTCGTCGCCGACGAACCCACGACGGCGCTCGACGTGACTATTCAGGCGCAGATTCTCGACCTCATCGACGACCTGCAGGAGGACCTCGGCATGTCGGTGCTCATGATCACCCACGACCTCGGCGTCGTCGCCGAGACCTGCGACCGGGTCGCGGTCATGTACGCCGGCGAAATCGTCGAGGAGGGGCCGGTCGAGGAGATTTTCCACAACCCCTCGCACCCCTACACGTACACGCTCCTCGAATCGCTCCCGAGCGAGGAAAAAGAGCGCCTGACGCCCATCGAGGGCAACGTGCCGGACCTCATCGACATGCCCGAGGGCTGTCACTTCGCGCCCCGATGCCCGTGGGCCAAGCCGGAGTGTACCTCCGGTGAGATACCGTACAAGCAACACGGCGGCGACGCGGTCGACCACCGTTCGAAGTGCGTCCTCGACGACTTCGACACCAGCGAGTACGGCGGCGACGCCATCGAGTCGTCGACGGGCACCGAGCCGACCGACAGGCCGCTTCTCGAAGTCGACGGCATGCAGAAGTACTACGAGCAGGCCGACGGCATCCTCGACCGGTTCCTCGGGGCCGACGACCGGAGCGTGAAGGCGGTCGACGGCATCGACTTCACCGTCTACGAGGGCGAGACGCTGGGACTGGTCGGCGAGTCGGGCTGTGGGAAGTCCACCGCCGGGCGGAGCCTCCTGCATCTGACGCCGCCGACCGGCGGGCGCGTCGTCTTCTCGGGGACTGACCTCTCGGACCTCGACAGCGACGAACTCCGGGCGATGCGCCGCGACATGCAGATGATTTTCCAGGACCCGATGTCGTCGCTCGACCCCCGGATGACCGTCGGCCAGACCATCCGAGAGCCGCTCGACGTCCACGACCTCCCGGTGTCCGACCCGGACGTGCGCGGCGAGGTCGACGTGACCGTGACCGGCATCGACGCCGGGCGCGTCTCGGTCACCGCGAGCGACGAAATCGACGCCATCGTCGGCTCCTCGAACGGCGTCGCAACCGCCACCGTGACCGTGACCGTCGCCGACGGCGAGGTCGACGTGGCCGTCGAAGAGCGCCTCCGCGCCGAGGTCGAAGTCGAGCGCGAGGGAGACGCCGTCTCGGGCGTCACCGTCCGCGTCACGCCGGGCGACTCCACGAGCGAGCGCCGCCGTCGCCGGGTCCACCAACTGCTCGACGCGGTCGGCCTCGAAGTCGGCCAGTACGACCGCTACCCGCACGAACTCTCCGGCGGCCAGCGCCAGCGCGTCGGCATCGCCCGCGCGCTCGCGGTCGACCCGGACTTCATCGTCGCCGACGAGCCCGTCTCCGCGCTCGACGTGTCCGTGCAGGCGCAGATTCTCAACCTGCTCGAAGACCTCCAGGAGCGCTTCGGGCTGACGTACCTGTTCATCGCTCACGACCTCTCCGTGGTTCGCCACATCTCCGACCGCGTCGCCGTGATGTACCTCGGCGAAATCGTCGAGGTTGCGGAGACCGACGAGCTGTTCGACGACCCGAGACACCCCTACACGCAGGCGTTGCTGTCGGCGATTCCGGAGCCCGACCCGGCCGCCGAGACCGGCGACCGCATCATCCTCGAAGGCGACGTGCCGAGCCCCATCAACCCGCCGTCGGGCTGTCACTTCCGGACGCGGTGTCCGCAGGTCATCCCGCCGGCGGACCTCGACATCGAGCAGGCGGCCTACCGCGAGGTGATGGACCTCCGCCAGCGCGTCGAACGCGAGGCGCTGGACGTCGAGAGCGCCCGCGACGCGGCGCTCGATGCGGGCGACCCGAGCGCCGAGGCGACGGTGAGCGCCGACGGCGGCACCGCCGACGCCGGCGCCGTCGTGGACGAGCTCCGCGAGTCGCATCTGTCGCATTCGCTGTCGCCCGAACTCCGGGGCGTCGTCGACCGCGCGCTCGAACGCGTCGTCGCCGACGACTGGGAAGAAGCGGCCGAGATTCTCCGCGAGCGGTTCGAGAGCGTCTGCGAGCGGGACGCGCCCACGCTGGGTGAACAGACGCATCCCGCGGCGTGTCACCTCGTCGACGAATAGGCGGCGAGCCGGCCCCAATACGGGGTCTCGTCACCTGTCAGACGTTTTTTGATTGTCTCGTATTTTTACCGGAACAGGTCGGTTGTGTCACTCGTTCCCGCGAATAGACCTTCGTTATTTTTATAGGGGTACATCGATAGGTACACGTATGTCACAAGATGGCAATAACGTCTCGCGGCGTCGGTTCCTGACGGCCGCGGGGACCGCTGCAGCGACGGCCGCGCTCGCGGGTTGTTCCGGCGGCGGCGGCGAGGACACCACCACCGAGTCGGGCGAGACGACCGGCGAGGGCGAGACGGACCAGACCGAGCAGACCGAAGACGACGGTTCGGCGTCGGTCCTTCGCTACGGTCGCGGCAGTCACTCGCCGACGCTCGACTTCCAGAACAGCACGAGCGGCGAGGTCGCCAAGGTGACCGAACAGCTCTACGACACGCTCATCAACTTCGAGCCGGGGCAGTCCACGCTGACGCAGGGGCTCGCCACCGAGTACTCCCTCGAGGGCCAGTCGGCCTCCATCACGCTCCGCGAGGGCGTGATGTTCCACAACGGCGAGGAGTTCACGGCGGAGGACTTCGTGGCGACGTATCGCCGCTTCGTCGACAGCGACTACGAGTACTACGCCGGCGACGACTACGTCTCGGCGTACGGGCCGTTCACCCTCGGCTCGTGGATCGACGAGATTCAGGTCGACGGCGACTACTCGATGACGATTCAGCTGACCCAGTCGTACGCGCCGTTCCTGCGTAACCTGGCGATGTTCGCGGCGGCGGTCCACTCCCTCGCCGCAATCGAGGAGTACGGCACCGACCTCAGTTCGAACCCCGTGGGCACGGGTCCGTTCCAGCTGAGCAATCTCGACGACGCGAACGAACTCATCCGCCTCGAAGCCAACCCCGACTACTGGGGCGACGGGCCGAACGTGGACGAGGTCGTCTTCGTCACCATCGGCCAGAACTCGACGCGCGCCCAGTCGCTCGCGTCGGGCGAACTCGACATCATCGACGGGCTCGGCGCGCAGTCGTCCGTTCAGGTCGAGAACGCCAGCAACGCGAACCTCGTCCGCACCGAGGGAATCAACATCGGCTACATGGCGTTCAACATGGCGAGCCGCGAGGAGTTCCGCGACCGCCGCGTCCGGCAGGCCGTCAGCCACGCCATCAACACCGAGGCCATCGTCAACGAGATTTACTCGGGCTTCGCGACGCAGGCGAGCCAGCCGCTCCCGCCGAACGTCCTCGGTCACAACGACGACATCGACCCGTACCCGTACGACCCCGAAGAGGCCCAGCGCCTCCTCGAAGAGGCCGGCTACGGCGACGGCTTCTCGTTCGAACTGGCGACGTTCCAGAACCCCCGCGGCTACAACCCGTCGCCGATTCAGACCGCCGAGACCGTCGCGTCCAACCTCGGCGACGTCGGCATCGAGGTCGACATCAACCAGCAGTCGTTCGGTCCGTTCCTCGAATACACCGCCCAGGGCCGCCACGACGCGTGTTTCCTCGGCTGGTACACCGACAACGCCGACCCGGACAACTTCATGTACGTCCTCCTGCACCCGCAGGTAGAGGAGGGCGAACTCACGGAGGGACAGGACTGGGTCAGCTTCGACGCCGAAGGCTACAACACCAGTAACCGCTCGGCGTGGGCGAACCGCGAGTACATGGACCTCGTCGAACAGGGTCAGAGCACCTACGACGAGGCCGAGCGCGAGTCGCTGTACAACGAGGCGAACCAGATCGCACACGACGAGGCCCCGTGGGTCTACCTCGACTACGCGGACGAGCTTCGCGGCGTCTCCAACCGTGTCAGCGGGTTCCAGGTCGCCGCCATCAGCGGTCCGTACCTCAACCTCGTCAGCCTGAACTGAGGCACTGACCGCGCTTCGACTTTCATGATTTCCACACGATTCGTACTCAAGCGGCTGCTGTTGCTCGTCCCCGTACTGGTGGGAGTGGCGTCGCTCGTCTTCTCCATCCTGCATCTCTCGCCGGGCGACCCGGCGCTCACCATCGCGGGCGAGCGCGCCAGCGAGGAGTTCGTCCGGCAGGTCGAAGAGAGCCTCGGCCTGAACGACCCAATCTGGGTGCAGTACGGGCGCTTCCTCGCCGACGCCGCGCAGTTCCAGTTCGGCGAGTCCTTCATCATCCAGCGGAACACCCCGGTCCGCGAGGTGCTCGCCAACAAACTGCCGGTCACGCTCGAACTCGCTCTCTACGGCCAGCTTATCGGTATCTCGCTGGGCATCCCGCTCGGCATCCTGAGCGCCGTCAAGCAGGACAGCATCACGGACCACCTGACCCGCATCGGCGCGCTCGCCGGCATCAGCGTGCCCATCTTCTGGAGCGGTCCGCTTCTCATCCTGCTGTTCGCGCAGATGCTCGGATGGCTCCCGACGAGCGGCCGCATCTCGGTCCTCTACAACGTCGAGGCCATCCGGGTGACGGGGCTCGTCACGATTGACACGCTCCTCGCGGGCAACTGGGACATGTTCGTCTCCGCGGTCCGCCACATGATTCTCCCGGCGTCGGTCATCGGGGTTTACTCGATGGCGCTCATCTCCCGGATGATGCGCTCGTCGATGCTGGAGGTCATCCGGCAGGACTACATGCGGACCGCCCGCGCGAAGGGCCAAGGCGCGAAGATAACGGTCCTGAAACACGGCTTCCGCAACGCGATGATTCCCGTCATCACGGTCATCGGCATCCAGTTCGGTGGCCTGCTCGGCGGCGCAGTACTCACGGAGACGGTGTTCGCCATCGGCGGCATCGGGACGCTCCTGGTCGAGGCCATCAAGGTCGGCGACTACCCCATCGTGCAGGGGACGGTCCTGACGTTCGCGTTCCTGTTCACGCTGGTCAACCTCGGCGTCGACGTCACCTACTCCGTCCTTGACCCGAGGATCGAACAATGAGCACGGAAACCACGACCACGAACGAGACGTCGACCGAGGTCGACCAGCGCGGGCTCGTCGACCGCCTCACGGCGTCGCCGTTCGTCTCCCGCCTGCTGTCGAACCGCCTCGCGCTCGCCGGCATCGCCATCATCGTGGCGATGGTGGTCATCGCGCTGTACGCGCGGCTGTTCTTGGACCTCGAGGTCATCACGCAGTCGCAACTCGGGACAAACCCGAACCGCGCCGCGCCGAGTCTCGACTTCCCGTTCGGCACCGACGGACAGGCCCGTAGTCTCCTGCCGCGGGTTGCCTACGGCGCGTGGTACGCGATGCTGTTCGGCACCGTCACGGTCGCCGCCTCGACCGTCCTCGGCGTCGGCCTCGGCATCGTCGCGGCCTACTACGGCGACGTGACCGACAACGTCATCATGCGGACGATGGACGTGCTTCTCGCGTTCCCGTCGCTCCTCTTGGCGCTGGCGCTCGTCGCCATCTTCCCCGACGACCTCGGGCTGTGGCGGGCGGTCGCCGCGCTGACGCTCGTCTACACGCCGCGGTTCGCCCGCGTCGTCCGCGGGGCCGCGTTGACCGTGCTCGAAAACGAGTACATCGACGCGACGGTCGCGCTCGGCGCGGCCGACCCGCGCGTGCTGGTTCGGCACGTCCTGCCGAACTGCCTCGCGCCCATCACGGTCCAGAGCACGCTCAACTTCGGACTGGCTATCATCGACCTCGCGGCGCTGTCGTTCCTCGGCTTCGGTGCCGCGGCCGGCACGCCCTCGTGGGGCCTCATGCTCTCGAACGGCGTGAGTCAGGGCCTGCTCACCGGCGTCTGGTGGTGGTCGTTCTTCCCCGGGTTCTTCCTCGCGCTCACCGTGCTGGGGTTCAACCTCCTCGGCGACGGCATGCGCGACGCGCTCGACCCGCGGATGCGCGAAGCGGTCGACTGACCGCCCGTGTCAGCGCCACCGGAGCCGGGGGACGCGGATGCGGACGCGCGTCCCGCGCTCGAACGGGCGGCGGTTCGGTTCCGCCCCGTCGGCACCGCGGCCCTCGCGGGCGCGCTCGTCGCCGCCGTCTGGCTGGCCGCTCGGCTGGTCGTCGGTGACTTCTCGGCGAGCGTCGAGACGACGTTCGCGCTCGGCTCGCTCGCGTTCGGGTTCGGCCTCCTCGGGTGGTCCGGGGCGGTCGCGCTCGGCCGCGGCATCGAGTCGATGCAGGCGCACCTCGACACCGGAACGGGCTGGACGGAAGCGGACGCTCGGCGGGCGATGGCCCGGATTCTCGGGTTCGGACTCGGCGTGATGCTCGGGGCGACGGCGGTCGGTTCCGCCGTCTCCGTGTTCGTCGCCGCCGCCTGAGCCGGCCGAACGAAGACTCGGCGTCAGGCCTTCGGCAGTCGAAGCTCGATAACCGTCCCGTGCGGCTCGTTGTCCACGATTTCCATCGAGCCGTTGCTGTTCGTCACGGCCCAGCGGACGAACCAGAGTCCGAGCCCGTTCGTGTGCCGAAGCGGCGACTCCCGACCGGAGTTGAGCGATTCGCGTTCGAGCGACGGAATCCCCGGTCCGTCGTCGGCGACGCGGATGACGACCTGCTCCGGGCCGTCGTCCTCGCTGACCGAGAGTTCGATTTTGACCTCGTCGCCGCCGTAGACGACCGCGTTGTCGATGAGTTCGTTCACCGCGAGTTCGAACGTCTCGTGGGCGCACGCTCGCGTGTCCGCCGGCGAGTCGACGGTGATGGTCGCGTCGGGGTAGCTGAGCCGAGCGCCCTCGACCACGTTGCGGACGCAGTCGGCGACGTTCTGCGGTCGCACTCGCTCTGTCACGTCGGGGTCGAGCGCGGAGCTGAACTTCCGGGCCGTCTCGGCGAGCGAGAGCAGTTCGCTCGTCGCCCGCTCGATCGCCGCCGCCGACTCGCGCACGTCGCCGTCGTCGGTCCGCTCCAGCACCATCGTCGCGTGCGCCTGCGCGATGTTCATCTTGTTCCGGAGGTTGTGTCTGATGACGCGGTCGAGGACCGAGAGCCGGCGTTCGTGCTCTTGGAGTTCGGTCACGTCGCGGCCGACGCAGACGATGCCCTCGAACTCGTCCTCCGAAGACTTCGCCGCGATAGTCGTCTGAAACCGTCGCTCCGCGCCGTCTCGGTCGACGACGACCGTCTCCATGGTCTCTTTGTCGCTGTCGCCCGCGAGAAGCGACGCGATGGACTCCAACAGCGCTTGCGAGTGGTGCTCGCCGAACACCGTCGAGACGTGTTCGCCGACGAGGTCGTCGGGGTCGCGGCCCAGCAGATCGGCGGTCGCACTGTTCGCGAGGACGAACCGGAGGTTGTCGTCCAGCGTGTAAATCGGGTCCGCGGTCGTCTCGACGATGCGCTCGTAGCGTTCGAGTTCTCTCGACCGGGCCTTCCGCTCGGTGATGTCTTGGACGGTTCCCCGGAAGACGGGGCCGTCGGTTTCCGGCGTCGTGACGCCGCGGACGTTCACCCAACGCACCCCGCCGTCCGCCGTCACCAGCCGGCACCCGACCGACTGCTCTTCGCCGGTCGCAACGAGGCGCTCGAACGCCGCTCTAGCCTCGGGTTCGTCTTCGGAATGGTAGAACGAAAACGCCTCTTCGAGGTCGAACGTCTCGCCCGAGTCGACGCCGACGAGTTCGGCGAGCCCGCTCGTGAACAGGACGTCTCCGGTCCGTGTGTTGACCTCCCACGCACCGACCGAGGCGATTCTCTGGCTCTGGTCGAACAGGTCGAGCAATCGCTCGCGCTCGCGCACCTGTTGCTTCTGTGCTGTCACGTCCTCGATGGCGGCGATCACGCCGATTCGCTCCCCGTCGCTTCCGGTCAGGGGGGCGGCGTTGACGACGAGCCATCGGCGCTCGTCGGCGACGTCGATGCCGTGTTCGTAGCCACTGACTATCTCGCCGGTCTCTCTCACCCGGTCGAAGGGGAGGTCCTCGCGGCCGAGCGGGTCCCCCCGCTCGTCGACGAGGTCCCACTCGGGCGCGTCGTACGGCTGTCCGAGTACGACCGACCGCCGCAGACCGAGAATCCCCTGGGCCGCCTCGTTGGCGCGCACGACGACCTCGTCTTCGTTGAGGACCGCGATGCCGACCGGGCTCGTCTCGAAGAGCTGTTTGAGCGTCTGCGTCTCGTGGACGAGTTGGTTCCTGAGCGCGTGGCGGACGGTCGCGTCGGTCTGGAACCCGACGAAGTGGGTGAGTTCGCCGTCGTCGTACACCGGCGATATCTTCAGTTCGTTCCAAAAGGGCGTCCCGTCCTTCCGGTAGTTGGTGAGGCTGACCGCGGCGCTCTCACCGTTTTCGACCGCCTCGCGAAGCGTCTCGACCGGCTCGGAGTCGGTTTCGGCCCCCTGTAGGAACCGGCAGTTCCGGCCGACTGCCTCCTGTCGGTCGTAGCCGGTCATCTCCTCGAAGGCGTCGTTGACGTACGTGAGCGGTTGGTCGCCGTCGGCCTCGGTGATGGTGATGCCGACGGTCGCGCCGTCCATCGCGCGGCGGTACAGCGCGAGTTGGAGCGACTGCCGTCGGGTCTGGAGGAGCGACTCGACCCGCGACCGGATGACCGCGCTCGGCGCGGGCACCGCGAGCACGTCGTCGGGAACGTCGCTGAGGCGTCGCGCGGCGACGCGCTGTTCGTCTTGTTCGACCGTCAACACGACTGGCACGAAGCGGTCGCCCGCGTCCGATTTGCGCGCTTCGAGGTCGGCGGTGACGGCGGGGTAGGTCGCCATGTCGACGATACAGAGGTCGAACTCCGGGAGTGGGGGTCCGTCCTCGCGGCCGCGCTCCCAGACGACGACCTCGTACGCGTCGAGGAGGTCCGCCAGTAGCTCGCGGTCGCGAGCGCCGCGAACTGCGAGGAGTATCCGTTCCTCGCCGGACGCGTCACGCGCGGAACGTGCTCCGTTCCGGGACGCGTCTTCGTTCACGGTCACTCAGCCTCGTTCCACGTCGGCGTCCCCGTGAGGATGCCTCGAAGCCCGTCGAGCGGTTCGCCGACGGTGATGCCGTCCGTCCCGATTTCGAACGACTGGAGCGTCGGCTCGAAGCCCCCGAACCGCTTTTTGAGGACGCCGACGGCCTTGCGAATCTCGCCGCGAACCTCGATGTAGCGAATGAACAGGATGTTGTCCGCGAGGTAGCTCACGTGGTTGTCCGAGGCGTGGAACGCGCCGGTGACCTGCTGTACCTCCTCGGTCAACACGACCGTGACGCCCATGTTCTTGAGGTACCGCGCCAGCGCGTGGAGTTCGCGGCGGATGTCGCTTCGCTCGTCGGTGAGGCTGAGTTGGTAGCCGGCGGTGCCGTCTATCAGCACGAATTTCGTGTCGTTGGCCTCGACCTCGGCGCGAACCCGCTGGGCGAACTCGTCGGTCGAAAGCGAGAGTGGTTCGACCGCGTCGACCCGGAGGTCACCCGCCTCGACGAGGTCGTCTATCGGGATGCCGATGGACTCAGAGCGGTGTCGGAAGCTCCGTTTGCTTTCCTCGAAGAGGTAGATTGCGGCGCGCTCGCCGCGTTCGGCCGTCGCCCGCGCGAACGCGGCCCCGGTGGTGGACTTGCCGACGCCGCTCGGGCCGCTGACGAGCGTGATGCTCCCCCGCTCGATGCCGCCGCCGAGCAGGGCGTCGAGGTCGTCGATGCCCGACGAGAGCGGCTCGATAGTGAACTCGCGGTGGTGCGAGTCGGGGACGAGCCGCGGGAAGACGCGCATCCCGTGACCGCCGTCGATTCGCATGCCGTGCGGCCCCGCCTGAGAGTCCGACCCGCGGAACTTCTCGATGCGGACCGACCGCCCCGAATCGGACCGAGACAGCGATATCGAGCTGTCACAGAGGTACGCGAGCGTCTCGTCGGTGTCGCCGCTCGACGGCTGGCTCGTGAACAGCGTCGTCGCACCCGACCGCTTGAGGTAGCTCAGGAGCGACGAGACGAGCCGGCGGAACTGGTATCTGTCCGACGAGAGGCGACCGAGTTGGCTCAGCGGGTCGATGACGACTCTGTCGGGGTCGTGTTCCTCGATTGCCTCCCGGAGTTCGTTCGCCGTCGACTTCCCTTCGACCTCGCCCGGCGACAGCATCGTGTAGGCCTCGTCGTCGAGGAACGCCTCGGGCGACGGCCCCAAGTCGAGAATCGGAACCTCCGAGAGGTCGAATCCGAGCGTCTCGGCGTTCGCCCGGAGGTCGGCGTCCGACTCCTCGAAGGAGATGAAAAGCACGTCCTCGTCGTTTTCGCGTCCGGCGGTCAGGAAGTGGTAGCCGACGATGGTCTTTCCCGCCCCCGATTCCCCGCGGACCATGTACGTCCGGTTCGGCACCAGCCCGCCGTCCAGTACCGCGTCGAGCCCGGATATTCCCGTGGAGAGCCGCGGGGGGAAATTCGTCATGCTCTACACATCTGTCCGACGGACCAAGAAACTACCACCGTCTCGAACTGCCACGCCCCGGAACAGCACGCCTCAGTGGGGTGTCGGAACGAGAGCGTGCGTTCGGGGAGCCGTGGTGTTCGGCCGGTGAGTGGTGACGTCCGACGAAACTCAGGCGGCCTCGGCCTGCGTCGCGGTCTTTCGAATCTCGTCGAGGACGGAGTCGAGAGCGAGCACGTCGGACAGCGCCTCCATCGCACTGGAGAAGGGGACGTCGAGCGCGTAGCTGTAGTAGTTCCCGCGCGAACCGGTGCGGTTCTCCTCGGCCGAGAGGATGCCGAGCATCCGGAGGTCCGAGAGGTGGTTGTGGACCGACCGCTGGGCGAGCGGGTCGATGCCGGCGGAGTTACACAGCCGGAGGTACTCCTGATAGAGGTCGCGCATCCGACACGGCGTCTCGTCGTGGGCGGCCTTCGAGACGACCGCGAGGAGCGCGAAGTGGCCGTTTTCGGTGAGTTCGCGCATCCCTTCGACGACGCGCTCCTGTTCGAGTTTCTGCCGGGCGATGTCGACGTGGTCGAGCGTGATTCGCTCGTCGTCTTTGTTCTCGGCGTGTTCGCCCGCCAGCCGCAGGAGGTCCAGCGCCTGTCGCGCGCTCCCGCTGTCGCGGGCGGCGAGCGCCGCACAGAGGTTGAGCACGCCCTCCTCGCAGGCGTCCTCGGCGATGGCGACCTCCGCGCGCGATTCGAGGATGTTCTGGAGCTCGGGCGCTTGGTACGGCGGGAAGTGGAGTTCGCGCTCGCAGAGGGTGTCCTGCACGCGCGGGTCGAGCTGGTCGTGGAACTTGAAGTCGTTCGAGATGCCGATGAGGCCGACCTTGGCGTCTTCGAGTTTCCCGTTCGACCGCGCCCGCGGGAGTTCGTAGAGGAGTTCGTCGCGGTCGCCGATGGAGTCGACTTCGTCGAGGACGATGAGCACCGTCCCGCCCACGTCGTCCAGCTCCTGAAACAGCTTCTTGAAGACGGTCTGTTGGGGGTAGCCGGTCGAGCTAATCTCCGCGCCCGGCGGTCGAAGCTCGTTGACGAGTTCGACCGCCACCTGGTACGAGGAGTTGAGCGTCTTGCAGTTGATGGAGATGACGCTGAGGTCCACGTCGTCGTACTGCGAGACGTCTTCGAGGAGCATTTCGAGGAGGAACTCGGTGACCGCGGTCTTTCCCACGCCGGTGTTGCCGTACAGGAAGACGTTGTTCGGCTCCCAGCCGTCGACGACCGGTTGGAGCGCGTCCATGTACTCCGAAATCTCGTCGTCGCGCTCCTCGATGCGCTCGGGCTTGTAGGACTCCCCGAGGGCGTCCTTGTTGGTGAAGACGTTTTGTTTTCGCTCGAACCGGCGCATTAGCGTCGGTCTGTTGTAGCGTCCCCTTATTTAAAACCCCGATTTCATCTGATTCATGTGAATTGCGGCGGTGGTATCGGTAGGTGATGGGCGGCGTGTTCTCGTCTCGAATCGTCGTCTCCTGAATGTCTCTTGCTACCGAGTGTTGTGGTCCGTGTGAACTCGTTTGAACAGACACACACCACTATTGCAAGTGAACGAGAGTACGTGAGAGTGACTAGTAGAACAACAGAGCATGCGTTCAACTAAAGCGATGACATGAACCGGCGCTCACGATGCGAGTCCCGGCCAGACGAGTCTGAGGCGAGCGGCGCGTAGGCGACCTGAAACAGGAAGAATCACCTGCAACGGTGGTGGGTGGTGCGGGGCGGGTCCCGTTCGCGGTTCACTTGCACCGGTGCTCTCCCCGCGCAGTCGCCGATGCCACCCCCCCCACGGCGTCGCCGCGCTTCACGCGCAACGGTGGTGTCTGTGGGTGCGCCCCGACACCTCGCTCCACCGCCAATTCACTTGCAAACGTGGTGTGTGGGTGTCGAGCCTCGACTTTCGTCCGCCGCACGGACGAGTAGTTCACTTGTCGGAGTGGTCTGTCCGGCCGCGTCGTCTGCGGGCCTTCGTGTGGCACCACCGACACAGCGCGACCGACGCTCCGCTCGACTCGGCTGGTCGGCGGGATGACAGTCGTCCCTCCGACGACCGCTCCGTCCCTCGAAATGTCTTTACCTCGGTTACTGTTACCTACTCCCGTGGACCGTTCCGCCCTCCGCGCGCTCGCGCTCGCCCTCCTCGCGGTCGTCGCCCTCTCGGTCGTCGCCGCCACCATCGACTCGACCGTCGTCACCAGCGGCGGCCCGATAGGCTTCGGTGGCGGCGAGACCGGCGGCGCAGTCGCCGGAGACACAGACCGGACCGGCGTCCAACCGACCGGCGGTTCGTCCGGCAGTCTCAGCATCCCGACGCCGTGTCTCCCGTGGTTGCTCTCGCCCGGAATCCTCGCGGCCGTCGCCCTCGTCTTCGCCCTCCTCGGCGTGTACGCCTACCGCGAGACCGGTTCTCTGCTCCCGCCGCTCGCCATCTACGCGGCGGTCGGGCCGCCGGTCGTCCTGCTTTTCGCCCTCCTCACGGCGTGTCGCCGCGAGTCCTCGTTTTCGTCTCGCGCCGCGGCCGCCGCGCGGAACGTCTCGTTTCTCCCCGCCGGTGGCGGTGGCAGTCTCGGCGGCGGTGGCGCGGCCCAGAGCGTTTCACCGCCGACGGTGCTGTTCGGCCTCCTCCTCGCGGTCGCACTCGTCGTCGCGGTTTTCATGCTCGTGACGGGGACCGGCGACTCGCCCGAGGCCGACGGCGAAGCCGCCCCCGTCGACGAGGACGAAGGGCCGGACGTCGCCGCGGTCGGGCGGGCCGCCGGGGCCGCGGCCCAGCGCATCGAGGACGGCGACGCGGACGCGGAAAACGAGGTGTTCCGCGCGTGGGGCGAGATGACCGCGCTCCTCGACGTGCCGAACCGCCGCGCCGCGACGCCCGCCGAGTTCGCCGACTCGGCCGTCGACGCCGGCATGGACCGCGACGACGTGAGCGCCCTGACGACGTTGTTCGAGGAAGTTCGCTACGGCGGCTTCGAGGCGACGCCGGAGCGAGAACGCCGGGCGGTCGACGCGCTCAGGAACATCGAAGACGCCTACGCCGAGTCGGCGGAGGGCGACCGATGACGCTCGCACGCCGGCTGTTCGTGTTCGTCGGCGTCGTCGCCACGGTCGCCGGGTTCGCGGTCATCGCCGGCGTCTCGCTCGGCCTCGAACTGACGGACGTCTTCCTCGGCCTCGTCGCGGCGCTCGCGGCGTTGCAGGGCCTTCGGTACGTCCAACACCGCCGCGACACGACCCCGAACACCACGGTCACCGGCGACCCGGAAGCGCGGATTTCGGTCCCGGTTCCCGGTTCCGACTTCGACGACGACCTCGTGTCGGCGGCGGGTCGGCGAACCCGCTGGGCCGCCCGCGAGCGGGTCGTCGACCGCCTCGAAACCCGGGCCAAGGGGGCGCTCGTCGCCCGCGGCGGTCACGCTCCCGAGGAAGCGGCCGCGCTCCTCAAAACCGGCGGGTGGACCGACGACCCGGTCGCCGCGCGATTTCTCGGCGCGTCTGTCTCGGTTCCGCTTCGACAGCGCGTCCGACTCCTGCTGTCCGGTCAGTCGTCGCTTTCCGACCGCGCCGAACGGACCGTCGCCGCGATAGAGCGAGTCGGCACCGCCGACGACCCCGCGGGTGAGCGCCGATGAGTCGCGGCTTCGACACCGACCGCTGGACCGGCCTCGACGGTCTCGTCCTCGTCGCGGCCGCCGCCGGCGTGTTCACCCGCGAGCCGTCGCTCCTCCTCGCGGCCGGCCTCGGCGTCGTCGTCCTCGCCTACGTCCGGGTCGCGGCGATCCCCGAGGTGTCGCTCCGCGTCGAGCGCGACCTCTCGGACGCGACGCCCGACCCCGACGACGAGGTCGAAGTCACGCTCCGCGTCACCAACGAGGGGCCTCGGACGCTGTTCGACCTCCGCGTCGTCGACGGCGTGCCGCCGGCGCTCGGCGTGGCCGACGGCCCCGCCCGACTGGGGACTGCGCTCAGACCGGGAGCGACCGCCACCGCGACGTACACCGTCACGGCCGTCCGCGGCGAGCACGCGTGGGGCGAGACGGTCGTCGTCGTCCGCGACCCGAGCGGGGCCGTCGAGTCCCGCGAGACGTTCGGCGCCGAGACGACGCTCCGGTGTGAGCCCGAACTCGCCGCGACCGCCGACCTGCCGCTTCGGGGCCTCACCTCGAAGTACGCCGGGCGCGTCGAGACCGACGTGCCGGGGTCGGGACTGGAGTTCGCGTCCATCCGCGAGTACCGCCACGGCGACCCGATTCGCCGCATCGACTGGAACCGCCGCGCCCGCACGGGCGAACTCGCCACCGTGGAGTTCCGCGAGGAACGGGCCGCGGCCGTCGTGCTCGTCGTCGACACCCGCGCGGAGGCGCACGTCGCCCCCGACGACGGGGCCGAGACCGCGGTCGAGCGCTCCGTGGACGCCGCGAGCGTCGCCTTCTCGGCGCTCCTCGACGGCGGCGACAGCGTCGGCGTCGCGGCGTTCGGTCCCGACGAGTGCTGGCTCGCCCCCTCGTCGGGCGTCGACCACCGCGCCCGCGCCCGCCGGTTGTTCGCCACGCATCCGGCGTTCGCGGCGACGCCGCCGGACGGGGCGTTCTTCGCCTCCGTCGCTCTCAGACGGCTCCGTCGTCGACTCGCCAGCGACGCGCAGGTCGTCTTCTGCTCGCCGCTCGTGGACGACTACGCGGTCTCGGTCGCCCGTCGGTTGGAGGCCTACGGCCACGCCGTGACGGTCGTCTCGCCGAACCCGACGACGACCGCGACCGTCGGCGCGCGACTCGCGCGCATCGAGCGCGACCTGCGGCTCCGCGAACTCCGGCGGAGCGGCGTCCGCGTGGTGGACTGGAGTGACGAACCGCTCGGCGTCGCGCTCGCGCGGGCCGAAGCGGGGTGGTCGCGGTGAGCGAAATCACCCGCAAACCGACCCGGACGGGGACCGCGATGGCGCTGTCGGCCGCCGGATTCGCCATCCTCGCGCTCGGCTTTACCACGTCGACGGCGGCGGTCGGCGGCCTCGCCGCGACGGTCGCGCTCGCCGCCGGACTGGTCCGGGGTTCGCGGCGCATCGTCGACGCCGCGGGCGGGCTGTTCTTCCTCTCGCTCCTCTTTGCGGGCGCGAGCGGGGCCGGGACGGAGGCGCTGTTGCTCGCCGCGGTCGGGTCGATACTCGCGTGGGACCTCGCCGACAACGCGCGCTCCGTCGGCGACCACCTCGGCCGCGAGACCGACACGCTCCGGCTCGAACTCGTCCACGCGGCGGCGACGCTCGTCGTGCTCGCGGTCGGCGCGGCCGTCGTCTACGGCGCTGACCGGGCGGCCGCCGGCGGCCAGCCAATCACGGCCGTCGTCTTACTGCTGGTCGGCGTCGTCGCGCTCGTGGCGGTCGTCACGCGCTGAGCGGCCGTCCGCGTTGGTTTCCAGCTATTCCAGCGTCGGCACGGTCACCCGGCCGAGCACGTCGTCGACGACGTCCGATTTCCGCACGTCTTCGACCCGCGCGTCCGGCGTCAGGACGAGGCGGTGGGCGAGCACGGACTGCGCGACGCGCTTTACGTCGTCGGGCGTGACGAACTCTCGGCCCTCGATGACGGCGCGGGCGCGGGTCGCCTCGAACAGCCGCTGGGTCCCGCGGGGCGAGACGCCGATGCGGACCCGCCGGTCGGTGCGCGTCTCCCGCGCGAGCTTCGCCATGTATTCGAGCAGGTCGTCTTCGACGCGGACCGACTCGGGCGCGCGGCGGACGGCGGCGACGGCGTCGCGGTCGAGGACGCGTTCGACGCTCGGACTCTGTTCGCTCCGACCCGCGCGCCGGTGGAGAAGTTCGACCTCGCCGTCGAGGTCGGGATAGCCGATGGCCGACTTCACGACGAACCGGTCGACCTGCGCCTCGGGCAGGGTGAACGTCCCCTCCTGTTCGACGGGGTTCTGCGTGGCGATGACGAAGAACGGTTTCGGAAGCTGGTGCGTCTCGCCGTCGACGGTCACCTGTCCCTCTTCCATCGCTTCGAGGAGCGCGGCCTGCGTCTTCGGCGGCGCGCGGTTGATTTCGTCGGCGAGGACGACGTTGGCGAAGATGGGGCCGGGCGAGAACTCGAAGCTCCGCTCGCGCTCGTCGTAGATGTTCGTCCCGGTCACGTCGGCGGGAAGCAGGTCCGGGGTGAACTGCACGCGGGAAAACGACAGCCCGAGCGCGGTGGCGACGCTCCGCGCGGTGAGCGTCTTCCCGGTTCCCGGAACGTCTTCGAGGAGGACGTGGCCGCGGGCGAGGACGCCCGTCAGGACGGTTTCGAGGAAGGATCGGTCGGCGATGACGGCCTCCGAGACGGCGTCGAGCACCTCGTCGCACGTCTCGCTGGCCGTGTCGATGTCCATACACCTCTCGGGTCTGCGCGCGACTTATTCCCGTTGGTCGGTGGGGTCGGGTCGGCCGGTCGGTCGCCCGTCGTCCGTCGCCGACCTCGCCCGCTCCCGGTTCCTCCCGGCGCAGACCCGCCGACCGCATCCGTGTGACTCTCCGCCGCGGCCCTCGGAAATCGAAACGGATTAAACTATCCGCGAGAGAGACAACGATGGAAGCCGAGGTAGCCTAGCCCGGCCAAGGCGGTAGATTCGAAATCTACTGTCCATTCGGACACGTGAGTTCAAATCTCACCCTCGGCGCTTCTTCCGAACGTCACCCTGCGAGAGACGTTCATGTCTCTCGCCCCGCGTGACGAGGATGTGCGACGACCCGAAATTTGAACCAGCGAGCGAACGCAGTGAGCGAGTGAGGCTCAAATCTCTCCCTCGGCGCTTCTCGCGGCCACAACGTTCTGAGCGGCGCGTCTCGTCGCGCCACCGTGTCACTCCTCGATATCTTCTCTCGACTCCCACTCTCCCCAGTGAACGAGTTCGCTCGTGTCGATGCGCTCGCGCCAGCCCTCCCGCTGAAGCACCGGCTCCTCGGGAAATCCGTCTTCGGGGTAGCCGACGCAGAGATACGCAATCGGCTCGACGTGGTGCGGAATACCCAGCACCTCGCGGACTTCGTGCGGGTAGAGAAACGACACCCAGCCGACGCCGACGCCCTCGGCCCGCGCGGCCAGCCAGAGGTTCTGCACCGCGAGGCACGTCGAGTAGGCGTCCATCGCCTGCATCGTGTTGCGCCCGAGGACGTGCGGCGCGTCCCGCGTCGGGTCGCACGTGACGCAGATGTTCACCGGGGCGTCGGTGATGCCCTCCAACTTCAGCCGGCCGAACTCCGATTTTCGAGGCTCTCGATAGCCCTCGCGGGCCGCCGCAATCGCCCGCTCCGCGATGGACGCGATTTCCGCTTTCGTCTCGTCGTCCTCGACGACGACGAAGTCCCACGGTTGCGAGAAGCCGACGCTCGGGGCGTGATGGGCGGCGTCGAGCAGTCGCGCCAGCGTCTCCTCGGACACCGGGTCGTCGCCGAACCGCCGGATGTCCCGCCGCGCGTAAATCGACTTGTACACTCCCGACCGCTCGCGCTCCGTGAACCCAACCATCGTTTCGGTAGTCCAGACTGGATTGCAAATCGGTTCTGATACGCCAGACGGCTCACGCTTCGCCTGCCGAAATAGTTACTAATCAGACACGAATGGTGGACCGTATGGACGCCACACTCGAACACAGACTCGAAGTCATCATCGCCCTCCTGTTCCTGTTGCTCACCATCGAGGTCTACCGACTTGCCGGCTACTTCGGCGTCGCGTTCGTCATCGTGGCCACTCTCATCACCTTCGGACTGGGCTCGAAGCCGAGTTCGACCTGAGTCACGCTCTCCCCCGCGTGAGCGCCTCCCCCCGCGCAGTCCCTCGATTTCACTTTCACTCTACTAGGATGCGATACATATCCCCTGCCCGCGTCAGCGCAACTATGAGTGCGAACGTAGCAAGCGCGGACACGAGCGAACGGGGCGGGACGCGACGCATCGACGTGACGACGGTCCGGACCGGCCGCGTCGCCGACTTCGCGGAGACCGAACTCGGCGACGACGCTATCGGGTTCGAGCGCCGCGGCGGCTGGACCTACCTCGTCGCCAAAGAGACGCAGTAGTCCGGGTTCGGACTCGGTCGTCCCGGAGTAGGGAGAAAAACGCGGGAGCGGACGCGACGGTTTAGTTTTCTCAGTCGTCTGCCGACGCGGGCGTCGGCGACGTGTGGTTCGGCGCGAGCAGTCGGTCGAGCGCGTCTACCATCGCCTGAACGCTCGCTCGCGTGATGTCGGCGTGCGAGGCGGCGACGGTGACGCTCCGGTCGCCGAGCGACATCGTCACCTCGACGGTCACGACGGCGTCGGTGCCGCCGGTGATGGCGTCGACGTGGTACTCGTCGAGTTGGGCGTCGGCGTCGGGGCCGAGCGCCTCGCGGACGGCCTTCACCGCGGCGTCGACCGGGCCGGACCCGGTGCCCGAGGCGACGCGTTCCTCGTCCTCGACGCGGAGGCGGACGCTCGCGGTCGGAGTGCCGCCGCCCGAGGCGGCCGTGAGGTCGAGCAGTTCGACCTGTCGGGCGCGCTCGCGGCCCTGGACGTCCTCTGCGAACGCGAGGAGGTCGGCGTCGGTGACGCGCTTGCCGCGGTCGCCGAGTTCCTTCACGCGCTCGACGACGGCCGCGACCTCCTCGTCGGTGGCGTCGACGCCGTGTTCCTCCAGCGCGGCCTTGACGCCGGCGCGACCGGCGTGCTTCCCGAGGACGAGGCGGCGCTCGCGGCCGACCGTCT
This sequence comes from Haloferax sulfurifontis, assembly GCF_014635105.1. Lineage (NCBI taxonomy): Archaea > Methanobacteriati > Methanobacteriota > Halobacteria > Halobacteriales > Haloferacaceae > Haloferax > Haloferax sulfurifontis. The sequence goes on from NZ_BMCI01000002.1 coordinate 701,143, forward strand.
CCGGCGGGTACGGCTCGTACATCGCGTCGTCCTTGAGCGTCCCGTCGGTGTGGATGCCGCTCTCGTGCGTGAACGCGTTCTGGCCGACGACCGCCTTGTTCGGCGGGAGCGCGACGCCCGTGGCCTGTGCGACCTTCTGGGCGAGCGCGTACAGTTCGTCGAGTTTCACCGTCTCGACGTCGTAGCAGTGGTCGAGCGCGATGGCGACCTCTTCGAGCGCGACGTTGCCGGCGCGCTCGCCGATGCCGTTGACCGTGGTGTGGACGAGGTCGGCACCCGCGGCGAGGCTGGCGTGGACGTTCGCCATCGCGAGGCCGAGGTCGTCGTGGGTGTGCGTCGAGGTCGGACCCAACTCGGCGAGTCGGGAGACGACCTCGTAGGTGTGTTCGGGGCTCGTGTGGCCGACCGTGTCGGCGAAACAGAAGCGGTCGGCGCCGGCGTCGTGGCTGGCGCGCGCGAGCGATTCGAGGAACTCCGGGGCGGCCCGCGAGCCGTCCTCGCCGATGACCTCGACCCAGAGGCCGTGGTCCTTCGCGTAGGCGACGAGTTCGTCGGTCGTCTCGACGACGTCCTCGCGGGTCGTCCCGACCTTCGACTCGACGTGGCGGTCGCTCGCCGGGACGACGAGCGTGATGCCGTCGACGTCGCAGTCGAGCGCGAGGTCGACGTCGTTCTTGACGCCGCGGGCGAAACTCGTCACCGTCGCGTCGAGGCCGAGCGACGTGACGCGCTTTATGGTCTCGCGCTCGCCGGGGCCGGTGCAGGCGCTTCCGGCCTCGATGTAATCGACTTCGGCGCGGTCGAGCGCCTGGGCGATGTCGGCCTTCTGGGCCGGCGTCAGCGAGACGCCGGGGGCCTGCTCGCCGTCGCGGAGCGTGGTGTCTAAGAGCTGTACTGAATCAGAAGTGCGTAGCTCGGGGGTCTTCCCGAATCGTTCGTTCACGGTAGAATCGTGTCCTTGTGGGTTAGAACCGTCGAATTTCACAGCCAGCCGTCTCGCGACGACTTACTCTATCCTCCGTCGGTGTGGTAGGTTCCGACATAGTAGTTGAACACATTTGTCGATGAAGGGATAAAAGAGATGGTTCCGACAGAAATTGGTGTCTCTCCGGGGACCGCGCTGGACGGGCGTTGATTCGAGACCGGCGAGTCACTCCGAAACCTCGACCAAGTCGCCCGGTTCGACGCTGTCGGCCGCCCCCGCGGGGAGTTCGACGATGGTGTCGGCCATCCCGAAGCCGATGCCCGTCCACGCCGACAGCCGCTTTTTCTTCGTCACCTCGTCGCCGACGAGCCAGAGCGCGTCGATGTCGAAGGGGACGAACACCATGTGGAGGCTGTGGCGGTCGGCGTCGTCGAACCGGAAGACGAGCGCGTAGTCGTCCGGCACGGAGCCGCGGAACATCAGCCCGCGCGCCTGCGAGAGAAACGAGTCGGCCGTCTCGACGTTCGACGCGAGGGTCGATTGGTCTCCGTTCTGTCGGTGAACGAGTCTCACGGGGCCGGCTTCGACGGCGGACGTGATGAAACCACCGCCGAGACGGCGGGCCGTCCGCCGCCGAGAGCAACGTTTAGGCTTGCCCCGCCCCGAACGCGCGCCATGGAGCGGACGCCGACAGGGACGCCCGTGGGAGTCGACGACCCCTACGACCACGCCGGCCGTTGCGACCACCTCACGAGCGACGGCGCGTGCCGGCTCGCCCGCGAGTACGCCGACCGCGACCCGGCGTTCGCCCGCGAGCGCGCCCGAGCGGACTACGACTGCGTCGCGGCCGCCGAGGGCTGTGTCTTCCGCGACTGCCCGCACTACGCCTCGACGACGAGCGGCCGCGAGTGCGTTCGGTGCGGCCTCGAAGAGGTCCGGATGGCCCACGATTCGACCGCTCGCCCCTTACTCGAAGAACACCATCTCTCGTACGGCGGCCGCGGAAGCGACGGTGACGGCGACGGCGACGAACCCTCCCACGAGATTACGGTCGCGCTGTGTCGGTGGTGCCACACGAAGGTCCACAAGTCGTTCGCCCGCATCGACGACGACGCCTCACCCGACGTCGAGGCGCTCGCCGAGCGGGAGGGCCGCCGGACGAAGGAACTCGACGAACTCGGGTTCCAGACGGCCCGGGACCGCGCCGGCGACGAGTGAGTCGCCGTGGCGACTCCCGTCTCCAACCGCCCTCGACGTGCCAATCTGATGCACGGATACGCGTATCTCGACCACTCTTCGATTGACTTTTAGGCACGGTGGTCCAATCCGGGACATGACCCGCATCGTCGTCATCGACAACCACGGGCAGTTCACCCACCTCGAACGGCGCGCGCTCCGCGACCTCGGCGTCGACACCGAACTCGTCGACAACGACACCGACCCCGCGGACATCGACGCGGACGGCATCGTCCTCTCCGGCGGCCCCGACATGGACCGCATCGGCCGCAGTGCCGACTACCTCGACCTCGGCGTGCCCGTCTTGGGCATCTGTCTCGGCATGCAGATTCTCGCGGAAGAACTCGACGGTCGCGTCGGCTCCGGCGACTACGGCGGCTACGCCGACGTGGACGTGGAAATCCTCGACGAGGACGACCCCCTTATCGGCTCGCTCGCCCCCGAGACCCGCGTCTGGGCCAGCCACGCCGACGAGGTCAAGGAGGTCCCCGAGGGCTTCACGCACACCGCCACGAGCGACGTGTGTACCATCGAGGCCATGAGCGACACCGACCGCGACCTCTACGGCGTCCAGTGGCACCCCGAGGTCGCCCACACCGACGAGGGCGAGGAAGTGTTCGAGAACTTCATCGACATCTGCGAGCGATAGCCGGCGTCTGCGAGCAGTAATCGAGAGCTGAGCGGTCGGCCGTCTTCGACGCGACCGCGACCGCGTTCTCCGCGGTGACTCGTCGCGTTCTCTCCTGTCGCCGCGACTCACTTCTCCTGTCGCCGCCGCGGAAAACCGCATCCCGGCGACGCGACGCAATCTCTCACGGTCGTTCCTCGGACGCAAGCCGAGACATTTACCGGCCTCCGTTCTGTCTGTTCGGGAAATGACCTCCACCCAGAGCGACCTCGCTGGGCTCTCGCGGTTCATCTTCCGCGCGCCCAGCTGGTACACGAGTCTCGGGTTCGCCCTGCTCGTCGCCGCGATGGCGGGTATCGGCGCGTTCGACTCCGGGGACCTCGCCGGGTCGTGGCGGGGCATCTTCTTCCTCGGGAGAGACGCTTGGGAAGGCATCTTCTTCATCGGGATTCCGACCGTCGTCGCGGCGTTCGGCACCACCGGCGTCGACCGGTTCGTCGGCGGGAAGCTGACGCACAACCGCTCGTCGCTCCTCGCGCTCGCCGGCGAGGTAATCATCGTCACGTTCCTCACCGGAGCCGCCATCGTCTCCGTCTTTACGGGCCTCGGCCAGACGTTCATCTTCGACGCGCTCGTGGTCGCCCTCGCGTCGGTGTTCGCCTTCCGCCTGCTCATCGTGATGGCCGTCTCGCGGTCGTCGTTGCTCATCGCGGCGGTCCCGGCGAGCATCCAGACGCTCACGTCCGCCGCCCTCCTGTTCGTCTACAGCGGGACGCTCCGCTTCTTCGAGGTCGGCGGCCCCATCCTCGACGCCTATCTGATGCCCTACCTCGCCCGCCCCGACCGGGCCCCGCCGGAGCTGTCGGCCATCGCGCTGAGTCACTTCCAACTCCTCGCTATCACCTGCGTGATGTACGCCATCGGCGTCTACGTCTTCCTCCGCATCGTCGACCGCCCGTGGCGTCGCGGGCTCGGCGTGTCGGTCCTCGACTTCATCCGCGGGTTTATCGGCCACATCGCCGAGGGCACCCGCGAACTGGAGGACTTCTTCGAACAGCTCGGACAGGAGGCCATCGTCCCCGTCACCGTGCTCTCGTTCGAGCGCGAGGACGGCACCGAGAAGGCGCGGTTCGTCCTGCCGATGATTCACCCCGGGCCGATGGGCGAAATCGGCGGCGGCAACTTCCCCGAGCGCGTCGCCCGCCGGGGCGAGGGACTCGTGTTCCCGCCCCACGCGACCGCGGGGCACGACTTCAACCTCGTGACCGAACGCGAGGTGGACGTGGTCCTCGACGCGGCCGACGACGCCTACGAGCGCATCGAGTACAGCTCCGACGTGACAGAAAGCGTCCGCGTGCAGTCCGGCGACGCGAAGATGCTCGGTCAGCGCTTCGGCGACGACGCGCTCCTCGTCTCGACGTACGCCCCGCAGTTCGCGGACGACGTCGAGTACGCGGTCGGCCTCTCGGCGTCCGCAGAGGCCCGAACGTCGGGACTGCGCGACGTGCTTCTCGTCGACGCCCACAACTGCAACAACGGGCTTCAGGGTCCCGACCTCGGCCACGTCACGCCGGGGAGCAAGCGGTCGTTCGACATGATTACCGCCGCCGGACTCGCGGGCGAGGAGCTCTCGGCGTCGCCGTCCGGGTCGCTCTCGCTGGGAACGGCGTTCGACCCGACCGACTGGACGACGCGGGAGGGAATCGGCCCGCTGGGCATCCGCGTGGCCGCGACGACCGTCGGCGACCAGACGACCGCGTACGTCCTCATCGACGGCAACAACATGGAACCGGGCCTGCGCGACCGCATCGTCGAGGGGCTGACGACCGGCCCGGACGCGAGAGCCGACGTGGCCGAGGTGATGACGACGGACACCCACATCGTCAACACCGTCGAGGCGGAAAATCAGGTCGGCGCGGCCATCGACCCCGACGAACTCCGCGAGACCATCGAGCGCCTCGTCGACGACGCGCTCGCGGACGCCGAGCCGGTCGTCGCCGGCATGGCGACCGAACGCGCGGAGGTGACGATTTTCGGCAACGACCGCACCGAGACGCTCGCCAGCCACGCCAACGTCGTCGTCTCGATGGGCGGGGCGCTCGCAATCGCGCTCATCCTCGCGGCGATGGCGGTCAGCCTGCTCGTGTTCTTCCTCGCGTAGATGACGCCGGCGGCCGGCGGCTCGTCTTCGTCCGGCGCTCCCCCACCTCTCGTTCTCTGCGGTTCCGGCGTCGCCACTCGCGGGTCGATTCGAGCGACGAGCGACCGCCCGCCGTACTACTTCAGCGAGAGCGTTCGCGTCTCGATAGCGCCGCAACTCGGACAGACGCGCCGGTAGAACACGCTCGACCCGGTCGTCTTGGCCGACCACTCGCCGTCGTCGTCGGTGAAGCCGCACTTCGAACAGGTGAGGTCGGCCTCGCTGTATCGCTCTCGTAACCGGTCCAACGCGGTCGTCCCTCTCGGGGTTCCCCGTATTGACATGAGGTAACATACATCACTATCATGTTTAATTGTGTCGGGTGGTTTCACACCGGCCAGTGGTGATTCTTGCGGAATCCAAAATTCTGTGAGCGAATCGCTTCGCGTTCGTTCCGCGCGACGGCCGCGACAGCGCGGCCGCTCGCCGGGAGAAACCGAGTGCGGGGGGTGCCCGCGAGAACGTCCCTTACTCCTCGTCGGCGTCGGCGGCCGCGAACAGCTCGTCCACGGCCTCCTGCGCCGTCAACGCCGCCTCTTCGGCGACCGCCTCCGCGTCGTCGGCGTCGTCGGGCGCGTTGACGTACACGTCAACGTCGAGGACGCCGTCTTCGAACGTCACGGTGACGTCGAAGTCCTTGACGCGAGACTGCTTGAAGCGGGCGAAGATGAGGCCTTCAGCCGCCTCCGCGGCGGTCTCGACCACTTCTTCGTCCGTCGGCTGTGGCATTTACGCGCCGCCGGGGCCCATCGGACCCGCGCCGCCCGCGCCGCCCTGGAGCATCTGCTGGAGTTCTTCCTGCAGGCTCTCGAACTTCTCCTGCACGCGCGTCTCCTGCTTCGTGAGCTGTTCGACGCGCACTTCGAGGTTCTCGACCTTCTCTTCGAGGTCGTCTTTGGCCGACTCGTAGTCGGTCTCGATGAGGAGTTCGCCGACCTCGCGGTACATCTTCGAGTCACCGTCAATCTCTTCGAGCGTGGTGAGCGCCGTCTGCGCCTCGTTGAGCGCCGTCTCGGAGGACTGCTTCTGCTCGGAGACGTTCTGGGCGGTCTCCTGAAGGTTCTGCAGTTCTTCGAGCTTCTCCTGGGCTTCCGGCGGTAGACTTCCCTGCATACCCGAACCGACGGGACGCCGGCCCTAAAACACCCGCGGTCTCCTACGCGGACTCCGACAGCGCGCTCCCCGCCGAAGCGACGCGCTCTGCGGTCTCTACGAGGCGTATCCACGAGTTCACGCCCGCTCGGAGCGCGACGAGGTCGCCGGCCTCGACGGTGACGACGACGGTCCGCCCCTCGCGGGCGACGCGCGCACCGGACCGAGCGTCGTCTATCTTACCCGTTTCGACGGCGACGCTTCGCTCGACGACGCGCGCGCGCCGCTCGGTAGAATAGTCGAATTCGAGCGAAGCGCTGTGCGCTGGGCGCACGCTACTCGACGGCGACTTCTTTGACGTTGGGCGACCGCTCTTTCAGCAGGACGCGGTGGCCGCAGTACGGACAGCGGACGCCACCGAACTCGTCCAGTTCGACATCGCGCTTGCACCGGGAACACTTGTAGCTCATTGTGAGATGGAAAGCGTCGAGGCTACTTGGGAGTTATTCGTCCTCGCCGGTGAGCGCGGCGCGGATGGAGCGGCGGACCTGCTTGCCGGCGGGGGTCTGCGGGCGGTAGGTGCCGCCGGTGAAAACCTCGCCGGTCTCCTCGTTTTTCCAGACGCCGGTTTCGACGCGAGTGACGTCGTCGCCGTCGACTTTGGAGTTGCGCATCTCTGCTTCGATTTCCTTGACGCGGCGTCGAGCGACGCGGCCGTACCGCGCGCCGAAGCGCCCGGAACTACCGACGGATCGTGCCTTGTTGTCGGCCATAGTACCGCGAACTACCTCGCCGGTATGGATAAACCCTACGAGTCGTCTCGGGACCTGACGGGCCTAGACACCGCTTTGTCGCCGGCGCGCGTACGGGAGGACATGACACAACACGTGGTGGTGGGGGCCGGTCCCGTCGGACTCGCGGTGATAGAACAGCTCCGAGAACGCGGGGAGGACGTGGCCGCGGTGACCCGCCACGAACCCGACTTCCTCCCCGAAGGCGTCGAGAGCCGCCTCGCCGACGTGCTTTATCCCGACCGCGCCGTCGCCGCGTTCGCGGACGCGGATGTCGTCTACCACTGCGCCAAACCGCCGTACGACGACTGGCCCGAACTGTTCCCCGACCTCACCCGCGGCATCGTCGCGGGGGCCGAAGCCGCCGGCGCGCGCCTCGTCGTCGCCGAGAACCTCTACATGTACGGCCCGGTGCAAGTGCGGCTCACCGAGGACCTCCCCTATGCCGCGACCGGCCCGAAGGGACAGACCAGAGCCGAGTGCGCCGACATCGTCCTCGACGCCCACGAGGCGGGCCGCGTCGAGGCGACCATCGGCCGCGCCAGCGACTTCTTCGGTCCGCGCGTCCGCGAGTCGGTCGTCGGCGAGCAGGTGTTCGGAGCCGCCGTCGCCGGCAAGCGCGCCAAGGTGTTCGGCGACCCGCGACTCGCCCACACCTACACCTACGTCCCCGACTTCGCGCGGGCGCTCGTCCTCCTCGGCGAGCGCGACGAGGCGCTCGGCGAGGTCTGGCACGTCCCGAACCCCGAGACGGTGTCGACGCGCCGCTTCGTCGACCTCGTCTACGAGGCCGCCGACGTCGACCCCGGCTTCCCGCGCATCATCGCCGCGCCGGGGCTCGCGCTGACCCTCGGCGGCTACCTGAGCGCACCGCTGAAAGAGCTCTCGGAGATGCGGTACGCCTTCGAGGAGCCGTACGTCGTCCGCGACGCGAAGTTCCGCGAGGCGTTCGGCGACGCCGTCGAACCGACCCCCCTGCGAGACGCCATCGCCGAGACGGTCGCGTGGTACGAATCACAGGGGGAGGCGGGCGAGACGGAGCCGATTCACATCGAGACGGCCCCGGAGGGCGCGACCGAGTCGGCCTGAGTCGGTCGTCCGACGCTCCTTTCTTCGCTACTCGCCTTGTAACCCGTCTTCGCGCAACGCCTCGTTCAGGTCGTCGCGGACGCGCTCGCCCGTCTCTCGGTTCATCGCCGTCGTGACGATGCGGTTTTCTTGGACGCTCGACCCGTCTCGCAGGAGGAGCCTGACGTTCCCGTTGTCGTCGGCGCGGGTGACCTTCGCCCGGAGCCCCGTCCGCGACCCGGTGCCGCCGGCGTCGATGGGGCCGGGGATGACCTTCTTGACGTGCGGGTGGCCGGCGACGACGCCGATTGCCCGGCGACCCCGCCGCCCGCCGATGAGCGTGCTGTGGCTCCCGCCCAGTTTCTCCGCGGGCGGGATATCGACGACTTCGAGCGTCCGCTCGCCGCGGGTGTCGAGGACGCGCTGGACGGGGTCGTCGTCGGAGACGCGGTAGAACTCGTGGTGGAGTTGCGCGCGCGTCTCGCGAAGCGGCGCGCGCGCACCCGCGGCGTACACGGTTTCGGGGCGCTTGCGCCGAATCTCGTCGGCGACGAGGCCGGCGAAGTTCCGGAGCTGGACCACCTTCGTCTCGTCGTCCGACTCGGGTATCGTCGTGACCGTCGTCTCGCCGAGCACGTCTTCTTCGTCGAGGAACGTCAGCGTCGCGCGGTCGGCCTCGAAGACGGCCACGACGGCGTCGCAGTTGGCGGTGTTGCAGGTGAGACAGTAGTCTCCCGGCTTCTCTAACGGGTTTCCACACCGCCGACAGTGCATATCGACGTGTCGGGCGTGCGCGTACAAAAGGTCGTTTATGCGGGTCGGGGCGGGCGCGCCGCGGCTCCCGGCGCGCGACGCGCCCGGCGAAACATATTCGTCCCCGTGTCCGAGAGACCACTCCGTATGCGCCGCCGCGCCCTTCTCGCGTCGCTGTCGCCGCTCGCGCTCGCCGGTCTCGTCGGACTGGTCGCGCTCGCGGCCGACCCCGAGACGACCGTCCGCCTCGCGACGCAACTGGGCCAGTCGGCGCTCGACACGGGCCGCGGGGTCGCCTCGTATCTCGGCCGGGCCGCGCCGCTTTCGACCGCGCTGTTCGCCGCCTTCGCGTGGGTCGCCGCCGGGAGCTTCCGCGCCTTCGTCGCCCACCGCGACCCCGCGGACACGCGGACGACCGCCGAAATCGCGTTCGCGCTCGTCGCCTCGGCGACCGTCCCGCTCGTGGTCGTCTTCGCGCGCGACCGGCCGGTCGTCGTCGCCGGCGCGGGCGTCGCGCTCCTCGCCGCCGCGGGTGCGGTCTTCGCCGGCCGCTCGAACGCCGAGGGCGTCGTCACCGGGTCGCTGTACGCGATGGCTCCCGTGGCCCTCGCCAGTGTCGTCGCGGCGCTCGTCGCCGGGCCCGCGGTCGCCCGGACCGCCACGCTGGCGCTCCCGCTGGCCGTCGGCTACGCCCTCGGCGTCGCCAGCGCCCGCGGCCGGTTCCGCCTCGGCGCGGCGGTCTCGGCGCTCGCGTTCGCCGTCCCCGCGTGGTCGTACTTCCCGCCGGCCGCGGAGGCCGCCGGCTTCGACCCGGTGGCCGTCGGCCTCGCGGTCGGCTTCGCGGTCGCCGCGACGCTTCTCTCGCTTCCCTTCGCGGCCATCGGCTACGCGACCACGCGCACCGCGGACGCGACGCGGCAGGCGGGAGCCAGTCCCGCCGCGAACGCCGTAGAACAGTAGGCCCGCGTCTCGGTTCGATTGTGAGTTCGCGTCTCGGTTCGATTGTGAGTTCGCGTCTCGGTTCGATTCTCAGAGGTCGAGCGGTCCGGCCTTCAGGTACTCGCGCATCACGGCCGTCGCGTACGAGCCGTGGGGGAGCGCGAAGTCGAAGACGAGGTCGTCGCCAGCGCCGTCGGCGTCGTCGGCGTCGTCGGCGTCGCCGCTCTCGCGGTCCACGTCGAGGTCGGTGCGGACGAGAATCGCCCGGCGCGTCCCGGTCGACCGGAAGTTGCCGGGGAGGTCGAAGTCGCCCGGTTCGAGGTCGAGGTCGTCGAGGACGGCCCGCTCGATGTCGCCCTGTTCGCCCTCGGCGAGTTCGGTGTCCGTGCCGACGAGCGGGGCCGTGACGAACGCGCGGCCGCGCTCGATGTGGCGGCTCATGACGTCGACCCGGCGGCCCGTCGCGGTCTGAAGCCGGCTCACGTCGGGGAGTTCCAGTCCCTCGGGCGCGTCGCGGTCGGCGAAGCAGACCACGTCGCCCTCGACGGGTTCGTCGAACGGGAGACCGCGGTCGAGGCGCTCCGAGAGCATCCGGTTGAACGCGTAGGACTGCGCGGCGTTGACGAACAGCCGCTGGAGGTTCGAAGGGACCGATTCGAGCGCGTTGCGCCAGTCCTCGTCGGTCTCCGCGCCGTCCTCGGCGAGTCGGTGGAGCATCCCTCGCTCGTAGCCGAGATAGCCCGGAATCGCGTCGAGCGCGCGGTGCCAGTCGGGGTCGGCCGACGCGGCTTCCTCGCCGACGACGGCGCGGCCCTCCTGTGTCTCCTCGGGTTCGTCCTCGGTCGGGCCGCCGCAGTACGCCAACACGGCCTCGCGCCACTCGCCGCGGACGACGTGGAGGCCGACTTTGTGCGTGATGGGGCGGATACTGCCGAACCGCTGGTGGCCGAAGAAGTTCGGGACGCCGACGCGGCCCTCGCGGCCGCCGAAGTCGGCGAGGGCGTCGGTGACGGCCGCGGCGTTGTCGGGGTTCTCGGGGTCGCGGACGCGGATGCGGAAGCCGTTGCCCGCGAGGTCGCCGAAGTCGAGCGTGCGGCCGAGCCGACCGACCACCTCGATGTCGGCGTTCGGAATCTCGGGCACGTCGGCGGCGTCGCCGCCGTTGACGGTGAAAAGCTGGGTCGTCACGGCGTGTTTGTCCTTCGTGCCGGCCCACGAGACGCGCTCTCTGCTCGCGTCGAGTTCGTCAGAGAGCCGCCCCGCGAAGTCGTTGGTGTCCCAGCCGCGGAGGGTGACGCGGAGCACGAGGTTCGGGAAGTCGCCGGTCGGCGCGTCCGGCGGGCGGACGTTCAGCGAGTCGAGTTCGAGTTCGCGCACGCGGAAGTCCTCGGGGGCGACGCGAAGGCGGCCGCCGACGCCGTCGGCGTCGCTCACGTAGCTGTCGATGCCGACCGCGCGCTCAAGCGGGTGTGCCTCGCGCATCAGTACAGCGAGAGGTCGCCGGTCACGCGGTCGACCGATTCGTCGTCGGCGGGGCCGACCGCCAGCGCCGTCACCGTGCCGGGGTCGAGTTGCGTGTGCCCCGCGTCGCGGATGATGGCGTGGGGGATGCCCGCCCGCTCGGCCTTGTCGGCGAGTGCGAACAGCTCGGACTCGCCGTTGGCCTTGAGGACGACTTTCTTCTGTCCGCCGCCCTTCCAGCGCTTCCGGGTCTGCGAGTCGGTGTCCTCGTAGGCGGACAGCGAGGCGTGGGCGACCTGCGCGGCGAGCTTTCCCCGGCCCATGCCGAGGTCGGCGCGTGCGACGATGGCCTGTTTCATGCCCGCTACTCCCCGCCGACGCGGTAAATGTCCTCCCATCGCGGGCGTCGCGCCGGCGGGCAGAAGGCATTTCCCCGACATCTCCGTGGTTCGACCGATGGCAGGTCCCCGAACGCCCCTCCGCAAGCCGCGCGAGTACTTCGCGTCGCGGCCGCGACCGCTCGACACCCGGCGGGCGCTCGCCGTCGTCGCGCTCGTGACGCTCGTCGTCGCGGCCGCCACCGGGAGCATCCTCGTCACGTTCACTCAACAGCTCGACCAGCGGGTCAGCGTCGACAACCCCGCACACGCCCCCGAGATGATGTGCGACAACTACGAAGAGGGCGGCCCGTTCGCCGACATGGACGCGCCCGCGGGCTGTGACCCGTCGGTGCCCGAACAGCTCGACGAGCGCCTCGGCGACCTCGTCTGGCAGGAAATCTCGTGGGTCCCGTGGGCGATGCTCGTCGGCGTGCCGCTGTTCTGGCTGTTCGAGGCGGCGATGCTCCACCTCGGCACGTCGCTCGTCGGCGGCGAGGGCGACTTCACCGAGACGCTGACGGTCGCCGCGTGGGGAATGGTCCCAAGCGCGGCCCGCGCCCTCGCACTCGCCGGCTACCTCGCCTACGCCCTCCCGCGAATCGACCTCCCGTCGACGCCCGACGCCGCGGTCGCCGCGATGCAGTCGGCGCTCTCCGGATTCGGCCTCGTCAGCGGGGCCGTCGTGGTCGTCACGGTCGCGTGGGCGACGTACGTCCGGACCTACGGGATGGCCCGCGCCCGCGACCTCGACGTCGGGTCGGCCGCGGTCGTCACCGTCGGCCTGAGCCTCGTCGGCCTCCTGTTCGAACTCCTCTGAGCCGCGCCGAGAAGGTGGATTTACTTGTCCGCGACGCGCTCCCTTCGAGTATGATACTCTCCGACTCGGACATCCTCTCTCGCCTCGCCGAGGGTGACCTCGTGGTCGACCCGATAGACGACGTGGACATGCAGGTCCAGCCCGCGAGCGTCGACCTCCGTCTCGGCACCGAATTCCTGGAGTTCCAGCGCACGAACATCTCCTGTATCCACCCGAACCGCGAGAGCGAGGTCTCCGAGTACGTCCGCGAGACGCACGTCCCGGAGGGCGACGACTTCATCCTCCACCCCGGCGACTTCGTCCTCGGCACGACCAAAGAGCGCGTGGAGATTCCCGCCGACCTGCTGGCGACCGTCGAGGGCCGGTCGTCGCTCGGCCGCCTCGCGGTCGTCATCCACGCCACCGCCGGCATCGTCGACCCCGGCTACGAGGGCCAAATCACGCTCGAACTGTCGAACCTCGGCACCGCGCCGGTCGCGCTCACGCCCGGCATGCGCATCTCACAGCTCGTGTTCACGGAGATGAAGTCGCCCGCCGACCGCCCCTACGGGGTCGAACGCGGCTCGAAGTATCAGGGCCAGCGCGGGCCGCAGGCGTCGCGGCTCAGCTCCGACCCCGAGTTCGGTGGCGACGAATGAAGTTCATCGAGGAAATCGTCGTGGACGCGTTCCTCCCGACGTTCCGCGCGCTCCTCGCGGAGGACCTCCGCGACCGCGGGTTCACCCAGTCGGAGGTCGCAGAGGCGCTCGGCATCAGCCAGAGCGCCGTCTCGAAGTACGCCCACGGCGAGGTCGCCACGAACGAGCGGGTCGCAGACGACCCTCGCGTCGTCGACCTCGTCTCCCGCGTCGGCGACGGCCTCGCCACCGGCGACATGACGCCCGTGCAGGCGCTCGTCGAGGCCGAGGTCCTCATCCGCCAACTCGAAGAGGGCGACTTGCTTTCGGACCTCCACGAAGAGGGGATGCCCGAACTCGCCTCCCACGACGGCTTCCGGAGCATCCACGACCCCGAGGGCCGGCTCCGAACCGTCGAGCAGGTCCGCTCGTCGGTCCGCCGCGGCCTCCGCATGCTCACGAACACCTCCGGCTTCGCGGGGCTCATCCCGAACGTCGGCTCCAACCTCGTGGAGTCGCTCCCTGACGCCGACAGCGTCGACGACGTGGCCGCCATCCCCGGCCGCATCTTCGACGTGAAGGGGCAGGCGACCGTCCCCGGCGAACCCGAGTTCGGCGTCAGCGGCCACGTCGCGGGCGTCCTGCTTTCGGCCCGCGCCGCCGGTGCCGACGTGAACGCCGCGCTCAACATCGTCTACGACGCGGGCGTCATCGAGGACCTCGAAGCCGCGGGCTACGAGTGCATCGAGTTCGACCCCGACGCGCCGACCGACCCGGTCCGCGAACTCCTCGCCGGCCGAGACCTCCCGGAGACGTTCGTCGTCTACCAGAGCGGCGGCTACGGCATCGAACCCATCACGTACATCCTCGGCCCCGACGCGCCCGCCGTCGCCGACGTGGTCCGCGTCCTGCTCTGAGGCACCCGTCCCATGACAGCCGAACAGTCCCGTTCCCGTTCCCGCCCTCGTTCCGGCTCTCGCTCGCCGTCGTCTGTCGCCCAGTCGTTCTACACCCGCTGGGCGACCCTCTACGACGCGCTCGCCCGCCGTGCGCCCGGCGTCGGAAGCGTCAGAACCGAAGCCGCCGACGCGCTCGCGCTCTCTCCGGGCGAGACGGTCGTCGAGATGGGATGCGGAACGGGCGCGAACCTCCCGTACCTCGCCGAGCGCGTCGGTCCCGCGGGGACCGTCGTCGGCGTCGATTTCTCTCCGGGTGTCCTCGACGTGGCCCGCGAGCGGACCCGCGAGTACCCGAACGTCCACCTCGTCCGCGCCGACGCGACCCGACCGCCGGTCCGACCGAACGACGCCGCCGGCGTCCCCGACGCCCCGGACGCCGTCCTCGCCACGTTCGTCTCGGGGATGTTCGACGACCCCGGGGCCGCGGTCTCGTCGTGGGCCGACCTCGTCGGGCCGGGCGGTCGGCTCTGTCTCGTCGACCTCGCGGAGACGACCGACCCGCGCTGGCGACCGCTCAATCCGGCGTTTCGGGCGCTCGTCCGCGTTACCGCGCCGCCGGGGTCGCGCACGATGCGCGCGTCGCCGACGAAGATGCTGAACCGGCGGCTCGTCGCGGCCCACCGGGCGCTCGAATCGCGGTGTCGGGTGACTCACGAGACGACCCACGCGCTCGGCTTCGCTCGGGTTCGTGCGGGCGCGGTGGAGTAGCAATCGCCGTCGTGCGGTCCGACCGGCCGACAGAAGCGATATGTCGCCCCGCTGTCGACGGGTGGTATGGCCTCGTTCCTCGCGGAGCTTCTCGGCGCGCCCTTCAACGCGTTTCACCTCTTGTTCTTGGGGCTCGTCGGCTACTGGGTGTCTCTCGACGCCGCCGAGCGGGGGAGCAACGCGAGTCTCCTGTGGGCGCTCGGCTGTGTCGTCTTCGAACCGCTCGTCGTCGGGTATCTGCTCTACCGGAGCCGTATCGGCGGGCGGACTGAGCCCGCGGGCGTTCAGGAGCGGCTCGTCGGCAGTTTCGTTATCGGTCACTTCGTCGCGGCGCGGCTCTGGTTCGCATTGCGACTCCTCGACGTAATCGCGTCGGTGGCGTACCCGCCGGTCGTCGAGTTGCAGTACTATCTCGCGTTGCTCGCCGTCGGTGTCGTCCCCGGCTTTCTGCTCGTGTGGAACCGTGGGTGGGCGCGACTCAGGCGAACGCTCGGCTGGGTTCACGAGCAGGAACGCGAGGGAATCTAGTAACGGAAAACGGGTCGGGAGCGACCCAGAACGAGTGTCAGAGGCGTCGGGGGAGCCGACAATCGGACCGTCGGGAGACGGTCAGTCGTCGGCCGGAGCGGGACCGGAGATGCTCACCTCGGGCGCGTCGCGGCCGAGTTCGTCGAGACAGGACTGCGCCGCCTGTCGCCCGGACAGCAACATCGCGCCGAACGTCGGGCCCATCCGCGGCAGGTGGTGGGCGGTGGCGACGGCCATGCCGGAGGCGACGACGCCGGGGTGGACGACGCCAGTCGCGTCCACGATGCTGTCTTCGCTCTCTGCGACCCACATCGAGTCGTGGCCGGGGGAGTCGTGGCCGGGCGCGCCGTACTCGCCGTCGGCGGTCTTGTCCATGCCCGTGTTGTGTTCCTTGGCGTGTTCGATGCCGTCGACGTCGAGGACGCCGCGCTCGGAGAGCTTCGAGAGGACGACGGCGTCGTGGCCGGTCGCGTCGAGGACGAGGCCGGACTCGACCGCGATGGGGTCGACGCAGGTGAGTTCGCGCGGGAGCGCGTGGACCGGCGTCCAGTTCATGACGATGCCGCCGACGCGGTCGCCCTCGCGGAGGACGACGTCGGTGAACTCCGTCATGTTCTGGATCTTCGCGCCGGCGTCGCAGGCGGCCTTGATGAGCGCGGAACAGGCGTGCGGGCCGTCGGCGACGTACAGCCCCTCGGCCTCGTCGCTCTCCTCGTAGGGGACGCCGAGTTCGTCGAGGACGCGCTGGGCCGGGTCGCGGACGGTCACCTTGTTCATGAGGAAGCCGCCCAGCCAGAAGCCGCCGCCGAGGTAGTTGTTCTTCTCCACGATGGTCACCTCGACGCCGCGCTCGGCGAGTTCCTTGGCCGCGACGAGCCCGGAGGGGCCGCCGCCGACGACGATGACCTCGGTGTCGGTGCGCTCGCGGAACTCCTCCATCCACGAGTCCGAGATCGCGCGCGTGACCTGTGCTTCTGTCGCGTCGGTGAATCCGTCGAACGACATACTACCTAGTGATACAACCTAGTAGTAAAACCTGGTGGTCGCGGTCGCGGCGACCTAGATATATCACGTTCTATTGTGTATGTTACTGTCATGGCGTACGTAGTCAAGATGCCCAAGCTTGGGTTAGAGATGAAGTCCGGCGAGCTCTCGGCGTGGCTCGTCTCGGAGGGCGACGAGGTCACCGAGGGCGAGCCAATCGCCGAAATCGAGTCGGAGAAGACGACCGCGGAGATTGACGCCAAGGAAGACGGCGTTCTGCGGCGCGTCGTGCTCGCCGAGGGCGAGTCGACAGCGCCCGGCGGCGCGCTGGCCATCGTCGCCGGGGCGGACGAGGACATCTCCGGGTTGGAGGCGGACGCGGGCGTCGGTGCGGGCGGCGACGAACCCGCCGCGACCGACGACTCCGCGGCGGACTCGGGCGCGGCCGAGGCGACCGAGACGGCGGCGGCGACGGGGGACGCCTCGTCGGTCACGAAGCAACGCCCGAGCGGATCGGATGGCCCGTCGGGGAACGGCGAGGTCCGCGCGTCGCCGCGCGCGAAGCGACTCGCGGACGACCTCGGGGTCGACCTCACGACCGTCGAGGGCTCCGGGCCGCAGGGCGCAATCACCGAAAGCGACGTGGAAGCCGCGGCGGACTCGGGCGCGGCCGCCGAGGCCGACGACTCCGGGGCGGCCGCCGACACGGCGGACAAGCGCGTGTTCGCTCCGCCGAGCGCCCGCCGCCTCGCCCGCGAACTCGGCGTCGACATCGGGGCCGTCGAGGGGACGGGACAGAACGGTCGCATCACCGAGTCCGACGTGCGGGCGGCGGGCGGCGCGAGCGCGGCGGCAACCGACTCCGCGGCGGCCGCCGGGGCCGAGGCGACCGCCGCGAGCGAACCGGTCGAGACCGAACGCCCGCTGTCGGGGATGCGCCGCACCATCGCCGACCGCCTCGGCGAGAGCTACCGCGAGGCGGTCCACGTCACGGTCGACCGCCGCGCCGACGCGGAGGAACTGCTCGCCGCGGCGAACGCCGCCGACGACGCCCTCGGCGTGGACGTGTCGATAACGGACGTCCTACTCCTCGCGCTCTCGGCGTCGCTCGACGAACACCCCGAGTTCAACGCGACCTTCGAAGACGGCGTCCACAGGCTCCACGGGGAACACAACGTCTGCATCGCGGTCGATATCGACGAGGGACTCATCGCGCCGGTCGTCCGCGACGTCGCCTCGCTGTCGCTCGCCGAACTCGCCGAGACCCGCGCCGAGGTCACCCAGCGGGCGCTGTCGGGCGACTTCACGATGGACGACCTCTCGGGTGGCACGTTCACCGTCTCGAACCTCGGCGTCCTCGGCGTCGAGTCGTTCGACCCGGTCATCAACCCGCCGCAGGTCGCCATCCTCGGCGTCAACACGATTCGCCGGGAGGCCGTGCCGACCGACGACGGCGACGTGGCCGTCCGCCGGGTCATCTCCTTTTCGCTGTCGTTCGACCACCGCATCGTCGACGGGGCGGACGCCGCCCGCATGCTCGGCACGCTCGTCGAACACGTCGAGAACCCGTGGTCGCTCGTCATCGCCGCCGGCGGTCGGTGAAAAAATCGCAGGTCGAACAACCGCAAGTCGAACCGGTCGGGCGGGCCGAACCGACTCGGCCCCGCCGTCTCACCCGAGCCTGAAGCGCCCGTCGTCGGCCGCCCGTTCGAGGACCGCCTCGACGTCGACCAGTCGCGGGCCGTCTGTCACCGGGCGGAGGCGGACGGTCCCGTTTCGCACCTCGTGTTCCCGCTCGCCGTCGACGCTTATCACCCCGCGGTCGACCTCGAACGCGTAGTCCTCGCCGTCGTCGAGGACGCGATGTTCGACCACGTCGACCGTCGAGAGGCGTCCGGGGACGGTAATCGCTCTGACCGCCGTCGCCGGGCCGGTCGCCGCGTCCGCCGCATCCGGCGCGTCTGTCCCGTCACCCCCGTCACGGGCCAGTCGGAAGCCGACGCCGCCGGGTTCGTCCGGTCTGTGCGTGACGAGACCGCCGGCGATGCCCGACAGTCCGATTTCCGCGGGCGACGACCGCGAGACGACGCCGCCGACGATGTCGCTCGGGTCGAGAATCGCCCGCGTGCCGACGAAGGGGCGGTCGAGGACGCCGACGGTGGCGAGGCCGCGGATGACCGTCGTCTCCTCGGACCGGACGACGTCGACCTCGACGGTCCCGTGGCGCGTCGTCGCCGCCGCCGCGGAGACGGCCCCGCTTCCGACAAGCGCGGCGGCCGCGCCCGCGACGGTGCCGTCGACGGGCGTCGGGACGACGTTGTTCGTCCCCGTCGAGATGCTCACGACCGGCACGTCGCCGATGGTCTGGGCCACGTCCCGCGTCGTGCCGTCGCCGCCGAGGACGACGACGGCGTCGGCGTGGTCCGCGAAGTGGGCCGCGGCCGCTCGGCTGTCCCGTCCCGACGCGGTGACCGTCATCTCCACGAACTCGACGTCGACGTCGGCAGGCGCGTCGTCGACGATGCGGTCGGCGAGGCCCGTGCTGTCGGGCATGACCAGCACCTCCACGTCGTCGACGAGCGTCAGCCCGGCGAGGACACAGCCCGCGGTGCGGCGTTTCGCGTAGTTGTTACTGACGCTCGCGCCGCCGGTGAGCCGGCGGATGTCGCGGCCGGCGGCGGGGTTGACGACGAGCCCGATAGTGGTCGTCACTTACACGATGCGGTTGATTGCGGCTTCCACGTCGGAGCCGTGTGGGAGCACCTCCGCTTCGAGCGCGGGGCTGAAGGGGATGTGGACGTCGGCGACGCCGACCCGCTGGATGGGCGCGTCGAGGCTGTAGAACGCGTTCTCCATGACGCGCGTCGCCACCTCGGCGTGGGTCCCGTACGACAGCGGGCTCTCGTCGGCGATGACGAGGCGGCCGGTCTTCTTGACGCTCTCGACCAGCGTCTCGGTGTCCATCGGGTACAGCGACCGGAGGTCGACGACCTCGACGCTCGTCTGTCCCGCGAGCTCCTCGGCGAGTTCGAGCGACTCGCCGACCATGCGCTGGGTGGCGACGACGGTCACGTCCTCGCCCTCGCGCTCGACGCTCGCGGTGCCGATTGGGATGGTGAAGTCGTCGTCGAGCGGTACCTCGCCCTTCTGTTCGTATATCTGCTTGTTCTCGAAGACGATGACCGGGTCGTCCGACCGGATGGCCGACTTCAGGAGCCCCTTGGCGGACGCGGGGGTCGCGGGCGCGACGGCCATCACGCCGGGGAAGTGGGCGAACCACGTGTGAATCGTCCCGGAGTGCTGGCTGGCCGCGCCGCTCCCGCCGCCCTCTGTCGTTCGGACGGTGACGGGCATCTCCGTCTTGCCGCCGAACATGTAGCGGTTCTTCGCCATCTGGTTGATTATCTGCTCGGAGCAGACGCCGATGAAGTCCGAGAACATGATTTCGACGACCGGCCGCGTCCCGGTCGCCGCCGCGCCGACCGCCGCGCCCATGAAGCCGGCCTCGCTGATGGGCGTGTCGCGGACGCGCTCCTCGCCGAACTGCTCGACGAGGTCGCCCGTGACCTCGTAGACGCCGCCGAACGCGCCGACGTCCTCGCCCATGACGAACACGTCGTCGTCGCGTTCGAGCTCCTCGCGGAGGGCGAGTCGAATCGCCTCCCGGATGGTCATCTCCTCCGTCCGGTCCGGGCCGGTCCCGCTACTGGTCTCGGTGCTCATCGGTCCTCACCTCCGTCGGCCCGCATGCCGCTGGAGAAGTCGCTAATCTCCGGGACGGCCGCGTTGAACATGTCCTCGTACGCCTCGCTGGGGTCCGGGTACGCCGCGTCTTTCGCCTTCCCGACGGCGTCTTCGATCTGCTGGTCGATTTCGGCTTTCATCTCGTCGAACTCGTCTTCGGTTATCGTCCCCGCCTCTACGAGCCGTCGCTTGAACGTCTCGATGGCGTCGCGGTCCTTCCAGATCGCCACGTCCTCTTCGGTCCGGTACGGCTGTTGGTCGCCCTCGAAGTGGCCGTGGTACCGATACGTCTCGGCCTCGATGAACGTCGGCCCCTCGCCGTCGGCGGCCCGCTTGCGCGCCTCCTTGACGGCCTCGTAGACGGCGGTGATGTCCATCCCGTCGACGGTGAAGCCGGGGATGTTGTACGCCTCCGCGGTCTCGCTGAGGTTCTGGACGTTGTGCTGTTTCTCGACGGGCGTCGCCTCGCCGTACTGGTTGTTTTCGACGAGGAACACCGCAGGGAGGTTCCACGTCGCCGCGAGGTTGATGGCCTCGTGGACCTGTCCCTGTGCGACCGCGCCGTCGCCGAAGAACGCCAGCGCGACGGTGTCTTCGCCTTTCAGGTGCGATGTGAGCGCGGCACCCGTCGCCAGCGGTGGCCCCGCGCCGACGATGCCGTTCGCTCCGAGCATCCCCGCGTCGACGTCCGCGATGTGCATCGACCCGCCTTTGCCGTTACAGTAGCCGTTGGCCTTACCGTACAGTTCGGCCATCATCAGGTCCGGGTCGAGTCCCTTCGCGATACAGTGGCCGTGACCCCTGTGTGTGCTCGTGATGTAGTCGTCCGATTCGAGGGCCGAACACGCGCCGACCCCGACCGCTTCCTCACCGACGTAGAGGTGGACGAACCCGGGGAGTTCGCCGTCGCTGAATAGGTCGGCCGCCTTCGTGTCGAACGCCCGAATCGTGAGCATCCGGCGAAGCGCCTCGCGCTGTCCATCCTCCGTCTCGATGTCTAGTACCACCATGCGACGTACCAACAATTGCCATAATCTATGATGACTTTTACTCAACGTGGCAGTTCTCGATTCAGTCTCGCGAATCTGACTGTGTAATCGAGTAGCATGGGCGCGGCCCGTTTGTGATGGAAATCCCACATGTAGCGGCGACCGCGCGATGGCGACCCCGTTCGACGCCCGGTTACACCGATGTCGCCTCCCAACTTTTGGTGCTCACGTCCCAACGGACGGGCATGCAAGTACTCCAGGTCGTGGTCGCATGAACATGCTCTACGAGGGCGAGTGGCGAACCGACAAGTTCGTCGCCAACAACGAAGACGGCGAGTTCGAGCGCCAGACGACCGAATTCCGCAACTGGGTCGGCGAGGACGAGCGGTTCCCGGTCGAGGCCGGCCGGTACCACCTCTACATCTGCCGCGCGTGCCCGTGGGCCCACCGCACCGCGATGACGCGCGCGCTGAAGGGCCTCGAAAACGCGGTTTCGCTGTCGCTCGTCGAACCCGTCCGCATCGACGACGGCTGGGAGTTCTCCGAGGACCTCCCGGACCCGCTGTACGGCGAGGAGTTCCTCCGCGATATCTACCTCCGCGCCGACGACGAGTTCACCGGGCGCGTCACCGTGCCCGTGCTGTGGGACAAACAGCGCGAGACCATCGTCAACAACGAGTCCCGCGAAATCATGCGGATGCTCGACGAGGCGTTCGCCCCCCTCGCAGAGCACGACGTGGACCTCAACCCCGACGGCTACGAGGAGGAGGTCGACCGCCTCATCGACGAGATTTACGAGCCGGTCAACAACGGCGTCTACCGCGCCGGGTTCGCAACCACCCAAGAAGCCTACGAGGAGGCCGTCGAGGAGCTGTTCGACGCGCTGGACCACTGGGACGAGGTGCTCGACGACCAGCGGTTCCTCGCGGGCGACGTGCTCACCGAGGCGGACGTCGCGATGTTCGCGACGCTGATTCGCTTCGACCACGTCTACCACACTACCCCCATTACTTTGCCCAAAGTGTGCGACAATGTAACCGACCCACTCCGTGAGAAGTGGAAGCGAATTCGAGACTATGAGAACCTCTATGGCTATATGAGGGACGTTTACCAGATTGACGGAATCGCCAAGACAGTCAACATGGACCACATTGTGAGACACTACGGAAACGGTGCTTCACCACCCGGGTTCGGGCCGTATGATCTTGAGGAAGTGGATCTGCAGTTAGGGCAACCACATGGGCGTGATGAACTGAGTTCCAAGATCTTTGTCTAGCGATTGACCACAGGGGGGGGCTTGGGGTCATGTGGATCAGTCGTCGGACTCAGAAATCTGGTCGTGTGCTTTTGAAATTAATGTCTGGCTAAGTGACTCTGGTGAATTCCCTGATAGCCACTTGATTAGGACCGTCCCGTATGGTGTTAGCTCCCACTTCGCCTCACCGACCTCTGTTAGTAGTGGCCTTTCTATCCACACTATAGTAACAATTAGAAATAATTGCTCACATTTGGAACTGAAAGTTGTTCGAGGGCGGTGTC